>RDNZ01000092.1 GCA_011364905.1 Candidatus Thorarchaeota archaeon
GCTCGATTTCGCGTTGGTATCGTTCAACGAGTTCGACAAGCTCGTCCTCGCCTTTCTGGCGTGCCTTCTCACGTACTCTGGTAATGAATGATTGAAGCTGTGTTTCAAACTTCTTTCTACTAATGAATGCAAACTCATCGACCCTCTGCAATTCAACTTCTTCTGCATTTATGACGGGAATTACAGATTGTACCAGCTCTTCTTCTGACAAGTGCGACAAGGGAGTGTCTACAATCACTGCCCGAATGCCACGATCAATCAGCAGCCCTGCCGTTTGAGGCCCGCCACCGCTAGCATCCTCGAAAAGAACGATATCACCAGGCTTCAAGCCCACATTCTGGATATATTCCTCTATACTCTCTCTTGTGAAATGAGGAACTGACTTAATGGCAAGCATATCACCCCGAATCTCACGGCGTTTTACACCCCTGAGATTCTCTAAACGTTTCTTCAGTTGCTCGATTTCTTTCTTGAGGCTCTTCACCTCGCGTCTCGACTGTTCGAGTTCATTGTCTTTCTTCACAACTTCTCGATCTCGTTTGACTTTCCAGTAGTTCTCTCTTGAAATGATATCCAAGTTGTCTCTCAATTCACTCTCTCGAAACTGTAAGAACTCTACAAAACGATCTAGATCTTCAACTCTCTCGCCAAGTACAATGTTTTCAGTCTCGGTTTCTGCTTGCTTGGTGAGAAGTGAATCGAATCGTTCCTGTGTAAGCGGTTCCTCCTCCCTAATAGGCTCTGGAGCAATCTCAACCTCTTTCGACTCCTCATGAAGAAGGCTGGCCATGGCCTCTTTCATTGACATTCCCTTGATAACCAATGCTTTCAATTGATTTCTATCCACAGGAAGCTGTTCATCACGAATCTTTCGATCTATCTGCTGAAGCTTTGGCTGGATATTCCGAAATGCATACACTGCGGCTGTGAGAGCATCTCGCTCGTGAGCATTTCGTATCTTGAAACCATCAGAAAACTCTCTTGCTAGCTCCTGTTTATCTGAAACTGGAATTTCGCGCCTTGGGACATATAGCTCTGCATTCACAGTGCTTGCTATCTTCTTCACGAAGTGGGGTACAGGAGTGACGTCTGTTGCAACCATTACAGGAATTCCTTGTTCATACACCTGCCTAATGATGTCAGCTCTCGTCAGCGACTTCCCACTCACAAGTCGGTGTATCTTTCCATCCAGTGTCAGCATGCATATTGCTGCTGTAGATCCTGGATCAATTCCTAAGATAAAGTACCTTGGTCCTAAGGCACTGGTAATGGGTTTTGGTTCAAGAGGGAGGAATTCAACTCTCTTTCTAACCGGCGATATGAGTACCTTGAAATCTCCAGCATGTTTTGATTCAATCAATGAGCGAATATTTGGTAGAGGCGCGTATGCGATTATTCGGGCACTTGCGTAGCCAAAATCAGAGCTTCTAATATCAATGTCATAGTCGATCTTTACGGTCTTCAGTTGCTCTTCAATGTGTCTTGTCATTTGCTGAATCTGTGAGTGAACCTTACGCCTGAAACGATTTGCACTCTGACCGCCTCGACCAGGTTTTCTACCACGAGCCACCTTAATCTCAGTCTGCTCTCCAAAACATTCCAGACTGTGTCCGATTCCCATCATGGCCAACTGTGCTGCAAGATGAGCGGATTCGAGAGGTGTTGGTTTTCCACGAACGCCTAATCCATGCCTCTTTGCAAGTCTCTTCAAAGACACTTGACGAGGTGGCACTCCCGTCACCTGAACCATTCGAGTTTCTGCCGGTATTTTATCAACAAGACGGAAGAGAGATTTGCTATCAGGCGCAATTTCAAAGATATTATCAGTGCATAGCCATTTGGGACTAATCTCTCGGACCAATTTCAAAAGCGTTCCACGAGATATCTCAGGATACTCGTTGAGAAGAACTCCTCCATGCATAATCGTGCATGCGAACTTTGGACTCCTCTTAGACTTTGGACTTTGGCCGGGAAGGATGTCAAATCCCATTATGAATACGCTTTCATCGCCCATGGGCTCTGCACTCGATTGGTCGTTCGTTGTTGTGGCTATAAGGATTGACATCGGCATAGAAGCGCACTAGCAGAAAGAGTATACACAAACAACAAGTATAATAAAGACTTGCTTGAGCAACAGGCTAACTCATGCGAGGTGTTACTACTGTCTGAAACACTGCAAGTTGACAAGGACGACGCTATTGAACGCATTGGACGAGCGCTTTCATCTGGAACTAGGCTGAAGATACTCAAACTCCTTCTGCAAGGTGAGAAGGATGTGACGCGAGTGGCACGACACCTCGGGGGAACAGAGGCGAATGCCAGTGCCCAAATCAAGATACTCTACGAAGCGGGCCTGCTGGAGTGCCGTTACGAACCCGGGCAACATGGTCTGAAGAAGATATCAAAGACAAAAGTCAAACGCATCATAATTGATTTGGAATAGTGATTTCCCTTTAACCTCATCCGGAAATGCTGGGTGAGGTTCTTGCTTCTTTCATCCTGACATTCTAGGTGGTGAGGTGTGCTTTCCATCTTCGAATTCGTTCAAGGATATTGTCTCGTTCTTCTGGTCGAATTCCCTTTTTGCCTCTGGCGTGGAGAAATTTCAGTACTACATCAATGTCCCGTACGACCTTCTCATTGGCCGAATGTTCTTGAATAAGATACTCTTTAGCAGCTTCAAGGTATTCTGCTATGACCTTGGCATGTGCCTCTCCAGTCTGTAGTTCCTGTGCTATAGGATCAAGAACAATCGAAACATTCTCATTTGTCAGAGAAGTGCCTGCTGATTCTTCCGTTGGCAAGCTTGTAGCTAATATTGAATCATCTGTATCTTTCCTTTTGGTTGTAGTCGAAGCCTTAGAGAATGTGGGAGCGGGCGAAAGTGAGGGACTAGATTCAAAATTCTCATCTGCTAAATCCAATTGACGCCTGAGCTCGTGGAGCTGGTCAAATAGCTCTACAAGTCCAGATTGTATGGTGTCGATGATCTTCTTAATATCTTCAAGGTTTTTGTCAGACAAACGCAGGGCCCCCGCATGTCCAGTAGATGCTTTGAAGAGAGCTAATGTTTTTTCTTTTTGACTGTTGTGGGAATAGCCTCTGGTTGGAGATTGCCATGTATCATTCTATTTGTCGGCTTTTTTCAGCGCCTCAGATAGACCTTGGTTGAGTCCGGATGGTTCAAAGTGCCTCTTTCGAATCTTGACAAATGTAGGAACCGAAACTGTTTCTCCTACAAAGAGGGCCTCCCCAACTTCGAGAGTGGTTATGGTGTCCAATGACGCTCGATCAATGCCTTCACTACTGCGCCCAATATGTTCGAGGTCGTATGGATTCGTTGCTCTGAGGATAGCCTGATTGCTGCACTGACTCAATACGGTCGTCGAGAGTTTGACAGGTCGTTGTGAAACCAAACAGAGCAATGCAAAGAACTTGCGTCCTTCCCGTGCTATGGTTTCAATTCGACCTTTAGGAAGGGCAAGCTCATGTCGACTCTCAGGACAGAACTGATGGGCTTCTTCCAAGACCAATAGAAAAGGAGGAATTGAACCACGACGCCTGAGAAACATGAGCTCACTCACCAAATGAGACACGACGATTTGCTTTTTCTTTAGACTGATGAAGTCGCTCAAATCGATGAGGGTTAGCTTCCCAGGTTTAACGATGTTCTTGAGATTTGGTATACCTTCCTTGCCAAATAGACCGGTTTCTTCTAGATTGACAAGCCATCCTACAAGAGCCTCTCTTGTGTTCTTGCTGATAGTTTCGTCAGTCCTGACATAGTCAATGATATCACCAAGTGTATAGCCATTCTTTGAGCCCTTGCGTATTATTGAAACTACTCGTCTCAAATCACGAACTTGAATGGCACTCATGTCAGCCACCAAAGACCCTATGGCTTCAGCTGTCAGGGATTGCACTGGA
Organism: Candidatus Thorarchaeota archaeon; assembly: GCA_011364905.1. GTDB lineage: Archaea > Asgardarchaeota > Thorarchaeia > Thorarchaeales > Thorarchaeaceae > SMTZ1-45. The sequence goes on from RDNZ01000092.1 coordinate 3,928, forward strand.
ATCTGGATGTGTGACGCTCGAATATGCTCTACATCGATTTCGAGTTCCGTCACACCCAACATGTCACTTGCGAGATCCTTAAGGTAGGTGTATTCTCCATGCACGTCAACAACAATCACTGCCAGCCTACCTTGTTCCTTCGTTCGTGCTAACAGCTCTTCAAGAAGAACAGAAACAAAGTAAGACTTCCCCGCACCACTCATAGCTAATATGGCAAGATGCTTTGAGAGAAGCCGGTTGATAGATGGCTTGAACTCCAGACTGTGATGAGCCAGATTACCCAAATTAAGACCATCCGTGTCATCAAGATTCAGAAAGGCGGCCAGCACTTCACTGTCTGCCTTGCGCACTCGTGCTCCAGGAGATACGGCGAAGTATGGGCGGACTGACCTGTGTTCTGACCACAAGCCAAGGACTTGGGCCCTAGCAATGGTATATTGCCAGCGGTCAGTGGGAAAGATTGAGCGGAGAGGCTCTCCTCTGGATTGGTATTCTCTTACAGCCTCTGCATGCTGGTAATATCGGTTGACTCTCACCAGGTCCTGTACTCTGGCAATGATTATTTGAT
>RDNZ01000093.1 GCA_011364905.1 Candidatus Thorarchaeota archaeon
TCTCGTCAACCATTGGGGGTGCGTTGAGCTGCATGGGCATCAGTATCTACGGTGCAAAGTTTGGCTACGTCTATGACCAAGTTCTGTCATTGGAGGTGGTTTTAGGCAGTGGCGAGAAGATCAGGATTGGAGGTAAGAGCTATCTCTCTTTGCCTACCCACAATCTCTTGAACCTCTTTCTTGGTGCCGAGGGCACCTTTGGTATAATAACAGAAGCAACGCTCAAGGTTTACCCCAAGCCTTTGTCACGTGACAGGATTAGTTATGGCTTTCCTGATATCACCTCAGCCATTGAGGCTTGTAAGGGGGCTCACGCCGCTGGGTGCTGGCCTGAAACCGTCTTTCTATTCGATCGAAGGTCTCTTGTCCAGTATATGGAGCGTGCACAAACTCCGATTCCCGAAGAAGTTTCTATGGCGGTGCTCTTTGGAGCTTCTGGTAGTTCTGAGATGGTGAAAGCAACACTTCAAGCTATCGCGAACTGTTCTGAAGCACAAGGTGGAAGTAGACTTCCTGAAGGACTCACTCAATCTTGGTGGAACTCCATCAACATAGGGAAAGACACTTTCGACCAGAGTAACTTTGCACTTTCCCATACTGAATATGAGCCCGACCTAGTTGATGCCAGCGTTCCTCTCAGTAAATTCCAAGAGTACAGTGACTTCTGTGATGAACTGAAGCAAGAGTTTGAATGGGTTGATATCGACTTTGGAGCGTTTGTTGTTGGTGGACCAAGAGGGCCGATTCCATTTTGCATCTACTTCAGTGTACCAATCGATACGCGCATCAAGAATGAGGTTGATAAATGGTTCCAGTTTAAGGAGCGTATGTATCGCCGGGCTCTGGATATGGGTGGAAGTCTCTCCAATGCAAATGGGCTTGGTTTACGTTCTTCGCCTTGGGTGCAGGACCAACTTGGGTCTGCCTGGGAACTCCTCAAGAGTCTGAAGTCACTCTTGGATCCGAAAAACATCCTGAACCGAGGAAACCGGGGGTTCAGTTCGTAATGGACCGGCTCCAGAAATACGAGGACTGGGCAAGAGCCTGTATGCACGTTCGGTGTGGGTTTTGCCGTGAGAATTGTCCTGCATACAGCCAGCTACAATTAGACAGCTATGCAGCGAAAGGAAAGATGACTATCCTCTACCACCTCCTGAAAGGCAACATCCAACTGAATGAGGCTACTGCAGAACGAGTCTTTGCATGCACGAGTTGTGGTCTCTGTGATGTGGCCTGTGGATACAATCAGAGCGAGGCCATTCAAGAGATGAAGGCCACTCACTATGAACAAGGAGTCAATATTCCTGAGAGTTACATGAAAATAAGCTCAAACACTCGTGGAAGTGGCAATCCCTACGCTGCCGACACAGCTGAAGGGGCAAGAATTCTGCAATCGATTCCAGAGTCAGATCTCAGTTCAGCAGAGTACACACTCTTTCTCGGTTGCACACAAATCTACAGGAGTGACGATGCCGTTGATTCATTGCTCAAGATTCTTCGGGCAGCAGGTGTGAGTTTCAGACTACCAACTGAACAGATATGTTGCGGGTCTCCGGCATACAGAGTAGGTGATGAGGTCCAAGCGCTTGAACAAGCAGAAGAGGTCTGCAACCTCTTTGAGCAAATGCAGGCAAGTGACATTCTGGTTTCATGTGCTGGGTGCTATAGAATGCTCTCACATGATTACAAACAGCTCCTGAAGGAGGCGCCAAGATTCAAAGTCACTCACATCACTGAATTGATACGAGACCTTATCCAAAACGAGAAACTCAAGCTGAAGCCATTTAATGCAGTGATCACATATCACGACCCATGTCACCTCGGCCGGCACTCTGGGATCTATGATGCCCCTCGGCAGATTCTCTCCTCCATTTCTGGAATCAGACTTATCGAGATGGACTGGAATAGACAGTTTGCGAAATGCTGTGGTGCTGGGGGTGGATTCCGTGCTGGAAAAAGCGATGATGCAATAGAAGTTGCTGCAAGGCGGATCAAAGAGGCTGAAGCGACCGGAGCATCAATTCTTGTGACTGCTTGCCCATTTTGCGTTAGAAATCTGAGTGATGGAGCTGAAGATATAAAATCAAAAATCAGGGTTACATCTCTCGACTCGCTGGTAGCCAGCCTTGTCTAGTCTTTACCTGTGCGGCGCCTCTCTCTTTTTTTCATCATTTTATCAGGACTTGTTTTTGTGTCTACAATGAAAGTTCTCGCACTTCCATCAATATCCCGGTTATCTTACTTATCAGACAATGGATTTCAAGAACGATGAAGTTGTCTAAGGATCATACGCATATTACAAAATTGCCAGTTTGAAGGAGAAAGGAAACCTCTATGGCAAAGCTTCATTGAATAGCTGGTCCATCAACTGACCGGAATCCTTTTGGAACTTCGACTCGATTACTGTAATATGCCCCGGCGAAAAAGACACCGTTTCGTTCATAGTGAACCAACAGTTTCCGTGTACAAACCAGCTGGAGTACCAGCTAAAGATCTTGATGAAATCCTTCTCACAGTTGATGAGTTTGAAGCCATACGACTTGCAGACTATGAGGGGATGAACCAGAGAGAGGCTTGCACTATCATGAAGATTAGTCAACCAACCTTCAACAGGATACTGGCATCGGCACGTAACAAGGTTGCTCAAGGGATAGTTGAGGGGCAGGTTCTACGTATCGAGGGTGGTCGCTATGTGCTGGGAGATGGATCTGGAGGGCTCCAGTGTGTTGACTGTAATTACCGTCTAGATATGGAGAAGGATAAGCGAAATGTGTGTCCAAAATGTGGTTCACCCAGACTTCGATGGCAGAGATATGATTCTCCCTAAAACCCAGTACTACTGCCTTTCAGACGCAATATTCTCGACCCTTTTCCACATCCTCTCTAGATTCTTCACTAGTTCATGTTGCGGAGAAAACTCAGGAAGGGTCATTCCTGCTATCATTGATTCTGTCATTATTGGATTGAAAGGTAGTGTTCCAAGAATCTCAATGTCCTGCTCTTGGCAGAATCTTTCAATACTCTGAGAGTTTACAATATTGAGATCATACTTGTTGATGATAACAAGAGGCTTAACCCTTAATTCTTTCATTAGGTCCAATACTCTCTTCATATCATGTATTCCTGAAAACGTGGGTTCAGTTACAACGATTCCTAGGCAGAGACCCGTCACTGTGGCAATGACTGGACATCCAATTCCGGGCGACCCATCAATTAGAACCAATCTATTTTTCTTGTTTTCCGCGAATTTCACGCTACGTTTTCTTACTTCCGTCACAAGCTTGCCAGAATTTCCTTCACCTGGCAAAAGCCTTGCATGTACCATGTGACCAAAGCTGGTCTTTGACTCAAACAGTTCGCCTGATACCTTGTCATGCATCGAGATGGCGTGTTCAGGGCAGATGTACTCACATACTCCACATCCTTCACATGCTATTGGATTGATTTCTGGTGGATCCACCGCATCGAAGCGACAACTGGTCTGACAGAGGCCGCAGTTTGTGCATGAGTCTGTATCTATTCTCGCTACCTTTGAGCTGATGAAATCCTCTGAGTGTTTCACGTCTGGTTTTAGGAGAATGTGTAAGTCAGGTGCATCAACATCGCAATCTGCCATCACCAAATTCCCTGAGAATGCAACAAATGAGGCAGCTATCGTGGTCTTGCCTGTTCCCCCTTTCCCACTAACAATTGCTACTTCACATACCATTGTTCACAACCTCCTCGATGTATCTCATCATCTCCCGAAATTTAACACGATATTCAGGAATCTCTTTGACGAACGCTATCCCTTTGGAGTAAAGCTCAGCAATCTGTCTATCAAAGGGGATTTCCATAAGGATTGGAATTCCTCTCTCTCTCAGAAACTTCGCTGTATCCTCATTTCCAATTGTTGACCTGTTGATCACAACACCATATGGCACCCTAAGCCTATCTACCACATCTACAGTCATCATCAAATCATGTAATCCAAAAGGTGTTGGCTCCGTCACGAGCACGACATAATCACTTTCTTGAACAGTTTCGATTACGGTGCATGAAGTTCCCGGTGGTGCATCAAGGATATTGACCTCCTCTCTCACTATGCGCTCTTTGACAGCTTTGATAACCGGGACCGCCATAGGTTCACCAATTCTCAACTCTCCTGATGTGAGTCGTAGGCCATCCACTTGGCTCGTTTTGATTTCGCCCACGGTTCGTGCATACTCACTTATTGCGTTTTCCGGACAGACGATTGTGCAACCTCCGCAGGAATGACAGATCTTATCGAAAACCAAGACTTTGGTCTTGCCAACAAAAATGGCATTGAACTGACAGAAATCACTACATCTCCCGCATAACGTACACAAGTCCTCATTG
>RDNZ01000094.1 GCA_011364905.1 Candidatus Thorarchaeota archaeon
CATCTAGGCTTCCTCTTCCATGCGCTTCTCTCACCATTGAGAAGGACTCGTTCTCTGTAGACGCTGCCATACAGAATATACCTTCCATATAGTATGTCTGCCAGAATCCGCCCTTGTAGCCTGCTGGATTACGAAGCAGTAAGCGATCCTTTCCGCGGGAATCTATCAGACTGAGGCGCTTTATGAAGAAACCCAGACTACCTCGACCTCAAGTTATACACTCGACACAGTATGTGAGATCTAACCTCGGTTTACGGTTTCCAGTTTCCAAGGTCTCAGACATGACTGATCACGCTACCTATGCTATGAAACATATGAATCATGGCTGATATAAACGTCGTGCTGCTATGTACTGATGCAATTGCTCACAGTTCATAAAGTTGATAAACCACCCACAAAATTCAGTCATGTCTGGGTGAGCTCTAACATGACTAACCTCAATGTTGAACAACTTCAGAAGTGGTATCGACACCAGCTGAAGAAACAATCGAAGGACTTCATTAAGCAGGCTGAAAAGAGCTATAAGATTGTGGAAACAACTCTAAAGGACATTGAGCAGTTGACAAAGCAGTTCAAAGATGAGGAGGATGAAGAACTCGAATCTGGAAGTATTGCATCAAGATTTGCGGTTAAGATTGGAGAGATTGTTTCTGACTTCTATGTTGACAAGGAAATCACCTATGAGAACACAGAGGCTATGCAAGGAGAGATTCAAAGGTTCATACAGGAGCTTTGGGGCGCAGGATCTCGATGGATAAGACGGATGGACAAACGATACAAAAACGTGATTAAAACCCTCGATTCCTATATGAAGGAACTCGCCCGCGAGATGAACAAGATTAGCAAGCTTCTCTATGAATTCAGTTGGGTGAAGGACCTAGAACGGATTGGTGCTCGCATAGATACTCTTCACGATTTGACATTTAGCAAAGAAATTTTCGAAGAGCAGATTCGTCAGGTCCGTCAAAAGATTGAAACTGCAGAAGAAGAATACAAATCCGCGAAGAGAGCATACGATGAGTTCACTGAAACCTCCAATGTCGCAGAACTACTTAATCTGGATGAGCAAGCAGAACACGTAGCAAGTTTGCTCAGAATGAAACTAAATCCGCTGAAGAAGCAAGTGAAGAAATTCTTTCAGCATGATACTGGGATTCGAATTAGTCCTGCTGGTCAAAAGGCGTTGACAGAATACTTCGAAGATCCATATACTGCTATTGCACAAGAAGACTCGGGCTACCCTGCTTTGATTGAAGGATTAACTGGTTTGGAAGAAGCAATTGAAAAAGGGAAACTCCCGCTCAAGGATAGACTTGCAAGACGTGCCATTGAAGAGGTTGAGGTAATCAAGAAGGGTGGTCTAAAGGAGTTTCAAGAGCAGGCAAAAGAGATTGAAAACAAACGACATACTTACGCGGGGTCTGATGTGTATTCAAAGAATGAAGCTCTGCAGGACTCCCTCGATGAGGCTGAGAAGAACCTGGAGTATCACCGCAACGACCTTCTTCGAATTAGGGATGATATTGAGAGACAGATTGACAAGGTGACGGAATTTAAGAATCGCATAGAATCTGAGATTTTCGAAGCATTCAATGACAAGGTCACAATCCAGATTGAAGTCAGTCTCGAGCCATTGGTTGAAATGTGTCAAGTGTAGTAGTGCTGGGGTTGGATTCCTTGAGGGTTTTGGTCACATCAGAGAAAGACCTTGCAAGCTTGACGATAAAAGACGTTTTGGTAAACGAGTATGGTTTCTTAAGAACTGACGAGTTATTCGAAGGTAGTCCAACATTCTCGCTGGGTGAGAATCTCAAATTAATAACGACAACTAGGGATATGATCTATTGCGACCACATTGAGGATCACTTTGATGCTGAAGCCATTATTTTCTGTTCAAGACATCGCGCTGAGTCGGGACAACCCGCACTACTAGTTCACAGCACTGGTAATCTTGGTAGAGAGGCATTGTTTGGAGGAAATCCGCAACAACTCTCTGTTTCTGCCCCTGCTCTCGTTTCCGCCGCACTCAAGAAGCTGTTCGAAGAACGGAACAAGATGGAGCCGAATGAGTTTGATGTGTCACTAGAAGTTACGCACCATGGTCCCACCACGATGAATACTCCTCTTGTTTTTGTAGAGCTCGGGAGTTCAGAAGCCCTCTGGACGCATGAGGAAGGTGCGAGGGCTGTTGCAGCTGCAGTTATGGAATGCGCAGCTGAACCGCTAAGTGGTGCAGCCGCCATTGGTTTCGGAGGGACCCATTACGCGAGTAAGTTCAACAAACTTGTCTTGGAAAAAAACTACAAAGTCGGACACTTGGCCCCAAAATACGCTATCAATGACCTTACAGAGGATGTTCTAGATCAAATGATCTCTCGCTCAGCAAATCCAATCAAGTCTGCAATCATCGATTGGAAAGGAATGAACTCTGAGAACAAAGCCCATCTGCTACCGATGCTAGAAGAACGTGACATTGATGTAATCAGAGCTAAAAATGCTTGATTTTGAACAAAACTCCATCATCTTATCTATAGTTACCTGCCCCAAAAACAAAAACACTACATTCCCGAAAGGCTAATTACGCTCCCTGATAAGAAACGGACAACATCGCCATTTTGGTAGGGAATGCTATGGCCACCGAAAAAACCCAAGATGCAATTGAAGAAACCCAAGCCAAGATTGACAAACTATCTGACGAACTTGCTGAATTACGTACGGAGCTATCGGAGCTCACTTCTGTAACGGAGATGGATAAAAAAATCGATGTAATCAGTGAGAATGTTGGAAAAGTTGGCGGATCTGTTGAGGGACTCGACTCTGCCTTAAAGGAAATGGTAGAGAGCAAGGAATCCACTGTCATCATAAAGAAGCTGGATGATATACTAGTATCACTAGCAGATAATGAGGCTGTACCCAAAAAGTTGGAAGACCTGCAGAATTACATAGCAGAATTCGCTGGTGTGCAAGATAGAGTTCAGGATCTTGCGAATCAGTTTGAAGAAACCAAAGAAATAGTCGGTATCATTGTTCGCCAGCTTGATGACATCGAAAGGAAATACAATGTAGCCATTGATAGGGTTACAGAAGCTGTAGAAACAATAATGGATTTCGTTTCTTCACAACCTGCAGCAGAAAAGGAACCATCAAAAACCGATAAGAAACAAGCAAAGGAGTCCAAAGAAGAAGAAGCACCCAAAGTCAAAGCCCCAGACAAAGGAAGTCTGCCATCAACAATTGATGCATTGATGGATAACTTGATGACGTTGGTCATCCCTCAGACAGAAGCCACAGAGATGGCAGAAGCATTGGAGGACGTGCGTGACGAACTCACAACTATGATTAAGGGTCACACTCCTGTGTTATTTCAATTCGGAAAAAGAGCTCGAGAGTTGAAGTCATACCCTCCAACTGCAACACTAAATGAGAATGACATTGCGAGTCTGAGCCGCGAAATCAAAGCATGGAAGAGCAAACTCAAAGAAGTAGCAGCAAGTAGCTGAATTTCTCTTCATTTTTCACCTAAAATGGGTATTTGCTAAAACAAGGTTTATCTCGGTCAAACCGTATTGCGCAACTAGATTCACCTTAGTGACTCTACAACAAGAGTGAACCAGTAACTCTGGAATGTTTCAGCTCTTTAGAATAAACATCTTAGTGGGTTTAACCTCCATGAACGTAAAAAGACACAAAGAAGAACTTGCAAGCAGACTTACTCTTCTTGATGAAGTCGCTGACACTCAACTAGCCCTGGAACTAATCGAGCTACACGAGAAAAAATGTACAATATGTCAAGAAGACCGACTAGGTTGCACAGTAAGACCATCGTGCAAGTTCAGAAACTACTTGAATGCACTTATTGACATAGGTGTAACTCCACAAGATCTCCCCTCATTTTGCTACGGTCAACACCTTGAGCAAATAAGGCGTTTCATTCTTGAGAAGAAGGGACGAGATATGGTTGATAGGCGAATTCCCATCAAGGACTTGCTTTCAACTCTAAATGTGAGCTCCATCCGTCACTTCACGACCAAGTTCAAGAAAGAGTGGGCTAAATT
>RDNZ01000095.1 GCA_011364905.1 Candidatus Thorarchaeota archaeon
CAAGACCTCTGTACGAATTGCCCGGGCCACTATATCCCTCGGAGCTAGCTCCATTTGTTCTGGAGCATACTTATCCATGAACCTCTTCCCTTCTGCATTTACAAGAATACCGCCCTCGCCTCGTGCACCCTCTGTTATGAGAATACTGGACCCAAACAGACAGGTGGGATGGAATTGAACAAATTCCATGTCTTTCAGTGGAGCACCAGCACGCAAGGCAAGTGCACATCCATCACCAGTGTTGATCAGTGCGTTTGTTGAATGACCATAGACCCTGCCAAATCCACCAGCAGCAAGGACCACGGCCTTTGCAGTGAATCCATGGACTTCTCCTGTTGCGATTTCTAGAGCTGTCAGTCCGCAGATATGGGCATCAGATTTCACAAGTGATGTAACGAACCATTCATTGTAGAACGTGATGCCTCTTTTCAGGGCTTGCTCAAATGTAGTGTGCAACAAGTTGTGGCCAGTTCGATCTGCTGCATAACATGTTCGTGGGAATGCTGCACCTCCAAATGGTCGCTGTGCAATTTTCCCATCGGCTGTCCGAGAGAATGCGGTCCCCCACCGTTCATTTTCAATGACAGCTGCAGGGGCGCCCTTGGTTAGTATTTCCACCACATCTTGATCAGCAAGATAGTCAGATCCCTTGACTGTATCAAAGGCATGTGCTTCCCATGAGTCATCTTTGCCAAGTGAAGCATTGATTCCACCCTGCGCAGCCACAGAATGAGACCGAACCGGATACACCTTTGTCACAACTGCGACGTCAAACTTGTCACTAAGCTCAATAGCAACCCGTAGACCTGAAAGACCTGAGCCTACAACTAGGACATCATGCTTGAATGATGAAATCGTCTCTCACCTCTGCATAACAAATAGGCTGTTCTTATAACGTGTGTGGCTCGACAGTACTCATACCATCTTCGTCGGATCAAGTATGTCGTCCAAATCTCCGTCAATCTTTAGCCCTGATTCAAGGACTACCTCACGGATTGTCTTTCCAGTTGAGTGAGCTGTTTTAGCAATCTCAGCTGCTTTGTCATAGCCTATGAAGGGTGATAATCGTGTCACCACCATCAGACTTCGATCCAACTCTTTCTTTATCCGTTCTTCATTGGCTTTTATCCCAGCAAGACAATTCTTGGTAAAGGAGTCGATACCGTTAGACAAAAACTGAATGGAATCAAGTAGGTTCACAATCATGACTGGTTTCGCTACGTTAAGGTCTAGGATGCTTCCAAAACCCTCTGCGGCAGCTATGGTAGTATCGTTGCCGATGACCTGTAAACACACCTGAATCAATGCTTCAGATTGAGTCGGATTGATCTTTCCGGGCATGATTGATGAACCAGGTTCATTTGCTGGAAGAATTAGTTCACCAAGTCCAGCACGTGGACCGCTTCCCATCCAGCGAACATCATTAGCCAACTTCATACATGTAAGTGCAATGTTTCTGAGAGCAGCGCTAGCTCTCACGATAGCTTTGTGCGAAGAAATACCCTCAGCTTTCACAGGATTGACACTAAAATCATATCCAGTCATTTTCCTGAGTTCTTTTGCAGCATGTTCTCCGAAGTCAGCAGGAGCATTGAGTCCCGTACCAAGGGCAGTACCACCAATCGGCAGAATGGTAAGGGTCTCACTCGCGATTGACAAATCTTTTGATATGAAGGTCTCAATCTGTGACCGATAAACCTCGAATTCAGTGGACAATGAAATAGGCACTGCATCTTGCAGGTGAGTTCGTCCGACTTTCACAATTGTTGAAAATTCCTCGATCTTCTTGTCGAGCGTGTTCTTCAGAAAAGCCAACGCTGGAAACAAATGTGTCTTGAACATGGTAAGAACTGAAACATGCATTGCAGTAGGGATTACATCATTGCTTGATTGTGACATGTTCACGGTATTGTTTGGATGTACAGGGGAATTGCTGCCCCTTGGATGACCCAGTATCTCATTTGCTCTGTTGCTCAGAACCTCATTCATGTTCATGTTTGTCTGGGTACCTGAGCCCGTCTGGAAAATATCGATTGGGAACTGGTCTGAGTGTTTTCCATCGAGAACCTCGTCAATAGCTTTCTCGATGGCATCAAAGATGTCCTGTCGTATCAGCTTCGCTTCCTTATTTGCAGCAAGACATGCTTTCTTCACCTGAGCAAGTGCATGAATGAACTCCACCGGGAATGTCCTTCCACTGATTTGGAAGTTCATAAGTGCTCTCTGAGTGTTTATTCCCCAGTAGACATTTGCTGGAATATCAAGTTCCCCAATCGAGTCCTTTTCTCTTCTTGTCTTGTCCACAGTCGTGTCCTCCACCGATAATACACTTCGAGCAGTGAGTGATTCTTATGTTCTTTGCTAAAGCTGCCAATGCTTCTTGATTCTGAGTGGTGTCACTCTATTGGAGATGAAAAGTTTCTAGGACCGTGGAGCATCAGTATGAAAATAAAGCCCCCAATGAATTAAGTAGGAGTTGGCCACTCAATCTCATACAAGTCATTCATCCTCCATAGACTTCTCACGACGAAACATTTCTTTCTCTCTTTCGATAGAATCCCAATCATCACCTCGCTTACGGTGTGGCCACTTCCACCATGAGAGGTCCAACCGCATACCAGACCATGGAGAGATGACCTCGGGCCCTTTAATCCTCCAAAGAATGAGTAGTCCTAGAATGAACTGGATTGGGATAGGATAGAGTATGAGGTAAAGACCAAAAAGGCTACCCACATAGAAGATTATTGCTGTGGGGAGTATCAAACTGAGTAATCCAATTGTTACGGTGCTGTATCTTGTACTCTTGCTTTGATAATACTTCACAATCCGCCGGGCATATAGAAGATTCAAGACGCAGAGAGGAAACGTGAAAATAAGGTCAAGGGGGAAAATCCTAAGTCCAAACGAAGCGTAAGGTCTACTCTGATAGACCCAAAACAGCGAGTAAGTGACCGAACCACCCCAGAAACCACCAAGCATCTCAAGGCCTTGTGGCAAATATCCATACGGCACAAAAATACTGATCATGAACATGATGATGGCTATGACACCTGGACTCACCCCATAGAGTTCCATCTCAGTCGAATACTCGTCAGTAGTCATCACAGACCCTCAAGAATATGAAAGCTCTAAGATTGATAAGCGATTTGATGGTTTAAAGAGTGCATAAGACAACTTCACGCAGACACGATGTAGACCCAGTTACTGTGAAGAACCCATGTTTCAGCTGTTGCCATGCCCGCACACGGATGCGCGTGATCTGTTGTGACGCCACGCAATGTTGAGTCGACACCAATCAAACAGCCCCCCGGGCTATCAATATCAAGTTGAAGGACCTGTGATGCATTGTCTACGAAAGTCACCTGCACAAAGACAGATACTGTCTGCTCTGCAACATAAACAGTTTCATTATCTATAATATCGAATAGCGGCCAATACCAATAAAGAAAGGTGAAATTTACGCCTTTGAAGACTATAGAATAGGAAACGTTGCCATTATCAGTTTGAACATCACTCACGTAAAAGTTGTCAGAGAATGAAGGTAGATACTCCGAGGCCTCTGGGGGGAGTGATATTAGTGAAGCGCTGAGTCCAATCACAACTACGACAGCTATTAAACCAACTACGATTAATTGGAAATCCCTCATCTTCTTACAACGAATTATATTTCGGAGATTTCAGATTAGTGTTTTGTTTCTCCAGAGTGACCTTTTGGTAAGCTTTAAAAACGAAGTACATGCACAGTTTTATCAGAAGTATATGCCGAAGTGCATGTACAGTTTTACATAATGAACAATACGCTATTCCATCCTAGGAAAACGAATGGCGTAGAGTAAACCATAAGGGGAAAACAAAATGGCACAGTTGTCTGGA
>RDNZ01000010.1:0-52030 GCA_011364905.1 Candidatus Thorarchaeota archaeon
GTGTGAAATCAGACACTGCTATGCTTGTTTCTGGGCTTCCGAAGTGAAAGAAGGCGGTGTAATGATCCTCAGATCCATCTCCCCACCAGCCATCATATACGGACATATGAGCGGTTTCAAAATAACCAAGTGGCCCCGGTACAGCTTCTATGAACGTCTTATCCATCCCTGCCCCAGTAATAGTTCCATGGAAACCATAAGTCATGAGTGGTCGGCATATCTTATATCGCCCCTCAGCAAGATATAGAGTGTCGCCAGGATTCATGCTGTCCAGAGCATTCTGGATGTTTGTACTATCAGTTTCTGGATCACCCGTTGGATCAGGAGCATAGATTGTCACCGGAGTCGCATCAGCGCTCGGTATGAAAACAGGCATTCCCAAGGTGAAGATCATGCACATGCCAATGAACATAACCAGTACTTTTTTTCTCTTCAATTACTCTCCTCCTCTTAGATATCCATTCCGACTCTTGGTCTAACGGTTTTGTATGAACTGAGTCGCTTTTACGATGTATTTCCCCTTTGTCCTCCACATTGTTGGAATAGACAAGATATATGACAGTATTAGGTACAATATTAAACTTACGCAATATGTGTTAATACTTACATATTACTAATTGAGTTTCAGCAAAACGCATTAGCTTCTCTGGACTTCAGAACTTTGTGGCTTCGTAAGAGCATAATCCACTATCCGATGCATGAATAGAAACAATCCATTGTGAGAATCCAAAAGGTCTTTTAGTTGGATAACGAATATTGAGGTTTCAACTCCGCCATCGGGTTTGAGATGGCGAAGAGTGGGAAGTGTGACTAATGACCACCGAAACCTATACCAGAAGTGCTAAGATACTAGTATTCATAGCATGCGCTCTTGGATGGGCATTTGATGCCGTTGGCCTTACGCTCATCAATTTCGTCGCGACAGACATCATGGCAGAGTTTGGCAAGACTACCGCCGATATTGGCTTTGTGTTTTCAGCTCAATATGTAGCAACTGTACCAGGCGCGATCTTATTTGGAAACCTAGCGGATAAGTATGGAAGAAAGAATTTCCTTCTATTCTCCGTCCTCTGGGATGCCATACTAACGGCTCTAACGACATTCGCACCAACTTTTGAAATACTAGCAATCTTGCGGATACTTTCCGGTATGGGTGTTTCATGGGGAATCGCCTATGCCCTACTTGGTGAGGTTTTCGCGCCAAAGAGAAGAGGTTTCTTTGGCGGTCTCATGCACTCGATGTTTCTGGTAGGATACATACTCTCAGCGGTCGCCTCAATCACAATCACTCCGGTATACGGTTGGCGTCCAACTTTCCTTGTGACACTGTTGGTAATACCACTCATCTTGCTTCTATACTATGCAATGCCTGAATCCGGACTATGGCAAAGACTGAATCAGGAAGAACGTGAGATGGGGGTTCCACTAAGAACTGGAATTAAGCAAGTCTTCAGGGCAGGTTTTGGGAAACTACTCGTCTTAGCTACAGTGCTCTTCTGGGCTGCCGAGTTTGCATATCATGCCATTGTGGACTGGGGACCGACATTCCTGGAAGTTGAGCTCTCCTATAGTTCTACACAGGCAGACACGATAATTCTGTTGATCTCACTTGTTGCTATGCTCATCCTCCCCGCATTTGGACTATTGAGCGACTATATCGGGAGAAGGATAAGCTTTGTACTATCAGCGATTGTTGGTCTGATTGCTACGATATTTCTCGGCGTGTTTGCAATACTTGTGCCAACGAGGACCCTAGCCGTAGCTGCATTGTTCATTATACCTGCTGGGTTTGGCAGTCATGCTCTCTTTGGCGTTTGGGCATCAGAGATGTTCCCGACCGAGTCAAGAGCAGCTGCGACATCAGTTATCTTCAGTCTAGCAAGAGGTCTATCATTCGGAGGATGGATTGTGGGGATTCTAGCAACCATGGTAGGGCTATCATATGGTATGATGCTGGCAATAATCGGATTTGTACTAATGGTGGTTCTTCCGTTCACACTACCGGAAACTGCGGGAAGGGACCTCAGTCATGTCGAGGAGGAGGTCTCTTTATAGTGGCTGAGCTGACTGGAGCTCAAGCAGCGGCAAGAGCGATAGTTGCAGAGAATGTCAGCACAGTCTTTACTTTGGCCGACGGATCAATATTGTCCATTCTCGATGAATTGATAGACAATGGCGTCAGAGTAATCGATGTCAGACATGAACAAGCTGCAGGAAATGCAGCTGATGGATGGGGAAGAGCGACTCGTACACCAGGCGTTTGTCTTGTTGCAATGGGGCCGGGGTTAGTCAATCTCCTTCCATCCTTGGTCCAGGCCTATCATGCGGGCAGCCCAGTTGTGGCAATCACCTCGGCTGCTCCAATCAACATGTGTGAGATGGACGCCTTCGAGGACATTGATGCTGTGAAAATGGTGGAACCATACACGAAATGGGCGGCTCGCTGTAGATCAGCAAATCAGGTCACTAGATACATGCGGATGGCATTCTCTTACGCAATGTCAGGCAAGAAGGGACCTGTACTCCTTGAAATCCCCAAGGATGTGCAAACTTGTGAGTGTTCGTCAGCAAAACTAACCCCGACAAGTTTTCGCCCTTCCAGTGGTCCGACTGGTAGTCATTCAGCAATCCAAAGAGCGGTTGAGCTCCTCGCGAGTGCTGAGAGACCAGTCATTCTTGCAGGGAGTGGAGTCTATTGGTCTGGTGCATCGAAGGAGCTCGTTGAACTGGCCGAACTAATGAAGAGTCCGGTCGCTTCTGAATTCCATGGACTAGGATGCATTCCACAGAGTCATAATCTCTCAATAGGCAATGCCGTCATGTCATCTATCTTTCTTCGACAGGCAGATGTCATGGTCACAGTTGGAGCTCGATTCGACAACTTCTTGGGGTTTGGAACAGATCCAAACACATATGCTGAGGATGTCAAGGTCGTCCACATCGATATAGACCCATCAGTAATTGGTAAGAACAGACCAGTAAATGTTGGAATTCACGGGGATGCAAAGGAAGTCCTAACCTCCATGCTAGATTACGCTAAAACATCGAATTTGAGCAGAAAAGATACGTCCTTTGCGGAACAAGTAAGAGCTGGGTATGAGATGATCTCTGAAGGTTTTGACGAGGAGGCTGAGTCAGACGAGGTGCCCATTAAGCCCCATCGGTTAATGCGAGAGATTCGAGAATTTGCAAAACCAAATAGCATGTTTGTAATAGATGGTGGAGACACCACAGCATGGTCACTTATCTATCTAAGAGCTGAGATGCCAGGTCAGATTATAGGCGCTCAGGGTCCACTTGGCCATTTAGGAGCAGGACTTCCGATAGGACTGGCGGTAAAGGTTGCGTATCCAGAAAGAGACGTGTTTCTAATCTCTGGAGATGGTAGTTTCTTCTTCAATGGCGTTGAATTAGAAACAGCGGTCAGACTGGAGATTCCTGTAATCACGGTGGTCTGCAATGACATGGCATGGGGCCTCGTTTATCACACGAGGAAGATCAAGACAGAATCTGAGGAACTTGCGCGACGTGCGACCATCATCAACGAACATGTCAGACTAGATCTCTTTGCTCAGAGTCTTGGGGCTCATGGAGAGATGGTGACTAAAGCAGAGGACATCAAACCGGCACTCAAGCGGGCTATTGACTCTGGGAAACCAGCAGTCGTCGATGTTCGAGTGTCCAGAGAATATGAGAGCTTACTCAGTCAGGTGCTAGCCGCCACCCCTGAAGGATAAGTTAGTGTGAGCGTTGCTGAATAATCTCCAGTAGTTTACGTATCCTTTCGATTCGCATTTCCTCTGGAGATCGCCCACCGTAGTCATAGACACCTCTACCACTCTTGACACCAAGGTCTCCAGCGTTCACCTTCTCCTGCAACCAACTGGGTGGTCTGAAACGATCATCCTCAAGAACAAAGGCAAGATAGTTGGCAGCCATCGTTATGACATCAAGCCCGATGTGGTCAATATTCCCAAAGGGACCAAACTGGAGAAAGATGTATCCCATGTGCTCTTTCCAAACCCTGTCAATGTCTTCAAATGATGCGACTCCTTCTTCTATCATCTTGGCTGCTTCGACAAGAACCGCTGCAGCCATCCGGTTGACGAGAAATCCTGGAGCGTCGCCACAAGTCACAGTCTTCTTTTGGCATCTGTCTTCCAAAAAAGTCCTGACAGAACTGGTTACAGCATCAGAAGTCTTAGGACCTGGAATAATCTCAACCAAAGGCAAGACATATGGAGGATTCATCCAATGGACTCCCACAAACTGCTTAGGTCTCTCGAGAGTTGCACCTATATCGCTGACTTGAATGACAGAAGTCGTAGTGGCCAGAATGGCATCCTTCCTGCATACACTTTCTATAGAACCAAGGACTTTCTGTTTGAGATCGACATCTTCTGGTACAGCCTCAATAAAGAAGTCAACATCTGAGGATATGTCCTCACCTCCCACTACTGTCTGGATACGCTCTAAAATTGTTGGAATTGAGGACCGATCAACCAGTCCATATTGGACTAAGAAGTTGAGGTTTGTTTCAACATGAGACTTAGCATCCTCAAGTATCTCCCGATTAACATCACTGAGGATGACATCACAACCTGATTGTGCAAACACCTGAGCAATACCGTGCCCCATGGCACCGGCACCAATAACATGAGTCTTCTGGATCTTCAATTTACCACCTCTAGTATGAAGAGTATATGTCCAAGTTTTCTTTTACTTCTTCAACGAATTTTCTAGCCAGTTTTTCTACGGTGTCGAGTTCTAGTTTCCAACCAATCTCATCGATTACTCGATAGACTGTTTCTTGACCCTGATTCACCAACATAGTAGTAAGAAGAGTCCATGTTCCCGCGACTTCCTCCACAACAGGGTCTTCTTTGTACTCCGCATCAGCCTCAGGGAGGATCTTCCTAATTTCAGACACAAAATCCTGAATCGCTACAGGAACACCCCCAGACATGATAATCCGTTCAGTCACCTTATCCGCTTTCCAGAGGGCGAGAAGCAGGTTGGTTACATCGTCAACATGGATGATTGGCAAAACGGTATAGTCGGGAACCAAGATGACTCCGTGTTTGTCAAGGACCAATTCCTCGACAAACTTCGAAAAAGAAACCGTCGCACCCTGCCCTCTCCGTCCAGGTCCAATAACAACGGCTAGTCGGACACACCGGAAATCTAGACCATGAGTGAGACTGTAGAATGTGCCCAGAACCTCACCACAGACCTTACTCGCTCCATAGAAGCTAGCAGGTTCCCTGTAGCTCTTGGCATGGAATGGAAAAGGAGTGTTGGGGCCAAACGCGGACAGGCTACTTACGAACACAACCTTATCGACACCACTGATTCTACATGCCTCGAGAATATTGAATGTCCCTTCTATGTTGACATTGTATGCCGATCGAAGCTCATCAGCAGCGGCGACAGAGAGCATCGCTGCAGTATGAATGACTGAACCAATATCGTGTTTTTTAATGATGTCCAAGAGACCTTGATAGTCAGCCACATCACCTTTCACGATCTCGACTCTGTCTTCTATGTCTTTGATACTCATTTCATTCGGGTAAAGGTCGAAGAGGACAACCTCAACTCCTTGTTTGACAAGCTTTCGGGCTAGATGTGACCCGATGAATCCAGTGCCCCCAGTTATTAGAACAGGTTTTGGTTTTTGGGAACCATCTGACATAAGAACAGCACCTTCCAAATTCGAGGTTTTCGCGGAATAAAAGAATTGTCAGAGAAGAAATGATGGTGGAAGATAGGAGAGAACCATAGGAGTACTAGAATCCTAGTAGCGATTCTCTCTTGGTAGTCCAATGAGCGGTTGCATAGCAAGTATTGTGCTCTGAACTCAAATACATCTCCCACCTCTACAGCTCAGTAAGCTCCGCTTTCAAAATCTGAACCAATTGAACTCTTGAGTAGGATTGATGCCAGCACTACCACCATTGCTTTCTGGAAATCCACCCTCTTACAACCTTTCACCAACTATATGGCGGAGACACGTCTCCCGATGATCCACTCTTACGTGTCAATATAATAATGATAACAATGATAATGACACCCATTCCTCCTCCGCCCACAAACACCATCATTATCCAATCCCCATTCGGTCCTGTGATGTTTGTAAACCAAGTCACTGATGTTGGAATACTTGTGGTATCCGGTGATGTGGTCGAGGTTGTTGGTTCAGGCTCGATTATAGGTGCAGAACCATTTCCAAGATACACGTTATCAGTATAGAAATCGCCAGGATCACCATTAGATGAGTGGCACAGCATGAGGACCTTAAAGAATTCAATCTGTGACATGTCAGTTGGAATGCCAAAGAAAGAAACATAGTCATTGTATACTGATCGATTCAGCATATTCCACTCAAATGGAGTCCAATCAAATAGCAGTAATCTCAGATAGCTTGTGTTTGAATTGAGGTCATTTCCAGGGAACGTATATCCAGACCACTCATATGCAATAAAGCTAGTCTGACCCGTTTCTTTATTGTGGAACCAGAGATCAACCTCCGAATTCCCTGCTTGGCCACAAGTATTTCCAGTTTTTTCAGGATAGATTGCCGCCGATAATGTAAGATTCTCACTCAGCGAAGCATTCACAGCAAGCGTCTGTGTGACTTTTTCATATGGTGCTGAGCTGTAATGTGAGTCAAGATACAGCGAATAGCTTCCATCATAGACGATTGAGTCTACGATCTGATTGTAAACCGTGCCTCCTTGATTAATCCAAGGTGAGAATGATCCAGATTCAAATCCCGGGTTACTAACGTAGTTGGAACCTGAAGGGATGGGCTCTGGTTCAGGCTCGATTATAGGTGCAGAACCATTTCCAAGATACACGTTGTCAATAAGAAAGTCACCTGGATCACCATTTGATGAATGGCACAGTATATGGACCCTATAGAATTCAATCTGTGACATGTCAGTTGGTACGCCAAAGAAGGAAACATAGTCGTGGTATACTGAACGATTCAACACATTCCACGTAGACGGAATCCAGTCAAACAATAGGAGTCGTAGGTAGGTCGTGTTTGAATTGAGATCATTACCGGGGAACGTATATCCAGACCACTCGTAAGCGATATGGCTATACTGTCCCGTTTCTTTATTGTGGAAGTAAATGGCAAACTGTGAAACTCCAGCTTGGCCACAGGTGGTTCCAGTCTTTTCAGGATAGATTGCCGCTGAAACTGTAAGGTTCTCAGTAAGCGTAGCATTCATTGCAAGTTTCTGTGTGACAGGTTCGTACGGAGCTGAGCTGATGTGCGAGACGAGGAATAGCGAATAATGACCATCATAAACGCCTGAGTCCACAATCTGATTGTAGGTCGTGCCTTCTTCATTGACCCAGGGTGAGAATGATCCAGTTTCAAATCCTGGATTTTCAATAATGTTTAATGCCTCAGAGTGTACAGAATTCTGACCAAGCGGCGCATCAAATGCACCTAAACTACTAGTTGATGCCATGTTGGTTCCTAACATGAGCATTAAAGAGCTCACGATAATCACTAAGGCTAAAACCGAAGTAATCTGTTTCTTTTGCATACTCTCAATCCTCACCAATTGTATTCCGATACTGGAGCTGCTGCAGAACCTCCCTCTCTCGACAAAAGGATGACAATTACCACAATTATGATCACAGCGCCGCTTCCGGCAGCTATTAGGATGGTCACAAGAGACCCAGGTTCCTGCGGTGTAGTTGGGGGAGTATTGGTACCCGTCTGTGTGCTCGTTGTCGGATCTGAAGTTGTTGTTGTAGGTTCAGAAAGATAACTGAATGATAAATCATCAATCCAGAAATCGCCGGGGTCACCATTAGAATTGTGAGACAGTAAAGTGATACGATTCACCACAAGTTCATTATAATTTTCAGGAGCACCATAGAATGCACAGTAATCATTATACAGATTCCTTTCTACAAAGTTCCAAACATTAGGTATCAGATCAAAGAGAAGATAGAGCACTTGTGTAATATTGACGCCCTTGTCACCACCTGGATATGTGTAGCCAGACCATTCATAGACGACATTCTTGTGGGTGTCTGATGCAGGATTATACACTCCAACACAGACCTGATCAACCCCTGCTTGACCAGCAGTGATTCCAACTTTTGATGGGTAGACTGCAAAACTGAAGGTTTGTGCTTCAAAGATGGATATTTCAGTATCGATCTCCTGGTACACAGGTTCATATGGTGTGCCACTCACATGGCTGTCCATATAGAGCGCATAGGTTCCCGAGTAAACTCTACTGCTTTGAATCTCATTGTACGTTGTTCCACCCTGATTTACCCATGGACTGAATCCACCTGATTCAAAACCAGCATTACTGATAATGTTGACCTCCTCAGATAGGACTTCGACCTCTAGCGGCTTGTCGACAGCTAACGATTCCCGATTGGATGAGGTCATCGATAAGAGTGAAAGAAGAATCACGAAAACAATGAATAATGTACCGAACTTTCCACGCGACATGCACTCAAACCCAATTCTTTCTAACGATATCATCGCTAAAAAGCATTCCTTTTATGAACAGATGATTTTCCACTCCACCCATTTTAAGAATTAAGATGAGCAGACAAGATGGACTCATGGAGAACAGATAGTCAGTTGAATATGGAGATCGAACCACAAGCAGACATATGTCGTCCAACCTGAAACCGGTGTTTAATCTATCAAGTTGGTTACAGAAAATGAGTTGAGTGAGTTGGCGATAGAAGAACCACCAACTCCTCAGATGAGGATTTAACCCCTCGCTTCTTGTTCACGCTTCAAGCGTTCTTTCTCAAGATCTCGAATCCGTTTTGTTTTGTCATTCTCAGCCTTCTTGATTCGTTTTTCGACATCACGGATTCTCTTCTCTGCGTTGGAGATCTCTTTCTTTCTCCGATTCTCCGCATTCTTGTGTTCTTTGTTTGCATCGTTGTGCTCGTTTTTAGCCAGTTTCAGCTCACGTTCTAGACTTTCCGCACGAGTTCGCTTAGTTTCAGCAACGACAAGATACCGTTCAACTTCTTCATCGAGACGCGAGCGTATCTTATCGAACTCCGTCTTGAGTTGCCCGAGCTCAATATTGTAAGTCTTAATGTCAGCCTCCAGCAATCGTATTTTCTCATCCTTCGCGGGTTCAGGTGCGGCCATTGAAACCGAGGGCGCTGTGACAGGTGCAGGTGGTGCAACTGGCATTTCTTTTGGAAGCGGTGGTTCAGGTTGCGAGAGAAGCGGTTTTTCCTCCTCAACTTCCTCCTCTTCCTCCTCGTACACCTCTTCGACCTCTTCCTCGGCCACGCCCTCTTCTTCCTCGTATTCCTCCTCCACCTCTTCCTCTTCTTCTACTTCTTCCACTTCTTCTTCTTCAAATTGTTCCTCTGGTGGAGGTTCGACTACTGGTTCCGATGGGGCTGAAACGTCTTCGCTTCTGGATCGTGCTTCTGCAGCTTTGACCTTCTCCAATATATCTCGGACAACTTCCTTGCCTCTGTCGTGTTCCATATCACGGGGCGCAGTGGTTGATTCTTCTCTGTATCCCGTACTGGAGGGAGGCCGTTCCAAAGGTTCTTCACGTTCCATTTTGGCTTGCTCCGATGCAACTTCACTTGGAAGTACATGCCGTGCTTCCGAAAAACCAGTTGTTTCTGTAATTGGTTCTTCCTCTGGTTCCTCAACTGATTCCTCAACCGCAGGTTCTTCCGGTTTTATTAATGATGCACCACAACGAGTGCAATACTTCCGCATCACATCGTTCGCCTTTCCACATTTTGGACATGTCTTAATTTTGAACCACTCCTGAATTGTAAGATAATATCAGCAAGTACGTATCTTTCTAAGATATACATTTGGCGTATAATACTCATGAGTGTTATATCGTGATATCCGATAAAAACGGACCAATTCTCTTATAGACATTCGATGAATCCTATATGGATTAGGAAGAAAGAACCATTAGAAATGCACGAGAGACAATGGCGAAGTAAGCCATTGCCTCAAATAGAAACGACTAGACTAGTTTCCACTCTTGTCCTAGAGATATGCATCTTCGCCCAGCTGATCTTCGTCAAGGGAACTCTCTTCTACGTCTGTCACTCTGACGGGAGTCACCTTATTGATTAGCACGAGCATAACATAGGTGAACGCGAAAGCCCATACCATTGCCAACACAACGGCCGCTACCTGCATGCCAAAGAAGGCAAAACCACCAGCAAGAAGACCTTGAGCGCCTGCTGCATTGACCGATGTAGTTGCGAATACCCCCAGAAGGATCACACCGGTTCCACCGCCTATGCCATGCACACCCCAGACATCTAGTGCGTCATCCCATTGTCGCTTGTTCTTGAACGAGATAGCAGCATAGCATATGATTCCTGCCAAGATACCAATAATAAACGCTGCACCAGGGGTAACGTACCCTGCAGCAGGGGTGATAGTTGCAAGACCTGCAACTGCACCGGTCAAGAATCCAACAAACTTTGGTTTCTTCTCAAGAACCCAAGCAAGTGCGAGCCATGTAGCTCCTGCTACAGAAGCGGCAACGTCCGTGTTGATGAAGGCAAGCCCAGTCACGGCGTTCACTGCTAGCTCGCTTCCTGCATTGAAACCATACCAGCCAAACCACAGTAGTCCTGTTCCCAGAGCAACTAGTGGAATGCTGTGTGGGCCCCTATCCTTAATTGTTCGTGGTCCAACAAAGAAGACTGACGCCAAAGCGGCGAAACCTGCTATGCAATGAACAACGATTCCGCCAGCAAAGTCTCGAACCCCAAGCTGATAAAGTAGTCCGTCACCCCAGATCATGTGAACAAATGGGAAGTATACAAAGAACATCCAAGCTATCAGGAAGATGAGATATGCCTTGAAGTCTACTCTGTTGGCAAAAGCTCCTGTTATCAATGCAGGCGTGATTATTGCAAACATCATTTGGTATGCGATAAACACAAATTCAGGGATCTGACCATTCCCCGTAAAGACAGCCGTTGGAGCGACACCGTTCAAGAACGCTTTGTCCAAATTTCCTATGATTCCGTAGGTATCTCCACTAAAACAAAGTGAGTAACCTGCGATGAACCATATGATAGTCACCACGGACAGAGAAACAAAGCTCTGAATCATTATTGTTAGAACATTTTTCCGACCCACCAACCCACCATAGAAAAAGGCAAGCCCAGGAGTCATAAGCATTACAAGACTCGTTGCCAGAAGCATGAATCCAGTATTGCCAGTGTCGAACTGCAAAATCTGCAGTATCGCTTGTTCATACCCTATCACAATTTACACCAGCAAGAAAGTTTGAGAAAAACACAGACCTCCCCCCCATTTAGATGTTCATGTATGGCGAGGAAATAGATGCGATTGCGTATCATAAAGAGGCACAAAGAAGGCAAAAGATACCTCACCGTCTCAATTTGCCCAAACCCATCTAGTCTGCATATAGAACTAGATTATATAGGTGAGATGACACTCACTTTCTTGGTCGTCGAGAGGATGGTCCCGCAGGAGACTGAAGCTAAGCTTTCCAGCAGATGGAAAAATAGTCAATTCATCCGTTTCTTTGGTCCAGCGCTTGTTGTGAGTGTTGCCTATGTCGATCCCGGTAACTTTGGGACTGCAATTGCATCCGGAGCAGTCTACGGATACGAGCTCCTCTGGGCTGTCTGGTTTGCCAGTATAATGGCAATGTTGCTGCAGTACCTCTCAGGCAAAATTGGAATTGCAACAGGCCAAAGCATGCCTGAATTGGTGCGTGAGAAACTGAAGTCGAATTCGAAAGTTGTCGCATACTGGCTTTCATCGGAACTATTCGCCATAGCCACAGATTTGGCAGAGTTCCTTGGCGTCGCTCTCGCGCTTCACCTACTTTTTGGAATTCACTTACTGTTGGCTGCGGCTATCGCATCTTTTGATGTTGTGATCATTTTCCTTCTGGCTGGAAAACGCTTTAGACGTGTTGAGATGCTTATTGGGGTTCTTGTTTCAATCATAGGAGTTGGTTATGTCTATGAATTATTCATTACACAACCTAACTTGGCGTCTATTGCCTTCCACAGTGTTACGCCGATTCTAACTCGGGACGCTGTGCCCCTAGTCGTTGGGATAATAGGTGCAACAGTAATGCCTCATGCTTTGGCAGTACATTCGTGGCTAACAAAGAACAAGTTGACCAAAGGTGACCAAGAAGAGAAACATAGACTTCTGAGGTATCATAAGATCGATAATGTTCTAAACCTGTCAATTGCTGGATTTGTAAACGCTGCAATCTTGATCATGGCTGCTGCAGCCTTTAGTGGCAGTTCAGTTGGCACAGTCGAAGAGGCATACTACACACTTGCGCCACTCTTTGGCATGTTCGCAAGTGTAGTATTCGGGATAACCCTCCTCGCATCTGGAATTTCGTCTTCGATGACAGGTGTGTTGGCTGGCCAGGCATTGATGGAGGGCCTCTTAGGAAGACGTATCCACCCCTGGTTGAGAAGAATAGTTGTGCGTGGAATCAATGTTGTGCCAACCATGATTGCTATTTATTTGGGATTCAACGCCTTGGACTTGCTTGTTTATAGTCAGATTATTCTGAGTCTGTTGATACCGGTTCCGTTGATACCAATCATCTATTTGACAAGTAAAAGGAACATAATGGGACCATTCGTCAACCGACGCGTCACAACTGCTCTTTCTCTTGTGTTTGCAACTTTAATCCTGGTTTTCAATGCGTATTTCCTAATACAAACAATCCTTCTACTATGATCGAGTGTCAAAGAGAAGAAATAGGCAAAAGAACAACGGATGATGTCTACGTTTGGGTAACTCAGAGCTCTGTTAGATCATTTGCCTCCGATATTATTTCCTTAATCGAGGGAAGAAGCGACCAGTTCTCTTCATATACTCAGAGTATTCTTCGCCAAATGTTTCTAGCAGCATCTGCTCTTCCTTCCTCGCTATGAATGGAAAAGGGATGATAAGAAGCACTGCAAAGCCTATGACCAGCAGGTTAGCAGTCAATAGCGACACGCCAAAAGAAAACGCGCTGAGTACTGTGTACATTGGATGACGAACACTAGCATACGGTCCGTCTGTGATTAGTAAGTGGCTTTCTTTGATCTGTAGACAAGGTGAGTATTGACGATCCAGTGTTTTGTGAATCCACCAAAGAAATGGTACGCTTACCAATCCTAGCAGGAAACCAATCCAGTGTGCAAATGCAGGATAATCTGGGATCTGAGACCATGCAAACCACGGCGGATTAAGAAGGTATAGAATGATTGAGACAAAGTAGCCAAGAACTGCAATGCTGACAACCACCTCAGCTTTACCAAATGCCTTTCGTTCTTGGACTGCAGCTGGCTCATCGCGTTTTGGCTTAGCAAATCGATAGTAACCTCTGACAACAAAGAATAGCGCGTAAAGAGCGACAAAGAGAACCCTGTAGAAAATCGCATCAGCCATGAATTTGCACATCCTATGAGTGATAATAATCCATACTCATGAGTCAAAATAAATACTAATAAGTCATTTTAACCTTGTCAGTTACGCAATGTTCCGCTCAATTGACCAAGGAGAATGAAATGAGATGCCAAAGGTAGTGCCTGAGTACAAGGAGAAAGCGATGAGAACCATAATCGAAGCTGGTGCATATGCATTCACCGAGAAGGGATACCATCAAACAAAGATGGATGACATTGCAAAAAAGGTGGGTGTCAGCAAGGGAGCGATTTATCAATATTTCAAGAGCAAGGAGCAGCTCTTTTTCGAGGTCATAGAATTCATTTTGGAATCTCAGAAGGATGAGGTGATGTCAATCATACTTTCCAATGACCTTATGAGAATCGCTTCAGCGGAATTTTTCGAAACGAAGATTGAACGGGTTAGTCAAACACGCGCCTTTGGACTTGATCTTTTCATTGAAGCTTCCAGAAATGATGCATTTAGAGAAAGAATAACTGAAATCTATCAGAAAAGCTATGATGAGCTCATAGAGCACGCAAAAGACCTGAAGAAGAAAGGGATTATCAAGAAAAATGCGGATGTAGGTATTATCTGGAGAGGCATCGTTGCTTTACGTGATGGTCTCCTCAGCTCTGTAAGTTTTGGAGCAGACGTATCAGATGCGAAGAAGACTTGGGAGGAAGTGACCACTATACTTCTCAAAGAAATCCTTGTTGAATAGTAAGGCGGATGAAATGACTACATCATCTGGGATTAATGAGTTCAGCTTCCGACGACCAAGGTGAAAAGAGGCGGAGATTGCGGAAATATCCGTTCGCAGCGAGATTTGAGGCATAGACCTAATCCGTACTTAAGTAGACCTGTAAAGAACCATATCCTTTTCAGAACTGAAACATTGCGCTAGTGGTATTCATCTTCAACGGAAGTCAACTCTGGAGGCGATGATATGAGCATAGTCAGATGTCCATTCAATTTCGATAGAGACCTAGATAGAGTGCGTGAGTTCCTGTTAGAAGTCTACAATTCTGCAGGGGCGCTACATTACCTAGTTCCAACGAAGATTGAGAACCAGAAATACGGACCATGTGGCAACGACTACTCTCCCAAGGACGACGAAGCAATTAAGATCTGGAAACAATCCGGCAAAGACCGCGCTGATATCGTTGCAGTGTCTCATCGTGGCTCATCAGCAAACTACCACATTGAGATTCACCCTGACTACAAAGACCTAGAGCGGGAGCTGTTTCTAGAGATTGAGAAACTCGAGAGCAGCATTTCACCAGAGCCGAATGCTCGAATGTATATGTATACAGTTGGACCCGATTCTGAGAGAGCCTCGATCTTGACAGACATGGGTTACGAAGATTATGGTCTTCACGAATACAACTACCGGGGCCCCCATGACAAACCAACCCCTAGAAATCCTCCACCAGATGGATTCACATTAAGAGGGCTTGAGGGCGAGGAAGATTATCCTGACTTTATCAAGGTGGTTGGATCGGTCTATGACCACTGCCGCCAATACATGACTCTCCAGAAAATGAAATTCATGACACAGGCAGAGTTCTATCATAGAGACCTCAACCTAGTAATGATTAATCATGATGGTAGTTTTGTTGGGTTCTGTATGTATCGTTTAGATCCGTTGACAAGAATCGCAGAGATGGAAGCACTCGGAGTCCACCCCGATTTCGAGGGTTGGGGATTGGAGAGCGCCTTGCTCACAGAGGGATTGAGGAGGCTGATGACGTATCAACCGAATTTCGTTTGCGCAGTTGAGATTGATGTGTCAGAGCAATTGAATCAATTTCTTGAATCAGCGGGCTTTGTTAGAAGTGTGACCATGAATCAGTGGGGTAGGTTGATTAACTAATCAGTGAGTATTTGTCAATACTTAAAGTCCATAAAATAGCCAAGATTTTATCTAGAGTAAGTGGAAAGACGCTGTCATTAAGACTTACTCAATTTCTTCTTGTCGTCCTAAGTCCATTTCGAAATCAGGATACTTTGACTTCTTATTCTTCTTCTTTTCGGAGGTCTTAACTTGGTCTTTACTAAATGCAAAATAAAGACCGACAATAATAATGGCAAATATGACTGCAGGTATATACTGGAAGAAATAGTCAAGCCATTCAATTTGCAATGGTAACGTGTCAATCCCCCTGATAATACCATTTCACAACCAAATAAACTCTATTCTCCTGTTGAGTAACTAGTAATAATGGCAGGAAAAATCGGAATTCAGAATCAATCAGTATAGCAGCATTGCTGCTCCAGTCTAATACCTACGACAAGAAATATACAGAGATTGCTCGTCTTATTTTTTGGTAATCAGTATGTCCGGTCTTCATTCTTTTGGTGAGAATATCTGGATTGTTGAAGGGCCTTTGGTCCGTGATATGCGCGCGTGGTTCACAACACGAATGACTATAGTGAAGCTTAGTAGTGGATCGGTGTGGATAGAATCACCGGTACCTGCATCACCCGACACCATGGAAAGCATAGCAGAGATAGGACCTGTCAAATATCTTGTTGCAGCAACAATGCGGCACGTTTGGAGATTGGATAACGCCCGTACGCAGTTTCCAGACGCACAATTGTGGGTCTGTCGACGGACCCGTCTTACATTGCAGCATGGTGAACTGCCAATTACAGGTATCTTGACAGATACACCTCCACCGGATTGGGCGGATGACTTTGAACAGCTTGAATTCAAGGGCAACCGATTTTCATCAGAAGTTCTATTCTATCACAAAAAATCACATACAGTTATCATAGGCGATCTCATCGCATCAAATAAGAAAATCAAAGGAAAGCCGCTATCCAATTTTATTTTCAGACTCGGAGGAGTGTTATATCCCAAGGGAGGTGTAAGTCGAGACATCAGGATGTCTTTCAGGGACCGCGATTTGGCTCGACAATCACTAGAAACACTCCTCTCGTGGGACTTTGACAGATTGATTATTGCCCACGGTGACTGCATTGAGACCGGTGCAAAGTCCTATGTAGAGGAGAAATTCCAGTGGCTTAATCATTAGTAGAAACTAGATGGAAAACCGCACGTCGGCAGATAGTACAGGCACATTGTTTGAAAGCGCACACATCAGTTGTGTCAATTAAAACAGAAGTGTTGGTGGCGGTCTAGCCACCAACTGCAAGCGCAATAAAGGACTACCCCTTTCTCATTTTGACAAGACAGCCAAAGAACAGTATTGCAACCACTATGCCGCCAGCTATTAGAAGCATTGTCCGATCAACGGGCTCATATGTAGATGTGGTGGTAGGTGAAGTTGTTGTCGTTGGGGATGTTGATGTAGTTGTTGATACAGGTGAAACAGTGACTCTGAAGATCTGAAACACCTCATTCCCAAATGTGTCCCAGACACTGACATTCAGGTAATAATCCCCAGCGAGCAGAGTCGTCACATTTGTGATCAGACCGGTTGAGTCGATGGCAAAGTTTACTGTGTCATTAACTGCATAGCCACCAATACCTGATACGTCTGAAGCGCCAATCTGGTAACTGAACACTTCGGCTTCAGTTATTTCCTGATTTGTTGGTAATACTGTCCACTCGGGACCTGTTGTGTCCACACGTTTGAAGTTGATATCATCAAATATGATGGATATTGACGCCACATTTTCAGCATAGGCATAGAGGAGGATATTCGTGATATTCCAATTTGCCTCTCCAAACACTGCAGACATGTCTTCCCAAGGATTACGTACAAGGTTCAACCAGGTTCCAGTAGTGCTGTAATCGGACGCATAGTATCGAGCAATAGAACTTGTATTCATGGTGGCTGGAAATGCTTCCCCTCCAAGATAGTACTCTAGGTGATAATCATTGTCAAACAAGAAATCAACTCTTGAGTAGCAATGGTACGAGCCAGAGTTAACAACTGAATTGATGCGATACCAAAACGATGTGTAAATATCGCTGTCGAGCTGCAGAAAGGTGTCGCGATAGAAACCAGACACTGCGTAACTTGTCACATCAAGCACTCCAGCCCAATCGCCACTGTGTGAAACATCTGTTCGATTCTGCCAGGGATACGCATTTCCAGTATGGTCCCAACCTGTGCAGACTTGTCCAACATTCCAGTACCAATCTTGCTCGAATCCGGGATCGTGAGATGGATAGTCCATGAAGCTAAACGCATCCAAGAGGAGTGAAACATAGGACCCTGCACTTTGTCCGCTACTGATATAGAACTCAAAACTATCGATAGCCACATTCACTATGTTCAACTCATCAAAGATGTTAGTCAAGTTGATCTTCTGATGTCGCCATGTGCCACGGCTACCGAAGTCATCAGCCAACATGTAGAAAGTATCACTTGTGTTTGTGAATGTCACATCATCTTGATATCGTCCAAGATACCAGTAGAAGTAATACTGCTGTGTTGTGTTCATTGCATGAAGGTAGAAGTATGCAAGTTGGTCAATGTCTGCTGATGGTGCATCATCATATTTCCAATCAAAATCTATCACTCCCGTTCTCCCATCAGCCACGAAGTAACCTTCGGGATACCCAATACTCTTTCTTACAGTCACATCAGATTCATCAGAATCCAACTGAGCGTAGGAATTCATGTTGACGGAGGTTGATCCTTCAGTAGCATCGCTTGACAATAACGCATAACTCGGGCTAGAGTGATAGTCTGCAAATCCACTTGCTGGTCCAACCTCAAAATCGCCATTTGTAATGAACTCATACCCTGTGGAATTTTGCATTGATATATCATCGAAGACGAAATCTGATGGGGTGTCCACTCCAGCAGGAGACCACACTGTAAAGCCAGTACTGAGAACATATAGGTTAGAATCAACCGATCCAAAGAGGGCTTCATAATCACTAGTTATGTTTCTGTTAAAGTTTACCCATGCATTGGTTGAGCTATTCAGAAGTATGTTCTTCAGATATGTTCCGTTGCCAGGATTGTAACTATCTCTATGAGACACCAAGTAGTTTACTGTGCGGGTAAGAATATTATTGTAAATTACTACCTCGAACTTAATTGATGCATCAAACACTGATGATGTCAAGGGAATTGAATCAATGTAGAAGAAGAAATCCACTATCATGTTCTGTTCTAAATAAGGTCTAGGAACAACCGAGTGATAATCGGCGTATTGTGCACTACCATAGAACTGAGAACTTCCCTCAGCAAAAAGACGACCTGCTTTTAGACCTGAATGTGATATATCTTGGTAAGATCCATTTTGCACAACCGTTCCACAACCAACTTCAATCCAGTCATCAGGTCCACCATTTGCATCAGTATCTTCAAACCCTCCATTACGTACAACATTAGTAATCAGAGGGTCGTTTCCCCAAATGTCTGAAACTGCGGAGTGCGGTTCAAAGACATCTATGTAGCTACTCTCTCTTGTATCTTCATTAGATTGAGAGCTTGTTGTTGGGATTGCTACTGGTAGTAGCAAAATGACGACAAAGAATGCGAAGAACAGGCATTTGGACTTCATTTGAATCAGCTTCCATATATACGGGAGTTAGATTCTAAAATCCTCCAAAATAGATTGAAAAAGCTTGTTTGGATACCTATGCGGAAATTGGATGAATTAGATGCTCAGTTTATCGTCATAGATTCCTACTGGTTTCCAGAAATGACATGATGAAAGAACACCATTTATCCTGCAGTTTGAGATATGCTGGATCTCGTGCAACCATAACGTCTCTCATTAGTCGCGATGCATCTTCTTGTTGGTGAGTCGACAAGCTGTTCCAGAACTCTGAATTAGTAATTGTGAGTTCAGAGCTGATTTGATTATCCCGTTCGATTAATTCTTGAAGCAAGGTCAGTGCTTCGTCCATTCTTGTCTCAGGAACACTGACTCCATAAGCTTCAAGACCCGATATCATGTTGCGGAGTCTATCCTTGGCAAAGGTCCGCATCGCACTGTCTGTCTTGATCATGTCTGCAATTCCAAGACGGTATTCTCTCGCTGTTGCCCGGTAGAAACGCTGGACTATTCCAGTTGTTGTCTTTTCAGTCCGAACCTGCTGGACCAGACCAACACTCTTTAGCCGTTCTATGTGGCGCAATACATTTCCCGGATTCTTCCCTATGGCATCTGCTAGCTGCTTCACTGTCATCTCTTCATTGACAAGGTATTTGAAAACAATGAGGGCGCGAATCTTGTCAAAGAGAACTTTGATAGTGTTTGGATCTGAAATTATCTCTAGATCTTTCATCTTATGAGGCACTTCCGAAGAATTCATTCTACTGTGATCCCTCCGCTTGGACTTCCTGTTCTTCTCTGATATTCGGGTCTGAAATGATAAGATAGGTTCTCGATACTGCGAGCACATAAACTGGTAGTAGTAAAAGAACAATCACAAGACCAGCTGCAAGAATGTAGAGAGTATATACTTGATCTGGCATGAGTATGACATCCGTGAACTCTTGGATAATAAAGGGTCCAAGCACTAGCAAACCCAATGACGAGAATGTGCCCCAAATCGAAAATACAGCGCCTGAGTTTTTCCTAGTCAGTGTTATTGAGTGCTTGATGGAGGAAAAAACCGGAATGCCATCAACTATTGATGGAAAGACCATGGATAGCATTCCCGAACTGAAAAGAAACCATAGAGCAGCTATGAAGATTAGAAACGTAAGTGTGGTGATATCAGGTATCTGGTTTCTGAACCACCATGCTCCGAAAATATACTCAATCCCGATGGGCACAATTATAATCAGGAACTGAACTATTCCTCCTGAAGCCAAGCGAGAGAATTTCTGCCGATACCAAAGCAATGCCTCCTCGGCAGTGATAGTTCCGCTCTCAAAAGCCTCTTGTCCAATCCCAAACAGTGCACCTATAGCAATTAAGAACGGTGCTAGTAGGGCGGAGCCTGCAAACAGAATTATACCGACAGCCTCAACATCGTTAACCCCTGACAGGGCGTCGCCTATAAAGTCGAAAACATCGAAGACTTCATCAAAAGGCCCATAGAAAATCGAAATCGGTATACTTCCTATGAACACTATGAATAGGAACAAGACTATGGTAATAACAAAGACACCAAGTATTGCTAAGAAGATAGAGAGATAGTATGTTCTTGTGAATTGAACACTAAGCTTGATCGTTTCAACATAGCTTCGCAGGTTCCATTTGCCCATTACATTCACACCCGTTGTTTCTTTCTAACAACTATGAAGATGCTACTAAGTGCTACGATTGCCAATATTGAGAATGGAACGATAATCAAATCAGGCATCGGCGGACCTTCGGTATTTCCCTCTGTAATTGTAATGTCCAGAAGCTCGGACGGTATTTCGGAAAGCGCCAACACATCCTCAAAATCAGTCGGTGTTTCATTTGACATTAGAGTCGTTATCACATATACTTCTGCAGCCCCATTGCTTTGGATATACTCAGAGATTGTTCCACGTTCTGAACGGTACTGATTTTGCGACACATGCCACCCAGTGGAATTTCTCAAGGCTACAACTACTCCAATAGTGTATGGATACGGATTTTCAATTGCAATTGTAAAGTTGTCAGGTGGTGCGATCAATCTAAACACATTGAAACCATAATGATAATGCCGGACATTTTCCTGGTGGATTGGGTAGATATTCAGTAGATTGGTGTAACTCTGAACTGTATAGTTCAATGACTCGAATCCATAGACACCATTTTCAGTCTCGGTGTCATCCAAGACACAGGCGGTTATGAAATCAAGATAGACATCATTGAATGTGAGATCATATCCTGCGTTGGCAAGTGCGACCTCGACGGCTGCTGGACCATCCTCCCGTATGCCTACAAGGTCCCTCACCATACTCACCCCAAACCGTTCAGCAAGATAGGTCACAAAGAGATACGCCTGACCGTAACTTGCATCCCAAAGACGACCGTAGAACCTGTTGAAATGGAGAAGAGAGATCTCTGGATGATATGTGTAAGTGGTCGTAACCGCATCTGTAATGTAGTACCAGTATCCTGTGTAATCTATTGCAAGATTTGCTAACCCCTCCATCAGAAAGTCCGCTTCATCTATCTCATAGTTGTCCCAAATCAAGTGATTGAACTCATGGATAGTAATGAGCACAGTTTCGTTCAGGTCCCTTTCAGATTCGATGAAAATCATTTCTCTTCTATTAGAATATGGAAAAGGACATTCATCCCACGGAACATGAAATCCCAAATACGCAGTTCCCATATACCGGACCAATGGTACGAGGAATAGTGTCACCCTGGGATCCCCATCCAAATCTCCGAGATAGCCATCCGGACTTCCAGCAAGCTCGACTGCTTTAGGGTAGACCACATCATCGAAGGTCTGCCCCAACTGACTGCACTTCGATATTGCCGCACCTTCTCCTAGAAGATCAATCGTTTCGTTTGCCATGTAGACATAGCAGTAATCACCAACAGCGAGAAGAGTAGCATTCACTGGAGTCAACTCCATGGACTCTGGTCGCGACAGGTATGTCCAGAAAGCACGTTGGTCACCAAAAGACTCGGGAGTATTTTCGTGGTTAATCAAAACACCAGGAGTGAATACAGGTGCGAAATACACTGTTCTCACCTTGTTTTCATCATAAAGGAAATGAAAGGTGAACTGATACTGTGTCCCAGCTACGAAATCACCATAGACATCCATTGACAAGATTCCATGAAAGGGAGTGGTATACGCTGATTCATTCGTTGTGGTATCAAGTGGATTGAGTCCTGTGACAGATGGTTCACATTTCAGTGTTTGAAGCGTGAGCTCCTCATCAAAAGGATCAAAGAGTCCAACAACCCTAATACTATTGGGGCCCATTCCATCGTCCCCGATAGTCAAACACTGGATATCAAAAGTATTAGGGGCTGCAGGTGCAAAATAAACAGCCACCCCAATACTGCTGATTGTTATAATCAATACAAGAGCGATAGCAATTTTCGTTCTTGATCCTAGAGTTCCCCAACTAATTCGCGACATGCGTCGATGAATGTTTGCGTTTGTTAAAAACGTTTGCGGTAAAAGCAAACGTTTGTGGTTGTTGATGTGTTTTTATCTAGCAGACAGTGGAAAGCAGAATGAATTCCTGGTCTTAATCTATTCATGCTAAGTTACTCAAGTTTAAGTGATGAGTATGATTCCATCTTTGCCTTCGAGGTGGAAATATCTTGAGCAGGGAAAATAGTGAACCAACTTCAGAGGCAAGCATAGTACCGAATAATAAATCCATTAAGAACGGATTCTTATTCATACTCTTCACAGGCGCAAGTTTTCTCACATTCAATATTGGAGGATACAACAATTTCGTTCCCTCTGAATTGAGGCTAATCGTGAGGATAATCGTAGCTGGTATTCTGTTTCTATCTACCGTCGCGCTTTACAAGACAGAGGGGAGTTGGAACAAATACTGGAACGTATCATATGCTTTGTTAATATCATCCATAGGACTAGTTCTTGCATGGTTCTTCGGAAGGTGGTACACACTAATCCCGGGACTTTCACTAAACACTGTCGAAGGTGTCGCAATCGCAAAGGTGGCAGAAGTCATCCCTATAGTTGTCACAATTCTCATTGGCACATGGTTAGTTGAGAGAGATTTCACCCCAATCTTCCTACGTGGAGGAGATCTCGAGAAGACATTCAAAATAGGTCTAATCGTTTCGCCTGTTGCATTGATACCATTTTTTGCACTTGGCGGATTAGGTCTCTCTGTTGGTCTAGATGTTATTTCCAGATGGCTACCTTGGATGTGTGTGTTTGGTTTTAGCAATGCATTCATGGAAGAACTGATGATTAGGGGTATATTTCTGAAAAAGTATAATGCGATGTTTGGAAAAAACAGTTCACTGCTTCTGACTTCGGTGATTTTTGCACTGTTCCATCAGGCAGTCATTGATTATACGGATCCTGCATCATTTACGATCTTTTTACTAGTCACGTTTCTATTGGGCATATCATGGGGATATGTTATGCAGAAATCTGACAGTATCTGGGGTGCAGTTCTGGCCCACGCAATCGCAGACATTCTTTTAATCATTGCAGTATTTGGAACATAATTTCTAGAAAGAGAAGAAGAGAGAACTGGAATTCTCAAGCTCATCAGTATTAGAACTATTTCATGGTCTTGACCCATTCGAGATGTCTACCAACTACACCCTGCGTCAGGAGTTCCGTTTCCAGCTGGACACCTCTTGAGAAAGATTATGATAATCACAAAGATTGCAATTCCCCCACCTCCAATTCCAAGAATAACGAGAACGGTCATGTCTACTGGTGGCGGAGTTGGACTTGTCGCCTCTGCGCCCCATGAACCATGCGAGGGTTCTGATTCTATCCA
The DNA here is from genome assembly GCA_011364905.1 of Candidatus Thorarchaeota archaeon. Classification (GTDB taxonomy): domain Archaea; phylum Asgardarchaeota; class Thorarchaeia; order Thorarchaeales; family Thorarchaeaceae; genus SMTZ1-45. The sequence goes on from RDNZ01000010.1 coordinate 23,767, forward strand.
TTTTCGTGCGAATACCCAATCATTTTCCCTCAAAGGTGCATCTTGTCTTCCTCCCGTCATTTGGATGTTCGTGTCTAAAGCATACTGCTTTTGATTTGGTCTTAGGCATCAGGGAACCTCATTCAAACTAGTACCCGTTTTTGATACAATACTTTTCGAGAAAAACTACAACAGGAGTTAGATTATTCGGGTCTAGTACTTGGATTAAATTCTTAAGCTACCGATATTACAGCATTGGTTACAAATTCGCGTGTAGTCAAGAAAGGGAGATACTGAAATTGAAGATACATGAAAAAGGATTGGGTATCCCTCTTGTTATCATAGTTCTTCTGTTAATGATTTCTATACAACCCGCGGTGAGGGCAACAGAGCTCACCGCTGATAATTTCAATGACATGAACTATGATGGTTGGGAAACCTATGGAACAGTATTCAACAGGACTGAGGACATGTATTATCCAGCCAATTCTGCGAATTACTCTGCTGCTGATAAAACATTGAGGGTTACAGGACCAGGAGGCGATTGGTTGCGTCAGCTGTATAGTGTCGCTTACTTAAATCACTCAGTTAATTATGGCACATGGAGCTTCGACCTGTATGTAGTGGATACCCCTGGTCATGAGTGTGTTATTCACCTGCTTTCAGATTACTATTATCCACTAGAGAGTGAAAATGGAATTTCAGAGAAGCATTTGAACTACAGCTATCTTTTCGTCATCCTGACGTACGGTTCTTGGCCCAGCACCAGCTATAATAAACCACTGATCGAGTTTTGGTATATTAATAATGGAGTACACGTGGTTATGGATAGATATGAAATTGGACCTGCAGGGAGTACTTGGTCAGATAGATGGACACATTTTGACATCACAAGAGATGCCACTGGACACTTCGACATATATCTCAATGGAACACTACGTTTGTCCGCGCAACCAGGTGTACACTATATCCCGGCGGGCTACTTTCAATTCCTTGGTCAAACTGGTCAGGCAATTGATAACTTGGCAATATATGATTACATCGTTCCGCATCCACCTGATACGACTACTACTGAGACTACTACAAATTCGACCGGATCCAATTTAACACCAGTCCTGCTAGCCGTTAGCACAATAGAGCTTGTTGTCATAATCCTCTTGGCTGTAGTCTACTTCAGAAAAAGTTAGCAATCTTGATATTCGAGAAACATTGGCGTAAAAAGAAGAAGAGTGAGCTAGGAGTCAGCGACTCCTGCTCATCTATTTGTAGCATCACTTCATGGTCTTGACCCATTCGATGACTGGTTGACAAAGCTCCTTGATTCGCTCCTTCTCCTCGTTCATCGGTCCGGGTTTCCAACCGTCTGCCGGCTCGAAGTGCCAGTCGGTGACTGTGCCCTGTCGCTCTTTCTTCGGTTTCCAGACGACCTTGACAGGCATTCCGAAGTCAGCCTCCCAGGGCTCGATTCCTCGAAGCTCATTCGCGATGGCAGTCTTGCAACCGTCAACGATGACGTAGGCAAGAATGAAGGGGAGTCGTTTCAGTGAAGACTTTCCGCTCCACCCAGCAACCGTGAAGGTATGGACAATTCCTTCCTCCTTGAGTTGAATCCATTCGGTCTTCTCAAGATTGTCGTCAAGGTTCCAGCAGTTCACCCTGGGTGGGAAGAACTTGTCACCGCACTTGGGACACTTTGTACCCCAGAACTCGCCATCTACGAAGCCCTTGCCGAGCTTGGAAACCTCTGCGTACTTCCAGTAGTACAACTGGTCGTAGTGGAGGTAGACCTTGAACTGCTCCTCTTTCGAGTCCCAGTCGTAACCCATGAAACCGATACCGGTCTCTTCGACATTGCCACGGAACTCATCCGAGTGCTTGTCATCCCACTCAACATCGGTGTGACCGGGAATCTTGTGTAGTCTCTTGTCATTGGTCATCTTTATGGCCTCCTCAAGATGAAGTTCGAGATACTGGTCCCAGTACCCGCATGACTATTAACAAGACCCGTGTTTGCATCCTTCACGTAGGTCTTGGAGCTCAAGTGTTTCTTTGGTGCGGTATCATTGAGATGATATGAACACTCTAGAGCACTCATGATTCCGGTGGCACCGACTGGATGTCCATAACCCATGAGCCCGCCGCCGACGTTTGTGGGGACCTCACCATCGAGGAATGTCTGCTTCTCACGGACGAACTCCTTGATGTTCTCCTTGTCGCACCAGTGAAGCGCCTTGTAGATCTGGGTCTCAGAGCTGCTGAACGCATCGTGAATCTCAGCAACATCAATCTCCTTCGCGGCCTTCTTGTACTCGATGCCAGCCATGTCATAGGCATCCTCTCCAGACTTCCGGCATGCTCCGAACTCTGTCATATCAGGATAGCCCTTGCCGTATAGCTTGTTCCAACCAGGGAAGTCAATACGGTCACCTGCACGGATTGTACAACTGCTGAGGCCAGCGCCTGCAATCTCAACATAGGTGTCTGGAGCATGTTTCTTTGCCCATTCTTCAGTCGTGACTAGAGCAAATGCGCCACCGCGACTCATCAGACAGCAGTCCAGTTTCTTTAGTGGATAGCTGATGAGACGGCTCTCCATGACATCCTCGACTGTGAGAGTTTTCTTGTAGTAGGGCGACTTGGGATTGGTATAGTCGCTTCTGTAAAACTGCGCACCGGGATTATCTGCGGCGTAGTTCCTGTTCTTCATTGCAGCAAGAGCGAAGTCTTCCTCAGTCAAGTCATTGTCTTTCATGAACTTGTACGCCATGGCAGCATAGTAGATGGGATAGATCCCACCAGCAAGCGCTTCATACCGAGTGTCTGAGGCAAGCGCGATGAACTCGCTACCCTGTGACTGGGTGACGTTGTCCATGGTCTCCCAGCCGTACACTCCGACTACATCAAAGAGCCCAGACTTCACAGCCATGAAAGCACCGAATAAGGCCGAGCCTCCGGTGTTTCCACCGTTTTCAATTCGCACGTGGGGCAATCCGACTAACCCAAGGTGGTCATGTACGATCCACTCAGGACAGAGCTGCTTGCCAAAGTGTACTGAGAAATGAGAATATACCATGAATTGTAGATCCTTGAGAGTAAAATCAGGGATTTCATGTTGGGTTTCCACAATACAGTTGGCAGCCATAGCCTCTGGCGTTATATGCATGGGATAGTCGAAGGGTGTTGCAACACCACCTGCGATGCACACTTTTCGACTCATAATATATCACTGAATCCTTGTTTGAACGCCGACCAAAAGGCGGCGATGCTAAGGTCAGAGAATTCTGGCTGGTACTTAACAGCTTCGGCATACCAAAATGAGCATAATCAGGGAATAATGCTGTCAGGAACAATGCATGGTAGATGTTCAATCGACAAGTTTTGGGAACTCAACATGCCAATGCGCAGTAACCAATGCATAAAAATCCCAAGCCGCAGGTCAAAATGATTGCCATGAATGCCAAGGAACTAGTCCGAAGTCTTGCAGCATCTACGAGAGAGTGGCGTGAAAGAGCTCTTCAGAACCTCATGGATAATGGATGTAAGGACCTCTCCTATAGACCTGAAACCGGAATGTCAGCATTTGGATGGCTTCTGGGACACCAAGCTGCGGCGTTCGACTATACACTGAACATGTTGATCAAAGAAGGAGAGCCTAGGAAGCCAGACCTCTTCTATTCCTACCGGGGCGACAGCAGCGACGATGGAAACTGGAAAGGGACTTCGCTTAAGGAGATCAACAACTACTACGACTTAGTGGAGAGCGAGTTTCTCAAGTATTTCGAACAATCTTCGGATGAAGAACTGGGCCGTGTTCTAGAAGGGGCCAACACTCCCGACTATTACCAAGGCAAGCGGGTCATTGATGCGATTACTGATATGTTTGCGCACCTTAACCACCACAATGGTCAACTGAGTGCAATCAAAGGTGACTGGTGTAAACCTAAGTGAAGAGAGCTCATTGACATTCTATGAGAGAAGCAAGTCCGGGACAAGAAGCTCAGCCTTGTCCTTGAGATAATGCATCCCAGTTTTCTCAGAGATGTCCAAGACCTGCTCTACTAGTTTTCTTGATTCTTTGACTCTACCTTGCTTGAATCTGAACTTGGCTAGAAGGAGTGTAGCCTGTGCTGCAGTGCCTGGAAGATCCTTCTCCTCAATGTGATCAAGCAATTTTCTCATCCAAGGTCCAGAAACTTCTAGGCTTGCACTTTCCTTCTTAGGTGAGATCAGATCTATCTCTACATCTACCATCTCGGTGAGCACAAAATGAATACGCGCTAAACCTTGAGAACGCTCAAAAACATCAAGAGCATTCCTAAAGGAAAAAATAGCAGTGGACAAGTCGCCTTGTTTTTTCGCTAGCAGACCCTCAAGAAAATGGATGTGCGCGAGGTTTGGTTCATCACCAGATTTTAGTGACGAGGCACGTGCCTTCTCCAAGCACTGACTAGCCTCATCAATCCTATCGAGGAGAAGATATGCCCAAGTTCCTTGTATTTGGCATAATACTTCTGCGCGTTTCCCGTATTCGTGTCGACTTTCACGTATAGATTTCAAAGCTGTCTTTCCGTCACCCTTCTGATTGTAGATGCCAGAAATCACTAATCTCATGAAACCTACCGGAAGACCTTGGTCTGATCGATACACTACGCATTGATTCTGATAGTCTAACGCTTTCTCGAACTCCCCTCTCGCCATTGCAATATGACCTAGTTCATGCGGATAGCGCCATCTGCCAGATAATAATCCGAGTTCATCAACTATTTCCTTCGCGATTTCTAGTAGACTGAGAGCTTCATTGAAGTTGAAATGTTTCATTTTGTTAGCTTTCTCCGTGAGAAGCCAATAAAGCACTTCTTGATCATCATATTTCTTTGCCTGAGAGATGGCCATGTCATCATATTTGATTGCTTCTTTGAGATTGCCTTCATTAGATAGACGCAAAGCCGTTATTCTGTGAACTTGTGAGAGAAAGAAACCATACTCCTCATCGTTCTCAATCTTTGAAGTCAAAATGCTTAGAGGCTCATTATCTACTGCTGCTTCAGGCATTTTAAAAATCTCAATCATAAAACGCCAGGCGATGTATATGTGACAAGCCATCCAATCATTCTCGACACGCTTCAATGCAGAAGACATGGCTCTCTGATACTTACTCCATTCGACGTCTTCTTCTCCCGATCTGTGTGCTGCCACAAGACCAAAGAACTGGGTGAGTTCTGTCTTGATGTTTGCATCAATTAACTGTTTTAGAAAGTCGTACTTACCCTGATTATAGCAGTGATAATACGCAAAGTAAATTGCTAAATCAGGGAGCGATTCGCTTATTGCTCTCTCACAGAGTCGCTCAGCAAAATCGTTGTAGTCTTTTGCTTCGTTCATGACCGATTGGAGAATACTCCTTGTTTCTTCATCCACATGTGGAAAACATGCAGTTATGGTCCCAATTGGCTTCACACGCGATACCTTCAATCAACGAAACTGGTAATATTCGAACTAACTTGCTCATCAATCTTTTGAAGTCGAGAAAACACATGGTCCAATTGTTCAATTGTGATATCGCGCTCTAGCGAACAGGCGCCGATACTGGGGTCGGATAACTTCGCCGAGTCTCAACCAGACTGAAACAAAATCGATTAATGAAGGAATAAACATCCAACGAACATTATTAGATGCAAAAAACCGATAGTTTTGGTATGACCACTGACTCAGAGGAATTTGAGGACATTATTCGGGTCATCGAAGGGGTCCATTGCGCCAAGGGCCCCAAGGGATGCAAGAAATGTCAAGATGCGGGAATCCAGAACAAGCTCTGTCTGATTCGCATCTATAAAGAAGCCAGCGAAGAACCTCGCCCGGTCATTGAACTAGAGAGGGATGACCAGCAATATTTCACTTACGATGTTCTGAAGTGCTTCGACACCATGCAGGAGGCGCGGGACTACGCACTGGAAAATGAGGTCTGGGATGTCGAATACTGAATTACCACAGTGAAGCTGCAATAACCATACAGATATAGCGAAAACGGCACACCTAGGAACACATGAAGGATGATGAGTGCATAGAAAGGGTCACAATAACCGTATTCCCGCCAATGTCAGGAATTGGCATCGTGGAAGCAGATCCTGTGGTTGAGGATGAAGATGCATGCGGAGACACCTCATCTTCTGGAATCGCCGTAGATGTTTCAAAAGCAGATACAGTCGTGGTTAAACTGCAATCAGGGGATCCTATGCAGAAGATTAGCAGATTATTGGAGCAGGCCCAACGCAAGTTTGGTGAGAGTATTTGCATACGATGGGCAAGTTATGATAGTAAGGAGAAGCTCGATGATGCAGTAGAATGGTTGAATGCAGCTCTACGTGGGAGCGGAGATACCACTGTGTTAGACGAACATGGATTCTCTTCGTTTGTTGGAGCTTCAGCACCCATCTTGTCGATTAACAACAGACTCTCTTTTGTCGGCATGATCCCTAGTGAGAGCCAGTTTTTATCCAGAGTTGGAGCATCAATCAGGATTTTTGAGGAAGGCGCTGGTAATTAAGCTCTGATGTTCAATCAGAGGTTCTTAATCGTTTTACATGCAACCGTCCACTCTTTATTAGAATCACAACAACGACTGGAATTGCCACAGCTAGAGAGATTGTCAAGGGAATTGCCAGACCCAAGAATCCTTGAGAGGAGGGGACTTCACCATAGATTAACAGTGTTCCAACCTGTTGTTCATTATTTGTTACGCTAATCTGAATATAGTTCACAGTGTTGGGGAGATCAGATAGTTCAATGTGGAAGTCATTGGGTTGCCAGTGAGGCAGGAATTCGAACGATTGGGAGTAGAACTCAGCCCCATTGACGATGACCCTCAATGTTCCATTGGTTATCGCATCCACTTTGTAGCTATTCCATGTTGTTAGGTCCAGAGATAATGTCTTGGCTGTCAAGTCTAGATTCATTGTTTCATTATTTACATGTATCAGAGGAGCAGTATAGAATCGCTCAAGTCTGTGAGTCCAGTAGTAGGTGTTGTTCTCGCCAGGTACTCGGAGCTCCCAGGCAATCTCACCGCTTTTCGTGACCTCAGTGAGGATAACAGGGTCAGGCACGCTATTTGTTAATGCTTTATCAGCAAAGATGCCAATTGTGTTTCCATTCGGTAATCGGTCCGCATCACCGCCAGAGTCCTGAAAGTAGTATGACGTATTCTTGGGATCCCAAACCCATACCTCTTGCATTATCTGACTGGTTTCATTTACGGTAAACTCCACCATTCGAGAATATCCTTCATCGCTGCCGAAGGTCATTGTTGTCGGATGGTTAGGGTTGTAAAGATCATTATCGTAGATGATGAAGCGATTTGGTCCAATCTTTTCCAAACTATGAGGATGATGGAATATCGAGTCGACCTCATCCCCTGTGATGTTCAGTACTTTGAAGTCGCCCCATCGACCAGCCGCCCAAACAATGTTCTTGGTGTTCTTGTCGATTTTGAGAATCGTATCCAGATTTCGGACATTGAGGTATATCATGTTGTCTTCCTTGTCCCAGGTGAAGCTGTTTGAGTGCATCCAATCGGCCCCAGTCCTGAAGGTCTCATTGAGACCGAGGCTGGTGTGCATGGTGGCATTGAATGGATATTCATCCCGTCCATCCCATTGCCAAATAAGAGTGCCATTGCTGGTGTACTCGGACAGTACATCATAGAGCACAGGTCGGCCATCCCACATCTCGGAAGAGTAGGCGTTTTCGAGAACCAGATATGTATCCGTCACTGGATTGTAATCCAACTCATGATGACCACCTGGGACTGGCAAGGTCACGACCGCACCAGTCCTGTAATTCCACAATTGAGCATTACCTTCAGCTCCTCCCATGAGCACTGTAGTGGAGTTGATGAATTTGTGGACCCACTGAACAGTATTATCAAGTTCAGCTAGCACACGGCCTGCATGGTCAATGACAACTAAATGGCCAACACCAAATGTGGAAGAGCCATTGTCAATTATTATCTCTGTACAAGGAAACAGAGTAAGACCTTGTTCGTATAATTCAGGGTGATCCTGCGTGATGACGAACTTCAGAGATGTATCGACAAAATCAATACTTGTGCCCATAAGAGTCGAGGCGATGATCTGGGTCAATCGGTCTATCTTGAGTGCGTCACCTAAGGGACCGGTGAAGTCAAGGTTACCTTTTTGGAATGATGACACCGCAGTTTCTTGCTGGGTGAGAATTTGAATCATGGTGTCCAGGTTCAAAGTTATGTTAACGTCATATTCAGTAGGAGGAGTTGGACCAGTGTAAATGGTTAGGGCCCCTTCAGATGTTATGAACCAGAAATAACCAGAGCCAACCACATCGAATACAGTTGTCTTGTCCCATCCTTGAACTATGTCATGCACAAGTGGAGAGTGGTCCGCAACATATTGAGATATGGTGATGAAGTCTTCTAGGTCATTCCATGAAAATGTCCCTTCGGAGAGCTTGGTCTTCATGTCATCCCTGATCAAAATAATCTCCGCTGGAGCATCATCCAAGTTAAAGGGCTCTGGGGCTGGTGGATACAGAATGTTCATCAGAATTAATGCAGTGGGAATTGTTACTAAGAGAATAATCGTCACTGCAACGAGCCCTTTTGTTCGTCTTCGCATGGAGTGCTCACAGGTTGATGGTGTTTAAAAGCCTAATCTTAAAATTATGTCATTCGGAGTGTTTTATGAGGATTGATTCAAGTTCATCTTTGGTGATGTTGCCTCCACTCACAACCGCAACAACATGCTTTCCCATGAATTCGCTGCTTTTTTCTAGAATAAATGCGGTTGAGGTGGCTCCTGCTCCTTCCACCAGTAACTGCTCCTGCTGATAGAGAACTCGCATCGCATTAAGGATTGACTCTTCTTTCACCAGAACGACTCGGTCAACTTTCTCTTGGATTATATCAAGAGTGATCGAATCTGGCTCAACACCTCCCATCAAGCCTTGCGCAAGTGAGTCAGATTCTTTCGAATCAACCCAGTGTCCAGCTTTCCAAGACTCATACACCTCTGGAGAAACCTCAGATTGAACGCCAATGACCTCTGTGTTCGGTTTTGCGGCTTTGATAGCTATAGCAATACCTGAGATGAGACCTCCACCTCCGATTGGCACAATCACTGAATCGATGGAATCGAGCTGCTCTGTGAGTTCAAGACCAGACGTGCCAGCCCCTGCGATAATCATAGGATCACTGTAGGGACTTACGTAAGTCAAACTCCGTTCTGCAGCCAGTTTTCTCGCACGAGTTTCAATATGTGCATAGTCTACATCTTGTATGACTTGCACGCCAGCATCAAGCATTTTCTTCAGTTTCACTTCAGACGCTTCTGTAGGGAATACGACTGCAGCCGAAATTCCAAGTTGTGATGCAGCGAAAGCAGTGCCGAGTCCATGATTACCTGTGGAGGCGGTTATCACTCCTTTTGCGACCTCATCTTTTCCAAGTGTCATCAATCGGTTCAAAGCACCTCTGACCTTGAACGACCCCGTGACCTGTACATTCTCCAACTTCAGATGCACAGAGCCTCCTATCAACTCACTAAGATATTGGGAACGGTGGACTGGGGTTAGTTTAATGTAGTCTTTAATCCGCTCCCGTGCTTGTTCAATATCACGAAGTGAAACCACTGAACTATCTCCCGTTGACACCATACTGAGAATCAAAGAGGTATATGTGAGAGTTCATTCATAAATACCTAAGAACCTTGTCAAAATAGTTGCCAATTGCCAAGACTTAACTTGCGGAATCTTCAGGGTCGTGTTCAGTACTATAATTGAAAACTGAGGAAAGGACTAATGGATACCAGGAAAGCGGTTATTGTACTAATCCTACTCGTCCTCGTTGTTTCTGTCACCTTCATCGTGTTCCAAACGAACAACACAAACAGCCCCCCAAATGTCACAATTGTTACTCCTATCGATGACTCGTTTGTTTCTGATTCAGTCACGATTCAGATAACAGTGGAGGACGAGGAGTCGCTAACACCAGACATTTACATCAATGACCAATACATGGCCACAAGCCTATCCATAGTCTGGAACACGACCTCGATTGCTAACGGGGAATATTCTATTCTAGCCAATGTGACGGATAGTGGTGGCCTGAGTGATAACGCTTCAATTCGGGTCACAGTTTTCAATAGTCACGTTACTCTCAACTTTACTGGCGAATTCAAGGTCATGACCTATAACATTGAGGAAAGTGGAATCAACCCAGACTGGAAAGAGGTTGTGAAGGAGGAAGATCCCGATATCATGATCCTTGTTGAAACAGGCACTTGGGATAACAACAATGACTTTCTTTTGAATCAGGCCGTAATCGAGTTCAACGCATATTTCTCACAAGAAGCACCCTATGAAGGATATACAGCCCAGGGGATTGGATTCTCAACAAGCGGCGAAGCAATCCTGAGTAGGTTTCCCATTCTCAATTTCACACAGATACCGGTTGTGCCTCTGGATGATGGGACAGACTATGACGTTACTCACGATTTCATCCATGCAGTGGTTGACATCAATGGAACTAATGTGAACATTATTGGAGTACATCTCAAAGCGAGTAGCGGTGAAACAAACGAACATCGCCGTGAATGGGAAACTGAAGGCATCATCAATTACATGGATGAGTTGGGCGAAGTGCCGATTATGTATATGGGAGACCTCAACTCCTTTTCGCCAGCCGACACAGGGGATTTGGCCCCTACTGGAGACCTCGGTTATGGACCACTAACGATGATGCTGTACCCTGATGATCCAGTCTATGGTCAGTTTTCATCCAAAGTCCACAACTTCACAGATGTCTTTCGTACTTTGAATCCAACAGACCCAGGATACACATTTGGGCATACAAATCCAGCACTCACCGCACGTATCGATTACATACTGGTCAACTCGTTCTTCTCTGGAGAACTCATCAACTCCACTTGTGACGACACCGCATATTCTGACACGGGATCTGACCATTACTCGGTTGATGCCTTCATCGGATGGAACTCCACAAGTCATTCTGCTGGAGAACTTCCACTCTTTAATCAGAATACAACAGATACAGAGCTCAGTAATGCAGGTGATGATGTGAATCTGATAAAACCAGATGGCACAACTGTTCAGGACATCTATTGCTACGTATACTCTAGCAATGATGTGAGCTGCGGTCGAGAAACTGATGGCGGTCCCATTTCCGCTGCACTCACGGCTCTAACGCCAAGAGCAAGATACATTGGATTAGGAGTTCCAGAACTGAATTACTGGATCCTCGTGGAGGACTTTGTTCAATGCGTCAACAAACCTGTCGGCATTCTCCTTGGTGAAAACGAGTGGTGGCTTGATTAGAAGGACGTTGTGAAGGGGTCCATCAAGACTGATGAGAATTCGCAGATCTCGAAGACGCTCCACTACATATTCAGTTTCATGTATTGCAGGCTCTAGGGTTTCACGGTCCCTCACTAGCTCAACTCCGATGAACAGACCATGACCACGTACATCCCCAAGGACTTTGTGACTGCGCCTCAGTTCCTTCAAACGTTTGAGTAGATGGGTACCGACCTTCTTCGCATTCTGTTGTAGTTTCTCGCTTTCAATCTCATCTAAGACTGCCATTCCTACTGCACAGGAGACCGTGTTCCCCCCGGTAGTGCTGAAAAACTCCATACCAGTGTTGAACGACTGGGCGATTTCCTTGGTTGTAACCACCGCACCAATAGGGTGACCATTTCCAATCGGCTTTCCCATGGTCACGATATCGGGAATAATACCCTGAGTCTCAAATCCCCAGAACTTGTCGCCCATTCTACCAAAACCCACCTGAACCTCATCAGCAATGCAAACCCCCCCAGCCTTTCGCACATACTTGCATGCCTCAGCTAGATAGCCTTTCGGGAGGATGATTTGACCTCCAGACCCCATAAGCGATTCAAAAATGAAAGCAGCAACTCCTCTTCCCCAATCCCTTATTCTCTCAATGGCTCTGAGAACATCTTCTGCGTACTCTTTTCCTGCGCTTGACCCTCGGAATTCGCCACGATAAGTGTTTGGCATCCTCACGACCTGGACATGGGAAGGAGCCCCCTCACCGCCAGGTCCATTATGTTTGTATGAACTAATGTTGATCAGCTCAGAGGTGTTTCCATGATAGGCCCCATCAATAGCAATGATATCTTGATGCTTAGTATGAGTCTTAGCCAATCTCAAAGCGAGCTCATTTGCTTCACTCCCACTATTGACAAAGAAGCAGACACTGAGCTTTTTTGGTAGCTTTGATGTCAACCGTCTTGCATACTGCACCAGATTCCGATGGAGGTATCTCGTATTGGTATTCAGGACAGCAGCCTGCTGACTCAGCACTTTGACAATTCTTGGATTGCCATGACCGACCTGAGGGACATTATTGCGGACATCTAGGTACTCACGACCATTCTCATCATAGAGGTATTGCATGAATCCTCGGACTATTGTCAAAGGTTTCGTGTAAGAAACTCCTAGCGATTGGCCAATTAACTCACGGCGACTGTCTAGAATCTCTTCCTGAGTAGGATTAGACTTTGGAAAAAGTGCCATGGGGATCTGAAGAATCAGATTCGGATCTGGACATATACTGAGCCAGATGTTTCGTTTGCTGGGCGGAGCAACACCAAAGAGGTCACCCTTCTGGTCCAACATGTCCACGATGAGTTGAAAGTGGAGATGCGATGGCCAGCCACCATTGTCAGGATATCTGCCTACTGCTCCGATTTGCTCCCCTTTCTTCACAGCCTGTCCAATGTTGAGACCATCTAGTGAGCCCCGAGTCAGATGACTGTAGAGGATATAGAAGGAGGGACCATGGGATGTGGTCTTGTGCTCAATAACAATCGTCGGGCCATTGTCCAGCAGTTTTGCATTGTCTTGAAAACTGTGGATAACACCATCATGGACCGCAAAGACTGGAGTACCACCTTCAACAAACAGATCGAGAGCAAGATGTATGGTTCGACTCTCATTTCCCGGTTCAAGGTACTGACTGCCAGTATAGATCAAGCGGGCCTCATTGTATCTACCGACACCTATGTTTACCCCAGATGCCTTGAGTTTAGCAGAAACGAGCTCTCCGAAGCTCTGATGGTCGGCGAGTTGAAGGGGGGATTCGACATCAAGACTCTCGACACTGAGGTCAAGAACTTGAGTGTTTGTTTCATTTAGGGGAAGTCCAATGGGACTTGCGAATGACTTAGAGTTCTTTTTCAACCATTCCACTACTCTTAATGAATCTGGGCAAGGTTTGAGATTGGCGGCAGCTCTGAAGCAATAGGCTGCAAACCGATGATGGACCCCTCTGAGAAAGACCAGTGTTGACCAAGCAGATGTTTGACTGACACTTAGATACTCGTTATCAGGTTCAAGCTGCAGCTGTTGAGCAGCAATTGACACACTCATCGCAAGTCTTGTACAGATGAGAGGAAAAAGCACATCAAGTTCAATGTCTGAAAGTGGAAAAACACTACGATACCCAGAAATAATCTTCTGGGCAACACCCAATGGATCTGGTTTGTCGAGAATGGCATATGCGATAGCAACCGCTAGTTCGTTAATCGTGTACGAAAAAACCATATCCCCGAAGTCTAGGATACCGAAGGAGCGCTCCTCATTGTTATGGGCATTGTTGACAATTATATTGAAGTCATTCGCATCATTGTGTATGACACTACTTCTTAACAAATCAGCCTGTGGCACAACAATCGTTTCATAGAGTTCCAAGAAATCCTCAACGAGACCTCTCTTCTCTTCATCTAGGATGAGATCCTTATACATCCTAATTACAGAACTAGCCTTCTGCAAGTCCCAGTAAAACTCACGATGAGCAGCTGGATGGTCAAATCCTCCTAGACCTTTACTAACGCAGCCTATGAAGCGGCCATAGTCAACAAGCAGCTCAGGAGAATGGGGGTTGACTCGAGCCAGTTCTTTGCCTGGAAGAAAGGAAACTAGACGCACAAAGTGTTTCTTTGAATCATTCGACTCTATTCTTTCAATTTCAAGGCCTTTGAGACTTCGCTTTACGACTGGAAAGTCATACCCGGAGCATGATTCTGATAGTTGACGCGTGGCACTGTTCTGCATTTCAATTGTGGACTGGTCTTCCGAAGCCGCTGTAATCTTCAGAACATACTCAGTTCCGTCCTCAGCGACCAGATGAAAGTTCTGATCGCGTTCACTAGGCAATTCCTCAAGAGACCCTGATAGACCATAGAGTGACTTGACAAGTGCAAGCGCTTCATCAACACTGAATTTGGGTCTCTCGGCATCTCTCACGGAGAATCCACCTCATTCAATCGTACAAAATACAATCATCGCCATAAATGTGAGCGTTTTCATTTCTGCAGGTTGTGGCAGACCGCTTGAGGTCCGCAATCGCCAAGGTTGAGAGAAGAAATAGAATGCTAATCCTGATGCGAGAGATTACGGAGCTCTTGGGTCTCAAGGAAGTTGTCCATGACAAACATTGTTAGTGTCCTATCTACCGCAGGCAACTCTCGAAGGAATCCCACAATGAACTGGTTCATCTCTTGAACATCCGTAGTGCGGACTTTCAGGAAAACATCGTATTGGCCGCTCAAGACATAGACCTCCTGCACGAAGGGATGTTTTGCTATCTCTTGACAGAACTTTCTCTGTGATACCAGATCAGGTTCCCCAGGAACACGATATCTAATTGTGACAAAAATCAAAGCGAGAGTCGGTCGATTGAGCAACACGGGATCGAGAATAGCACTATATTGTTTGATTATCTTGTCCTCCTCAAGTGCTTTGATTCTTGCATGCACCGTTGAGATACCCTTACCAACAGCTTCGGATATTCTCTGTACACCGAGCTTGCAGTCCTCCTGCAGCAATTCCAAAATCTTGAGGTTGATTTCATCGATTGTAGATTGACGCGTTTTTGACATGCTACCACGTTCCGAAAAGTATTCGGGAATAGGGGCAATTCATCGAAATTCTTGATAAATATTCCTCAATATTGTGAGTGTTGTGCAGACGAGAAGAAATGCGTATCTCGGGGCGGGTTTTCGAAAAAGATGCATTTTTTGTAACGAGGAAAGACATAGAGAAATGCAGGAGATTCTGACAGATTGACCGAAAAGATTTCACATCGAATCCGATAAGAGTTAATACTCCCGTGTGGTGGTCTATCTTTTCTGTGGTTGATTTGGAGTACGGAAAATTCTCTGAAGACAACAAAGAGTACATCATAACTAGACCTGATACTCCAACCCCCTGGATCAACTACCTCGGAAATAGTGAATACTGCGCGATGATCTCGAACACAGCTGGAGGCTTCAGTTTTCATATAGACCCGAGAAATAGGCGAATCACACGGTATCGATACAACAATATGCCGACCGATAGGCCCGGGAGGTATATCTACATTCGAGACAGTAAGACTGGGGAATGCTGGTCTCCCACATGGCAACCTACGCTCTCAAAACTTGACGGTTATGAGTGTAGGCACGGTCTCGGATACACGAAATTCACGTCCTCCATCTCAGGTATTGAAGCCAAAGTAACCTATTTCGTACCCCCAGATAGCAACGTGGAGATCTGGGTGCTGACACTCAAGAACACATCATTGTCCCAAGACAGATGGCTTAAGGTATTCTCATACTGCGAGTTCTGTCTATGGGAAGCGCCTCGGGACCAAAATGATTTGCAGTCTATCCAGTTTCTCGGGATCTCGCGCTTCAACAACAATGCAGTCCTCTATCATTTCTTTGATGAGAGTACGGGATTTGCATTTTTCGCATCGAGTGAAAAAATATGCAGCTATGATTGTAATAGAGAGTCATTCATTGGAAAATATCGTGACGAATCCAATCCTGAGGCCGTGGAGATTGGTGAGTGCTTCAGGTCAGAGGCTGTTGGAGGAAATCCGATTGCAGCTACCGCCAGCTCAGTTTCCCTTGAACCGCTAGAGGAAAAAACCATCATCTACGTACTCGGTGTTTCTCAAGACAAGTCAGAGATTGATTCGCTTATCCGAGAGTTCACTGACAAGGAAAATGTAGAGAAGGAATTTCAGAAATTAAGAGACCACTGGGAATCCTTTCTCAGCAAGGTGAATACTAAAACAGAGGACCTTGATTTTGATGCGATGGTTAATGTCTGGAATCAGTACCAGTGCCGAATTACATTCGACTGGTCACGATATGTTTCCTTCTATGAAACAGGAATTGGCAGAGGCATGGGCTTTCGAGACTGTGCTCAAGATGTAGTCGGAGTAGTTCACGCATTTCCACAGAGAGTCAGACAAAGAATAACTAGCCTCGCAAAGAACCAATTTCAAGATGGACATGTCTATCATATCTACTTCCCACTCACAGGAGAGGGGGGGTTCCCATACTACGTAAAGAAGGATATGCAATTCTTCAGTGATGACCATCTGTGGTTGATACCTTCTGTGACGGAATATATCAAGGAAACGGGAGACACTAGTATTCTTGAGGAGAAAGTGGAGTTCGTTGATGGTCCACCTGCCACCATCTATGAGCACATGCAGAAGTCAATTGAGTTTTGCAAGAGTATGCTAGGGAAACATGACCTTCCTCTTCTTGGAACTGCTGATTGGAATGATCCGTTGAGTCTTCCTGGTCCAAATAACGCAGCTGAGAGTGTCTTCGCGGCCATGCTGCTTCACAAGTCACTCACTGAGATGTCGGAGGTAAGCAGTCAAACGGGAAGGGGAACTGAATCTACCACCTACAAGAAATTAGCTAAGAAGACCAGAAACCACCTGAACAAGGTAGCATGGGATGGAGACTGGTTCATCCGTGCCTTTGATGACTCGGGCAGTCCCCTTGGAAGCAAGGAGTGCAAAGAGGGAAAGATCTACCTCAATGCACAGTCATGGTCTATTCTCAGTGGTGTTGCATCACATGAAAGAGGCATCAAATCTATGGATGCTGTCAAAGAGAATCTTGATACAAAGTATGGATTGATTCTTTTGAAGCCAGCATATTCAAGATATTACAAAGAAATTGGAGCCTTGTCAAGCTATGCACCGGGTCTGAAAGAGAATGCATCAATATGGAGTCACGCAAATGCATGGGCCATCATTGCAGAATGCATGTTAGGAAGAGGCGACCAGGCGTATGAGTACTACAAGAAACTAGCGCCTCCATCTAAGAATGGTATGGCTTCAATCCACCAGGCTGAACCCTATGTGTATGCCCAGACCATTGCTGGAATAGACCATTCCGCGTTTGGCATGGCAAGACAGTCATGGCTCACTGGTACAGCAGCATGGATGCTGAAAGCTGCTACAAACTGGATCCTTGGTGCAAGACCCCAATATCACGGATTACTTGTTGATCCATGTATACCATCGTCGTGGAGGAGTTTCAGGATGACTCGTCAGTTTAGAGGCGCAACATATGATATCAAGTTCTCTAATCCCTTAGGGATTTCAAAGGGCATTGAAGCTATTCATGTGGATGATAAGCTGTTCGAGAACAATCTGCTCCCTACGTTCTCTGATGGTAAAACGCATAAGATATCAATCACAATGGGCTAGTCATCAAACAAAAAGGGAGAGAATGAGGAAGAAAAAAGATGGAGCAAAACAATGACTCTCGGGTGAATGAAGAGAACTCACAAACGCCTATGACGGAAGAATCATCATCTGGGAACTCTTTATCGAAGTTGAAGGAGGTGCTCCTAAGTTCATATGCCAAATTTGTGGCAAGGAAGGCTGCCTTCTATGTGGTTGTCATATTTTTCTCAGTTTCATTGGTGTTCTTCGTTATTGAGGCAATGCCGGGTGATCCGGTAGAGGTGATGCTTGCTAGCGGAAATCCCCCGCCCGGAGCTGACTTAGCTGCCTTGGCAGAAATCATGAGGCGATACTTCGGTTTGGACAAACCAATACTAGAACGATACATCGACTTTCTTGGGAATTTCTTCACCGGCAACCTGGGACAGTCTTATCACTTTTACCCAGTTTATGCTTGGACTATAATCCAATACTACTTGCCTTACACTCTGTCCCTGGCACTTCCCGTGTTATTCGTCAGTTTCTTTGTGGGAAACTGGATTGGTGCTAGAGCAGCCTATCTTAAGGGCAAACTAAACGAAACAAGTTACTTCACGCTGGTTTTCTGCAACCAGTTACCGCCCTTTTGGCTAGGATTAGTCATCATATTCCTGTATGTATTGTTATTCCGCAATATCCCGCCAATTGGGGCTGCAACACAGGGTGTAATACCCTCTTTGAGCGTCAGCTACTTGGTGGATCTTTTGGCCCACTGGATTTTGCCTTTCCTGACATTGCTGGTGGTGTACATCGGTGCTTGGGCTACTGGAATGAGATCAATGGTGACTCATGAAATGGATTCAGGCTATGTACGATATGGCGAGCAGCTAGGCTTTAAGAAAAGGAAACTGATGTCCTATACTCAGAGAAACGCCATCCTTCCACAGCTAACCGGTCTAAACATGGTTTTCAATGGCATCATTGGGCAGACACTAGTAATCGAGATTGTCTTTGGGTGGCCGGGGATTGGCCTGTTGCTCTTTAACGCCGTGTTTAATTACGATTATCCCCTAATTTTTGGCTGCTTTTTGGTCATAATTATCATCATTGTTGTGGGAAACTTTCTGATAGACATTCTCTACGGCTTTATAGATCCAAGAATCAGAACAGGGCATGGGTGATAGAAATGTGGGAGCTGTTACTAAAAAGTCGGAAAGCAATATTTGGATTGGTGGTTTTGATTGTATTCATTCTTCTTGGCACTGTGGGTCCTCTCTTTGTCGGAGACCCGTACAACATGAACCTAAACCAAATGGGTCGGCCCCCCAGCCTTGCGCACATTCTTGGTACTACAAGTTTCGGGCAAGATGTCTTTGCTCAGCTGTGTAATGCCGTGGGCAACTCGCTCTTAGTCGGACTAGTAGCCGGTGTTTTGGGCACTCTAATCGCGGTATTCGTTGGTGCTGTGGGCCCGTACATAGGGGGGTTGGCTGACAGAATTTCCAACCTAGTCACCAATCTTGCGCTGGTATTGCCTCTTATACCACTCTTCATAATCATCGCATCGGTTGTGCGCGGGCTGAACTTAGTCCTCATTGGTATTATACTAGCTGTGACAGCATGGCCATGGGCAGCAAGGAGCATAAGGTCCCAGATGCTCACCCTGAAAGAAAGAGAGTTCGTGAATCTAGCTCGAATGTCTGGAGATAGGGCGGTTCGGATAGTGGTGACGGAAATCCTACCTAATATGATGGCCTATATCATGATGGTCTTCGTAATATTGACTGGTACAGCTATACTAACTGAGTCAGCACTCAGCATGATTGGCGTTTCCACTACCCCAACAATCACTTTGGGGTATATGCTGTATTGGGCTCAGCATGAAACGATTGTTCCCTTCTGGTGGAATATCTGGTGGTGGTTTATTCCTCCAGGAATCGTGTTAACGGTCATATTGACTGCGTTTTTCGTCATCCATGCGGGCTTGGATGAGGTATTCAATCCAAAATTACGGAGGGTTTGATCGCACATGACGGAACACATTCTCGAAGTCGAAGATCTCAGGGGATACTACAGAGGGGTGTTCGGCGTCGTTCGTGCCATTGATGGAGTTTCCTTTAATTTGGACCGAGGAACAATAATGGGTATTGCAGGCGAATCGGGCGGTGGCAAGTCAACACTCGCCCAACTTGTTTCAGGATCGCCACCCCCGTTGCTACATCGTGAGGGAGGAAGAATCTTAGTCGATGGGATTGATATATACAACATTGATCCTGAAGAACTTAGAACTGAGGTAAAATGCAAGCGCATGTCGTATGTCCCTCAGGCTTCAATGGAATCTCTAAATCCTGTTAAAAGGATAAGAGATTTCATCTTTGATGTTGTCGGACAACGAACTGGCAGAAGAGTGCGCTCAAAAGAGCGGAAAGCAGAGATTCTTGAAATGGCGGCGAACCACGTCAAGACGCTGGGATTGAACAGCTCAGTTCTGGATCTGTATCCACACGAACTTAGTGGCGGGATGAAACAAAGGGTTGTTATTGCTATATCGACACTGTGGAACCCTAAGCTTCTTGTAATAGACGAGCCCACCTCCGCTCTCGATGTTACTTCACAAAAACGGATGATAAAAGCGCTATTGAAGCTGAAACGAGCTGGAATAATCGAAAGCATGCTATACATCTCTCATGACTTGACAAGTCTAAGGCAGTGTTGCGCCAGAAGCATGGTCATGTATGCAGGAAAGGTCGTTGAAATAGGCAGCATGGATGAAACAATAAACGACCCTCTACATCCGTATTCCCAATTGCTTGGAGCTGCAATCGCGTCTTATGACCCCAAAGGAAGGAGACAAGACACTCTTCAGAGCATCCCTGGTTCTCCTCCAGACCTGAGAAATCCTCCATCTGGCTGTAGGTTTCATCCAAGATGTCCCTATGCAATGGACATCTGTAAAACCACAGATCCGCCGATGTTCACAGTTGGAAATGGAAGCAGGCAAGCTGCATGTTGGTTATTAAAATCAAAAGCGGGTGAGTGAAATGATAAACGAAGATGTGACTGGAAGCGATGATGTTCTCCTAAAGTGCGAGAACCTGACGAAGATATACACTTCTGGCCTCATAAGAACAAAGACTGTCGCAGGCGCGAAGAACGTGTCTTTTAACATTAAGAAAGGAGAAATTGTTTCTCTCGCAGGGGAAAGCGGAAGCGGAAAGTCAACCGTGGCCAAAATGATCCTGATGCTACTTCGACCGACTTCAGGACACATCTTTCTCAACGGCAAGGACATTTCTTTGTACAACATTCGAGATTATTACAGGCAGGTACAAGCAGTGTTTCAGGACCCTTACTCTGCATTCAATCCATTCTACAAGGTCGATCATGTAATAAGCAGAGCCTTTGGCCTCCGCCAGGATAATCCAGACGAAGATGAAAGAAAAGAGATTATCGAATCCACCTTTCTGTCCATTGGACTAAACCCCAGCGAAGTGCTGGGTAGGTATCCTCACGAACTAAGCGGTGGCCAGATGCAGAGACTGTTGATTGGAAGGTCGCTCCTCATAGGTTCACAGCTTTTGATAGCCGATGAGCCTACATCCATGATAGATGCATCCACTCGAGCTGGTGTCTTGAACCTATTACTTCGCCTGAAAGAGAAGGAGGGCCTATCTGTACTATTCATTACGCACGACATTGGTCAAGCCCAGTACGTTTCTGAGAGAGTCCTTATCATGAAGGAAGGAGAAATTGTCGAACAGGGCTCTGTCAATGATGTCTTCACCAATCCGAATCATCCATACACTCAGGAACTTCTTGCATCAGTGCCGAGCTTGTATGAAAAATGGGAAGAACTCACGTAAGATTCCCAAGGAACTGGTGAGTTTTTCATAGGGGTTGCCCTCAGATACTAAAAAAACACATGAATCTAGCTCTTTTTTTTCAATTGTGCTTTGAAACAGGCTGTACTCCTTCTTTGATTGCATCATAGAAACAACAATGAACACCTTCCGACATTCCAGTTTTTTCAGCAATTCGATGCTTTGGCCAGAGATTTTTCGTCAAAACTCTGTAAATTCTTATGTATTCCTCTCAGGCATTTTATCTAATCGCGGAAACACTTAGGAGGAGATATCCCAAGTGAAAAGAGGAAATAAGGTTGCAACCACTATGGTCATCAGTATCATAATGGCTGCAATGATTTTATCCAGTTTCTGTTCAAAGCCAGTCGTCGCACAAACCTCCGTACCAAGAGACGAAACAGTGTGGGGGGCTGGTTTCGGAATGAACACTGGAAGCTACCAACCCTGGAACATGGGCTCAAACCAAGGCTGGACAACCTACCTGATGTATGAACCTATGTTTGGGACAAATGTAGCAACAGGAGAAATCATCGGCTGGCTGGGTGATACCATCGATTGGCAAGGCGATGACATTGTTCAAATAACGCTGAGAAGCGATCTTCACTGGACTTCAATAGGCAGTAACCTCGTTTCGAATTCCACAGCCATCACAACTGATGATGTCATCTATTCCTTCGAAATTCTCCAGCAGACCGGTCAACTAGGCTCTCTGGTCCAGAGAGTTGGAAATGTCAGCACAGCATTTGAAAAAGTGAGCGATACGGTTTTGAATGTACATATTCTTCCATCATACGCAGGAAGCAGTGAGGTCTACCGCCAACTAACTTATGGCTTTCTCATATTTCCAAAGGCAGTATGGCAAGACATCAATACAACATATTCTGGTGATCTGTCAACATTCACTAATGATTGGCAAGACACCCAGATGGTTCCTGCAAAGTGGAGGGTCGCATCAGGCATGTACCTGCCATACTTCCATGATGCTACGAGCACGATTGGGAAGGTCAACGATAACTGGTGGGGTGTTGATGATACAGACTTTGGCAGACTACCCGAACCAACATATTTCGGGTACACATCATACTCCAGTAATGACCTTGCACTCCTCGCAATGGAAGGCGGAGATCTTGATTGGGATGGCAACTATCTTGCAGGATTGACTCAAGTCAAGACACAATACCCGAATATAGTGACTTACTTCGATGACCTGCCATACTTCCCAGACAAGTCCCCAGTGATGCTTGTTCCAAACTACAAGAACTACCCGCTGAATCAAACTTGGCTCCATAAAGCCATGGCTTCGGTTCTGAACTACACCGCTATGAGCGCGGTCTCGAGCGGATACTTGAAGGATCCTAGCCCTATGCTGATTCCAGCGGATGACGCAGCAGCCAGAGCACTACTGAATACGACGATTGAATCCGAATACGCAATCACCTACGATGTGGCGCATGCTATCGACATTCTGGAAACATATTGCACCTTTGACGATACATCTGGCGTCTGGTGGACTAAGGAGGGTGTCACACCTAGTGATCCCATCCAGCACTATCCGCTCCAAGAGTGGAACTTCGAGTCCAACACCACTGCTCCATATACAATCCTTGACTTTATGGGGTGGACAGACGTCAATGCCATGGATCAGGTAGCAGCTCAGGCATTCTCCAGCTTACTCCACATTAACACTCAGGTGGAGTTCATCAGCGGCTGGGGTACTGTCCAAGTAAGGATGAACAATTTCCAGTTCGACCTTGCTGATATGGTCATGTCTGGTCAAATCAACATGAACATGTACGAGCGCTACTTCCAGATGTTCTCACCTCAGAGCTCGAGCGCTGGCGGAGGAGTGAATGCACCTCTGGGCGGCTGGTATAATCAGACATTTATCGATGACATCGAGGCTCTTGACACCTTCCCAGCTGGATCAGCTCAGCAATGGGCTGTCGCTAATGAGATGCAAGAGATTCTTGGTCAAGTCATGCCGGTTATACCATTAGCAGGACATGCTGACTGGCAAATCTATAGCACAACATATTGGGACAACTGGCCCAACAGTGTTACAAATCCAATGCTACCAAGTAGTCCTTTCGCTGGCACAACGCAGAATGCAAACCTGCTGGCTATTGTCTTTGGGTTGGAATCTACAGGAGCTACGACACCACCTCCACCAGGAGATAACTTACTTCTCTATGCGGGAATTGGAATCGCCGTCTTGGTGGTCGTTGTAGTAATCGTCCTGTACGTGCGTAGACAAGAGTAAGTAGACACAAGAGAGGAGATTGTTGACGAAAAGTCACAGTCTCCAATCTTTTTCTTTATGCTGACTTTTGTGTTCTCTCAACAATAAGGACTATTCACGATTTCTTAGAGCATGTTCAATTGCCCAGATTGAAAGAGGACGCATGTACATGGAAGCTCGGAAGTTGGTTTCCTCAGTCCAAGCCTCTGGTGTTCGGAACCAGTAACCTCGTTCCTTGTAGGTCGTGTCATAGATACCAAATGCTGTCTTCATTCCCTGATCCAGAAGACCAGCATGAATCATAAAAGCGGCAAGTGCGTATGTCGTTCCGGTCCAGACCTCTGAACTTTGCGCGCAGGTGTTGTCTGGAGTTCCATCTGGACGCATTCCGTTCACTGCTCCTATCTGACCAAGCTGAAATCTCAGAACATTGAAATTGTAGATTGTTTGCAAGGCAGAAAGCTCATTCTTCTCTGGAACTATACGAGGCAGACCACAAACATGCATGTACCACTGTCCCGATAGCTGATCAGCCATGATACTATCATGGTGCCTCGAGGTGCTGCTATCAAAGTCATAATACCGACCATTCCAGAGCTTCTCCTCGAAACTCCGTTGGCCATTCCTTAGGATAATCTGGTACTTCTTCTCAACTCCTTCATCCCCGAGAATATGGGCCATCGCAATCATTGCTTGTGTGGCACCGAGGTAGAGACTACCACAATATGCGCTAGGTCCTTCCATTCTCCAGTTATCATAGGTCTGATCAGGAAACCCTTCATTCTCAGGAAGACCGTCGTTATCTTGATCAAAATTGTCAAGATACTCCATGGCTTGCTTCAATGCAGACCAACAAGACTTCAGGAATCTTTCATCCTTTGTGAAGACATAGTTCCTATAGACCTGAAGGATGAATTTCGAGTTGAGGTCTTTCCATCTTCCGCAGTCAAGATATGCATAGGCATTTGTCATATACCACGGGTCTTCCTGAGGCATTCCTAAGTCATGAGGAACGGCACCTCTCGGCTTTCTAGGAACTACATTCTTGTTAACCAGCAGGGTGTGTGGCGTATCATCTTCAATGTTGATAGCGTCTGCAAAATCTTTCTGGATATTGTTATCAAGTTCAGGCCAGTTCATCAATGTGGCAAATGAAGCATAGTATAGAACATCGTACGTGTTATAGTAGGGATACTCAAAACATTCAAGATAACCAAAGTGACCCAAGCCTCTAACATCTACCTTCTTATCAACTTCTCCGACAACCCATGCTGAACTGCTATCTACTAGGAAGTACAGCTCATTCAGAAGTCCAGACTTGAGCCACGTGGGTCGATCTGATTCCACAATTGGTCGTTGCCAGTCTTCGATCAGGGTATTCCAAGCTCGCCAGTTGTTGAGTGCAGTTGTCACGAGTGGAATAGCATACTCGCCCTCAGTGCCAAAGAATTTGGTGTAGTATTTGTACCATCTCCTGCCCTCGCCAAACTGGATGATGGGGATATCCCAGCTGAGTGCAAAGACAATCTCAGTGGATTCCTCAGGCTCTAGCTCGACTTTCGCACATAGAGCTCCTCCCTCCTTGTGAGGCATCTTCGTTGGCTTCGGTTCAGATTCCTGCAGTACTCCATTCTTCTTGAAGCTCCTCCATAACCTACGACCCTTTGATTCTGTATTGAATCGTGTGAGGCTTGTTAACTCAGCCTTGTCGGAGGCTTGAATTCCCATACCGAACGTGACAGGACTTGCTGCCTCAGTTCGTTCTTGGCGAAGCTCGAGGAGAAGTCGATTTGGGCTCTGGCAATCAACACGTGCATGGGTGCAGTCGATTGGTGGTTGTGTTGGGGATACCGCATTTTCCCAGGTGAACATCAGAGATATGCCAAGTTTCTTGTCAACGACATTTGTCAGTTTCCAAGCAAACACGCCAACGGGGTAGGAACTCTCCTGATAGTTGTTACCAATTACTGGAGAAAGCTGCTGACAGACCGCTTTGATACCAGCATCGCTGAAGTTGTATGTTGTCCATGCTCTAGGAAAAAGTGCGTGATAAGTGGCTCTTGAGGCTCGCATCCCCCAACTCCAAGAATTCAGCCGCGACCCATCAGGTGTTCTTGGATTCAGTGTCTGAAGAAATGGTCTGCCCATGCCCTCAATCCTCAGGTGGAATTGGTTCGGGAGAGACGGGTGATATTCATGGGCTCCAGTTCTCAGATGCCATCTGGCAAAGTCACCTCTGAATCCGCGTCCAATACTTCCACACCCAAGCCCTCCAATTGGAATTCCCTGATTGTAACCGTCATCTATGGGTTTCGTTGGTGGGCAGGGAAGCATCTCCCAGAATTGCTCATCGAGATCAATTGGGACCTCAGCCAATGTAGGCCAGACCATACTCGGTTCAAGCTCCATGGGATAGCTTCTTGGCCTTCCGGGGCGGAGTGGTCCTTCATTCAGTGAAAGGGTCCATGCGCAATCAGGAATCTGAAAGGTCATAGTTTGATCTCCATGGGGAGCACCAATCCTATTGGGTGTCTGATGCAAAATGTAGTACACACGCCGATTAAGGACTTTCTATTCGAAGGATGGCACACGTGAACAACCACTTCTTCTGCTTCTCACTAAATTGATGTTTTTCCGAAAAATTTTCATATCTTGACATATTTTAACCGAAATTTATGAAAATAATTCGTGTTATTTACAGGAAAATATTATAGGCTTTTGAGATGGTGAAAGTCTGAGAGACACTATTGCCCTACGGATTGATTATAGAAACCTATTGAGTTTCTAAACCCCCAGGGTCCGCATGTCAGGGCAATATCTCTCATCTTCTCCTCCCAATCAGGACCACAGAGGTTCCCCTAGATGAGCGAAATTCACGAACAACCAGAATTCCTTAGACTGATCTTCACAGATCTTCTTGGACATACAAAAAGCATTGAGGTTGGGTTTGACAGACTTGATGAAGTTGTTGAACATGGCCTTGTGATTGATGGGTCCTCTGTGCCTGGTTACTCGTGTGTAAATGAAAGTGATGTTCTTCTTCTCCCTTCAGGCGCCGCCACTCCACTTCTTCAACCATGGGACAGATCAGCGGCATTTCTTCTTTGTCGAGTTCATGACGTTTCAGGCAGTCCTCATCCAAGGGATCCGAGATATATACTTCAGAGAGTAGCTGAAAGAGCCTTGAAGAGTGGCTTGAAACTCATGGTTGGCGCAGAGCTTGAGTTTTTTGCTGTAGGTAGAGAATCAGGACATGGTATCGAGCCACTCGACAGCGGAGGCTACTTCTCCACTCAGCCGCAGGACATTGCGCTTGATTTCAGGAGAGACGCCATGCGAACTTTGAGAGTGATGGGTGTCGGTACAACTTCGCACCATCATGAGGTGGCGCGTGGTCAGCAAGAGATTGGGCTTCAGTATGCAGATGCTGAGACTGCCGCAGACCGCATTATGATTGCACGAATGGTCATCTCAGAGATGGCGTATAGGAGAGGGATGATCGCTACATTCATGCCAAAGCCATTTTCAGACCAGAACGGCTCAGGAATGCATCTGCATCAGAGTGTCTGGGACGACCATGGAATCCAGAACCTCTTTGCATCCACCGAAGAAGGAGCGCTTTCTGAACTCGCTTTGAGATACATTGGAGGGCTCCTTGAACATGCGGTCACCATCGCAGCAATCCTTGCTCCCACCGTGAACTCGTATAAGAGACTAGTGCCTGGCTTTGAAGCTCCCACACGAGTGGCATGGGGTTACAGAAACAGGAGTACAATGGTCCGTGTGCCTCATTTCAACGGATCGGATAAAGCCGCAAGAATCGAACTCCGTTGCCCAGATGGTTCATCCTCCCCTCATCTTGTGATTGCAGCTATGCTTGCATCAGGTTTGGATGGTATTGAAAGAGGAATTGAGCCACCAGATCCAACAGATAAGGACCTCTATGAGTCTGGAGTTGTTATGAAGTCGCTCCCAGGCTCATTGGAGTTGGCCCTCACGGAACTGAGTAGGAGTTCTATCATGCGAAAGGAACTTGGTGACTCAGTCGTGGAAACTCTAGTAGCCCTCCGGAGGCGTGAGTGGAAAAACTATATCGATTCAACAGGAAACCCTGGAAGCTCCGAAATCACAGAGTGGGAAATTGAGAGATACTTGCAAGCAAACTAGAATCCAAAAGATTTCTATCTTGCAGAGTCACACGATTTCCATGTGGAGGTCAGTGATGATGACTGGCTTTGAAAGCAAGGAACAGTTTGAGAAAGTATTCAACAAGTTTTGGGAGAAAGCAACTCAAAATCCAGAAGTCATGGAGAAGCTTACGAAGGCAAAGATTATTGTCCGCTTCGACATAGAAGAGCCAGAGGTGCATATGACTATCAATTTTAGAGACCCGGGTCCAAATGGAGAGATTGGCACATTATCATTTGATAGTGATGTCACCCCAGAGATCATTGTCTGGTCAAAGTCGGAAACAACAAACAAGTTTTGGCAGGGAAAACTCAACACTACTGTGGCCCTTGCCAGGGGGCAGGTCAAACTGAATGGGTCAGTAGCAAAAGCGCTCGGATTGCTGTCAAAGATTAAACCGCTCTATGCAGTATATCCAGAGGTCCTTAAGGAGCTGGAACTTGACGGTCTGGTATTATAGTA
>RDNZ01000010.1:52128-77065 GCA_011364905.1 Candidatus Thorarchaeota archaeon
ACAAAAGCAAAGTATATATTCGCGAATTTCAGAGAAGCTTGTAATTGACAATTAAATATCGTTAACAAGGTGAATGAAATGGCTGCAGTAACAAAAGAAATGAGCATTGGTGAAGTGGTCGTGAAATGGCCCGAATCAGCAGGTGTTTTCATGGCTTATGGGCTAATGTGCTTTGGCTGCGCGGCTGCCAGGTATGAAACGATTGAGCAAGGTGCAATGGCCCACGGGATCGACACCGACACCCTCATCAAAGCTATTAACAAAGAGATTGAGAACAAAGAAGAGAAAGAGGAGTAGATTCATTTAAAGCCCACCTGTAAGAGGGCTGATTCTATTTTATTCTAGAAACTCTTGTTTCACTCAACCGAGTATTGACTGTAAAGAAGGGAGAGAAATCAATCTTCCTTCGGTTTTGTTCTTCCGTATAGCCGTCCGGTTTCTTCCTCATCCATCTCAAAACTATGTTCCTCATCAGGGAAGGAACCTTCTCGGACTTCCTTCGAGTATTCGGCTACTGCGTTTTTGATTAATTCACGAACGTTGGCAAACTTCTTGACAAATTTCGGCTTGAAGTCTTCGAAGAGACCAAGCATATCCCAAAGCACGAGAACTTGACCATCACAATAAGGACCAGCACCAATACCGATTGTAGGTATGCCAACAGTTTCAGTGATCATCTTAGCAGTTTCCGACGGAACCAGTTCAATGACCAAGGAGAAAGCACCAGCTTCTTCAAGCTTAACGGCTTGCTGGACTAGAACCTCTGCGAGATCAGCGGTGCGTCCTTGAATACGATAGCCACCTAACTGGTAGATTGACTGGGGTGTAAGACCAATATGGCCCATGACAGGAATGCCTGCATCCACCACGGTCCGAACGATATCAACAACCAAATCTGTGCCACCCTCAAGCTTCACTGCCTCAGCGCCACCTTCTTGAAGCATCAGTCCGCAGTTTTCAAGTGCTTGTTCCGCGCTAACTTTGTAGGACATGAATGGCATGTCACCGATGACAAAACAGTCCGGTCTAGCTCTCGAAACTGCAGCACTGTGGTGAATGACATCATCAAGTGTGACAGGAATAGTGCTTTCATACCCCAAGAGCGAGTTGCCAACAGAGTCACCAACAAGAATCATGTCAACACCCATTTCGCTTAGGATTGCGGCCGTAGGAGCATCATAGGCCGTGAGCATGACAATCTTCTTGCCTTTCTTTTTCATTAGGCGAATGCTGTAAGTGGTCTTTCGTGTCAAATTATTATCTCCATGAATATGGGATGAAATCCATCATATATAGAGTTTCATCTCAAAATATATAATGTATATACAATTTGGATATTCTCGCTTTTTTCTGAGAGGGCCTAGAGGTCGACATTCTTCTTCCTGAAATACCACTTGTATAGTTCTACACCAACGATTGATGGGAGAGAACCAAGGAGCACTATTGACCAATCAAAGCTGGTCAAAGGCATGAAGTAGAAATGAAGGCCATAAGGCGCAAGAATTTCCTGAGCCAAAGGTACATACATGAGTAGGTAATGAGCCAAATAGATCAATCCTAGTAGGAACACGAAAATCCAAGTTCCAGGTTCTCGGATACTTCTCGTGATTGGCATATTGATTCTTCGAATGCTAATGACAATCGTACTCTCCACTAATAGTATGACCGAGAGCAACATGGTAGTTGCCTTCGCTTGGTTGAGTGGTACCAGGAATTCACCAATTGTGGAATAGTAACCAGTGAGATTCTCTGGAACAACACCAACAATACCTGTGAGGGTCATCATGTAGATAGCTGCAGCCCCGATAGTCATCAGGATGACGTTCAACACCATGAATTTCCCGAGGTTGCGAGTGATGAGGGCTTGGCTATCGCGGGGTTTGTCTTCCATTGCATGCGGCGATGTCCTGTCAAAGACCAGTGCTAATCCAGGAAATGAGTGAGTTGTTACAACCAGGTACAGGCTCTGCCAGAGGGATAATGTGGTGATGGTGTCGGGTAAGAAGAACAGAGCGCCAAAGAAGATCATGCTCTCAAAGACGTTGATAGCCACATAGAAGTAGATCATCATTCTGATCTTGTTGAAGAGCCCTCTTCCTTGATGCACTCCCGATACTATTGAAGCAAAACTGTCATCTGTGATGACAAGATCTGCTGCTTCTTTCGCAACATCAGTCCCAGTGATACCCATTGCTATCCCAGCATCGCTCATGGCAAGGGCTAGCGCATCATTGACACCGTCCCCAGTCATTGCGACGACTCGTTGTTGGTCTTGATAACGTTCAACGATGATTTGTTTATGGTCGGGGTTTACTCTGGCGAAAACATTTGTACGGGCGAAGTCGTCGTCCGAAACATCTTCAATCTCACTCCCCTCAACAACGAGGGAGTTTGCGTTGAAGATGCCCAAGTCTTCAGCGATGGTTTTTGCAGTCGCAGCAGCATCTCCAGTGATCATTATGACATTAATTCCCGCACTGTGGCACTCTGAAACAGCCTCTTTCACACCATCCCGAGGCGGATCAACGATACAGGCAAAGCCGAGATAGATGAGGTCGTTCTCAGTTTCTTCACGTGCATCCTTCCCAGTTGGAACCTTGTCCATGTGTCGGTAGGCAAGTGAAATCACGCGATAC
The DNA here is from genome assembly GCA_011364905.1 of Candidatus Thorarchaeota archaeon. Classification (GTDB taxonomy): domain Archaea; phylum Asgardarchaeota; class Thorarchaeia; order Thorarchaeales; family Thorarchaeaceae; genus SMTZ1-45. The sequence goes on from RDNZ01000010.1 coordinate 54,765, forward strand.
CCTCTAGAGGCAAAATCAGTGGTGAGCGTTCGGACTTTGTTGACGAGGCCTGGAGTGATCTTTGATGGAGTTTCTTTTCCGTCAACCATTGTACACTTGGTTAACAATACTTCAGTGGCACCCTTGCAGAAGGCAACGAATTTCTTGCCATCCTTACATATCTTTGTCATGCGTTTTAATTCCGACTCGAACGGGTACTCCTCTACAATCTGATACTTCTTGGTGATGGCTTCTTTGTCAATTCCGCTTTTTCGGAACAATGTTAGTAAGGCGGCATCTGTCGGGTCGCCCAATGGTTTCCAGACTTCGCCTTGTTCAGGCAGTACCTCTCTCACTATCTCAGAGTCATTATTTATTCCGCCACAGACCACTAGACGATAGAGCCCCTTCCACTTGAAGACATCTTTCACCTCTTCCTCAGCAACATCAGGGATTAGATCATGATCCTCATCCTTGAGAAGATGAATTGCACCAAGGGGATCATAGCCATCACCCTTTACAGAGTAAAGATTGTGGGTATCCCAGCAGTATTTCACAGTCATCTGGTTACGCGTCATCGTACCAGTCTTGTCACTGCAAATTACACTGACCCGTCCGAGGCTTTCCACCGCAGAGAGGTCTCGAATGATGACACCCTTCTTGGCCATCGCCAAAACTCCCGTCAAGAGAACAATGGTTGTAAGGAGTGGGATGTTGATGGGCATGATGGTCATTGCGCGGTTTATGGCTTCCTGCATTTGTAGCAGCACATTTACAAAGCTAGTGTTAGGAACTCGACCATTGAGCCAATCATACACGAAGACCTGCCACAATACAGAAACGGTCAGGAGAATGATTGCAGCGATTCCCAAGTACTTTGCCAGAAGGTTCACTTTTCTTCTAAGAGGAATATCGCCAGTGTTTAGCTGTTGAAGAGTACCTTGAATTTTGCCTATCTCGGTTCGACCACCAGTTGCTGTTGTAATAACAGTGGCCATTCCTGTTGATACATAGGTGCCGAAGAAGACCATATTCCTCATATCGGTCAATGGCACATCTGTAGCAACAATAGAGTCCTCATCCTTGGCAACAGGTACGCTCTCACCAGTCAGAGAAGCCTCATTTGTTGTGAGATTCGATGATCTAATAATTCTACCATCAGCTGGAATTCTATCACCCTGATCGAGTTTCACAATGTCCCCAGGTACTATTTCGAAGGGAGGAATGCTCTTCTCAGAGCCTCCTCGAATTACTCGTGCTTCTCCTGCAGAGAGTTTCTCTAGGGCTTCCAGCTTCTTCTGTGCCCTATATTGTTGGAATATCGCTACAAGCGCATTGATGGCAACAATTGCGAGCCAGACTAGAGCTTGTCCCATATCGTTCTGACCTGAAGGTAGCAATTGTGCTATGATGATGAGTCCAAATGAGCTGAGGATATAGATTGTAATTAGCCAATTCATAATGGGGGCAATATAGACTTGCCAGAAGGGACCGCGAATCTTGGGGATGGCATTCTCTCCAAATCGGTGAAGTCTTTCCTTTACCTCAGAATCCGATAGCCCCTTTTCAGAATCAGCTTGAAGAGTCTTGCAGACTTCCTCGAGAGGTATTGCATGATACGCATGAGTCTCGGAAGGTTCCGTTGTGATGGCGTCTTCATTGGACAATGCTGCGACCTCTCAGGGTATTCATGCTTTATTCTTTCTACAGATAAATCAAACTCGAATGTTCCTACCTCAAGTCCGATGTATACCTGTGTCCTTTTTACACCTTTTGAAGATTTCCGGTTTAGTCAAGCTGAGGACGGGGCTACTAGCAAAAGGCTGCCATCTCCGATAGGTTCTTGTGCTCTTTGGTGAGGATTGACAGGCCGCGTGAGTGTATCAACGGCCTTGGTGAAAGCGATGAGTGACTACTATTACTGGCAAACCACATCTCCCCGAGAAGAAAAATCGGGTGGACTCAAAATAATCGCGATCATCATCATTCTTATGATCATCATATCGACAGGTTTAGTCGTTATTATCCAGATAAGACCAGCAGCGAATAGCCCAAGTAGCAAGGTGAGAGTGGCGATCCTGGACTCTGGAGTTGATGTTGGTACAACCCTCCAGGGAAAGGTAGTTGCAGAGAAGAGCTTCATCGAACCTCAATATGGATATGATACTACCGACCTGACAACAACTGATTCAAGACCAGAGAATGTCCCACATGGGACGTTGGTCGCATCACTTGTTGCAGGGGCACCGAATGCGGAGATAGTGAACGCAAAAGTGATGGGTTCAGATGGTACAGCAACGTCGATTGCACTAGTGGCAGCTGTCTACTGGGCTGTTGAACAGAACTGCAAAGTCATCTCGATGAGCCTTGGATCAAGTCCAGTTCTTGGAGACCCAATAGACGGAGCCATAGACTATGCATTTGCCAGAGGTGTGGTCATTGTTGCATCTGCAGGCAACGAAGGAGACAGTGGGTTAGCTGGCACAAGCATTGATTCACCCAGTGTCTTCGCGAAGTGCATCTCAGTCGCTGCACTCAAAGAAGATGGTACGCCTGCTGATTTCTCATCCACAGGCCCAACATTTGACAGGTATATGAAACCAGATCTTAGTGCGGATGGTTGGGTGTCAAGTGGAACATCACGATATTATGGTACGAGTTTTTCAGCGCCCCGGGTTGCAGCAGCAGCAGCTCAGCTCATTGGCCATTCCATTGACAATAACATCACTTACTCACCGGGTTCTATCATGACGGCTCTGATGAAAGGCGCAAATCCGATGAGTTCGTATCCTAGTTATGTTGTTGGGACTGGAAAGTTGAATCTCCAGAATTCAATTGCGCTTCTTGATACAGCTTCCCAGGAAGGAGTACTTCCAGCATTGAGTCTTGTTTATCCAACAACATTGCCCATAGACTATGAGAAACTCTTCTATAATGACACTTACGACTTTAATCTCAGACTACTTGCTTCTGGAAGCACAACCTTCACTGTTTCTATAACCGGAAACTCCCCAGGAATATTTGATCTTCCATCGACAATCGATGTGAACCAGAGTTTGCTTGTTCCTCTAAGGGTGCTTGTTCCCTCATCGGGCCCGTCAGTTCTCGCCAACTCAATTGAATTCTCATCGACCGACTTCGGAGATACTAGCCTAAATGTTACCTTCGAGCTTTCAGATGCAATAGCCAGAGTTGCCTTCGACATCAGCCACACAACCTGGACCATTGATTCGAGCTACGGTCAATTTCGTGAGTTCTACAAATTGCTCACTGAGAATGACATCTCAGTCACTGAGATTCGGAATAGCTCAGCAACAACTCTTGCCGTCCTGCAGCAGTTTGACTCGGTTGTCATCCTTGATCCATGTGTTGTAGACTATAATGAAACCGTTGCATCAGACACCACGGTCTATTCCCTGCCATTCTCGGGTGCAGAAAAGCAAGCATACGAGCAGTATTATAATGCAGGTGGCGGCATATTCCTAGCAACGCTGGGAGATAGCTATGCGAACATTACCGAGGTGAACGACTTTCTGAGCTTCTCAGGATTCGGACTCAATCCAGTTGAGGTGCCTTCAGGAAGCAACCCGGCGCTTGTTTCGAACATTTATAGCCATATTATCACATCCAGTGTCACTGGATTTCACTATTCTGGGGCAACTGTGCATGTTCCAGGGGGTGCAATCTTGCTTGCACAATTTCAACCAGGAGCCGACGTATTAGGCTGCAAAGAGGGACCGGGCGGTGGAAGAATAGTTGTCACCGGGACTAACTTCTTCATCGACAATTATGGTCTGTCTGGGCAATATGAGCAATATGGCACCGGAAATGATGCACTACTCGCGCTGCGGATAGTGTTGTGGATATCGGACCAACTCTAATGGCTTCAAAGTGTATCTAGAAACACCATGATTGCCGATATTTAGGCCTTTAAATATAAAAAGACGACTGACTCCTTCACTAACAACCTTTCCGAGTCGAAGTCGGAACTGCTGGTGGCGTGGGATGCTCTCATGTCACCAGCTTACCGACGTTTCTCTGCTTTTGACCTAGTTGTCTATACCAGCATGCTTAACTCATCGGTATACAGGTCCCACGAATACTTGGGTGTGATTCAGCGGATTGGCAAGAACTACGAAAGCCTCCTACGCGGTCTTGGCAGCAGTCACAATGGCGCATTTTTTGAATCACGTATACTCAGGAGCGCTATCGCCGTTCCTGCCCAAGATTCAGGAGGATCTGCATCTTGGATACACTGAGGTCGGAATCATAACAAGTGCTGTAGTTATGGCAATGACAATCTCCCATTTCGTCGTGGGCTATCTTGGTGATAGGGGTTCTCGGTGGCGTGATGCATTCATATCGGCCAGTGTGCTTCTTAGCGCAGTGGCTATGATTCTTGTTAGCTATTCTAGCACATTCTTGGTGCTCGCAATCTTCCAATTCTTCCTCGGTGTTGGCGCATCTGGATATCATCCGAGCGTTTTTCCTGCTCTCGCAGAGAAGTTTCCCCGAAGAGATCTCTCAAAGGCCACAGGTGTTCAAGCGATGGGGGGATTGATAGGAATGGCGGCAATCCCATTTCTAGGTGTAAGCCTTTATGTTATCTTCAACAACCAGTGGCGACCATCGCTGATAGCACTTGGCTTGATGGGCTTAGTCATCTTCATCCCCTTCATTTTCCTAATGAGATACTCCAGATCTGGCTACCTTAATGGATTCATTAGTAAGGAGGATGAGTGCGAAGGTACGGATGGATGGACAAAAGGATACTGGCTCGGTCTGGGACTTATGGGACTAAGAGGGATGTCATTCAGGTGTACGTCTCTGCTTATGCCAGTCTACTTAGTCGCAACATACCCAGTGAACTTGATTGAAGCAGGTTTCCTAACATCTGTGATGTTGACAGCTGGTCTCTTTGGAGAGATTATGTCTAGCTGGCTATCAGACAAGCTAAACAGACGAGTCTTGTTCCTAGTGCTCTCTACAGGACTGGCTACCCCAGCGTTGCTTCTGTTGAACTACTCTCTAAGCGTAAGTGCCCTAATCTTGATGTTAGTCGTAATTGGCTTCTTCTTCTATCTTGGAGTGCCTGCTAATACAGCCTACCTGACTGAAGTCAGTCCACGAGAGAACAGAGGACTTGCTTTTGGCCTTCTTTTCTCGGTGGGAGCCCTTCCAGGTGCGATATCACCCATCATCTTCGGCATCATTGCGGACAGCTTTGGACTCAGCGCATCAATCCTCTTCCTCGTTGTCACAACAACACTTGCAACTCTTGTCGCACTTATCATGAAGGACGTGAAACCAACAAATCTAATCAGCGGAGCCCAGCTCTTCTTGGATTCACCACCCTCGATCGAATAGGGCAGTATTTCATCTTTAGACAAGCTGATATATCGCCAAACTGGAGGCAGTTTGATGCTCGATTATCATATCCACCCAAACTTCTCGATTGACGCAGATGGAGAGATGGAGGAGTTCTGCCAAGCAGCACTAGATGCAGGTCTCAAAGAGATTGCATTCACAACCCATCTTGACACCGATAGGGTAGCAGAGGAATGTTATGTCAATGTCAGAGGTCAGAGGGTGGATATAAGTTCGAGTAAATGGTTCGAAGAATATGAAATAAGCGTCAGATTGCTTGAAGATCGCTATCGGGACCAAAACCTAAGAGTCTTGCTTGGGGTTGAATTGGACTGCTATCCACATGTTGAGGATGCCCTTCCTGAGAGGTTTTATTCAACTGACTTCGACCTCATCATTGGTTCAGTTCATTTAATTGACCACATAGCCATCTCTGCGCATGGGAGAGCCGAAGAGGCATTTCGTAAGTACTCAATCGATGCGCTGGGTGAGAAGTATTACTCTATACTCATGGATTCAATCGACCTTGAGATCTTTGATGTCTTGGCACATATCGACCTTTATCGTCGTTATGGCGAGTTATACTATGGTGAATCCATCCACGACCTGTGGCAGCCCTATCTGAATGAGTTGGCAAAGAAGATGTTATCAAAGGGTGTAGGATTTGAGGTCAACACATCATCGTTGAGAAGGGGGATGCAACAACCGATGCCAGAAGAACGCATCATTCGTGCCTTGAAGAATGAGGGTATTGAGCTGGCAACAGTAGGGTCGGATGCTCATAGTCCTCACGATGTTGGCAAAGGAATTGATAAGGCACTTGACTTGCTGAAGTCTTCCGGATTCTCAGGACCCTCTATCTTCCGAAGACGAAAGGCGACAATCACCCAGTGGTCGAATCTAGTTAAGGAGAAACAGAATTAAACTCGTGCTACCCCATTATTGCCGGTGATACTTTGAAGAACGGGCTTTCTGTTGCATTAGCACTTATTGGCGGAGTATTGCTCTTCCAAGTGGGCTGGGTTGGAAATATCGGATTCATTGCCGATATTGCTGTCTATGCAGAAACATACTTTCCAGCAGCATCTGAAATCATCACATTAATCCTCACTATTCTGCTCTACATTGCCTCATTGGGAGGTATAGCAGTTATAATTGGTGGATTGCTTATCGCAGTGAGTCGAATTCGACCAGCCAAGTTTGTGATTGGTCTAGGTGCTGGTGTAGGACTCATTGGGCTCATTATCATGTTAGTAGAAGCATATCTGGCTGGTGGAGTTGCTGCACTCATGGAAATACTTACGCTGATTTCGCAGTCTATTGCATGGATAGGAGTCATCCTCTCAATAGTAGCACGAAATAGAGCTAAGTCCGATTAAGTCCGCGACGGAATCCTTATTCATACTGGGATATCAAGAAGCTTGGTAACTGTGTCAGAGAAGAACACTAGCAAGCTCCAAGATGCACTCAAACTCCTAGAGGAGGGACTAGTTGAGAAGGCAATAGAGATCTTGAAGGAGTTGGTGAAAGAAGAACCAGACCTTATAGAGGGATGGTACAATCTAGGTTATGCCTTAGCAGAGAATGAAGAGTATGAAGAGGCTGTCAAAGCGTATGATGAAGCTCTGGCAATTGATAATTTCATCTTTGAAATTTGGTACAATAAAGGGGCAGCGCTCTATGCTATGAGGGATTTTGAGGGAGCAAGAGATTGCTATGAGGAAGCATTGGAGATCAATCCCGATGACGCAGAGGCATGGAATAATCTGGGAAACTGTCACTCACGACTTGCGGATGGAGAAGCGGCTATTGAGGCATACACTCGTGCCGTAGCTCTCAGACCGGATTATGCGGAGGCATTCTACAACAAGGCAAATGCGCACTTCATAGAGGAACAAGACGATAGGGCCATAGCATACGCTGAACTTGCAATCAAGTTGAATCCCGAGCTTGAGAAGATGGTGAATCAGTGGATAAATGTTGCAAGAAACAGACTGGCGTCCAAAAGAGATGATGCAGAACACAAGAGAAGACAAATGGAAAAGAGTGGTTCTGATAAACCCCGAAACCATTGATTGATTCGCCAGACCTAAAAGGAATCCGTTAGCCTTTCAACCCATGATGTCTCAAGTGCCCGATGAAGAAGATGGCATAAGTATGTTGCCACCAAAAACTGTGAGTATAGCAGTTGTCGTCATCTTCATTGGTGGAATCATCCTATCACTTCTTGCTGGACAGGGATACATACCAGTCGACCCGGCTATGACATTTGGATTATCAATGATGGCGATTGTTGTTCTTGTTTGTTGTAGCGCGACCATGATGGTTTCCCACTATTCCCAGAGAATGCCAGAATACAGCGAGATGGAGGCCAGATTTGAAGAGGCAAAGTCGCGATTCGACAACGAAGAATATGAACCAGCCCTCGAGATCTTCAAGGGATTGGCAGGTCCCAGGATGAATCACAAGAGAGCGTTATACTATGGAGCACGTTGCTATGAGGAACTTGGTGATTGGGAGAACATGAAGGTCTTCTGCAAAGCATATCTTAAGCTGAAACCAAAAGACAAAGAGGTCTGGGAGATGCTCAATCGAGCCCACAAGAAGCTCTTCGAGTATGAGGAAGCAGAGGAGGCTTTTGAAAGAGCAAGTAAACTCTAAGTGTGATACATACTCCGCCCAGCAAATAACAATAAGAGTATTAGATATCTCTCAACCCACATTATTGGAGGCGAACCATTGCCTGAGCAATTTGAGACATGCACCTTAGATGTTGGAGAAGACATCATTCGTCTCAGCAATGGTGTAGTTACTGTTTGGTTCAATACCTTAGTTGGCACTTTTGACCTCACATCTGCAGACCTAGCTACCTCCTATTTCTCCCGGGCGTATGCACGAGTCGTTACGACTGAGCATACTTATGACTCTAGAACCATGACTTACCGAGAAGTGACATCACTCGATTTTAATGACATGAGAGGAAAAGGAAAGGTTGTTGTCATACGACTACAAGACCCAGAGAAACATGTAGAAATGAATGTACGTTTGAGTCTGGCATTAGGGGACTTAGGGTACTATTGTATTGTCCAATTGAGAAATCTGGGGGATGAACTCACTATTGAGGTACTCAATCCATTCGTCATTGATGTGGACAATAATGACCGCATTCAAACTGGATGGAAAGGAGAGACCCTTAGGTATTTTAAAAATGGGTTTCATTCTTGGGAATTGAGTCAGACTCTCCCACTGGCGCCTAGGGAAAATCTGAGTCACACTTACTCGGTACTCAATTGTATTGACCGCAATCTAGCACTCATACTCGGTTTTGTGACCTTAGCTGATCAGTTCACGACACTCTCTTTTTGGAAGGACTTAGAAGAGGATAGACTCACACAGGTCGTGGCTTCGTCACAAGCAGACTTCGTGTCACTAAAGGAGAAAGGGTCTATTGCATCTGAGGAACTCTTCATCCTTGTGGATACGGATCCCAGGGAGGGCCTCATTCAATATGTTCGATCTGTGTCTCAGAAGATGGGGGCACGGGTTGGAATGCCTCCCGTAGGTTGGAGTAGCTGGCCTTACTACTTCAATAGACCTGATGAAAAAGCGATTCTAGAAAATGCTAAGCTCATCAACCAGCATTTCTCTGAGGATATTAGATGGATTCAACTTGATGATGGATACCAAAGAGCTGTAGGGGATTGGGAAACAAACCCCAGGTTCCAGAACGGCCTCAAGAATTTAGTGGAGAAGATAAAATCCCTTGGTTTCAAAGCTGGAATCTGGGTCGCTCCCTTTATTGCATCCCAACACTCAAAGCTATTTCAGGAGCAACCTGATTGGTTTGTAAAAGGAGAAGACTCCAAACCTCTCGTGGTCGGAGAGAACCCACTGTGGCTTGGAGAATTCTATGCCTTGGATCTCACGAATCCGCATGTAATCAGTCACGTTAGAGACCTATTTACTGAGTTCGTGGAGATGGGTTTTGAATACTTTAAGATTGATTTTCTCCATCATGCCACAATTGCTGGAAAAAGACATGATGAAAGCATTACCCGCTGTATGGCATTTAGAAGAGGATTGAAGGAAGTACGAGAAGCTGTTGGTGAATCCTATATCTTGGCGTGTGGTGCACCTCTTGGACCTGCCATAGGACTTGTTGATGGGATGCGGATAGGAACAGACATTGGTGCAGTATGGAGATATGATTGGGGAGGAGGTGTTTATGAGTGCTCAATAAACACGCTTTCTCGTTCAGTGCTGCACAATCATTGGTGGCTAAATGATCCAGATTGTATTATTGTAAGACAAGATGACACTGAACTCACAATTGACGAAGTGGTACTTTGGGCCACCGTGGTTGCTCTGAGTGGAGGAGCCCAAATGATGGGTGATAATCTGAGTGAAGTTTCAGATGCACGTCTTGCAATTCTGAACAAAGTTATGCCACCATTCAAAGAGGGTGCTATAGCTGCTGATTATCTCATGAAGTCGGAACCCCGCCTATTCGTGTTACCAATAGAGTCGCCGCTCGGTGAATGGACTGTGGTCGGAGTCGTAAACATTGGAGAGCGAGATATCGATGTGGACATTCCTTTTGATGAGATTGGACTTAGCGATGGAATACCACACCATGTCTTTGAATTCTGGTCCGAGCAGTATGAAGGACTCTACGAAGATCTCTACACAGTGAGGAATTTGAGCCCCCATATGGGAGAGCTCCTGTGCTTTAGACCAGAATCGCAAGTTCCAGCAGTACTCTCTACTAGTATGCATTACACTCAAGGAGCAGTAGAAATCGTTGACCAGATCTGGGATGAAAGGAACTTTGAGCTTAGTATCACTGTAAAGAAGACCGTAAAGAGGCCTGAAGCAGTGTTTTTTTCAGTCAGCAATGAGTTTGTACCCGAGTCCGCGCTCATTGAAGATGAACCAATCGAACTAGAGTCCATTGCTCCAGAGGTCGTAGCAGTGAGATATCAGTTTGCCAGAGGGCAAACTATTCGCATAAAGTTCCGACAACTCACTGAGTGACCTTGTTACGCAAGTAACCGATTTTTTCGATGTACAACTCCAACCGATCACCCGCTTTCAAGAATTCAGGAGGCTCTCTCACAAAGCCTACACCAGAAGGCGTACCTGTTGCAATCACATCGCCCGGTTCGAGAGTAAAGGACTTGGATAGGAATGAAACAATCTTGCGAACATTGAAAATCATCTCGGAGGTGGTCGACTCCTGCTTCAAAACTCCGTTCACTTTTGTATGCATCTTCAGCTTTGATGCATCGCCAAGCTCATCCTGGGTCACAATGCATGGACCCATAGGGCAGAATCCATCCAGTGATTTTGCACGGACCCACTGACCATCGTTCTTTTGGAGGTCACGCGCGGAAACATCATTGATCACGGTGTAGCCTGCAACATACTCTAGCGACTTTTTCTCACTGACGTCCCTACAGCTCTTTCCAATGACTATGCCAAGCTCAACCTCCCAATCAATCATCGATGATACCTCTGGAATGCGGATGTGGTCATCAGGGCCTATCACGCTGGAGGGAAACTTGGCGAAAACCACTGGAAACTTAGGAACATCGGAACCTGTTTCCTCAACATGGTTCAGATAGTTCTTTCCCAGAGCTACGATTTTTCCGGGACGTGAAATGGGAGGTTCAAGAGTTATAGAACTAAGGGGGCGGGTCATGATTCGTCCACTCTTAGGAGTCTTCATGTACCGTTGAACAATCTGGCGAACCACATCAATCCCAGATTCCCACTGTAAAAGATCCATCATGGTAGTAGGAAAACTGTGGCCTCTCACGTGATACTTTCTGCCAAAGTGAGAAGCAGCATCTGGGATGTCAAGGACTCCTGATTCAAGTTCTACGCCGATTGAAGGCACTCCCATCCTTGCATATGTGACAAGTCGCATAGAGATTTGTGAACAACCATCTCATTTATCCGTAATGGTACATAGGTCGATTGTGGTGAAAAGTATGGCAGATGACCGATCACTGCAAGAGCTGCCAGACAGAGTATATGTTGCCCTAGGGAGAAGAGGAATGGAGCCTCTACCACTGAAGGAGTGCACTTACGATTGTGACGGAAAAGAACTGAAACTCATCAAGCCTCCAAACAATCAGAAGATTCCCGAGAAGGGTAGTGTCGAAGTTGATGAGGATTGGTTGGTTGAGTGTGAAAAGTGTAGTCGACATTTTACAATTCGATGCAAAATACACTATCTTGATGGAGAGAAACTTGAAACAAGAGTCAACATCATAGATGATAGTGGTAAGGACTTAGGCTGGCTAGGGAGTTACTAGGTGATCAGTTTTGGCTCGTAAGTACAAGATTGCATTGCTGCCTGGGGATGGGATAGGCAGGGAGGTTATCTCAGAGGCCAGAAGGGTACTAGATGAAGTGATCACTTGGATAGATGGACTTGAAATGGAAATCCATGAGTTTGATTGCGGCGGGGAGTACTTTCTCAGGACCAACCGAGAATGGTCAGAAGAGGCTGAGGATTTCACAAAGACTGAGGCGGATGCCGTTTTATTCGGTGGAATTGGAGCGATAGGTCCAGATGGCAAGACTGTCAGACGACCTGACGGAAATCTTGCGGGCTACAGCGTGGTCATTGGACTAAGACACGAGCTTGACCTCTATGCCAATGTAAGACCTGTGAAGCTGTTTGAAGGTGTACCAACACCGCTAGTTTCGAAAGGACCAAAGGATATTGACATGGTGGTTGTTCGAGAAAACACAGAGGGCCTTTACTATCCCGCACGCGGACGAGTCAAGGAGTCAGACCGGGATTTCGCATATGACTTGAGGATAATCACTACTCGCGGCTCAGAGAGAATTGCCAGATATGCATTCGACCTAGCCATGACCAGAAACGGTGCACCAGTTGATGGAAGAAGACGCGTGACCTGTGTCGACAAAAGCAATCTCCTTGCTGGTTGCCAGCTTTTCAGAGAGACTTTCACTAGAGTTGGAGAGGAGTATAAAGAAACTTCAAAGGATTATGCCTATGTCGATGCTTGGACATTGTTAGCAATCAGGAAACCTGAGTACTATGATGTGGTTGTTGCTCCAAATGAGTTTGGAGACATAATAAGCGATTTAGGAGCAGCCCTTCAGGGCGGACTAGGTGTGGCACCTTCGGGGAACATCGGTGTTAAGCATGCAGTCTTTGAACCGGTACATGGATCTGCACCAGATATTGCAGGAACCGGAAAGGCGAATCCCATTGCGGCCATACTATCGATGGCAATGATGTTTGAATGGTTGGGCAAGAATCACGATGATGCTGTTTCGATAAGGACAGCGGAGAAAATCAGGAACTCAGTCGAATTAGTGCTTCACGAAGGGAGAATTCGAACACCGGACCTCTGCCTTGGAGAGTGGTCCGGTGTAGTACCTTCAACGACCCAACAAGTGACTGATGAAGTAATTCGAAAGATGAAGGGGTGACCTCATGGGACAGACTATAGCAGAGAAGATACTAGCGAGTCATACTGAAGATGGAAAAGCTAGTGCAGGAGAAATCATTGAAGCCAGAGTCGATCTATTGATGGTACACGAGGTGTTGGGGTCAAGAATTCTGCCAATCCTTGACGAGATGGGATTCAAGAAGGTCTGGAACCCAAACCGGGTGCTTGTAGTAAATGATCATTGGGCTCCCGCATCCGATATTAATAGTGCCGAAATTCACAGGAGAAACAGAAACTTCGTGAAAGAACAGGGAATCACTAATTTCTGCGATGTGGACTGTGGAATATCCCATCAAGTTCTCCCGGAGATGGGTTTGGTTGTCCCAGGAGCAACCATCATTGGAAGTGACTCCCACTCCACAACTTATGGTGCCTTCAACGCTTTCTCAACAGGACTTGCAGCAACTGATTCAGCATTGATACTAGCCACAGGAGTATGCTGGTTCAGAGTTCCTGAATCACTGAGGATTGAAATCTCGGGTGAGCTAGGTGAGCGAGTGATGAGTAAAGACCTGATATTGAAAATCATAAACCAACTAGGCCCAGATGGAGCGAACTATCAATCTATGGAGTTTCATGGACCCACTATCGATGCCATGAGTGTAGGAGAACGAATGACCATGTGCAACATGACTGTTGAGGCTGGAGCCAAGTGCGCGCCAATGCCAATCAATCAGGATGTGAGGTTTTGGATGGAGGACTTTGCACCAAAGAAAAAATGGAAGGAGGTCACAAACGACTCGGATGCGGAATATGTCGACACCCTCCAGTTTGATCTTAATGAGGACCCCCTTGAACCTACAGTTGCCCCACCAGAACTTCCAACCAATGGAAAACCAGTTGCAGAGGTCGAAGGAGTCCCAATCGATCAAGCATTCATCGGTTCATGCACCAATGGTCGAATTGGAGATTTAATCATAGCAGCTGAAATACTGAAAGGCAGAAAAATCCACAAAGGCGTTCGTCTAATAGTCACCCCAGCGAGTAAAGCGACATACATGGAGGCTCTAGAGCGAGGCATCATTAAGATACTTATGGAATCTGGAGGCATCGTCACCAACTCCACGTGCGGCGCATGTGTGGGGGGACATCTTGGTGTTCTGGGACCAGGTGATGTTTGTATATCAAGCACGAATCGAAACTTCAGGGGAAGGATGGGACATCAAGACTCCAGAATCTACCTTGCCTCTCCTGCGACCGTGGCTGCTAGTGCATTGAAGGGTGTAATCACAGACCCACGGAGTGTGTGAGAAATGGTGCAGCGTTTCAGCAATATTACAGGGAGAGCATGGGTCTTTGGGAACAACATCAACACGGATCAGATAATTCAGGGGCAATACCTCAGACTCCTTGACTATAGCGAGATGGCAAAACATACCTTTGAAATACCAAGGCCACTGTTTGCATCTAGAGTGAAGAAAAACGACATTGTAGTTGCGGGGCACAACTTTGGTGGTGGGTCGTCACGTGAAGAAGCGCCCAAGGTCCTTCTGCACAGTGGTGTGGGTTGTGTTGTTGCTGAATCATTTGCAAGGATTTTCTATAGGAACTCCTTCAACATAGGCCTTCCACTTCTAATTGTGCAGAATGGTTCAAAGCTTGTGAAAGACGGAGAAACTGTCACTGTGAACCTTTTGGAAGGGACTCTGACGATTAAGGAGAAAGGAGATGTCATTCATGGGAAGCCTTTGCCTAATAGGATGTTGGAGATTCTGAAAGCGGGCGGAGCTGTCCCGTGGTACAAGCAGAGGGCTGGGCACAAGGGCTGACTGAAAAACGCTAAAAGGCATCAGGCGCTGACACGCAGAAGACACCTTAGAGAGGTCACCCAATGAACGTAATAGTGTTTCTTCTGATTAGCTTGATAGTTCATGCCATTCCGATTCCTTTCAGACAGGAGATGTTGAGGCCCAACAAATTGATCAAGTGGCTTCCATTTCGACTTGTCTGGGGTACTGGAGCATGGATTATCATTTGTTTGGTGCTAGTCTCCACGCTACCATGGGCGATTCTCACATTGATAATCAGCTTTGGAGCCCTGTTAGTCGTTTCCAGTGGTTTTCGTGCAAGACGTATTGACGAAGTTCTTGAAGGCGTTCGAATGCCATTCGCATGTATTGGCATTCTCATAGTAATAATCGTACCAGTATTCTCTGGCGTCATAAGCTGGACTTCAGACGTGTCCAATGCGGAGTTCTTTAATTCTATGATAATTGTGAGCAACGAGCCCCTCTTCAACCATACAATTGCTGATAACAAGGTGAGGCTTGTCACAGAGGAATACGCGACGTATGTGGCGGGTCAACACATGTCGCCATTTGGGTCCAATGTACGTGTCGCTGCAGCGCACATAACAACGAATCAAAATGGAACACTGGTTTGGGTGTGTACGATTGTATCAACGAACGTCCTAGCTGAGAATTATGTGAAGGGTTTCATTGTTGTAGATGCTAACGACCCACAATCAGTAGAACCTCAACTCATTTTGAATACGACGATTCCTGTGGGAGAGGGACTATTCTGGGACAAGGACATCCAATTTAGAAACTACTTGAATGATATGACAGCTAGCTATCAATATGCATATCCAACATGGGACCCCGTTGGAAATCTTGTATATATCCAAACCCGAACACCTCTCGGATTCGACTTTGTTGAAAGAGCGAGCGGGCCTATCGTCTATGCTGAGAATGGTTCAGTCTTTAGTTATGCGACCATCGAGGATACTCCTGACTGGATAACTCAAGCCTATGGAGAGCAGTATCTCGAACGCCAGATCACACGATGGGGCAGCTATCGTCGGGGAGATGGTTTTGATCTTTTTGCTGGAGGACTACTATGGTTTATCCCGCCCTCAAACAGCCGGTTAGAGATAACAGAGGACACCCGGTACATCGTCAACCCTGATACAAACCGAGTTGAAGCATTCATAGCCGTCCATCCTGTCACCTCAAGCAGAACGTTGGCTGGTGTCTTCAGAGCTACAAAAGATGCTGTCTATTACCATGATTTTAGCGCAGAAGGCTATGTGAGCGGTGACGCTGCTTCTGCTGCGGTTGTAGCAGACATCGGGGCTCCTGCCAGCGGATCATATTATGGCGCAATGCCACTACTATATCCTGTTGCCATCAATTCAACTCTGATAAAGTGGACCTGGTATACACCAATCTATTGGGCTGACTACCAGTACGACGCGGAAACTGATGAATACACTGCGACGAATATGCGACTTTATGCACTGGGTATGGTGGATGCCTCAGACGCAGACAAGCATACCTGGGTACCTCAGCAAGGATTGATCACTGGTGCAGATTTTGTTTATGCGGTGCGTTCAGAGTATGTGAAACTCTTTGGGGGATCGATCGAACCTGAACCATCGAGCGCCTTTACAATGAGTGCATCTGTGGTAAACAAGACATCATATGTTGAAAATGGAAATACCCACATTGTACTTCGGACAGATAATGCCACAATTCCATATATTGAGGGGGCACGAGCTTGGATGAACTTAACCGACTGGTATACTCTACTGAACGAGATTGGTGCGGGTGACAGTTTCACAGCCTCAATCCAGATTGTTGGTGACATGTATAGGATTGTAGCAATAACAAAGATCTAGAAAGTGAAAGGGGTGGATCATTTCCACCTTTCTTTTTCTATTCCGGGAAAAACTCCTTGAAGACCTCGCGTTGAATGAGAAATCGAAGAATCTCCGCCGTCCCACCACCGATCGTCATGAGTCGTGCATCTCTGAGGAACCGCTCGACTGGATAATCAGTGGTATATCCCATCCCACCAAGAATCTGTAGGGCATCATTGGTAATCTGAATAGCAGCCTCAGTGGTGTAGAGCTTTGCAATTGACGCCTGTTTCGTAATCTTCTCGCCTTTGTCATACATCCTTGCCGCTGTGAGTGTGAGGGCGCGTCCTGCTTCAAGCTTCATTGCCATGTCAGCAACTTTGAAGCTTACTCCCTCAAATGCACGTATGGGCCGTCCGAACTGGTGGCGTTCATTTGCATACTTGACAGAAATCTCATAGGGAGTCCTGGCATATCCAATAGCCTCTCCTGCGATAGCAGTTCTCTCTGAGTCTAACTCATCCATCAAAATATGGAAGCCTTCACCGGGCTTTCCGAGAAGCCTGTCACCAGGCACCCGGACATCCTCGAATTTCAACCAAGAAACCCTGGCTGATTTCATACCTAGAAGCTCGTGGTCTTGCACGACCTTGAATCCATCAGACTTTGTGTCAACTATGAATGCAGACATGCCATCCTTTGAGTGAACATCGGGATTAGTAATGGCGAAAGCACACATGTAGTCAGCTTGGCTCCCGTTCGTGATGAACCTCTTCTCACCGTTGAGGACCCAGTCATCTCCATCTTTCACAGCCTTAGTCTTCATTCCTGCAGTATCACTACCGACATCAGGTTCGGTAATACCAATACAACCAATTTTCTCACCAGCCACCACTGGCTCTAAGAACTTCTTCCTTTGTTCAGGAGTTCCAAAACGTGAAACGGGCATTCCATAGAGCGTCGTGGAAGCCATACGAGCCATGTCGAGACCTCCATTCACAGCCGAGATCTCCTCAGCAACTATGATCTCATAGGAAAGACCTCTATCCGTTCCACCATCAGCTCTGTCATGGTGAACACCCATATACCCCGCCTTTCCAATCTTTCTGAGAAGCTCCCTGGGATATGGGCCCTTGTCAATTTCATCCGCAATTGGTGCGATTTCCTTTGCACAGAACTCCTGTAGTTCTCTTCTAAAGGCAATCTCATCGTCGGTCCAAAGGGCACTTGTAAGATAGTCAACCATTATTGAAACCTAGATTCTTTGGAAGAGCTTCTGCTTAAATTCATAGCTGCCGGCGCAGAGGTTCTACTTTTCAGGTTGATATCGAAATCTACCTTCTTTATCGAACTCAATGGATACTGAATCACCAATGCTGACAGCTGCTTTAGCTTGATCAATTGCCAGACAAAGAATCAAAGCACCATGCTCAAGCTCAACAAGCGCCATCGAGAGCGGGGCTTGAAATCCATCCGGTGGATTGTGAAGTGTCGTAAAACTCAGAACGGTCCCTTGAGGAGACAGATTCAGTTTCTCCATTGCTCCACCGCTAAATCCGCAATAGGGACAAGTCTCTCTAGGAGGGACAATGATCCTTTGACATGACCTGCATTTTGAGCTGGGTATCGTTTGAGCTGACATTGTATGCCAGTCCTATATTCCCTTCATGAAAAGGTTTCGTACTAACATGAATCTCGGTGCAGAGATTCAAACCTACGAAAATCACTCCTCAATATCCCTGAAAGACTCCACTAGGCTGATTAGCTCCTGCTTCGTCAGACGTTTGAGCTCGTTGGGAGGGGTGGTTTTTCTGATATCTTCAGGGATGAGCTCGAGGAGTTCCTTCTTGGTCATTGTTGATAGATCCACCGGAGCTTTTGGTTCGATGAACTCCTCAGGAACACTATCGTAGTCAGGATACTCTGGTTTCACCTCAGGTTCCGCAATGGGTTCCTCGATTGCCTCTGGTTCCAACTCCGGTTCAGGGAGAGGCTCCTCTGAAATCTCGGGTCCTTCACTGATTGGAGTCTCAGGCTCAATCTCAGGTTCTTCTATCGGAGCCTCCATTTCTTCAGGCTCTGGAACTTCAGTGACAGCTTCAATCTCAGGTTCCACTGGCAGTTCTTCAGCCAAGAGTAACTCCTCATCCATTGGTGGAAGCTCCGTCTCCACTGGCTCAGGTGAAATCTCAGGCTCTGCGACACCCTCAAGCTCGGCAGGTTCAGCCACCTCGGGTACAACCTCCTCAGGGGCGGCCTCAACCTCAGGCTCGATGGTTTCCGGTTCTACTGGAGCAACTTCCGCTACGGGTTCAGAAACTCCGAAATCACCGGGCTCCAAGTCTTTAGTGCCAACCGTAGCTCCGCCTTTTCGTCGACGTGACGCAACAATCGCCACACCAAGAACTGCAATACCACCTCCGGCTCCAAGAATCATCAAGGTCATTGGATCAAGCGCAAAGGGAGCAGCTCCAACCCACTCGACCTCAACGCTCAGACCAGCTGTGTCGAGTGAGGAAACTCCATAGTTGTTTCCTGAAACACTGCTGACAGTGAATGTGTAATTGCCAGAAACCGACTTTGTAACTGATGCGCTCCAATAACCGCCTGCTGAGATATATGACATTGGCACAGATGCAATACCGTCATTCAGAGTAACCAGACCATCAGTGACTGAAGTAGAGTCGAACTCGTACTCCAGTACTACATGAATCTCTGTTGGAGAGTTAACATCTACTGACGAAGTTGTAGCTGTGATGGATGTAACTCGAATCCGGTCCCAGATCACTGTTGCGTCGGAAGCTGTCTGCACGAATGCACTCATCTCCCCAAGAGATGCTGACAGAATGCTATAACTCATACTACCGACAGTACTCTCAGTGACTGATGCAACATAGACACCAGCTGATAGGGTAAGGGCGATTGATCCAGTCATCTGGGCTGTGACTCCACTGGTAATGGAGATGCCCGCACTCTCGAGTCGCACACTCCATTCAATATTAGTTGAATCCTCGACATTGATTCTGGAGTCAACCACTGACACCGAGTAGAACTCAAGGCGGTCCCAGTACACAGTGACAATGTTGCTGTTCATGTTGTACCCATCGATTCCATAGAGAGATGCATTGCAGGTTGTGAGATCATCAAAGTCTATGGTTTGATACGAACCGACTGTGACTAGGGTTTCCCAAACGCCAGCCCCAACATGAGTCAGTGGGTTGCCTGAAACAGCAAATGTGCCTGCTAGAACTGGAGTTCCATCATATTCATACTCTAGTCCAACAGATATTGATACATTGTCATTAGGATCGTGGTATAGCTCATCAGCATCAATTGAAACTACTCGCACTCGATCCCAGATACAGAATGTGACATCATTGATTCCAATGGCTGTTATCCCGTATGAGTCGCCTGTTGCAGTGACTACAGTATAGGCCTGTTTCTGCGGAGTTGCATACAGAAAGTTTGTGTTGTTTAGTATCAAGTTTCCATCAAATGCTATACCATGGAAAGCATATACAGCACTTGCAACAATTCCACTTGCATTGGCACCAACATTGATTCGCTGATCTGTTGGGTTGCTTATCGTAATTACCAGTGAGTCCCAAAGTACTTGCTGTATTGATGTTGAATCGGACCATTGAGTTAGTCCGTAGGTCAGCTCACTCGCAGAAAACACATCAAAGAGGACCAATACAGGACTAGCAGAGGTTTCTTGCCATCGCCAGTAGAGATTACCGGGGTCCCAAGCAAGAGTTCGCGATCCATTCAGAACGATTGTCAAACCACTCTGAATCTCTACGGAGTCATACTCGTACCTTGCACGCCACCAGACATCGCAAGCAGTATCGATGTCTATCCAATCATCAACTGTTCCAGCTTCATAGATCTCAATCCTATCGGTGATGAAGGTGTCGGTCAGACTAGTCGTGTAATAGAGATCAACTGCTCCAGAACCAGCACCTTCGGGAACAATCTTGAATGTGTAGGTGTTCATGCGGACTGCTGCTGCTGAACCGATGCTAGAGATGCTGAAACTGCCTGTTACAAGGTCACCGCTCCAGGCTCCAGCAAGGTCATGAATGACCCAGACATCAGTCTCATTGGAATGCGGGCTTAGAGCAGAGCCGAAGTAGGTAACGGAGCCAGTGCCGACCAAGTCGGCAGTGTTGACATCTCCTCGATCCTCAGATAATGAGGGAACAACGGAATAGGTAAGACGGGTTTCCATATTCCAGTTGGTCTCATAGAAGTCTGAAGCACTCGTAATACCGTCACTAACAAACTGAAGAATGTCTGTGTTTACGACATTTGAGTGATTCCAACCAATTTTGATGTACCAAGTAATTGTAAGAGTGTCACCCACGCCTACCGCATTGGACAAGAGACCTATACTCACATTCGATCCACCAGATTCAACAGAGAATAGACCTGAACCAGCGGTGTATCGAATGGTCCAGTACTGAGTGACATCGTCATCTGAGTAGAGTGTCAGCTCAACATAGTTGATGTCAATATACCCATCAGGATCGCTAACAGATGTGATTATCACGTAGTATCGATACCGCGCATAGAGGTAGTCTGTATCATCAGCATTCGTTAGCACCGGACTTGAATCGTTAACGGGAGCTTCGTTCGGAGCAAGCGACCAGATCACCTGCAGAGTATTGCATGTGAAAGCAGTGATGCCAAATGCGGATTCACTTGTTACAAAGCTTACAGTGTATGAGTATGTCATGTTAATATTGGTGTCAATGAAGGATGATACATTTGCCAAATCGAACGAGTGCCACCAGGTAGAATTGCGCGATATCACAATTTGGTAGGTTGTGCAGTTCTGGTTGTCGTAAGCATACTTCACGATGAGTGAGAAATTCTCCTGGACACCGTTCAACAGAGTTGCGTCATCCACTCGAATTTCAATGATTAGTTCATCCCAGACACAAGAAGTCATGTCATTAACGGAAACAGCAGTGATACCGTGAGTCCCTCCGCTCGCTGAACTAACTGTATACCATTGAATCTGGGCAGTAGCATAGCTGAATTGAGTATTGTTCAGGGTAAGGGTTCCATCGAATGGCGTTCCATCATAGTCATAGACAGCAGTAACAATGATTCCTGTGGCGTTGGAACCGACATCGATCCTTTGGTCTGCCGGATCAGAAATTGTTATTGTCAACGAATCCCAGATGCACCAAGTCATGTCATTAGTGGAGATTGCTGAGATTCCATAGGAGTCCCCACTTGCAGAGCTAACAGAATACCATTGAATCTGAGCCGAGAGATAGTTGAATTGAGTATTATTTAGTGAAAGCGTGCCATCAAACGCGGCTCCATCGTAATCATACAATGCTGTGACAATGATCCCTGAGGCATTTGTGTTGATATTGATCCACTGGTCGATAGGCCCAACGATAGTAATTGTCAATGAGTCCCAAATACAGTAGGTCGCATCATTTGTTGAAATTGCAGTGATGCCATGAGAACTGCCGCTAATTGAGTCAACAGTATACCACTGGATTTGAGCGGAGAGATAGTCAAACTGTGTATTGTTGAGAGTGAGGGCCCCATCGAATGGTGTTCCATCATAGTCATAGACTGCAGAAACAATGATTCCTGTGGCATTGGACCCGATGTTGATTCGCTGGTTCAACGGATTGGTGATCGTTATAGTCAATGAGTCCCAGATGCAATATGTTGCATCGCTAGTTGATATAGCAGAGATTCCGTAAGCACTACCACTCACCGATTCTACAACATACCACTGAATCTGTGCATTTGAATAGCTAAACTGGGTGTTGTTCAATGTAATTGTACCATTAAATGCAGTTCCATCGTAATCATAAACCGCGGATACGAGAATCCCTGTTGCATTTGCGTTG
>RDNZ01000011.1:0-50365 GCA_011364905.1 Candidatus Thorarchaeota archaeon
AATCTCGCGTTCCTTCCATGCCCTGTCATGTTTACCAAAACACCATGCCACACCTGCGTATCCATTAGGGTCTCGACCATCAAGTTCGTATTTGTCATTCAGTTCGATACAGATATGGTATGCTTCCTCAGGAGAGTCGCTCCACTCTATGATCTTCTTACCCCAATACATCCTCATGTATCCATGCATCTTTCCTGTTCTTGTCATCTCCCTTTGAGCAGCATTCCAGTAGTGGTCATGAGTCCTTGACTGCTCCAACTCACGGATGGTGTAGGTATAGTCTCTTGGGTCCGAGGCATGGAGATCTAGGGTTTCTTTCGCCCATCTTGGCAGACATTCTATGTTGTCATAATTGTCATTGTAAAACGCAAAATTCATACTTAGCTCCCTTCGTATTATGAGCTCTTCGAGGTATGATTCTACACTAGAGCTTTCTGTTTTCAAGACTTCAAGCGCAATCTCTAGGGGAGATAGTTGACCAAAATGCAAGAACGGACTCATATTGGACAGATGGTCAGACGCAGGATCATTCCGTTGGGATGCGAAAACCTCCAAGTCGTTTAATATGAATTTCCTCAACAACTGACGCCCAGAACTTGCTCCACCTCTGAATGGGATTTCTTGTAAATCACGGTTCTTAAGATGCAGTCCATTCACAGCTCTGTTGATATTTGAGAGGTCAGTATCGCCGAATCCGATGTTATCGGATCTTTTTTTGACACGTCTGTTTCGCAAAGGTGCTAAATAGTCAGAGAGGATTCTATGGACCTTTGGTCTTATTGTGCCAGCTGAGTACTCCTCTTTCTTAGAAACCGTTTCAACAGGGATAATGACATTTGTTTCAACCTGTACTAGGGGACAATCTATTGAACCTGCCACCACCCGTCGCCACTCTATTTGATTCCTCTGATAATCTCGGTCAACAATTATCATAGAAGCATCTTCCGCAAGAACAGGAATCATCTGCTGTGGGTCCTTCTGATAAACAGCAAAACCAATTCCTCGTTTATTTAGAGACTCACTGACTTCAAATAATCCCTGAAGCATGAATCGATAATGGGAAGCATTTGCGTATGGGTAGTTGTCCAGTAAACAGAATACTGTCAACAGCGGCTGATTGTGTTCATTGGCTTGTTCAACAGCATATTCCAATGCATGATTAAAATCACTTCTCTGAGATGCTTGCATCCAGTAAAGAGTGTATTTGCCATTCTGTACTGAATTAGAGTTCAGAGAACATAATCGGTCTGGATTTATCAATGCACATCCAGTTCTTGAAAATCCCCTAATGAAGAGTTGGTTTGTTCATATCGGTAATTGCCAAAGCGCCCATGGAGGCAACTGAATGAACAAACGGGTATACATGATAATAGCTAGGACAAGCAATGATACAATTACTACCCCCCAGTCGCGACTTCTAAACTTGAGTGGATTCATATAGGTCCTATGCTCGCTGGCTCCAAATCCTCTTGATTCCATGCTCTCTGCTATGGATAGAGCTCGTCGTATAGACACGATGATTAGAGGAACAATAATGGGCACAATATTACGAATTCGTTTCAGCAAATTGCCCTTGTCTAGCTCAACACCGCGAGCTTTCTGTGCGTCCATAATTGCATAAGCTTCACGCCCAAGCGTCGGCACGTACCTCATTGCCATACTCATGGCAAACGCAAACTCGAATTTTACACGCATCTGAATCAAAGCTTGTGAGAGTTCGTCCGGATGCACAGTAAGAAAGAACACAGAGAAAGAGGTCATCAGTGCTATGAGACGCAGAGTAAGTGCCAAGGATTGAGAGAAGGGATTGGTAGCAGTTGATAGTAATGTGTTGAAGACTATAATGAAAATGAGGAGGACTGAAAGGCCTTTCATGCTGCGACCCCATCGACGGAGAGATTTGGCTGCAGCTATGATTGGAATAAGGCAGCAGAATATGATCAACAAGGGGACTATAGAGAGGAACGATAATGAGATTATAGCCAGCACAATAGACATGACGAGCTTTGCTCGCGGATCCAAACGATGTATCACTGAGTCCTGACGAGTGTATTGAAAGACTTCGAGAAAAGACATCTAGGTCCCTCCTAGGACATTCACAACAGCTTCTTCGAGGTCATCCAACAACGTAATTCTTTGGGGGACATCTGAGAAGATAGCATGGAGACACATAGCAGCGTCCGTTAGCTGTGGTCTTGTGAGAGAACATTTCTCTATAACCTCAGTATTGCTTAGGACAGAGTTTGTTGGACCATCTGCAACTATTCTGCCATCTGCCATCGCAACTGTGCGTGGGAAGTTTTCTATGACGAACTCAATATCATGGGTGACTACGAGGACTGTCTTGCCCTTTTCGTTCAATTCGCTGAGCATACTTGCGAGCTTGTCTTTCTGGCGAGCGTCCTGACCGATTGTGGGTTCATCGAGGGATAGAACTCTTGGTTCAGTTGCAAGAACTGAGGCAAGTGCAACCCTTTTTCGTTCACCCCCGGACAATGTGAAGGGAGACCGCTCAGCAAGTCCTTCAAGGCCTAGATCATTTAGAGTCCTCATGCAACGCTCCTTAGATTCCTCTTTCGAGTATCCCAGGTTATCCAGACTGAACAGAATCTCACGCTCTACAGTTTCCAGGAAAAGCTGATGGTCGGGATTTTGCATAACAAGTCCAATCTCTCGGGAGAGTTCTGCTACTGAGTAATGCTTCGTATCCACTCCATCTAGGATAACCCGACCTCGGTCTGGGCGAAGAAGACCATTGAGATGCTTTACCAAGGTGGTCTTGCCAGCTCCATTACTTCCCATGACTGCAATTCGTTCACCATCATCAATCTGAAGGGAAACACCCTGTAGTGCAGTGTATAGACCATCATAGGCGAAATGTACATCTTCGAGGAGTATCATCTCCGTTTGACCTCCTGCACGATAGCAGCGAGCTCTGCTCCTGTAAGAGGCACGGTATCCAGAGTTATTCCTCGTTTTTTCAGCCGCTTGTAGAGTTGTGTTGCCTTGGGGATTCCCACACCAATCTCTTGACACAAATCCGAAGTCAGGACATCTCGTGGGGCACCGTCAGCTATCAACCTACCCTTATCCATCAATACGACTCGAGATGCATCCTTCGACACCAAGTCCAACCGATGCTCAACAAGAACCACAGTCATATCGCGTTTGTTCAGTTCTGCAATTAGATTTAGAATCGCCTCAGCACTCTTTGGATCCAGATTCGATGTTGGTTCGTCAGCAACTAACACTTTGGGTTTCAAAGCCAGTGTTGCAGCCATCGCCACTCGTTGTTGTTCGCCTCCAGACATCTCATGTGGGTGTTTATCACGAAGATGATCAAGATCCAGCATGTCTATGAGCTCCTCAACGCGGCGACGTACTTCCTCAGGCGCAACTCCTAGATTCTCTGGTCCAAAGGCAATCTCCCTCTCTACGTTCAGTGTAACCAACTGATTCTCTGGTTGTTGAAACACTAGTCCTGCAATCTGAGCAAGTTCTGCAACACTACTCTCTCTCGTGTTCTTGCCATCAACTATGACATTCCCTGCAATGTAGCCACGATGAAACTGGGGCACAAGGCCGTTAATAGCACGACAGAGAGTCGTTTTCCCGCAACCACTGGGACCTGTGATGACAACATACTCTCCCTCCTCAATTTTTAGGTCAACTTTCCTGAGTGCAAGAGAGTCTGCTCCAAGATACTTGAAACTGAAATCTGCAAACTCGATGAGTGACACTCTAGCTAACCTCCTAGGTTGGCAAATCTTCGTGTGCGCCACGTTTTTGTTCGATAGCCCTCTTAATGAGTTCAATGGAATGAACCATTGCTTTCTCGAGGTTCGTCTTACCATTGGCCCCAGCGGCATTGGCGTGGCCTCCGCCTTCACCCTCGATTAAGTGACCCAACGGCTTCATCAAATCAGAGCCCAGACTGACACCTGTCTTCTCATAGAATTCTCTCGTACTTCGAGAACTAAACCTCACAACATTCTTTGTGGGACGTCCACCAACTATAGCAACATCCGCACCGAGATCTATCATTCCCCTACATGCACTTGCTTCAAAGGCATTGATTTTGGAAATCGCGACAATCCAATCATCAATGATATGAATCTTTATCCTTCCTGCAGCCTTGAGCCGAGCAATCCGTTCAGACCGGTCAGGTTTGATTAACAAGGACCTCACACATTTGCCATAGTCAGCTCCAGCATCGATTAGCCGTATTGCTGTGGACAAAGTGGCGGTTCCAGCATAGAAGAATCTACGCGTGTCAAAAATAAGTCCAGTTAATAACAGGTTGGCTGTGCTTGGATCAATCTTGACACAAAGGTCACTGTAGACTTTCACGATAATCTCACATGTCGACGACATTTCATCGTGCACAATCTGATGTTCTGCTATTAGGGCAATCTCAGGGTTTCGTTCATGATGGTCTATTACAATCGTCTTTTCAGGGTCATTCAGAATGTGCTGGAGTCCTTTTCCAAGTTGGAATCTACTATTTGTGTCAATCAGAACCACCAAGTCATAGTTTGATTCCACTGTTCTCGAAACCTTCAGAATAGGGTTGAAAACTTCTAGAACCTGATTTGATAAGCGACTGATGTCATCTGCAACCAGCTGCGGACTTCCATCTGCGTTTATTGTTTTATAGAGACTAGCAAAAGCAACCATAGAGCAAATGGCATCTGGGTCTGCATTCTGATGCCCAAGAATGAGGGGTTTCTTGGAGTTTTTTAGCAGGTCTTCTATACTCACTTCTTCTTCATCTCCGTTAGCTGATTCTCAAACCACTCAACGCCAAAATCTGTGGCTTCTTGCAACAAATCGTCAAGCGAATGGCCTGTATCGAACAGTTGACTTATCTCCAGCTGGACGTCGAGGTCTAACTGTTTGTCTACAAACTCCAAAGAACAGCTAACGAACATGGTATCAATACTTTTCTCAGGAATTCTCTCTAGAATAAACTTGCTAACTTCCTCTTCACACGCCTCTGCAAGTTTTTCAATGGCTTCCTCAGACAGATCAGGAAGTCCTATACTAAGTGTAGGACTCATTTTTCTCACTGGAGAGTCAGATTTCGCTTGGAAATCTCAAGCTGGATAGACTTCTGTAACTCGGCCAGCTCAGGAGTAAGCGTCTTGAGCTTGGCTTCAGCCTTTTTTATGCTGTTGTCAAGCTCCCGAACTCTATCCTCAAGCTCCTCAATCATTGATGGTTTTTCAACTCTAAACATAACCTGACCCACAGTCTTGTATGTAACCACATCGTCTGGTTGCTTTCCAAGCTGGTCAAGAGTTTCTTTGAGTTGATCAACTTGTTCTTTGTAAGCTCTGACCATGTTAGAATATCCTTCTTCCTGACGCCTCAGGTTGTCATACTTGCGAAGTTCATTCTCCAATTCAGGGGGTATATTCTGTGCCATTTTTGTTCTCTCTCATCTTCAATAGTTGCTCAATTCAGACTGCGCCCTCGAAGTTGGGACTTAAGCGTTTTGATTGGTCAATTTCAGTCCATTTGCTCGATGGATTTAATGCATGCAGAAACCCACGCAATATAGGAGTTCATGGCAGCTCGTAACGCAGTTATGTCCCCGGCTTCAACCTCTATTATCAGAACATTATCATGGACTGCAACAATTGTCGTTGCTCTGTCAGAGGGTCCTGATTGAGTTTCAGGGGTGAGCGCAGCAAGAAGAATGTCTGCGGTTTCCTTTGATTCTAGTGGAATCTCAATTGAGGCCTTGCCAGCAAGAATGTTCGCACTCATCCTATATGTTCCTCCTGATAGATGCTACTCGGATTCTAGGACCAATTTCAAACTTATCTCTCGAATGGTAATGCGTCCACAGAATCTTTCCTGAAGGTAAATCCTCTAACCAGACCATTGACCAGTTTTCATCAACAGGTGCATCGCTCGGATCAGGCAACTCAGCCGCTTCTAGGTTTAAAAGAGAACCTAATAATTCTCCTAAATCCCGAGTTTTCTCACTGCTTCGAGTTTTTATAAAAACACCAGCGATTCCTGCTATTCTAACTCTGTTGCCTGGATTTACCTCACGCCGGAGTTTAGCACTCTCCATTTTTACTGTGTATATTTCCTTCCCCATTTGGTTCATGAAGACAAGAAGACTCGGATTTCCTCTTCTCATTGATATAACTACAGCTCCATTCGCACCAGACGTATGAATCCGAGCAGAGAGTTCTTGTAGTCCAATTCCTCCCCGATTGAATCTCTCAGTTCCACTGAGTACTGTACACAAATCACGAGAGAAAGAACGCACTCTATTTGAAGTCTTTCTAGATGTTGTAATGAGGAGACTTGGCAAAATAGTCCGGCCTTGGTTATTCTTCCTCAGTAGAGGTCGTCGCATCCGCATCGGTGACTGTTTCTGCATCAATCACGATTTCCTCTTTCTCAACATTTGGTAGGAAATCAACTACGTCTTCGATGTCCTCATTCTCTCGAAGCGAGAGAAAATCACCCGAAACTCTTTGAGCTATTGCCCTCTTAGCAGCTTTCCCAGCATCGGTATATGGAACGTATGCACCTCCTGCAAAGATAAGACTGCATTTGCTGCACTCCCAAAGGCCCGCCGCCTTTCGCTTCAAGGCTTTAGTAGCACATGCTGGACAACGATTTGGTTCCTTCCTCCGGTTGTCTATATCAAGGACTCTTCTTCGTAGCTTAGCACCATACCTTGATCCATATCTTCCTGTGCTACCAACCTTCTTGGTTCGTGCCATATTCCGGTCTCCTAGTTGTGTTAATGCTTCACTCCCTTGGGCGTGAAGATAGGCTGCTGGAACCTATCAGTCGCCCGTCTGAATCTCTTATTAGATTATCTATTTGTGAGCGGTAAATAGATGGTCAGATGCGAATAAGACCATCTACTTGTGCTCTACTCTACAGACTTCACAGCATCATCGACCACTTTGTGGATATCCTTACTTGCCTCGAGAGCCATGTCCATAGCCTGATCTATGAGCTCAAGCGACATAGGACCAGAACCACCACCCTTCTGCATTGCAGTAAAGTTATTGTTCTTGTCGACAGCCATTGTAAATCTACAATCCTGAACGAACTCCTCCTTCAGGATAGTATCGAGAATCAGAATGTCATCAATTTTTGCTACTGTATGTTCCACTGCAACATTCTTTAAGGGCAGAGACAGCACCTCACCGGTTTGAACGAGCTTGCCCTCTTCTACTTTCATCTCAGGATATTTGGTAGTGAGCAGCGCTGCATTAACCGCAATAGAGGATGCGTCGATGAGGTTTCCATCGTACTCCAGAGGATATACATCAGCAAACACCATGTAGACTTTCTTGCCTTCCGCAATGCACAGCTTCTTGGCATCAACAGTTTCAGACTCTCGCACACCTCGATCTACAACTCGTGCTAGTTCGATGGCGTCCTCCTTAGGTGGTCCAAGTTCGAAGAGCGGCGATGCGATTGGTGACATCTCAGCAGTGACCATCGTCACCCCTTCATCAGGTGAGTCGGAATATGGTTCTCCGACAAGAACCTTAACACCTGCAACTACGGTCGTGTTTCCCAGTCTTACGAGAGCGGAGCCTTCGGCTTTCGCAGCCACAACATTCACTTCAACCTCAATATCCCGGTACTCATTAAATGCGCGACCATCAAGTCGCTCGCCCTTCCGCAAAAGATCCGATATGAACTCACGGTCAATATGACTGATTGTTTCAGTGCTATAATCGCCCATTCTACTCATCCTCCATTAAATCAGCTTCGCCAAGATCTGTTTCCATATCATCGTCGAAGTCATCGTCTTCATCATCGTCGTCCTCATCGCCGTTCTCAGATGCTTTCTTGACATACGCACGTCGGAGAGCTTCCTTTTGTAGCTCGTGCAGATATTTACATGAGTTGATGCCCATCTGCATTGCCTCCAAAAGTTCCTCCTTTTTGAACATCCCATCCTGCTGCAAAAGGGTGATTTCATCTGTTGTAGGTAATATGGCCATGGGTACATCTCCTTGGCCATACTTGTCTTCCTCATCACCGAGGTCAACCAAGAGTTTGCCATCAGCTTTTCCAACAGCTACTGCAGGTATCAGACACCTCATTGGAATCCCAGCATCAGCGAGTGCTAAAGATGCCGCATTGATTGCTGCGCAGCGTGTGCCGCCATCAGCCTGTATCACTTGAACAAAAACATCAACGACTGCTTTTGGAAACTCCTCAAGGAAGAGGGCTGGTTTTAGAGCATTGGCAACCACCATAGAGATCTCCTTCTCTCTTCGAGATGGAGCTGGTCTTTTTCTATCTGGTACAGAAAAAGTTGCCATTCGGTATTCAACCCGTAGGTACGCTCTATCATTCAATGTCAAGTGCCGTGGATGCAACTCCCTTGGACCATAAACAGCAGCGATGATGTATGTTTTTCCTTGTCGGATAGATGCTGAGCCATCTGCTTGTTTGAGTACTCCAACCTTTAGCTCAATCGGTCGAAGTTCATCGGTTCTACGACCATCTATTCTCAAGCCTTCAGGACTAATTAAAAAGTCAGGCTTTGTTTCAGGACTCATTTTTCTTTCACTTCCTCTTTCTGCTTCTCATCTACTTCTTCTTCTTCGTTATTTTCAACTTCAGCAACAACATCTACTGATTCATCCTCAGTGTCAGTCGTGGCCTCAGACTCGGTTTTAGACTCCTTTTCTGGCTTGGGTTCAACTTCCTCTGAGGCTTTTTCATCCTCTGTTTCAGACGCTGAAACAGTATCTGCAATAGAGTCTTCTTCGGAATCTGTTTCATCCTCGACCCCACTGCCTATCTTACTCATCTCTTCTGCAAGCATCTCACTTATACGGTCTGTGAGTTTAGATGTATGAGCTTGCTCCTCGATTGTCTTGAAAGCCTTGATTGCAAGTCTCAAAACTGCCGTGTTAGGAGCGCGAATCCAAATTCGACCATTTTGGCCCACCATGGTTTGGATATTCAAGTGGTCTTTGATCATGTTGATCATGGACCCTCTTCTGCCAATTATTCGTGGAATTTTCGCAGGGCTTACATCAAGGACCATTCCACCTTGGAGCACTCTAAGTCCTCGTCCTTTCATCCCGAGAAAGGGGCCACTCCCTCTGTCAAACGCAATGACCTCCGCCGCGATTACATCTCCCATGTCCATGTATTCAGAGATGTCATCGGAGTAAGGTCTTCGTAGCGCATTATTTGCATGAAGTGATGCACCATATGGACCACCAATGTCAACTTTCCAATTATTCCCTGCCACTAGAGTTATTGTGCCAATTACTAAATCTCCTTCTTTTGGGATGTAAGCACCCTCAAGAGCAACAACTTTTACAGTGTTCCCTCTGAGTTCTGCAAGGCCTACAAGAGAGGAGAATATCTTACCGCCCTCGTCATATGTACCGAAGGATGCTCTATACCTACCTTCTGCGAGCAACTGACCAGGGACTACTACTTCTCGTTTCTGAAAATATACTGCCAATGATTTGTTCCCTCATTCTATAATGATTGTGATTTTTCGTTTACTTAATTCATGCTCATCTGACGAGTTCGATCCTAATCTGCCCCTTCGTCAGCTTGTTGAGTTCGTCATAGAGTTCTTGTCTTTTCTGTGCAGGAATCTCAACCAATCCTGTCCATGAGCCATCCTGTCCCCATGATTGTGATTTGATGACACCCGCTGTTGCTACCATGTTGTAGCCCTTCCCGGAGTAGGATGCTGGCAAGGTTATCTGAAGTTTTACACTCTCAAAGGAAATAGGTATAATCACACGGAGTGCCTTCACAACATTTGGAACTTGTTCATCTACACTGAGAAAGGGGTCCACACGAACCTTCGCTTCTTCCATAGCTTGTCGAATTCTATCAGGTGGATGGGGATTACCCGTTTGAGGATTCATTGCGCGTTTGGAGATGTTATCTATGATGGTTTCAGTCTTCTCTTCCACAAGTTGCTCTCTCTGTTCATGTGTTAATCTGAACTCGCCTTGTTTGATAATCTCCGGTGCAATCTCAAAGATTTCATCGGAGCCAAATGCATCCTTAACGAGGCTTTCAGTTGCCCGTTCCCCTCGTTTGGCATCCTCATAGACCTCATATGATTTCAGTATGTCCTCAAGAGGAATACTCTCACCACGTCTGTATTCAAATGCAAGGTGTGGATCTACGAACAGCTCGAATCTAAGATGACCTTTTTGAATTCCAATGACCACTGCATCGAGCTCAAGCCATTTTTCGCCTGTTTTCCTGCCGGACCCGCCACCCATCATTTGTAGGTCAACTCCTAATCAGAGGACTCGGTAGTTTGAAGGACCGATTTAATCTCAGACACTGCAAGTTTCTCAAATGTCCGAGATTCTACTGGGATTCTAGCAATCTCAACATTATCTGCTGTTAGAGTCGTTTCGCTGGTTTCGCGAAGGGACCCAATTGCCAGTGTAATTGCATCATCCAGACTCATTTTCCGATTGTATCTCTTCTCAAGATATTCGCCAGCACTCGCAGCACCTCTTCCGATGATAGAGGCTAGAAAGCCCCAATATGTACCAACTGGGTCGGTGACGTACAATCTTGGGGACCCATCGAAATCTACTGAGCCAATAATCATGGCAACACCATAAGGTCTTGCACCGCCCCCTTGCGTGAACTCTGCCTTAATATCGCAGATGTGTTCAGCTAAGGCTTCTGCTGGAATCGCTTCTTCGTATGTTAACCAGTATGACTGCGCCTTGACTCTTGCTTCTGCTATTAGTTTTCTAGCATCAGCCATCAAACCAGATGTTACCACCCCAACATGCTCGTCTATCTTTGAGATTTTCTCTACGCTGTCGGGCTCTTGCAAGGGCTGGATTTTCTTCTCAGCTAGAAGAATGACTCCTTGTTCAACGAGAATACCAATCGATGTGGCGCCTTGCTCAACTGCCTTCTTTGCATATTCAGCAGCAAATATCCGTCCGTCAGGACTAAAGATACTCGTGCTCATATCATAACCAGCGCCAGAGATCCCAAACACAATTTTTTCCTCCAAGTAGTCTTCAGAGCCCAGCGGAAGTCAGAAATTCGCTAAGTTATTCAATCCAACAATTCCGAAGAGTTGTGAAGGCTCCTTTGCTAACAGTCCAAGGCGTTCCTGCCACTAGGCTGTTAATCGAAGACCAAGGCTTACGCTCATAAAGCTTCTGGTCCATCCGCTTTATTTAGGAGGCACAATTACTCAGTCTTGTATCAGATAGAGGTATACAACGAAACCAAGAGACAAAATTACAGTCATAGAACCAACGAAGAGGGCAAACATGGCTGTCGACATAATAGCTATAAAGATGACAGTAATAATGACCTCGGTCCAACCGGCCCTTATGCTGGTAAGCGCCAATCTAAGATTAATCACACTCACTAAAAGAAAGACAAAGATCATGAACATGATTAGAACTTCAAGAACGACTGTGACTGCAGGATTGAATTCATTAATAGCCCCAACAGGACTGGTATCAATGACTTCAGGGGAAGACCAAGCCCAGAAAGCCAGTCCCAGGACTATAAACACTACAGTGAATAATACAGTGAAAACCGTTGAACGCAGGAGTTCTCGTCTTTCTGGGATTTCTTCACTCACTGTTCTTTACACCGACCTTGGAACTCGAGGATTTGTGTTCCACTCTTAAACATACCGACCGATTCAATGATGTCCATTATTGATAGAATTGCAGAATGGATTAATGATCATGACTATGATTGTTTTCTTGATCGATTACCAATGATGCTTTGAATGTATCAATCATTTCATCCGATTCGGTTTTTTCGGCTTTGGGCTCGACATGCACTCTGTCACGTACCCGTTTAATTTGGAGAGCTAACAGATAGGCCAGTGCAGCCAGGATACCAGCAATTGCACTAGGAGATACAAAAACCACAAAGGAGGTTGTGAGACCAACAAGTTCCGAAACAAGAGCAATGAGGAACACAGAAAAAATGACTCCCCGAACTGACTTGACTAATTCGTTGGATGCGGCTGCTGGTGCAACCATTATCGCATATACAAGTATGGCCCCTACAGCCTTTGTTGCCAAAGCAATGGCAAGTGCTGAAACAATGAGCATAAGGTAATGGTAGGCACGTGCATTCATACCGTGTGCAATAGAACCTTCCATATCAACACTGACATAGACGAACTCTTTGTTGAACATTAATGTGATGAAACCCAGCAGAACAGCTGTGCTTGCTAGCATAATGATATCGATATTATTGAGTAGCAAGATATCCCCTATTAGGTAGCCCCAAATTTGAGGGACTCGATAAGGTGGGATGTAGTACATCAAAAAGACCGCAATGCTCATCGAGAGGGCAAATGATACTCCTACCGCAACCTCCATCTTTTGTGTCAATCCTGATTCGCCCGCGTAACCTGTGAAAGCTGCTACAAGTACACTGAACAATAGAGCTCCAAGTATGGGATTGAACCATGGTACCAAACCAGAGTCTTGAAGGAATATCCCCAGCGCTGTACCTCCCAGTGCAGCATGTGCAACACCAGCGGCCATGAATGACAGTCCGCGAAACACAAGGAAGGTGCCACTCGCAGCAGCAACAACTGCAATCAGAACGGCCGCAAGTAGTGCCCTCTGTAAGAATGGGCTGTCCATAATCAATTGGATTATCTCAATCATGGCGATCAATTCCAGAGTCACGGGTCATGCAATATCGGTGGCCTGCATATTCTACGATTCTTGCAGTTGGGCCATACACTTTTTTCATCAATTCTGGATCCATCACACTACAGGGCTCGCCAATCCCAATTACAGTGTTCTTCAGTAGCAACACCTCCTCCACAAGTGTATGAATGGGATTTAGGTCATGAGTCACCATTATTATACTGACATCGTTTTCCTTGTGATACTTGTCTAGGGCTTCAACAATGAGGTCCTGACTCTCAACATCTGTGCCCGATAACGGCTCATCAAGCACAAGAATTGAACCATCACTGGCGAGAGCCCTCGCTACTAACACTCTCTGACGCTGCCCACCAGATAGCTCAGGAAAGGGTCGATTCCACAAATCAACCATATCAACTTGTTCAAGCGCATCTCTGGAAATTTTAATGTCCTTTGACGACGCGAATCGTGGAGGCAGTTTCTTGAGGAGTCTACCCATTAGAACTATGTCTTTCACTTTCATGGGTACAGTGAGTTCTATACGGTCTCTTTGAGGTACATATCTGATCATTTTCCTGATTTTTCCAGAATTCTTCACAGAGTCGAACCCATTGACCTTGATAGTACCTCTAAACGGCCTTATGAGTCCCAGAAACGCCTTGATTAAAGTTGATTTTCCAGATCCATTTGGACCTATGATTGCCATGAAACTCGGGGATTTTATCTTGAAAGAAACATCATGAAGAGCCATTTCACCATTGGGATATCGAACTGCTAGATTCTGAGCCTCAAGCAATGGTTCGGCAGTCATAGTGTGTCCACCCCAATCAAACTGACATCGACCTTGAGAACTTTCTTTTGTGCTCGAAGTTTCTTAAGAAACTCGCGTACAATATCCGCTTTTGCAGTGACTATCATTACCTCTATGCAACTGCCATCGCTTGTATGTGAGTGGACAGTGGCTGCTATGTTCTCCTTAAACTCGTGTTGAACCACATTGATGTTATGTTTCTGTCCCTTCTTGTAGTAGAGCGCTGTGATTACGACGGTTATGACTCCTTTTGCGCGCTCTATGTTTCGATGCTCAGACATCAATGCCTTGACAGCATGGCGTACAACATCTGACCGATTCGAGAACTCGCCCTCTCTTAAGAGAAACTCCAATTCCTCTAGATCAGACTCTGTCATGGATACTGCAATAGGTTTAAACGGCATTTTCAATCCCCAAAATGGGTCTTTGGTTAGTAACTATTTCAAAATTGTTATTAAGCATTTGGCTAGATGATGCTTGAGAGTGTAATTGATGCGGCGAAAGGCGTCTTTGATCCCATTGTTTCTACTCCTACTACCACTTCTCTTAAGTGGAGTGACATTGGACGTTGACGCTCAAACTACTCCGACAAGGAGCGTTGCTGCTTCCGTCCCTTCACTGGCCGGGATTGTTAAGAGAGTGGGAGGTTCCATCTATAATACCACTGTTTTGCTTGAGCAAGAAACGGATCCCCATGCGTTTTCAGTCACTCCTAAGATGATAGCAATTGCCGACGCAGCAGATTTACTCGTTTTGACAGGACACTTTCTTTGGGAGGAGGAGCTGGCGAATCTTACGTCAACGCCATTCATCACGTTTCATGATGCAAACGCATTAGAGAATTACGAGGATTTTGGAGCAGCCTACTCACCAATGCCAGGCGGAGGAACTGGAAACGATGCAC
Organism: Candidatus Thorarchaeota archaeon; assembly: GCA_011364905.1. Classification (GTDB taxonomy): domain Archaea; phylum Asgardarchaeota; class Thorarchaeia; order Thorarchaeales; family Thorarchaeaceae; genus SMTZ1-45. The sequence goes on from RDNZ01000011.1 coordinate 14,363, forward strand.
AAGGGAATCCACACGGATTCTGGCTTTTGCCCAAGAACGCAGAGGCTGTGGCAAATGCTACCCGCGCGGCGTTGACAACACTCAATGCCTCGCTTTCGAGCGAATTGACCTCGAACTTCGATGCCTTTGTTGAGTCCATTGACGAACTACAAGGCCTCATCGACACAGTTGATGATCAGAACGGTTTCTCTGATATGCAGGCTGTGGTTGTAGCACCTGCTGAGGCTTATGTCGCAGAGGCATTTGGGATTACAAGCGTGGCTGTCCTTCAGATTGAGGAACTTACCATATCAAGTCAGAAGCTTGTGGAGGTTGGAAATGCAATCAGGAACGGGAGCATACAACTGATTATTGGTTCAGATGTGGCTCAGTTCGAGGCAGGTGGGGAGTTTGCATATCAGCTTCAGGCAGACTATGGCGGTGTCTTAGTCTGGTTGAAGACGGTATTTTTCGCAGAGCTTGATTACATTTCAATGATGAGCTATGATCTTGGAGCTCTTGTTTCAGGATTGGAGGGAGTGCCAGGAAATGCGACAAATACTGGGTTGAACATTGGACTGATAGCATTAGCAGGAGTTCTTGGGATCATGGTTACTATCGAATCAGCGCTTTTGATAGTGCGCGCCAGAGAGGACACATGAATGAATCACTGAACATTTGTGCCAAGACGCATATTATAAACTGCAAACTCTAACTCAGTCAGTTCATCCTGGATCTTTCTGTATTTTGTTTCAAACTCCTCTATACCAATGATGCCAGCCTTCTTGTCTACAACAAGTTGCTTCAAGGCTTTTTGGCGGTCGTGAATCTTTTTCTTAAGCAGTTCCCACTCATCCTTTCTTGAGGCTATAGACTCACCCCAACTAGTACTTGCGTCTGCATCTTGATCGAGCTTGTGCACTACATCATCCAAAGATTTCTTGATTTCCTCTGGATTGCCTGACTTCTCAGATTCATGTTCACTCAACACACTCACCGCTCTTGGTTCAAAGAATCATATTCGATATATGCCTTCAGTTTACGCAATAAATGACCACCCTAGAATAACTGGTAGGATGGGTATCACAGGCAAGAGAAGAAGAGTTCCTAGTGTGACGGTTGTTGAGGCGATTTCGACATCTAAATCGAAATTAGCAGCATAAACTGCAGTTAGTATAGCGGGAGGCATAAGAGACTCCAGCAGCAACACTTGTTTTGGAATCTGTGAGAGAGTGGACAGAAAAATGACAGGCAGTATGAGTAACGGAATAACAAGCTGGCGAACCATTACTACATTCAAAGCCTTTCGAACATCTTCCAGAGAGAATCTCACTCCAACTCCAAGTCCGACTGAAACAAGAGCAAGATATGTTGTAACTGGTGAGTCATAGGAGAGTACAGTAGCAATGGATGCAGGAAGATCAATATTCAAACCAAGGATGATAAGGGATGCCGCAGCGGCAAGAAACGGAGGAAAAACAACTGCATCTCTGATGATTTTCTTCCAGCCAGCTTCTCTTCCACCATAAGTGGCCCCCATCAACGGTCCAACAGAAACAAGGAGAATCATTTGCGTAAGAGAGAACATGATAATGAAGGGTACAGCAGATGGACCTAGGAACATCAAAGCCAGTGGCAGAGCTACAAAAAGGGCATTATTGAAAGTAGAACATATGAATAGAGACCCCTTGGTCTTGTCAGGGATATCACTCTGACGGAGTCTGAGATGAATCAGTACAGGTCCAAGAAGATGAATAGCAACTGCGATCATGAGGAAGATTGGAATTTCAATTTGGGACGTAGGTGTTGAGGTTAGAAAAGAGTAGAACACGAGGATTGGAAAAAAGAGGTTGATAATGAGAGAGTTGAGATGTTTGTTGAAAACAGCTCCCATGGCAGAAAGACGAGCGACTAAGTATCCAACAAGAATGAAGCCATAGAAGAGGGCTATCTGAGGGAGCAGAACATCAGTAACCTGAATCGCAAACACCATCGCCCAAGACATCAAGACTTACGGAATAAGCTGCCGGATTAGGAATTCAGACCTGGCAAACCAAGTTCTTCAAGTGCTGCGTCAGAGGGGCAGCCAGTCTTCCTATCCCACTTCCTATATTCATAGTATTCGTCTAATTGAGCATCAACATCTGGAATGAAGTCTTCAGTTACACTATCTGGGTGAGGGATTAATAGTGGTCTAGGCAGTTTCTCGTCACTGGTCCTCAAACCGCACTTGAGATTGAAAAGTCGCTTCATGGTGACCGACCGAGCGCCTATCTTCAGAACATCGTCTATTCGATATGATGTTCCGATCGCTAGGTTCAGCAGACTAATGATTGTTTCCGGTGGCACAAAGGCAAACTGGCACATTATCACAGAGTCAAAAAACGCTCTGAAGTCTTGAGCCTTCGCGGCAACCACGCCCTTGCCATCATTCTCAAGTCGATCGCCGCTGATAATACCCAGTGCCCTAACATCTGCACCCATATCGACACTATACATATCCCCTTCCATATGTGATGCCCCTCTTGAGGCAATTGAGTAAACCGTTGCCATTCCTGAGAAAGCACGAGGATCATGATTTGGAATTTCCATACCTCTGACCTGAAGTACAATATCCTCTCTCGAATATTTCTTGGCAAAGGCAAGCGACCCATCTGCTAGTAAGTCACCAATACCTTCTCGCTTTGCAATAGCATGGATTGTTTCTATGACCTTGTCTGGGCTTGCCCAGGTAAACCCATAGTCTGCCACACCAATATCGCACAGATAGGTGGCGAATGCGATAGTGCTCCCGCAACTGATTGTGTCCATGCCATATTGATTGCAGAGATTGTTTATGAGCGCGATTTTTGGCAAGTCAGAAATCAGCATATTTGAACCAAAGGATGCAATTGTCTGGTACTCCGGGCCGGCAACATCATTCAAACCATAGTCTGTGACAGTGACCTTTCTACCACATCCAATCGGACATGAGTAACAGGCAGTACGTCCTGTAAGAATCTTCTCCATTGCCTTGGCATTGATCTGGTCAACTTCATCAAATTCAATCTCTTGGAAGTACTTGATTGGCATGTCGTTGAACATCATAGCAATGTCCACATACATGGCGGTTCCTTGATCACTAAGCATTGACATTGCTTCACGAAGTGTTTTACTTGATTCCTGTGCCAGTTCACGAAACTTATCAGGGCTGTGAAGTGAAACTTTCTCGTTACCAGCAACTGTTATTGCCTTGAGATTCTTTGAACCCATGACAGCCCCAAGACCGCACCGTGCAGACACTCGTTCATCTGTGACAATACTGGCAAATCGGACAAGGTTTTCCCCAGCTGGGCCAATACAGCAGACTTGAACCCGACCAAGTCGCTCCTTTAATTCGTTCTGTGTTGGACCAGTCATCTTGCCCCATAAATCAGCCGCAGGACTCAACGCACCTGTTCCAGAATCTATTTGGAGTGTGACAGGAGCTGCTGCACGTCCCTTGATGAGAATGCCATCAAATCCAGAGAATTTTAGAAACGCACCAAAATGACCCCCAACATGAGACTCGCCCCAGATGTTCGTTAGAGGCGATTTTCCACATACAACATGCCGCCCGGTACAGGGAGCTAGAGTACCTGTCAGAGGTCCGGTCATAAACAGCAGCATGTTTTCAGGACTCAAGGGGTCAACTCCTTGGTCAAGATGTTCGTAAAGAAAGCGGGATGCAAATCCACTACCACCAAGAAACTGGGCGGACATGGTGGGAGAGGTCTCAAGAGTTTCTATCTTGCCCTTAGAAAGATCTACAACGAGGATTTGTCCCATATATGCAGCCATCGAACCACCTTTAGAAGTCCTTCATCATTTCCCAGATGTCTTGTTCATCCTCAACAACATCCTCGGGAAGCTCAATTGGTTCACCTGCTTGTTTTGCAGTCAGGTATATCTTGCACGCTCGTTCGAATAGAATCGAAAGGAAGAGTGCATCCTTTAGGGTCTTTGCAACACATACTGATCCATGATTTGCGATTAATGCTGCACTTCTATCCTGTAGGACCTTGACTACATTAATTCCGAGTTGTTTTGTGCCTGGCATAGCATATTTGCTAACTCTGATACCTGCTCCCAATTTAGACACAATCTCATCGAGTATTGGAGGTAAAGGCTTATGCAGTGCAGCCATAGATGAAGCATACACACTGTGTGTATGGACAACAGCAAGAGCGTCTTCACGGTTTTTGTATATCTCAAGATGCATCGGAGTCTCAACACTAGGATTCCTTGTTCCCTCTATCTCATTTCCATCGAGGTCAATAACAACAACATCTTCGATTGTCATCTCTGTATAGTGAACAGAGCTCGGAGAGATGACAACATGTTCTCCCATTCTCATGCTTGCATTTCCTGATGATCCAATGACTAGGTCATGTTTAACCATCTCCAGACAGATGTCAAGGAGTTCCTGTTTCTCTTTCTCGTACACTTCAATCACCATCGGACTGTAATCCGCACCATTTTGAGTAGTATCGGTCGTATGATTCTGCTCTTGCATCAGGGCGATAGGTGGGTCTCCAGCGGACCATCGCTTTTGAAGCTTCATCAAGTGATGAGTAGATACCTGCACCGGTAGCTGCACAGATTGCTGCGCCTAAGAGACTCCCTTCAGTTTGAGTTGGCACATTAATGGGTTGTTTTAAGACATTTGCCAGTAGTTGTGGCCATGTTTCAGACTTGGTCATCCCACCAACTGTTTTCACACCGACTGACTGGTAATATTCTCGGAGTTGGTCAAAGTTCCCTCGAACTGCAAAAGCGACATTCTCAAGTACTGCATGTATCATGCTTGCTGAGTTTAAGGGAGTCACTTGAGGAAGAGCAGGTTGAGGAAAGACCATCTTTGCCTTTTTCACCTCAGTCATCTGTTGACAATCCATAACATTTGGACCAAGAGCCACAAGAGTTTCATCACTTCCAGGTGGGATTCCTTTCACAAGCTCATCAAGACGCTCAAAGGTCATCTGCATACATTCTATTGGATTTTCAGAACGTTCACAAAGGAGGCTTACAGCCCATTCTAGGATTGCTCCAGTCAATGTGGCATTGCTTTCCAGAGTCCACTGACCTTTCTTCAGATGTGTCCCAGTCCAGATTCTCTGATTTGGAACAGTTAGATGATGATCAAGGATTATGATTACAGGAGTAGTACTACCTGCTATGATGGTGATTTCTCCTATCTTGGACTCGCTTGCAAGAAGAGCGCAGTGCGTGTCTGCACCGGCTTGGACAATTGGGAGACCCTTCGGAAGGCCACATTCTTTCACGGCTTTGGAAGACACTTCACCAACAACCATTCCAGCCTCTCGAATGGGGGGCAAGATACTCATATCTATTTCAAGAGCTGAAGTTACTTTTTCGCTCCATGAATTAGTTCTTACATCAAGAAAACCAGTGGCACTCGCTGATGAGGTGTCTGTAGTATAAACTCCTGAGAGCTTGAATTTTATCCAATCACATATCGGAAGCAGATGTGCAATCTTTTCATAAGTCTCAGGCACTTCTTCTTCGAACCAACTAAGTCGGGATGGAGCGAACATCATTGGAGGCCAACAACCCGTGATCTCATGATAAGTCGCACCTAGAGTTTCATCAATTAGATATTGTGTCAAGGCTCCGCGTGCATCGATGTTTGGGCCGCCGTGAAGCTCATTGCCCTTTGAGTCAAGTAGTACTATGCCATGCCTTTGGCTGGTTGTAGCTACAGCGCCAATATCAGTCGGCTGAACTCCAGACTTTTTGATGGCCTGTTTGGTAACAGAACAGACAAGTTTCCAGAATCTGGCAGGGTCGAATTCTTTTGCGATTTCCAGGCTGGTAGGTGTGATATAGTCCCAATTTGTTTTTGAGATGCCAAGCGTTTCTCCTTTTTCACCAACAATCATACACCTGACACCTGTCGTGCCTGCGTCAATCGCGGCTATTACCATATCAAATCCCTACTCGTAGACCTCTGGATTCAGTATGTTCGGCGGTTTTTCACCTTTAAGGAAAGCTATGATACTAGCTACGATGCTTTCCGACTGTCTCTGGATTGTTTCAACCGTATTTCCGCCCATATGGGGCATAACGGTTACATTGTCCATCTCAAGAAACTCATTATCACAATCAACTGGTTCCATTGAAAATACATCTAAGGCAGCACCCGCTATTGAGCCCTTTCGTAATGCATCTTTTAGTGCATGCTCATCTGTTATTGAAGCTCTAGCAGTGTTAATCAGGACAGCAGTCTTCTTCATCATGTCGAATTCCTTAGCACCAAGCATCCCTCGAGTTTCTTCAGTGGGTTTACAGTGTATAGTGACAATGTCCGAGGTTCTTAGTAATTCATCAAGACTAACGATCTTTCCGCTGACTTCCTCAACCTTTTTTGGATCGACGTAGGGGTCGAAAACAAGAATCCCAGCTCCAAATGATTGAAGCCGTTTCGCCACCTCGAATCCTATACGACCCAGTCCTATGATTCCCACAGTTCGATTATGAAGCTCGAATCCCATGAGTGTAGTGTACATCTTGGCAAAATCTGCAAAGTCATCCACAAAGAAGTCATTCTTGAGAAATCGCTCTGCAGCTACAATGTGTCGTGCCTGGGCGAGCATCAGCGCAATTGTGTGTTCGACTACTGCAATAGTGTTCCTGCCAAGTACTGCGATGACAGGGATTCCCTTTGCAGTCGCGGCTTGCAGTGAGATATTGTTGGGCGAGCCTCGTACGGATCCTAGCAGCTTTAGCTGGGTCTGTTCGATAATCTCCTCTTTTAACTCATCACCCTCCACAATGACGATGTCATACTTCCCATCTTTTATTGTTTGAAGGAGAGAATCACCCATATGCAGCTTGCCCGTTTCAAGCCAGCTTCTGTGATCAACCTCAAGACCTGCATTCCGTAGTTCCTTCAGACCAGCCTCAGTAAAAGGAGCTGTGATGAGAACCCGCAACTAGTAAAGAACCTCCATTTCCAGAGGGATTGACTATTATTTTGTCCCTTTATAGATTCAGCGAATTATTAGGAAACAGACTAGTTTGTGGCGCAAACCGCGATGTAGTTCAAAGATTGTCCACTCCTTATATTCATTCTACACATGATAATACTCGTGATTTACAATGTCTGAATCTGCAATAACGATAACAAATCTGACAAAACGGTTCAATGGCATAACAGCTGTCGACAATCTCAGTCTTGAGATTGGATGGGGAGAGCTGTTTGGTATCCTTGGACCCAATGGTGCAGGTAAGAGCACGACAGTCAATATTCTCAATACGCTCTTGGAACCTACTGAAGGCTCCGCGACGCTCGATGGTCATGATGTGGTCTTCGATCCAGAGCATGTTCGAAAAGTGATTGGTGTCTGTCCTCAGGAACCTGCATTCTATCCGCATCTAACAGGTAGAGAGAATATCACGCTCATGGGGGATATGCATCTCGTTCCCAAAGATGTTCTCGAGAGCAGGGTCAGTTCCATGGTTGAGAGAATTGGTATGGAAACTGATATCGATAGACTAGCAAAGGAATACAGCGGTGGAATGATTCGTAGGGTCAGTATGCTAATGGCGTTAGTCAATGACCCAAAAATTGCTCTATTAGATGAGCCTACTGTCGCAATGGATCCTAAATCTCGAAGGGCAGTCTGGGACTATATTAGAGAGCTGAGGATGCAGGGTAAAGCCATCATTCTAACAACACACTACATGGAGGAGGCTCAGGAGCTATGTGACAGAGTTGCCATCATTGACGAGGGCAAACTGATTGCACTTGGATCTCCAACAGATTTGATGGAAACACATCAATCTAAGAACCTGGAAGAAGTCTTCCTGAAACTAACAGGTAAGAAACTGAGGGAGGAGACATAGAGATGAATCCAAGAAGAATAATATCTTTAGTGAAGAAGGACCTGAAGAAAACACACAGAGAGCCAGCTGTTCTGTTTCTTCTGATAATATTTCCCATAGTATTGACCATCGTCTTTGGTTTTGCCTTTGGTGGAATTGGAGATGGAGGAACTACAAGTTTTGACGTAGGGCTCCTTAATCTGGATGCAACGAGTCCGCAAGCTGATTGGAGTATGGCCTTTGTTAACAATCTCACGGACTCCGAGGTCTTTGTAGTTTATGCATATGACGATAATGCAACTGGTCAGTCTGCCCTTCTACAAGGTAACCTCGATGCATTCATTGTCATTCCTGAAGGGTTTGGAGATAGTATAGCATCATACTATGGATCTCCTATTGATCCTAGTTCTTGGACAAATACTACCATCGGACTCTACGTTGATAGTGGGTCAATGATGGCAGTATCAGCGGTTCCTCCTCTTGTACAGCAAGTTCTGATGAAAACAGTGTTTGGGAGTGATGCAATGACTTTGAATCTACCAATCGAGATTTCAAGTCCTGCATTGGTTAAATCAAGTACGTTCTCTCAATGGGACTTCATGGCGCCTGGCATATTTGCGTTTGCATCAATTTTCCTGACAATGATTGTGGCTCAATCTATGACATATGAACGAGATGAAGGTCTCTTGAAGAGACTGCGAACCACGCCGGTCTCATCAGCAGAATACATGGTCAGTCAGACTCTGACTTACATGATCATAGCATCTGTTCAAGTAGCACTTGTATTAGCCTCATCATTCGCTATAGGATATAGACCCGCAACTGGACCAGCAGGAATTGCGTTCACTTTTGTGATTGCATTAGCATTCTCCTTGGTCGCAGTCGGTTTCGGACTGATTGCAGCATCCATATCGAAGTCTGCAGAAGTTTCAACAGGAGTAAGCTTCGCATTCATCATGCCTCAGATGTTCTTTGGAACATTCATGCCATTGGGAGGCGCAACCGAGGTTATTGCAAAGTTTATGCCCAGCAAGTACCTCACCGATACAGTGACTACACTATTCCTCAGAGGTGCACCGATAACAACTCCTGTCATCTGGACTAATTTAGCGATTGTGTCAATTCTTGGTGTTCTACTTGTTGCTGTAGGAATCGTTCTGTTCGAGAAGTTCGGTTCTCGCTAGGAGTCCCACTAGGGACTCCAATCCTTTTTTCTAGTAGAGTTATTATGGGGGTTTTGGAAGTGAATTTGTTATTCAATACTGAGGTGATTGTTTGAACCAAGAGAATGCTTCTTCAGATGAAGATATGGTCGAGAAAGCAAAGCAGCTACTTCTGCTAACTGACCTCGTTGATAAATATCCAAAGGTAGTGGCACGTAGGGTTTCTGGATTGGTCTACCTCATCATTGCCGGAGGAATATCTTTTGCCACGCTAATCTACATGTCTATGCTAAAGTTTCTTGGACCTATTGACCCAGTACTGGTAAATCTCGTTTTTGTTGGAATTAGCCTATTCTTCTCATGGTTGGTGGCTTTTCGACTAGTATTACCACTAACTCAATCATATCCAAAGGAGCCAGAACCAAAAGAGGGACAAAGAGCTCCCTTCGTAGTTTGGGGGGTTCTTGCAGTTGCTATCGTGACTGTGGCACTGATAACATTCTCAACTAACAATGGCCTCTTTTTCATACCTATTTTACAAATTATCATGGGCACTGGTTTTCTTAGCAACTATATTCTTGGGAGAAGAAGTGTAGAGGCAGATATCTTCACACGAGAACATCTTTACTTTTCATTAGCAGTTTTTTTCAGCATTATACCGATGTTTCTAATTCTAGAACTTGCCTATGTCTTACTGATAGTCGTTGATATGGGAGGAATCTATGTGATGGGGATCTATATGCTCATCACATCCGAACGACTTCTTCTAGAGAGTAAAGGGCAGGGATAAAGTTGAGTATAGATGGGGACCTCCTATCTACACTGATAGGACTCATGGAAGAAGACCGTGAGACTATGGTCCCTACTAGACTCTCTATTCTGGTCTATCTCTATTTCACACAAAATGCAACATTCCCAGTTCTGCAGAAGAAGCTTGGTCTCACCTCAGGGAATTTGTCCAGTCATCTCAGAAAACTGGAAGAGTTGGGTCTGATTCGGATTTCAAAACGATTTGTTGACCTCAAACCTACAACTTTTGCTGTTCTAACCAAAGAAGGAGCTGAACAGGTAAGAAACCAGATGGCCCGTATGCGTGAAGTAGTTACAATGGTTGTTGAAAAGGGACCAAAATCAGAGGAGTAGTTTCTGTAGTTTTAGTAGATCTGGTACTTCACCTTTGGTCTTGAGTTTACCAGCAGAGTATGCCGCCATTGGGCTCTCTGTTTTCTCAATAATCGAGAAGAATACTGGGGAGTCCATAGTCACTTGAAGCTCGGCATCAGTTTCGCCTTCAGCCACTTCAAGAAGTTCTGCGTCTCCAATCCTCATAAACATCTTAACATCGATATCAGGAAAGATGAACTGAAGGGTCTTGTTGTACTCTTTGAACCGTCGTTGGATTTTCGGATCCTTGAAGCGTTCTCCGAGCGACTGCAGCATTGCCAGAATCGTCTCTTTGGTCATGTAGGCACCGATTAAAGAATTGTATTGTTCGAGTTATATTTTCTTGTGCTCAACAGTCATATTTATTAACTATAGTTTTTGGCGACTTCTAATTTCTGTGAGAGAGAAATAATGACAGTTGAAAGCGATTCTAATCAGACAAGTGAATCCACCTCAAAAGCAGCGTACTACGTGTGGGTTGGAGGACTTCTGTTTACAGTGATGTTTACGTTGTTGATATGGATGTTAGGTCCATTCCTTGATCCTGTCCTAGCAACACTTCTTCCGGACCAAGGGGCTGCTTGGTATTTCTGGAAACTGCCAGCTCGTGAATTCATGACGATGTTTATTGTTTGGAGCTTTTACCTCGCACATCAGTTTTCAATCTGGGCGGCGATATATTGGGCACAAAAGAATCTGACTCAATATCGCGTCAAGCCAACGACTGGCCTTACAAAGTATAACTGGTCAGCAATCATTATCAATCTGGTATTCATATTGCTGCACCTTATCCAGACCCATATCTGGTTTGACGGCCTTGCACAGGATGTACCAATCTGGACAAGTCAGGGTTCAGTCATTGTTATGCTGGTGATTGTTCTCATCATTGAGAATCCTAGACGGGGGCTCTTTCTAGGCAAGAAGATGGGAAAGCCAATGACAGTCAGTGTGTCTGGGTTTTTCAGAAGAAATCACCCCTACATCATTGCTTGGGCGATTGTCTACACATTTTGGTTCCACCCCATGGCGTATGACCCGCAATTACTGAGCGGCTTCTTCTACATGTTTTTGCTCTTCACTCAAATCTCGTTGGCGTACACTGTTGTACATGTGAATAAGGGATGGATAGTGTTACTGGAGAGCTTCGTCGGTATTCATGCATTTATTGTGGCTACAACTACAGCCTCTCAAGCAGCGATAGGAATCTGGGTGATGTTTGCGACTGGATTTGCCTTCATGTTTGTCTTCACATACATGTTTATTTTCAAGGTGAGAAAAGAAATTAAATTGGGAGTAATTGCTGGATACATTTCAGCTTTGGTTTGGATCTACTTGCCAAGCCAATATGGAGGATATGGAAGAGACCTGAGCTATCTCATGCGGCTGGAGTTTCTTTGGATTCCAATCATCCTCTATCTACTTGCCATAGTTTTCTCTGCAATTGTATTTCTCTACATCAAGCTGAGGCGGTCTAGAACACAGGAACATTAGGGCAGGGGAGTGGGTGTACTATTCCCCTCAGTCCTTTCAATTAGCCTCATAAAGAGGTCACTGTCAAATTGTGTTAGAACACGTGTTCTAATGAAATTAATTAACGCTGTGAAGCTCATGTCAGAAAGATTATATCGCCCGTCACAATGCTCAATGTATCATAATGGCATCTTGGAGAATGTTCTATGGTTAGCAAGTCAGCCAAGAAAGCGGAACACAAGACCAAACCAACTGATGTCCTTGTCATAGGAGGCGGTATGGCAGGTATCAATGCCTCATTAGGACTTGCCAATGGCGGCCACCATGCCCATATGATTGAGAAGTCAGTGAACATTGGTGGAAACTATGTTGCCATTTACAAGATATTCCCGGCGCTGGAATGCTCAGCCTGTGTTATGACTCCACTCACATCATTTGTTGGTAAACATCCAAACATCACAATCCATCCTCTGTCAACTGTTGAGAAGGTGACTGGAAAAGCTGGTGATTTCACCGTCACAATTCGAAAGAGGGCTCGCTATGTGAATGAAGAGAAGTGTACAGGCTGTCAGCTTTGTATTCGATCGTGCCCAGTTGAGGTACCAAACGAATACGATAAGGGACTCTCTCTTCGAAAAGCCATCTACATGAATTTCCCGCAACAGATACCACTTATTGCAACGATTGACAGGGATGCATGTATTGGTTGTGGGACTTGTGCATCGGTCTGTCCTCAAGACTGCATTATGTACGACGATAAAGACAAAGTGTACGAGCTGAATGTAGGCTCAATAATCATGGCCACAGGTTTTCAGGAGTACCGACCTTTAGACTACGGCGAGTATGGATATGGAATATATCCAAATGTTGTAACATCCCTGGAATACGACAGGCAGAGTCATCCGACTGGACCTACTGACTCGCACATGGTTCGTCCTTCTGATGGCAAGGAACCTGAGAAAATCCTGTTTGTGAATTGTGTTGGGAGCAGAGATGTGCGAGAGAACATCAGCGGGTATTCAAAACACTGCAATCGGGTGTGTTGTTCATTTGGTCTAAAGCTTGCGCAGGTTACAAGGATGCACTATCCTGAAGATCACTGCAAGATTATCTATACCTATATGGACATGAGAACTGCTGGAAAGGCTCTCGAGGAATTCTTGTGGGATTCCCAGAAGAATCGCGGCATTGATTTCATTCGTGGACGGGTATCTGAGATTCAAGAGAACCCTGACACCCACGATCTCTTCGTTAAGATGGAGAACACAGATACTGGAGAGATTATCGAGATTGATGATATTTCCATGGTGGTGCTCAACGCAAGTTTCAGACCAAGTGAGGGTTCTGCAGAGCTTGCCAAGATTCTCAATATCGATCTTGACGAGGCGGGATGGGTAAAGGAGAAGCATGCAAATGCAGCAGCTCTTGAAACAAATCGCCCCGGAGTTTTCGTAGCGGGTTGCGCACATGGCCCCAGAGATGGTACGGATAGTGTTAATGAGGGAAAAGGTGCAGCGATGGCGGCGCACAGCATTCTACCTGTTCCTACCCCTGAGCCTGTGCCCGAGATTCCTCCAGCTGAACTCGGTGACGAACCTCGCGTGGGTGTATTCATCTGTCACTGCGGTGGGATCATTGGTAATGAGATAAGCTCACCAGGCCTAGCAGAATGGGCAAAGGATCTACCACATGTCGCTTATGCAACAGATTACATCTTCATGTGTAGCGATCCAGGCCAGCAGCTCGTCACTGACGCAATAAAGGAGCACAAGCTGAATCGTGTGGTCGTAGGTTCATGCTCACCCCTACAACACGAGTCAACATTTAGACATGCTTTGGAAGCTGCAGGTTTATCAGGCTACTATTTGGTCGGACCAGTCGGTCTCAGAGAACATCTTGCACTGGTCCATGTTAGCGAAGATCCAGAGGTAAGACAAGAGAAAGCGCAGGATATGATTCGTAGCGCGGTCGCAAAAGCTATCAACAATGAAGAGGTGCCTCTGAAAAAAGTGGAAGTCACCCCTGTATCAATGGTGGTTGGCGGAGGCGTTTCAGGAATGACCGCAGCTCTTGATATTGCACGAAAAGGATTCAACGTGGTCCTTGTGGAGAAACAAGATAAGCTTGGAGGCAGACTCAATGAACTCTCACATGTCTTTCCCAAACTGGAGTCAGCACAAGACATTGTAGACGATCTTATTTCAAGGACAGAGAAGAACAAAAGGATACAAGTGCTTCTGAACTCCAAAGTTGTGGAACGCGATGGGGCCTACGGGAACTACGACATTACCGTAGCTAACACCGAATCCGGTGAGCGGTCTGTTCATCGAATTGGTTCAATGGTGATAACTGTTGGAAATGATGTCTATGAGCCAAAACAAGGCGAGTATGGTTGGGGTGAAGTTCCTGGGGTGATATCCACTCTTGAGCTGGAACGAAGGCTACGGAATGGAGAAATCAAGAAACCGCCCAAAAACCCAGTGTTCATTCACTGCGTTGGCTCACGACAGAATCCCGGAGAGGGAAATCGATACTGTTCAAGAGTATGCTGTTCGGCTGTTATTGCAATGCAGCATCAACTGGTAGAGATGTTCCCTGAGATTAAGATATTCTCAGCATTCAAAGAACACATCCGTCCATTCCCCAAGGGCATGGAAGAAATGTGGCGAGAGAATAGACAAAACGGCGTGGCTTACCTTAGATGGGTTCGTGAACAACCAGTGACCGTCGAGAAGGATCCTGATGGTGACTCCGCCATCGTTACAGTCTATGACACGCTCTTACAACAGACCATCAAAATCAAGTCTGATATGGTGGTGCTAGCTCTGGGACTTGAGGCACCACATGATGTCAACGAATTTGCAAAAGCGATGGGCATCAATCGTGGTCAAGATGGGTTCCTCGCAGAGATGCATATGAAGTACAAGCCAGTGGAAACCACAGTGCCGGGTGTCTTCCTAGGTGTGACTTATGCGAAGAGCATAGGAGACTCAATCAATCAGGCGCGCGCTGCGGCGAGTGAGGCATGTATTCCATTGAATCTTGGCACTGTGGAGATTGAACTTCTTACTGCAGAAGTGAACCAAGATCTATGCGTAGGGTGTGACCTATGCCATTATTCTGACATTTGTCCATATGATGCTATTTCAATGATGGAAGTGGAGCCAGGTGTGAAGAAGAGTGTCACCGACGAGATGCGGTGTGAGGGGTGTGGTGCATGTTGTGCCATCTGTCCCACTGGAGCTCGAGACCTCCGTTGGTGGAGGGAAAAGAGCATACTACAAGAAACTGAAGAGATGCTGAGGGAGTGAAACCTTGGTCTCACTAGATGGACTTCTGGCGGGTTGGGCAGTTCTGAATGACTTATTGGGGGCTCTGAAAGAGAAGGACGTCTTCATTCCTGATCTGACCTATGCGGACCTCAGAAACTCAAAGATGAGTTTAGAGTATCTCCGTTCATTCGAGAGCGAGATTAAGTCTGGATTACAGAGCGAAGACGACAATCGGCTTCAGACTGAAATGGAGATTCAAATTCAAAGGCTTCGAGATACACTCATGGTCTGGGCTGAGGAGAAAGCAGGTGCCGAGTATAGGAAATCATGGGATGTACGATTCGACAGTGCAATCAGAGGAGAGAGTGAGAAATACAAACCTGAACCTCAAGTGCACATCTCAGACATTCCTAGGGACAAAGATGTAGGATTCTTCCGTATCAAGTTGCCAGAAGACATCCCAGTGGAGATTGTTTCTGAGATGGCAGAAGACTGTATGGTGAACATCTCATTGGATGGTGAGAGACACCTTCAGGTAAGTGGCAAGAGAGAATGCGTCAGGGATGCAATGAAGAGACTTGGGCAGCTTTTCTATGGCGATAGCAAGCTAGAGTAATGGCTTGTTGGGGTTCTAGATTCCAAGTATTTGTTTGATTGGATCCAATGGCACCCTGTTCAGTTCATAACCTAGAGGCTCAGGATCAATGCCCATAGCCAGACCCAAAACTTGAGTGACGAAAAGAGCTGGTAACTCTATGGAATTGCCTTCGTCATCCTTAAGCCCGAGTTGTTGAATGTCAAACTGGGTGTGGCACGCGGGGCAGTTTGTGACAACACAGTTGGCTCCCGCACCATTGGCAGATATCATTTTCTCTCGGAGTATCTTTGTCGCAACCTCTTCGCTTGAAATGAGGAGTGGCGAACCACAGCAGCTTAGTTTACGGTCCCAATGAACACTGGTTGCTCCAGTCAGTTCAATCAATTCATCGACCTTTTGAGGTAACTCAGGATCATCAAAACCTGCGACAATGGATGGACGTATGAGGTGGCAACCGGGGTGAAAGGCGACCTTCAGGCCATCCAAGCGCTTGACAATCTTCTTCTCAATCTCATCCTTCATGTCATAGAGGACTTCAACAAAGTGACGGATTTTGACCTTTCCTGTATACTCCAAGCCTAGTGGCTTGAGGGCAGCATTGACTTTTTTCCTGTACGAATCGTCATCATGAAGGACATGATCAGTGTCTTTTAGAGAACCAAAGCAGCCGTTGCAAGGAGTGACTATGTTATGGCCTCTCTGTCCTGCCAATGCAATGTTTCGACCAGAAAGTGAGAGCCAGCTAGTTTCATCAATCGACTTGAGAACAACAGTCCCGCAGCATGATGCACCATCAAAGTCTATTAGCTTAATACCAAGCTCCTTTGCAACTGCGCGCATGGAGGACTCATAGTTGTTGAATCTGCTTGGAATTGCACAACCGAGAAAAACTTCGTAACTCTGAGTCATCTTACTCCTCCACCTCCAGCTTCATGAGCTTGTTCTTATCTAGCAACTTCTTTGTGTCTGCTATGTTCAACTCAGGAACCGGGTCTAACCCGAGATCGTCACGCTCCCATTCTGTAGGAGCATATAGTCGTCCTGTGTCGTAGAGGGATTGACGAGCTCCGATGTAACCTGCAGGTGTAATTCCCTTCTTGAAGGCCAGGTTCTTCAGGCCGAACAAGATGTCAGTGATCTCAATTCCCTGCGGGCAACGTTGCTGACATGTATAGCATGTGGTGCAAAGCCACACCATATCGGTTTCGAGAACTTCTTTTAGACCAAACAGGAGCATCCGCATGACTTCATGTATCTGGATGTTCACCTTGTCTGACACCGGACACCCAGCACTACACTTGGCACACTGGAAACAAGTAGTGAGGTCTTGTCCACCAATAAGTTTGGAAACCTCATTCGTGAACTCAGCGTCCAATGCTTTGAACTTTTTACCATCAAATGACTTGAATTGACCCCAAGACTCGGTCACTCTTATCGCCTCCTCGGTCGCAATGGACTTGGCCCAAGCTTGTCAGCCAGGTCCGCAAGTTTCCGAACGGTTTCTGCCCAGATAGAACCCTCGCTCGCGCTAATGTGTGTAAACTGGAGCCGATCAGGCTCAAGCCCTGCTTTCTCGATGATTTTCTTTGCAATGGCATATCTACGCTCAAACGTGATGTTTCCATCTACATAGTGACAGTCGCCTATATGGCACCCCGATATCCAGACCATATCAGCACCAAGTCGGAATGCCTCCAAGATGTGCTGTACGCTCACACGCCCCGTACACATGACACGAATGTCCCGCACATTCGGTGGCTGCTGGAAACGCGATACCCCGGCACTGTCAGCCCCCGCATATGAGCACCAGTTACAGAGGACCGTTAGAATCCTTGAGTCGTTAGCAGGCATACTCTCCAAGGCTGTACGAATCTCGGAGATAATCTGGTCATCAGTGAAATGCTTCATGGTGATAGCGCCTGAGGGACATCCTGCGCCACACTTACCACAGCCTTGACAGAGCACTGGATTCGTGACCGCATAGTCATGCCCTCCATCTCCGGGGACTACCTCGATTGCGTTGTATGCGCAGTTAATCTCGCATGTTCCACAACCGACGCATATCTCAGGATCCACAACGGAAACTATGGCTTCAGCCTTTCTTATACCTCTGATGAGTGGGACAAGTGCTCTCGAGGCTGCAGCCTGACCCTGAGCGATTGACTCACCGATTTTTTTCGGTGCCGTTGCCGTCCCCGCCACATATACGCCATCAGTCTGGAAGTCCACAGGCCGAAGTTTTGGATGTGCCTCCATGAAAAATCCGGAAAGATTCAATGGTACCTTGAACAGCTCAGAGAGTTCCTTGTTGGGGCGTGGCACCATGGCAGTGGCAAGGACAACATGATCAAGATCAATGGCAAGTTCGACACCTAGAATCTGGTCCATCGCAGTTATGCTCAAGGCTTTGTCTTTACCCTTTTTGACAGCAGGCGGAGAGTCTTTATCAAATCTGATAAAAACAACGCCTCTTTTGCGGGCCTCTCGATACTTGTCTTCAGCATCATAGAATACTCGGAGATCGCGGTAGAAATGGAATACCCGCGAGTTAGGATATTTGTCAAGAAGTTCCAGGGTGTGCTCGAGCGCTACAGTACAACATATACTGGAACACCAAGTTCTGGAACCTTCAAGTGATGCCTCCTCTCGGGAACCCGCGCAGTGAATGACTCCAAATGTTTCACCATCCTGCAAGCCCTCACCACTCGCTATGCGATTGTTGAGCTCGGTTTCCGTCATCACTTCCGGAAGTTTTTGCAGTCCATAGAGACCCTTCTCTTCTAGCGCAACAGCACCGGTGGTGACAATCACGACCCCAACTTTCACGGTTTCTTTCTTCTTCCCTGTCCTGATAACGACCTCGAATTCACCGATTGACCCTTTTGCATCCACAACCTCGGAGTTCAACATCAG
Source organism: Candidatus Thorarchaeota archaeon (assembly GCA_011364905.1). GTDB lineage: Archaea > Asgardarchaeota > Thorarchaeia > Thorarchaeales > Thorarchaeaceae > SMTZ1-45. The sequence goes on from RDNZ01000011.1 coordinate 32,788, forward strand.
TTTGATGTTCTCCTTCCCAGAAATCCGACCTTCATAGTCAGCCACTATTTCCGAGGTAGGTCTGTTATCGAAATCTACTGTGGCGAGCTCGTTGAGATAACCACCTACCCGATCTTGCTTCTCCACTAGATAGACATTGAATCCCTTTTTAGCAATCACTTCGGTTGCAGCCATTCCAGCAATGCCGGCACCAATGATGAGAGCTGATGGCTCTATCTGAGTCACAGCTTCTTCCTGTGGCTCGAGAAGCTTTGCTCTTGAAACAGACATGCGAACCAGGTCCATAGCTTTCAAGGTGGCCTCATCCTTGTCAGACTGATGGACCCAAGAACAGTGTTCACGAATATTGGCGAGTTCGAACAGGTATTTGTTTAGTCCAGCCTCTTCGATGGTAGCTCTGAACAGTGGTTCATGAGTTCTTGGAGTGCATGATGCGACTACCAAACGATTGAGTTTGTGTTCCTTTATCGCATCCTTGATGACAACCTGTGCATCTGACGAACATGAATAGAGAAGGTTCTCAGCATAGACTACGTTGGGCAGAGTACTGGCATATCGAGTGACCTCGCCAACATCCACCGTCCCAGCGATATTGATACCGCACGAACAGATGACTACGCCAATTCGTGGTTCTGCAGTCATAAGCTCCAAGTCTTCTTCCGTCAACGCCTCTGTTTCATCACCCTGTGGAATGCTAATATCGAGAGCCGCAAGCGCCGCGGCAGCGCTCCCTTGAGCGACAGAGTCGGGGATGTCTTTTGGCATATGGACTGCGCCACACATATGGACACCCGGTACACCTGTTTCAGAGATCATTAGAGACTTCGCATCAGGATGCAAGAAGCCGGACTCGTCTGTTTTGAGCCCCAGTTGTTCGAACACAGGTGTGCGAGCAGAAGGAACCATTGCAGGACAAAGTACAACGAGATCGTACGTGTCAACCAAAACACTGTGACCCTTTGCATCACTATGTCGGACTATGAGGTTTCCAGAGCCATATTCTTCCTGAATTTCACTCGGTATCCCCTTTACATAATGAATATCGTACTCTGTTTCACCCCTGACAAGAAACTCCTCGAAGCCCTTACCAAACACTCGCAAGTCATTGTACAATACATCGATGTGGACCTCAGGGGTGTGCTCCTTCGTAATGATAGCTTCCTTTGTTGCATAGGTACAGCATATCTTTGAACAGTAAGAACAATGGTTTATGTCTCTTGAACCCACACATTGAATGAAGGCTATCCGGTGAGGCTCACGACCATCTGATGGGCGCATTACAACGCCACCAGTTGGTCCACTTGCTGACACCATCCGTTCATATTCAAGAGCGTTGACGACGTTGGGGAATCGGCCATAACCATATTCTGGAACACTTGCCGGGTCAAGTAGGTCATAACCTGTAGCTACGATTATTGAACCTGCATTTATCACTCTCGTTTCATCAGCAATCTCAAAGTTGATGGCCTCAGCCTTGCAGGTCTTTTCACAGACCATGCATTCTATGCAGTTCTCGACATCAATGGTAGCTATATTCGGTACTGCCTGCGGAAACGGGATATAGGCTGCCTTTCGCATTTTGAGACCAAGGTCATATTCGTTTGGCACCTCTATTGGACAGACTCTCTGACAATCACCACAGCCAGTGCACTTCTCTGAGTCTACTCGACGGGTATGAGTCAACACCTTGACGGTGAAGTCACCCTGTTTGCCTGTGACCTCAGTCACTTCGGAGTAGGCAAGAATCTCAATATTTGGATGACGCGAGGAGTCAACCATCCATGGACCTTGGATACACATACTACAATCCAGTGTGGGAAATGTCTTGTCGAGCTGAGACATATGACCCCCGATAGAGGGCTTTTTCTCAACTAGAAACACCTTGACTCCCATTTCGGCGAGATCGAGTGCTGCACGCATTCCTGAGATACCGGCGCCAATAACGACGACTGGTTTCGATATGGGCTCAGCCATTATTCTGTCACTCCGAAGAGGTATTGCGTCGATTCAGACCGCCCGATAAAATGTTTACCATCCGACACTAATAATATGAAAGCCATTGGCAAATATTGAATGGCGCCAAACTTTGGGTGTTAACTATTTTTAACCCATGCACTTAATATTACATGGATAACGTCCCAACATTATGAAGGCGACTAGGCTCTACACTCGAGCTTACCTCACCCAAATAAAATACCGGGAGGACTTGCATCGGACTGACGATCTCAGTAAAATTGAGATAGTCAACTTCTCGAGACCTCCAAAAATCCATTCAAGTTGATGACTGTTTTTTCTATCTTTTTGCTTGTAGTCGAATTAGTGCCAATAATCATAATGAAGCATTCTGAAGTGTCTTAAAGGCCTGTAGTTCAAAAGGACCGCTATGAGCGCTTCTTGTACTTCTTATTGTGTAGGTTGCTCAATGGTTATTATAAATAGAAATGAGAAGACTTGTTTGGTGAATGATTAGTTGAAGAGAAGACCATTACTCGGACACGTATTACTTCTTTCAATTCTGTTCATGCTCGTTTCATCCTTTGCCACTGTAAGCGCGTTCACGCTGAGTGATGGAGGTGATGACCAGCATGATGACACGAGCGAACCGACTGAAAATCGAGATTCTGATGGAACAGTCAGTATACAGACCGATGTCATGACTATAGTGCTCAACCCCCATCTACCATCTTATCAGTACTGGTACACCCCAGATGATAATGGATCTCTGGCTCGATTCATGGTCAACTTCATGATGATTGTGGAGTTTGAGGACAGCAATGGTGATGGTGTATACCAACCTAATGAAACACTTGCTTTCGCGCCTCTTGATGCGTTTGATTGGAACCTTCAGACTGGGACAGTCAAAAACGGGGATGGCCAGAATATCGAGGTATACAGTTCCTACACGAAGGGTGGTCTAAGTGACCATTGGGAGGATGACTGGTTTAAGAATTGGATGCCGGGATACAACAATCCTGAGGAGCAACAGCCATCTATCCTATCTGATGAGGGTAGCAACGATTACAACTTCTCCAGATTCGAGCATATGACACTGCAGTTCTATAGTCATATCTACATGAACAACTACACTGGTACTGTGACCGATGATGGAGGCATTAAGGCAACCTACATGGTTTTGGGCGGAGTAGAACTCAAGATTGACATCGGAATCGGGAACTTTCCATTCCTATCCACAACATCAAAGGTGGCTGTACTGAACTATCTGCGCGAGGATGTTGCTTCTAGTGAGGAACACGATCACTACTTTGTCATGCACGAAGATACTGGCGACTATGAACATGACTCCAGTGAAACAATGCAGCAGCTCGGAGAAGTTTTCAAGAATCACGATGAGAACCATGATGGCATTGGTGATACAACACAGGAGATTTCATTAGTTGAAGCCACAACAGATGTCACCCGCGGTTTCTATACCTGGTTGAATACTGCCGTAATGACCATGCTGAATGGATCACAGGTCGCAGTTGATGTGGGAGCCTCGTTTTGGACAGATGGCAATGGTCTCCTACTCTTCTTTGCATATCCCAATTTTGATGGAGGATCAATCCTTCATGACCCATCATTGAAACTTATTGAAGGTGGTTCACCTTACACGCCGCCGGTTGGTCTGTTTAACATACCAATCGAGTACTATGCCTTATTTGGTGCCACAGTCGTTTTGATTGCAATTGTCGGCTTCGCAGTCAAACGCCGTTGAAGAACCCAGGAGGGAGGTGACTCCCTCCACTATCTTTCTATAGAACCGGAGTATTCATAGAGGGAATAGAATTAGAAGATGTGGTTCAGATGTTCAGCAACAAGCGGGCTATGATTGAGGTTGTTCTCACTCTCGTGGTCCTGTTATATGCAAGTTCGTTTGTACAGGTTAACGGGCTGCAGGTAGGTAACCAAGACATCCTTATGACTAACATGAACATCATGACCACACTTGGAACGGATTGCGATACTACAGTAAACATTGAGTCTGAAGTGCTGAATGTTGGATCTACAGATTATGATCACTTTGACATCAGGGTTGATGTAAGGAATCTCAATGTGTCCGAAGCACTATTGAATGGAACTGCTGTCCAGACTGAAATAATTCCTCAGAGCAATTACATGGTCGTGCGACTATTTCCGATTAGTCCAATGGCAGTAGGCACTGAGTTCATACTCGATCTCAACCTTACGACGCAATGTCTCCAAGAAAACATTGGTTTAAGCGAAGACGGACAAATGTATCTGAATCATCTAATCTACTACATTAGACCTCTCAATGAGATTCAAAACCTAACGTTCGCAGTTGCCCTTCCAGCACACGCGGCACTGCGGACAGGGGTTCCAGCTCCTCTTTTTCCAAGCCCATCTTCGAACTACACAAATGGACAAAACACTGTTTATGTTTGGTTCAATGAGCAGCTGCTACCTGGGCAAGAAGTTGCCTATGTTGTGAAATACGAGATTCCCGCAGCAAGCATGCAGATGGGGCAGACTCCTCTGGGTCTTTCCCAATTGATTCCCCTTGGTGCCTTGTTCCTCATACTTGGAGCTGCTGTTACTCTCTTCATAGAACGCATTCCTCTAATAATCAAGCGTTTCAAGACTAGGACCATAGTCACACCAATCAGACTCTCTAGACAAGAAGAGGACGTTCTGTCATTTCTAACAAAGAAAGGCGGCTCTTGTTCTCAGCGGGAGATCTACGAAGAGCTCAATATCTCACAGTCTCTGGCAAGTACAATCTTGACCTCACTAGAGGATAGGAAACTGATTCGAAGATTCAGAGAGGGAAGAGAGAACATGGTTCACATCATGGAAGACATATGAAGTTAAATTCATGCTCTAGCTTCTATGCCAAGCCGTTTCCAATTCGGCTGGTTCTTCCGTTGCATGTACTGCAGGTGAGTTGTCAGTCCAAACTCTTCAGGTTCATGTCCAAACGCCAAAGCCAAGAGTTCCATAACATGTAGGATATCGAAATGGTATTCCGCGTCGAAAAACTTCTGGATTTCCACCTGACCCATATCAAGTTGAAGCTCACAGAATGGACAAGGTGTCACAACAACGTCTGCACCACCCGCCTCTAAGAGACTATCAAACTTCTGCTTAGTAAAATCAAGTGCTGTTTTTACATCAGCTGTTCGGACTGCACCCCCAGCCCCGCAGCAGATCAACTCATCCTTATATGGCACATACTCGGCTCCTGAGGCTTCACAAATCTCTTTGAATATGTGCGGATGCTCTGAGTCGTCTTTCTTCTTGACCTGTTTGGGTCGCATCCAATGGCAGCCTGGATGTATCGCCATCCGAACGCCTTTGAGAGGCCGCGTCGCTTTCTCCCGGATCTTCTCAAGTCCGACTAGTGAGTAGAGGGCATCAACATAGTGCCAGACCTCTATTGTTCCCTTGAACTCACGACCTATCTCTGCTAGATTCTCGTTCACAGCTGCCCTGAGCTCATCATCGTGCTTGAGTTCATGGTTCGTATCCCAAAGACTAGCGAAACAGCCATTGCAGCCAGTCGTTATAGGGTGGCCACCAGCCTCAGCAATTGTCAGATTGCGAGCTGCGATGGTTGCCCAAGTTACGCGGTCAAAAGACCCGAAAACTCCGGGAGCTGGACAACATGTTGCCCCTTCCATATCAAGAAGTTCAACTCCGAGGTCCTTGAATACGAGTTTCGCTGCCGCTTCAATACTTGGATAGCGGTGGGGTATTATGCATCCTAGAAAATGATAGAAAGACTGTTTGGGCACGATTACTCCTCCTTCTTCTCTTCCTTTTCTTCTACCAGTTTGTCAAAACCAGTCTTCTTGGCAATCTTCCTAATCTCTTCGATTGCCTCGGGATATCTACTCGCATTGGGAGGCACTCGTTCTACGCCCACTTTTTCTCGTAGGACTTCCCATGATTCTTTATCGAGCGGTACAGCATGGCCAGCCTCCAAGACTTTGAGTGCGGTTTTTTGATGTGGAACGAGCATGTAACCCTCAGCGACAGCAATGTTCCTGATGGCCTTGATTACATCTGTTGGTTTTACGTCCTGCGGGCACCGGTCTGTGCAGGTATAGCAGGTTGTGCAAAACCATAGCTCAGGTGCGGAGATGCACTGCTCCTTGAGACCAAGAAGTGCCTTGCGAATTATCCCACGGACAAGATAATTCGTACGTGCACCAGCTGGGCAGCTGCCGCTGCATGTGCCGCATTGGTAGCAGTTCTGGACATTAGGACCCCCTGTCTTTATGATCATCTGGATAAATGAGTCATCTGGGGCATCAATGACAATAGGGGATTTTTCATCAGCACTAGTCAATATTACCACCGACTATAGAGGAGTTGGATTTCATGCTAAAATAGGTTACCGATTGGTCGTAAAATTCATTCACTCAAAGGTCCTGTGTATTAACACTGTTATGTCCAAATCATGATGTGAGAATTGGAAATCGGGGACTATTCGGATCTAACGGATACAGATTTAATCGAACAGGTCTAAAACGAAAGCTCCCTACATCTCAATCCTTATATCCCGTTGAACGAGGGAGCTACTATTGAACACTGAGGACCAAGCATGACTGATAGCACCTCCTGGGAAACCATTGATAATGATGCCATTGATAGGGAATTTGCCGATGAGATTGTTAAATCAGGAGTAGATAGAATTCGAACATGTATACAATGCGGGACCTGCACAAGTGTCTGCCCAAGTGGAAGACACACTGCTTTCAAAACCCGTGAACTAATGCGAAAAGCCGTTCTTGGCTTAAAAGATGAAGTTCTGTCAAGTGAGGATTTATGGATGTGTTCAACGTGCTATACATGTCTTGAAAGATGCCCGCGGCAGATAAGAATCACTGATGCTATTATCTCAATGAGAAACATGGCAGTAGACCATGGATTCATGCTTCCTGAACATAAGAAAGCCTCTCAAAAACTCCTTTCGACTGGTCATGCTGTACCAATAGATGAGGTGAATCAGGAGTTACGAAAAGAGCTTGGACTTCAGGAACTCCCTCCAACAACACATTCGAACAAGAAGGCTCTCAAGCAAGTACAAGAGATTTTGAAAAGAACCGGTTTCAAAGACCTCGTAGAGAGTCAGAAGCGGGAGAGTAATTGAAGTGGCTGAAGCGCAAACTTACTCGTTTTTCCTTGGTTGCGTCATGCCAAATCGTCTGCCAAATCTAGAGGCGAGCATTCGAGTAGTACTCCCGAAACTAGGCGTAAATCTTGAGGACCTAGAGGGGGCAAGTTGTTGTCCTGCCCCAGGAGTTATCCGCTCTTTTGATGAACCAACGTGGCTAGCACTTGCATCAAGAAACCTAGCCCTCGCAGAGATGTCCGGTCATGACATCATCACTGGATGCAATGGTTGCTACTGCACATTCAAAGAAGCACTTGCTGAAATCAGAGAGCATCCTCGTCGGTTGAAGGAGGTTCAGAACATCTTCAAAGGCATGGGGCTTAAGTTCGACGGCAGAGTTGAAGCTAAGCATGTTATAGAGGTCATCTCTGAACTGGGACCAGACTACGTACGGAAAAAGGTGACACATCCTCTAAAAGGAATCAAGGTTGGAGTTCACTATGGGTGCCATCTTTTGAAACCAACCAATAACAGACCTTGGGAAAAAACGCAGAATCCGACTTTTCTTGATGCATTAGTCGAAGCAACCGGAGCTGAAAGTACAGAATACAAGGACAAAGACATTTGCTGCGGAGCTGGAGGCGGTGTCAGAGGCTCGCAAGTAGCAGTGAGTTTTGATATTGCCAAGGAGAAGCTCGATAATCTTCTATATGCAGGTGTTGACTGCCTTGTCAATGTGTGTTCGTTCTGTCACCTGCAATATGAAACAGCCCAGGTCCAGCTGAACAAAGAATTAGGAGAGAAGAAGTATCAGATTCCGGTTCTCTATTACACACAGCTACTTGGTCTAGCGATGGGGCTTGATCCAAACGAACTGGGTCTTACCAAGCATATGGTGGATACACAGCCACTGCTTGACAAGATCCTAACCTAGAACCACTTTCTAGCTGCATAGTACACAACTAATGCCATCACTCCACTTGAAAAGAGAAGAATGGCTACAAAAGCTAGAATTCGAGGTTCCAAACCAGGGGTTGTCGTAGTAGTAGTTGTTGTTGTGGTCGTGGTTGTTATTGTGCCAGCAGTGAAAGTGCCATCAGACTTGTCTGAGTTATAATAGATACCATCTGTGACACGAACGCGGACTATGTATGTGTCTGAACGGTCCAGGTTACCACAATCCCATTCAAACCATGTTTGATTAAGAGAGGAAGCCAATGTTTCAAAAGATTGTCCGGAGTCATCTGAAAACATAACATCGAACCTAAGAACAGAATCAGCATTCACATCTGAGGCAGTCCATGTGATATTATGAGGGGATGTCCAGTCCTCTCCACCATTCGGAGCAATCACTCTTACCTTGGGAACAAAGAAGTTGCCGATGTAGATGTCTGTGAACTGGACTACCTTGATAGACCCGTTTGTTAGCCATGCGGTTGACGTGATTATGCAACTCGCATTATTTCCAAGAGCTCGAGTATCTATTTCCAATGTTGGTTGATCAAGTTCTAGATAAAGAACACTAGGAATGGCTGGAGCATCGATTTCAAGTCTTGTCCGGTTCACTAGCGAAGGAGTCCACTCTGATTTTAGAATAACATGGTCACCAGCTATAGTGTCGCCAGACTTCACTGGAGTGTCAATCAGATTGGTCCGAGATGTGTAACTGAGGTTTACTGCGGCAATATCGGCTGAGGGGAGAAACTCCACAGGCGGAAGGGCATATGACGCGGCATTATGAAACTTGAAACTCGTAACAGGGAGGGCTAGTGAGAACACTAACAGTCCAAGCACTACGAATCCTATTCTCGTATTCTTCAGGCACGTATTCCTAATTAGAGCATTCAGTCTGGGTTTCAATCTCGTTCACCCTCCGGAAATGGTTGTTCTCGCCATACCTTAAGTGCCTCGTACCATAGCACAAGGCATGCGGATATAAGTAGGACAAGAAGGACCATTGAGTACCAATCAGTGCTTAACCAGAACAACAAAGACCCCAAAGCTGCAGTGAGCGATGTGTAGAATGTTGCATAGAACAGGAATCGGGGAACCATCATACGACCCCTCCCCATGAATTGATTCAAGATTCCTATCCGAACATCACGTTTAATCGTATACTGGCCATGGACATCTTTGTCAACAAGTCCGTGTTCTCGTAAACGCTCTAAATGATGCATTGACAAGGATGGACTCGACAATTCGGCCCCCCGTTGTATCTCTCGAGCAGTCAGAGGTTCTGGATGACGCAACATATACCAATAGACACTTAGAGTCTTGCCTTTAATGAGCTCTGCCAACTCGTCATCGGTTGGTTCTGCGTTATTCAAGGCCTACGACTCCAGTTCTCTGGAAGACGATTTAAGAAGATTCGGCTCTTAAAACCTGTTGCTCGTGCTCGGGTAGGTCACGTCCCTCAAGGTAAGGCTAAAATAGCTCGAGGGTTCGCCATGGGTCATGCCTAAACAGGATTCTGTATTGGGCAATACTGAACGGACTCTTGTCAGAGGGGTCCAGGAGAAAGACATCGATGTCAGTGGTTCGAAAACCGATAACACCGAAACCTCCAAGGACAAGAGAGAAGGTACTTGTCATCCTTCGTGAGCAGTGTAAGCAATGTATGCTCTGTGTTGAGTTCTGTCCCAAAAATGTGCTATGTCTGACAGACATCTACAATCGTAAGGGATACCATCCAGTCACCGCTTGTGACATAGATGCGTGCGTTAATTGTGAGTTTTGTGAAAGGATATGCCCTGACATGGCGATTTTCTTGGCCGACCGTGATGAAGCGGAGAAAGCATACAAAGCAGGTGCTGTGGAAGAAGGCACTGAGATCCCTGAATTCGAGAAGGACAAACCTAAGGAGGAAAAATAGGTGCCCAAGCGCATCATGTTCACAATGGGCGATATTGCCTGTGCTGAGGGTGCGCTGAGTGCAGGGTGCCGCTACTTCGGAGGCTATCCCATAACTCCAGCGACAGAGATTGCTGAATGGATGTCTCAGAGGATGCCTGAACTCGGAGGCGCTTATGTTCAATACGAGGATGAGATAGCATCAATCACCAGCGTGATTGGAGCGTCTTGGACCGGAGTAAAGGCGATGACTGCCACCTCAGGACCAGGTGTTAGTCTGATGTTGGAGGCGGTTGGTTTGGCGGTCATGACTGAAACTCCTCTGGTGCTGGTTAACATCATGCGTGGCGGACCAAGTACCGGCCAACCTACCAGGGGGCAGCAGGGCGATGTGATGCAGGCTAAATGGGGAAGTCACGGAGACTATCAGATTATTGCCCTGACTCCAGCCTCTGTCCAAGAGATGTTCGACCAGACAGTACAAGCGTTCAATCTCTCAGAGAAGTATAGAACTCCTGTCTTTGTCTTGGCAGATGAAACAGTTGGACACATGCGGGAACGACTAGTTATTCCAGATAAGAAGAAGCTGAAGCTCGAATATCGTAAGCAACCGACGATAGATCCCTCAGAATATCTTCCATTCAAACCGGATGACGATCTTGTGCCACCAATGGCACTCTTTGGTTCCAAGTATCAATTCTATGCCACAGGGCTGACTCATGATGAACGTGGCTATCCAAGTGACAAGGAAGATGTTCAGATTAGACTCATAACAAGGCTGAATGATAAGATTCTGAAGAACGCAGACAAGATCATCGATGTGGAGCGATTCATGCTTGACGATGCTAAGATTGCTGTTATTTCGTACGGTACACCGTCACGAAGTGCGAAAAAGGCAATAAGAGACGCTCGTGAACAGGGCATCAAAGTTGGCATGCTCAGGCTCAAGACAGTATGGCCATTCCCAGAAGAACAAGTTGCAGAACTTGCCTCGGAGGTGGACCATATCATTGTGGCAGAGCAAAACATGGGGCAGGTTTACTACATGGTAAAGGCTTTTGCCGCACCCACTCCAATTCATCTTATGACGAAACCAGCTGGAATGCCACAATTGCCCAATGAGATTCTTGATAAAATTAAAGAGATTAAGTCAATCTAGAATAAACGGCGTTAACAGAATTACTGGTCATATCAATAATCCTTTTATCATGTTTGCCTCAGAGCCCGCTTGTTAATGGGAGAATCCCTCAATGACCGAGTCCGTACATGTCTTGAAGCATCCAATGACGAAATACATCCGAGAGGACCGACAACCCTGGATCTATTGCTCCGGATGCTCCATCGGGATTGTCACAGGAATGGTAGCACGGGCAATCGATAACCTTGGACTGGATTTCCACAAAACTGTAGTAGTTTCTGGAATAGGATGTACCGGTCGCACATCAGGCTACTTCAAGACTGGAACATACCATACGACTCATGGTCGAGCAATAGCTTTTGCTGAAGGCGCGAAGATTGCGAACCCCGAACTTGAGGTCATTGTTGTGAGTGGCGATGGAGACATCGCGGCAATTGGTGGCAACCACCTGATTCATGCTGCGCGACGAAACATCGACATGACTGTTGTGTGCATTAACAATTTTAACTATGGAATGACTGGCGGACAGTTTGGACCCACAACTGAGCACGAGAAATACTCACAGACAAGTCCGAGACCGATTGGAAACATAGAACATCCATTCAACCTGGTCAAGCTGGCTGCATCGTCAGGTGCCACTTTTGTGGCCAGATGGACAGCAGTCCAAGCACGGAGAGGAACAAGATCTATCGAGAAGGGAATCAAGAAAAAAGGATTCTCATTCATCGAAATAATTGGAGCCTGTCCCACCGAGTACGGCAGAATGAACCGTCTTGGAGATGGCCTTGCTATGCACAAACACCTCCTTGAAGTTGCTGAGATCCAGAATGGTCTTCCTCCTCATGAGGCGGAGCTTGACTATGAGAAGAGGATTGTATGCGGGGAGTTTGTGGACATCGAAAAGCCTGAATACACCGAAGTTCTTCGAGAAATGCAGCGGAAACTCAAGGAGTAATGACCATGTCTCGATACGAGGTCCGTTTTGGTGGTTTTGGAGGACAGGGTATTGTCACAATGGCTGTCATTCTAGGCGAAACGGTTTCATTGATAGAAAAGAAACAGTGTGTACAGACTCAGAGCTATGGCCCAGAAGCAAGAGGCGGCGCAACAAAGAGCGAACTTGTAATAGATGATGTGGAGGTAGACTATCCCAAGGTTCAAGAGCCAGATGTCTTCGTGGCAATGAGCAGGGCGGCTTATCTTGAATACGTTGATGGTCTCAAGGACAACGGGATATTAATTATAGATGAAGACCTGGTAGAGGTAGAAGGCGACCTACCTGATGGAATAAAAATCTACAAGATTCCAGCCACAAGAATAGCAGATGTAGATGTTGGAGTCAAACAGGCAACAAACGTCGTCATGTTAGGAGCTCTGACAGCCATTACGGGGATTGTTACACCAGAGGGATTGAAAAAACAGATAGTCGAGCGTTGGCCAAGGTTCAAAGATACTAACCTGAAAGCACTTGAGCTTGGGTTGAAGGCTGGTAAAGAGGCTGTCCCAACTAGTGCCTGAAGGTCCAACAATCCTATCTAATCCAATCTACTGACCCGCTCTATGAATTTTCCTTTGGATAGTTGGCTGTTTTTCATAGAGGAATGGCTGGGTCATTCAAAAGATCAATTTGGTGAAGAAGGTCTTTGATTCAGTTCTCCTCTAATGCCAATACTGCGGCCCCCAGTGCACCAGTAAGCTGTGGATCCTCCGGAAGCCAAAGTTCCACGCCAAGTTGCTTCGAGAGATGGTGCCTGAATGCAGGATTCAGAGCCACGCCGCCAGTGACACATACTGGTTCCTTGACGCCTACCCGTTTCGACAATGCGGTAATCTTAGAAACCAAGGAGATATGCACTCCTGCTGCGATGTCCGCCGCAGATTTCCCAGCACCAATTTGGCCGATGACTTCGCTCTCCGCAAAGACAGTACATGTGCTACTTATCGAACATGGAGTCTTTGATTGGAGTGCGAGGGGACCAAGCTCATCTATGGAAACACCAAGAACACGTGCCATAACCTCTAGAAAGCGTCCAGTTCCTGCAGAACATTTGTCATTTAATTCAAAGTCCTCAGGCTTCCCTGTTGGACCTACACGAATGACCTTCGAGTCTTGTCCTCCGACATCTATGAGCAAACGTATGGCAGGATTAATGCGGTGTACACCCACACTATGACAGGTGATTTCAGTGACTGATTTTTCTGCTAGCTCAACACGTGCGCGTCCATAACCAGTACTGATAACCGGAATCCCATTGAGATCAAAGTTTGACGATGATGAGATATTATGAAGGATTTTCTCAACAGCTTCAATGGCTGATGCTCCAGTCAACATCAAAGACTTAGCTACAATATTACCAGACTTATCTAGCAAGATGCCTTTAGTGGTAGTTGAACCTACATCAATTCCAATACCCATGTCCACTAATTTTCTCTCCTTACATAAGCATCTCAAGTAGCGCGTCGACTCGGGTTTCAATCTGGGCTTCGTTGTATACTCTAGAGTCAACCATGTCACCTTCGATTATGACACCCGGTACTCCAGTCCTTTCGGTGACCAATTCCTTTGAAACAAGTTGCCCCAGAGAGTAACGTTTGCATGATCGAACAGAGAACATGACGAATCCATCAAGATCATAGTCTTTGATTAGTTGACACATCTTGTCGACTTTGGCATCTAAGCCCATGTTCAGATAAACTTTGGAGTATGTTTCGACAACCTCATCAATGATTGATAGAGTATCTGTTCCGACCATATTGCCTGTCCATGCATGGGTATATGTATCAGCAGGAAAGACGACTCCTCTACTTGCCAAGATGTTGAAGAATCTTAGAGTATGCCATGGTGGGATATTGTCCCAGAGCAGCCGAACTCTCTCATCACGGATTGCACCAATTCCATTCTTAACTCGTTCCTCTACCTCTGCAACAAAGGACTCATAGAACTCGACACAGTGTTCTGTTCCCCGACTTGAAACTACAGGTGCCATTGTCAAGAATCTGTCTGCGCAATTCAATGGACTTGGCTTGTTTTTGCAGGCTTCAAGAGCGCGTATCCAGAGTTTTGTGGCTCTGCTCGAGAGTTCGGCCACTTCGCGTATTCTACCATCCTCAAGGGACCGATTGAAGTGTGACTCGATAAACTCAATCAAACGCTCAACGCCACGACGAACATATGCCTGATTATGAGGAAGTTGCACTTTATCTATGGGAGGAGTGTCTAGAAGGAAGACTGGAGCACCTGTCATCTCGGATATTGCGTCATACCATCGAAGAACGGTGCCGCAGATATTATTGCATGCAAGAAGAAGCTGAGGTGTCGGAAGCGAACCTATTGGAACCTCGTCGGGTTTTTCCGTTGACCCAATACTCGCACGTGCATATGAGCAGAGGTCTTGTGAGTACCCAAGATTCTCCGCATATCCGCATACTTCAGGACCGATTTTTTGAGCACCGACGATAGCTCCAGCCTGCTCCGGGTAGACCACACCCATATCCAATGCAATGGGAATCTCCACCGGAAACCCAGATGTAACCCACGCAAGATGACCATTCTCACTGGCTTCCATTGCTTCCAATCCATGGCGAAGCGCTATCTGTTGTAGAAGTGCTTGTGTTTCGAGGCGCCTGTAGGGCTTTTCCTCGCTTGCTCGTTCTTGATTCATTTTCCAGCTCACTCCAGAGTTTCCAAGAAGCTTTGAATACGTGTTTCAATTCTGCCCCGATCACTGAGCTCAGGGTCTAGTGGCAACCGGATGGTCCTCACATCTAGTTCGCAGGCGGCTTTCTCAATAGACGGGGCCTCAAACTGATCAGGATCGCAGAACGACTGCTCGCAAACAATGAGACCTTGGATTGAGAGATTCTCTAGAAGATCCTTCATAGCATTCATACGGTATGATAGACCTTCATGGGTTGGTTCGCCAGGTGCACTCAATACGGATTTCGCCATTGCTATAAATGGGTCATCGGATTTAGTCGGTGACTTGGTGAACACTGTTTTGAATCCAAAGGAGAGTAGGTCTAGCACAATGAATGACTCAGAGAAGTTCGGGATTTCATTCATAAGAGAGGCGATTGCTTGGGGTTCAACCATTCCGCCTGCTATCACTATTCGAGGGGACACCAAATCATCAGGGAGTTTCACTTTTGTATAGTCACCACTCAGGATTGCCTTTTGCACGGTTTCAATGCTATCGGAGAGTCCCAACTCATCAGCCTTATTTTGAACCATTGACACTGTTTCCTTGATTTCTGACATTGATGAGGCAGTTGGAATTGTCAGAAAGGTTCGGACAAGACGGACAACTTCAGAGTATGAAATAATCTCTGGCTGGATCACTCTGGCTGAATACAAGAACTGAGTACCATTATGAAATTCTTGGACAAAGTCAACTGCTGCATCGTAGTTTTCGGCAAGAAATGGTCGATTGTAGAGCTTTGAGAGCTTTTCACTAAGAAGGCGTATCTCCTCAGCCAAGAACTTGGTCGCTGAGTCATCCTGATTGTATCTTATGACCGGATAGGTCAACCGCAAAACCCGATCGTCATGAAACCGTACACTCCATATGTCACCAAGATTTTGGAGAGAATCACATGTATTCCCTGGGAATAGTAGTCCAGCAAGAGTCAGAAACTGACCGTTGGCTCGTTGACTGTAGAGATTCCTGATATACGAACATGCGAAGGTCTGAAGACTCTCTTCAAAGCCACTCGCAACTCCCGGTAAGGCACGAACAAGGGATGGAGTGAATCCATGTGCCATAAAGAGCTCCAATGGGACATGGGGATAGATATAGCCAATAATCTCTTCGCCTGATTTCAGCAGCTCTTTCAAGCCTGCTATTGATTGCTCGATCACTCCTTCATAGCTCAAGTCAAATTCCTCTCTGGAAGACTGATGGTTGGATTGGTATTTCAAATTCTGCTACATTCTGTATCTTAATTGTTCCGTTGAACATGTCCGACTTGACGAATATGGCTTTTTGGAAACAGTAACTATCTTTAGGAGGAGTTATGAGTCCAATCATAGCACAAAACTGCTGTATTGCGGTCGATATTTGACTGTAGATCACACAAGGAGAGAAGAACATGGAAGAAATGCTATGGCATAAATCGAGATGGCCAGAAACAGTCAAGAAGTCACTGGACTATCCTGAAGAGCCACTTTTTCAAATTCTAGATAAAATTGCTGCTGAACATCCTGAATCGCCTTCAACCATTTTTGATGGGATATCTCACTCATTTGCTGAAGTCAAGGATCATGCTGACAGGATTGCCAACTTCCTGTCAAGTAAGGGCATTGGCAAAGGCGACAAAGTCGCGATATTTCTGCCTAATACACCCCATTACCCCCCAATCTTCTTTGGCATACTGAAGAGCGGAGCAACAGCCGTCACGTGTAATCCATCGTATAAGGCAAACGAATTGAATTTCCAGCTGAAAGACTCTGGAGCAAAGGCGGTATTCGTATTCGATCATCCATCCTTCACACCGACTTCATATGAGGCGATAGAAGGTACTGACGTTAAGATTCACGTTGTATGCAGTATCAAGAGGTACCTACCAAAAGTAAAAGCAGTTCTTGGAAGCCTTATAGGCAAGATTCCCAAGAGTGGCTACTACGAGGACTTCTCGGATTTCTATGATAATATCGTCGCACAGTACGATCCAAAGGCTCCTGATGTATCAATCAAACCAAAGGAAGATCTTGCCCTCATCCTCTACACAGGAGGTACGACCGGCACTCCAAAGGGAGCAATGCTAAGTCACAGCAATCTCTACAGTAATGTTATGCAGCTTGACGAGTGGACCCAGCTTGAACCTAAAGGAGGAGGTACTCCAGAGAAGCTCAAACCAGGAGAAGAAGTGTTCATTGGAGCGCTTCCGTGGTATCACTCATATGGTCTGACACTGACCATGGTTGCATCATACTTCATGGGAAGTTCTCTGGTTTGTGTTCCCGACCCGAGAGCTGGCAAGCCGCCAATGAGTGAGCTGCTGGCGGATATACAGAAATACAAAGGAACCATTCTGCATTGCGTGCCTGCACTATATGCTGGAATGGTAAACAACCCGACAGTTGACAAATATGACCTCTCAAGCCTCAAGGCATGCGGTTCTGGAGCTGCACCATTACCTCCCGAGCTTTGCAAGAGATTTGAGGATAAAACTGGAGCTACACTCTTTGAGGGATATGGTCTGACTGAAACATCCCCATTGACTCATGCCAATCCCGCAATCAAGTCTTTACGCAAATTCGGTTCAATTGGAGTTCCCCTCCCAGACACCTACGCCATAATTTTGGATATTGCAACTGGCAAAAAGGAACTAAAGCAAGGAGAGACTGGCGAGATTGCAATCAATGGACCTCAGGTCATGGCTGGATATTGGAACAAGCCTGATGAAACAGCCGAAGTGATGAGGACCATGAATGGCAAGCGGTACTTCCTTACTGGAGACATAGGACATATGGATGAAGACGGTTTCTTCGTGATTTCAGACCGCAAGAAGGA
>RDNZ01000011.1:50464-71320 GCA_011364905.1 Candidatus Thorarchaeota archaeon
CATGATCAATGTTGGTGGCCTCAAGGCATATCCGAGAGAGATTGAGGATATCTTCTTCGAACACCCAAAGGTAGCAATGGCGGCTGTCATTGGTCTGCCGAGAGAGGAGGACCCATCTAATGAGTACGTCAAAGCATTTATCGTCCTAAAGAAGGGTGAAACGGCTACAGAAGAAGAGTTCATCGCATGGGCAAAGGAACACATGGCGGGCTATAAGCGACCGAGAGAAGTGGAGTTTGTGGACTCGTTACCCATGACCCAAGTAGGAAAAGTCCTCAGAAGAGAGCTTCGTGAAGCAGAACTCGCTAAGAAGTAAACCTTTGAAACTCTGGGGAAGTGATTACTTCCCCTTTCGCTTTCTTTTTCATACATTTTCGTGCATATTTTGTCTTCCTTAACAAATATCAGGAGGCAAGACTATAGGAATCAGCTAAGAAATTCTTGATTGTTTAGAAAGAGCGTGAGCTGAGAGAGATGGACGAACTATATTGGCAGAAGAAAGAAGCGTGGCCGGAAACCGCTTCTCCAGCATTGGACTACCCAGAAGAACCATTGTTTGCGATGTTGGACAGGGCGGCAAGCAAAAGCGGAGACTTACCGTATACAGTGTTTATGGACAAGTCTCAGACTTATAGAGAAGTCAAGGAACATTCGGATAGAATTGCCAATTTTCTAGCAAGCAAAGGTATTGGAGCAAGTAATACTGTGGCAATTTTCTTGCCTAATGTGCCTCAGTTCCCAGCTGTCTTCTTTGGGGCTCTAAAGACAGGAGCAAAAGTTGTTACCTGTAATCCATTGTACAAACCAAATGAACTGAACTTCCAGCTAAAGGACACCGATGCTGAGATTGTTTTCGTTCTGGACCATCCTACCTTCACCCCTACATGCTATGAGGCGATTAAGGGAACAAAGGTTCATACTGTTGTTGTATGCAGCGTCAAGCCGTTCCTCTCAAAACCAAAGGCGATTCTTGGAGGTCTTTTGGGGAAGATTCCAAAGAGTCCGTACTATGAGGCTGACAAGACCTTATTCTATGATGATATCCTCAAGAGGTACGAGCCGAAAGCACCGGATGTCACAATTGATCCCAAGAGCACTGCTGTGATAATCTATACTGGTGGAACAACGGGAACACCGAAGGGAGCAGAACTCTCCCACTATAATCTAGTATCTAATGTCCTTCAGATTCTAGAGTGGGTCTATCTGAGAGAGGAAGACGGAGGGGGAGTTGGAGGGGTCCGATATGGTGAGGAGGTGAATGTTGGAGCCATTCCATGGTACCATAGCTATGGCCTCACACTCTGCCTATTGAATGCAACTTGGTCTGCCGGAAAACTTGTCTGTATTCCTGATCCACGTTCCGGAAATCCACCGCTCACAGATTTACTAAAAGAACTCGAGAGGACCAAGTGTACGGTATTCAATTGTGTGCCCGCGCTCTATGCCGGAATTGCCAATCATCCAGATGTCGGCAAATATGATTTGTCAACAATAAGAATTTGCGGTTCTGGAGCAGCTCCTCTGCCGCCTGAGGTGGCGAAGGGATTTGAAAATGTGACAGGAGCATTGGTGTATGAGGGTTATGGTCTTACTGAAACCTCGCCAACAACTCATAGTAATCCAACCAACAAGAAGTATAGGAAGTTTGGTTCCATAGGACTTCCATTACCAGACACTAGTTGCAAGATTCTTGATATTGAAACCGGGACTAAGGAGATGCCAATTGGCGAGAAGGGTGAGATCGCTATCAATGGGCCGCAAGTTTTCTCGGGATATTGGAGAAAGCCAGAAGAAACCGCCAACGTGATGCGGGAGATTGGTGGAAAGCGGTACTTCCTCACGGGAGACGTTGGTTACATGGATGAGCTTGGCTACACCTACATCAGTGACAGAAAGAAGCAGATGATCAATGTAGGCGGGATGAAAGCGTACCCCCGAGAGATTGAGGACATACTATTCACCCATCCGAAGGTGAAGATGGCCGCCGCTGTAGGTATTCCACGTGATAATGATCCTTCCAACGAGTTTGTGAAGGCCTACATTCAGTTGAAGGATGGCGAAACAGCCTCTCCAGAGGAGTTCGTTGAGTGGGCAAAGGACAAGATGGCAGGCTACAAGCGGCCCAGAGAGGTCAAGATTGTAGATTCTCTTCCGCTAAGCAATGTTGGTAAAGTCTTGAGACGCGTGCTTCTCGAGGAGGAACTCAAAGAGAGAGGAAAGCAGCCTTCCTGATTGGTTTATTAGGGAGTACGGATATAATGGTTGATTTGTAACATTCGTTAATTAGAGGTGGTTGGATTGTCGCCTTCTTGGAAAAGAATCGGAGCATATTTGGGAATACTTGGTGGAATTATCTTCGTTGTTGTCACATTCATTGCAATGTTGACATATCCAGGTGGATATAACTTCATTGAATACTCCTTCAGTTCGCTTGGACAGACAGTAATCAATAGCACACCATCAATGCTGAACTACTATTTGTTCGTGACTGCCTGTTCGGGCGCAGCTGTTTGTCTGATACCATTCTTGTTTGCAATGAGGACATACTTCACAGAAACAACAAGTTTCAAGGTTTTGAGCTGGCTCGGAACTCTCTTGGGACTTGGAGCAGCGGTTAATCTCTCAGCCCTATCAATATTCGCAGGGAATCTCTATGGTGAGATACACGGGAATACGACTAGGCTTTTCTTCATACTAATCATGTTGGGAATTCTTTGCTACTCAATTGCGATACTGAAGAAGAGTGAATATGAGAACATCTATGCAGTGATTGGACTTGTTGTCGTGGTCATTTGTTTCCTATATATCATGGGGCTCTTTGGAATCATGTCGGACATTATTGGTTCTAATCTTTGGCAGAAAATATCAGTCTACGCATTGGTGCTCTGGTCAGTCTTCCAGGGCTACAAGCTCCTAAAGGTCTTTGACTAGTAATAAGTCTAGAAACGGGGGAGGTATTGCCTCCCCGCTTATTTCTTAGATGTTCTCAAGAGATGCGTGTATGGTTGCTCCACAGTAGTTACATTGAGCCTCCAGAGGACCAACCCAATCAACGCTTTCATGAGAGATTTGAGCACCACATGATGGACACTCTACAGGTAGCCGGACCGTAGTAGTTCTACTTCCATGTGTTTGAACGCTACCTCTGGAATCCTCAGGGATGGCATGGATTGGAGCATCAACCAATATGGTGTCCGATCTCCTAGGAGATTGTCCCTTCCGTCGCCAACGTCTTGCACCCACGATGCAGATAATCAAGGGAAGGAGAAACGCTAGTACCATTAACAAAATAATCAGATCGAAGAAGGAAAGCGACTGGAAAAATCCAGGAATATGAGAATCATCGTACACTCCAATCCGGTAGAACCCGCTTGTGTCAGAGTAAACGGAGTTCTCAGACACACGAACATAGACTGTGCTTGCTGAAGTCAAATCGAAATCCACACGAGGATAGTTCCCATAATCCGTTCCACTCTCAGCAATCACATTGGTGTATGCACTGTCATAGGCCACCGTGATCTTCACCTGTAAGTCCCAGAAGGAATCTGGATTTACAATCACTGTCCAATGACCCGACTCCAAGTCAGCCACATAGCTATTGGTGCTGAAACTCGAAACATATTCGTCATTCCTCGTGATATTAGCAACCAGATTGGATTGGGCATTAACAGTCCCTAGTAGGAAGAACAGTGATACTATAAAGGCCACAAGCAGGATTGATCGTCTTTGGTACACCTGTCGTCCACCTCAAACTGGTGTACACACCTCATGATATTAGACTTGTCAGCAGATATTCATTCTGACTTTCCGGATCCAGAGGTCTTATGCTGCTTTCCAAGTTCAATGTATAACTGAGCACCGGCCATGAATGCCTCTTTCATTGATTCTGAAACTTCCTTGACCACCTTTCCAGGAATGCCAAGGACCAGACTTCCATCAGGAACTACTGTCCCTTCAGTCACAACTGACCCAGCTCCAATCACACAATCATTACCGACCTTTGCACCATCGAGGACAATTGCTCCCATTCCGATGACCGTCCTATCACCGATCTCACAAGCATGAAGAACACAGTTGTGACCCGCAGTAACGTAGTCACCAATGATAGTTGCATGCATGAACGTAGTGTGCACGGAACAATTGTCTTGGATCGATGATCCTTTTCCAACGCGTATAGAGTTCAAATCAGCTCGGATGACTGCAGACTCCCAAATGCTAGAATCAGGTCCGACCTCGACATCTCCAATCAGATTTGCACGAGGTGATACGTAGGCATTAGGGTCGACTCTGGGCTTTTTGCCATCGAATTCGTAAAGTCCCATTCTATGCACCTTGAAAAATGAGTACAAGGTTTCTTCTTTAAGCATATTGAAATATGACAACACAGAGGCAGTTGGGAGATTGGTTCTGATGCCGATTACTCCGCTTCATTATCCTCTTGCATTTGCCTTATCCAAAGCGAACAAGAAACTCATACTACCTGGACTGGTTGTTGGAGCGGTGATTCCGGACATCGAAGTCCCAATAATGTGGGTCTTCTTTAGCGATTTGCCAGACCATCTTTTCCTCCATAGTCTAGTAGGAGCTGCTACTGTGGGGACCGCCCTTGCAGTCTTCAGTACATGGTTGCTTTACTCTCCCCTGATCTCTACAATATTCAGAGTGGATAAAGGCAATCTGAAGCAGGCATGCAGTCTATCAGGTATGCTTGTTCTCTCCTGTCTAATTGGTGTCCTATCGCATCTTCTACTAGACTTTCCCATGCATTGGTTCAATCCGATTCTGTGGCCATGGGTGAATCCCTATGACATTGTAGGACCACTTGTTCTCTTCTTTGCACCATATGGCCCCATCAATGGGACTGCCTATTGGATGGCAAATCGACTTACAAATGCAGCCATGATTGTTGCTTGGATTCCAATTCTGCTCTATTATCGCGACAAAGACCTTTGGAGCAATCACTGGCTTGGAAAATCTCATACAGAGAAGTTTTAGTAACTTGGGACGTACCACTCTTCAAGAGATACGTATGACTGCGTATCAACGACACTCTCATCTTCATACAACTCTCGAAGGAATCCATTGAATGACTCAATACTTTCCGTCCGAACGGTAGCAAGCAGTGTGTAGTCCTCACTGGTTCGATAGAGATCCCATATTGTATCCATGTCAGCAAGTCTTTGTGCGACTTCACTTGCAGTGCCTGGTGACACTTTGACTCTGACAAAGAATTTTACCGGTAGACCGATGAGACTGAAATCGATATCAATCGAATAACCGACTATTGCTCTTTTTATGACAAGTCTATCAATTGCCTTCGACACTGCAGATTGCGCCATGCGGGGATTCATTAGTTTCCCTATTGCCGCTTGCGTGAGCGGAAACGGTCTCTCTATGGTCGGTCGTTGATGCCTTATAATTCTGAGAAGAGATAGGTCCTTTGACGAGAGTTGTGATTCAGATGATTCTGTGTGTGAAATCTTGCATCGATTCTTCTTGTATGTTGTGAGAATCTGAACAAGGTTATACTTCCCCGTTCCTGAACTTGCCACTACGCTATCTACTCTATCGAGTAGACCTTCAAATGGTCCTTGACTATCGAACCTGAAGAATCCTATTAGTGAGAACTCACCTGCGATACCATCTAGTGACTCGAGTTCTTCCATTTGCAGTATCTTTTTGCTGACATTTTGTTCTCTGGGATTGGTTTTTACGAACAGAATAGTATCCCTCGCTGATTTGACTTGGGCAGGATTAACAATCGTCGTGTAGCTTCGAATCGCACCTTTCTTCACGAGACCTTTGATGGAACGCGATACCCAGTTTCGACTCTTTCCAAGTGTTGTTCCTATGATTGCAGGTGTGTTGTGGGAATTCTGTACGAGTACTTCTAGGAGCTGCTTTTCTAATTCTGATAATATCATTCGCATTATTTCCCCTCACTGGTTGTGCATTTCATTCCAATTTACTATGTAGTATTCATATAGTTAATAGTTTTTTCATAGCATGTGATCCACATGACTGAGTATAAGGTCAAAGACATTGATCTTGCTGAAGAAGGCAGAATGCTAATCGACTATGCCGAGAAGCACATGCCTGTTCTTATGCATTTGAGAAAGAAATATGCTGAAAAGAAGCCTCTCAAGGGGATGAGGATTGCTGGCTGTCTGCATGTGACAAAGGAAACGGCTGTGCTTGTGGAAACCTTGCGAGCTGTAGGAGCAGATGTCGCCTGGTCTGGTTGTAACCCTCTCTCCACAAATGACAAGGTCGCTGCAGGGCTTGCTGCAAATGATGTTCCAATTTACGCTTGGCACGACCTGAGCAAAGAGGAGTATTACTGGTGTATTGAGCAGACGCTCAAGTCTGAGCCGACGCTGACACTTGATGATGGGGCGGATCTAATCTTCACCCTTCACAACAAACACCAAGAACTTATTCATAATCTCTATGGCGGATCTGAAGAAACCACGACTGGTGTGATTCGAGTCCGTGCAATGGCCGCAGATGGTGCCTTAAAGTACCCAATCATGGCGGTGAATGATGCTGATACCAAGCACCTGTTCGATAATGTATATGGAACAGGACAAAGTGTGTTTGATGGAGTCATGAGAGCCTCAGCTATCCTGATTGCAGGAAAGACTGTGGTCATTGGAGGATATGGTTACTGTGGTCGTGGAATGGCTGACCGTGCAAGAGGTCTTGGTGCTAGTGTGATTGTCACTGAAGTGGATCCAGTCCGTGCTCTTCAGGCCAGAATGGATGGTTTCAGAGTCATGCCGATGAATGATGCTGCTAGTGAGGGAGACTTATTCATCACAGCCACAGGGATGAAAGATGTCATCACTGGTGACCACTTCAAGGTCATGAAGGATGGAGCAATGTTTGGCAATGCAGGGCACTACAATGTTGAGGTCAATGAGCCAGATCTGATTGCACTCAGTAAGGGTCCAAAGAAACGTGTACGTCATGCGCTTGATGAGTACGAAATGAAGGATGGACGTCGACTGTATCTACTGGGCGAGGGTCGGTTAGTCAATCTGGCGGCTGCTGAAGGACACCCAAGTGAAGTCATGGACCTCAGTTTCTCGAGCCAGTTGAACGCCATGATTTGGATGACAAAGAATGGTAAGGACCTCAAGCCTGCGGTATACGAGTTCCCCAAAGAACTTGACAAGGAAACCGCACTAGCCAAGCTTGAAACCATGGGTATCTCCATAGACAAGTGGACTGAGGAGCAAGAGCGTTACGCCAAGGCATATGCAGAAGGAACATAGATCAAATATCGAAGAGAGTTCATTGACCTCTTCGCTCTCTCTTTTTGAGAGCAAATGAAGTAATGGTAGATGATAGAATGAGTATTAATAGCGTAGCGAAATCTGAGAGCGATTTTCAGAGCCCATTTTTTGCAGAGTCTTGTGGTTTTGCGTCGATGAGTATGGGAGTCTTTCTGATTATTTCGGGCTCTGTTAGTAAGCCAGCTTCAATCAGTATCTCTTCTAGTCTTCGCCTAAGAGGGCTGATATTGCCAATAACTCTAGGATAAGACACAAAATCCTCAATCGACTTTATGAATGGAGATTCTTTAAGATCCTGTATGATAGGCATCCCTTTGCCGGGACGGTCAATGAGCAGCCCCACATCAATGATTGGCTGATTGGTCGTTATGGTTGCCCACCAGAATGCTTCAGGATATTTCTCATACAACGCCATTATGATGTCTGGACCAGTTGTCTGAGCATCGTCGTAACAGATCTTCAACCTATATTCCATATCTCCCAAAGCAAATGCATCGAAACCAACAACGAAGTGGATGCCACCCCCTTCTTCTAACTCGCGTAGGATTTTCCGCACCCGTCGATGAGTAAAACCTGTTTGTTGTGCAATCTGGGAAACGGGCAGTCGAGCATCTTGATACAAACACCTGAGCACTTGTAGCTGATGCTGAGTGAAAACAACTTTCTTTCCCCTCGTATTCATAATAGAGTTGGGAGGCATATTAGGAGAGAGATAAACAACAGGTCTCATTTCTACGTCAGTCACTCCATTAAGCCCTTCAAGATACATCTTGAGACCCAATGTTTCAGAGGCACCTGACACCCTAGCCCAATACTCATAGCGTCTGTCACTAGTGCGATAGCAACAATTTACTATAGGCCATCTAGCAATAATTTGTTTGATGAATTCCATCGCTTTCTCAGTACCATCTGTAACGATTACACCTAGTACATCTTCTGCGCCGAGCATTTCCATGCTCACCAAAACTCCAAAGCCCACAATCACCTTCTGTTTGTGAAGTCTATTGATTCGATGCTTGACTGTGTTAGGTGAAATGCTGAGTTTTCGTGCGAGTACCTGGTACGACATCCTTGCATTGCCACATAATTCACAGATCAAAGCCCAATCTAATGGATCCAATCAATTCACCACGCTTCGGCTGACTAGGGAAACGATTCTTGGCTGGAAGATTGGTTGGAAATTTGGGGGCTACCACGTTCCCCACAGCTAATGCAATTATATGCAACAGTTTGTTAATAAAACTGGCTCTTAAGTGAAAAATTCGAAGAGTATGAAGCAAGATAGAGCTCCTGAACAATGCTTTTGCAGTTTCTGATTCTAATTGATACCTCTATTGTTCATTCCAATGTTGAAAATCAAAGTCCAGCTTCTTTCAGTAGGGCCCATAGATGAGTATTGAGTCTGTTTGTACCATATATAACCCTAGGATAAGTTACAAAGTCTTCCACCGACCGGATATAAGCGGTTGCCTTGATCTCAGCTGCGATTGGTGGACCTTTGCCCGGACTGCCAATAATCAGACCGACATCAACGATTGGTTCATTGGTAGTAATAGTTGACCACATGAATACTTCTGGATGCTTCTTATATAACGACACAGCAACATCTTGACCAGTTACTTGAGCATCGTCATAGCGAATCCTCAACCTGTACTCCAAATCACCCAATTCAAATAGATTGTAGATAACATAGGTATGAATACCACCACCTTCCTGTAAATCGTGAAGAATCCTTCTGACTCGTCTGGGAGTGAATCCTGTTTCTTGAGAGATCTGAGAAACTGGCTTTCTAGAGTCCAAAATCAAAGTCTTTAGTACATGTAGCTGGTCACGAGAAAAAATGACCTTCTTCCCCCTGGTATTTCCAACGTAGCTGGGTGGTTTATTGGGATAAAAGAGTTCAATGGGTTGCATCTGTACATTCGTCGCGCAATCAAGTCCTGTCAGAAAGCGTCTCAGTCCTAGTGTTTCACTCGCCCCTTTCACCATGGCCCAGTACTCATAGCGCCTATCAGCGTTGCGACAGATATCACAAACCATGGGCTGGTCGGCTATCATTTTCATAAGCTCTATCACATCCTCAGACCCATCGGTAGTGACAAAACCAGATACCATTTCAGCACCAAGCGTTTCAAAGCTCACACAAATGCCAAACTTCGTAATCACTCCTTTCTCGCGAAGTCTGTTTAAACGGTTCTTGACGGTGTTTGTTGAAATATTGAACTTCTTCGCGAGTGCTTTGTAAGGCATCCTTACATTGCCGCATAATTCACATATCAAGGCCCAGTCTAATGGATCCAAACTACTCATCCCGATTCTGCTGGTCCGGAGATGGTTGTTGGTTATCAGATTGATTTGAAATCCTACAGGCTACGTCCTTCCTTCCAGCGATATTAGTCATATGCATCAATTTCTAAAAAAACTTCGCAATTGAGGGCACATTTTGCAGAGTCCTGATGCGGATTATGCAATCAAGTTGTATTTCTAGCAAGTTTTGGCCTTATCCCTCTCCCGCTAATTGATATTCTAGGAAAAGCCAATGCTAGATACAATATGCTAGTTGCATGGAGCAACCTAGTGTGTTGTACAACAACGAAATATCAGTTTCCGTTTTAATCAGTGCGAAGAACTGATTGGGAGGTGAGAAAGAAGATGAATAGAGCAAGTGTGATAAAACGAGTTGGAGTGGTTTTTGTTGCATTGGCGTTTATCATAGCTTTGGTGCCAAGTGCCAATGCTTCACCACAGTATTGTAGTACAATGAATGTATCCTTCAACCCGGATGTTTTCACAGATCCTGCCAATCCCATATGGATTGGAACTATTAGTGGAGATATCGATGGAACAATGATATTCTGGGCAACAGGACCAATCCCATCTAAAGATCTGGGCCACCCCCCTGGGTTCCCATGGCAAGTGCATTTCTTCACCGAATATTGGGAGATTACAACTGAGGATGGGTGGATTTATGGAATTGACAAAGGCAATACCGATTATTCCAACTGGCAGTTCCGAATGAATGGTGAAGTAGTGGATGCGGGTGGAGTATATGCGGATCTAGTTGGTCATCAAGTGCACATGAATGGTCAAATAGAATGGACAGAAGTGTTTGTTAGCGGTATTGCGATTGGCCCAGTCATAATAACGTGAAGCAGGAGCATTGAACTAGAGAAGGGAGGCTACAAATTTCACTTCAAAGTCTCCCTTTTTTTCAACTGTCATTGTCCTTGTATCCAAGTTTATGGTAGCAAGACGGGTAAGATATCGGATATTCATCCAAAAAGAGGGATAACCAAAGCTATGTTTCCTGTTGTTAGGGAGATGATATGATGGCTGTCGTGTCCATTGTTCAAAGCGAAAGCATCAGGACTACTGTTGAAGAATCAATTAGATTGCTTGGTGGGATTGATAGATTCGTGCAGCCAGAAAGTAAAGTGGTAATAAAGCCAAACTTGGTCTTTGGTCTACCTCCTTATACTGGCTTTACGACAGACTATCCGATTGTTCAAGCCATAATCGAGCTTTGCCAAGACATGGGCAAGCTGAATATTAGCATAGCCGAGGGTTCAGGTGGTATTGACACAAACCTTGCCTTTAGAGTCAGTGGGTATGTAGAGTTAGCCGAGAAATACAATTTAAAATTGGTGGATCTAAATGGAAGTCCAAATGTGAGCGTACCAGTTCCAAGCGGTCAGGCAATCCAAGAGTTGCGAGTTCCAAAAATCATTCTTGATTGTGACGTATTGATCAACATGCCAAAGCTGAAGTTGTATAGAATAGTGCAAGGAAAAAACCAATGGGCAAGCTTAGCGGTCAAGAATCTTATGGGGGCCATTCCTGGAAAAGGTGATTACTCAGACAATCGTCCTTCTGGCTTTTGCCTCGAACTCTCCCAAGAATTCCTAACTACTAAGGGCAAATACTATCATTCCGCATATCGTAGATGGTGGAGCCCTAGCGGGGAGAAAAGACGGATTCACAAGGATTTGGTTCATGGATTAGCAGACATCAATACCGTAATCAGACCAACCCTCAATATTATCGATGGAATAGTTGTTAGCAACGACATTGATATGACAAATACGAGAGGTCAGGACCCATTCAACCTTAATACAATCCTCGCCAGTCAAGACCCTCTTGCCATTGATTTTATCGCAGCAAGAATAGGAGGACTGAGTCCTTTCAAGATACCATATCTCGAACATGCTGCAGAAAGAGGAATAGGCGAATCAGACTACAACAAAATTCAGACACTCGGGATTTCATTGGATGAGATAATTGAAACTTGGGAAAAGGAACTATCTAAACGACAAAGATCAAATTCATCATGACCTGTTGGGGCATAATGCCAATCATCTTGTGCTACTTATTATTCTGAGATGATGACTCAGGCCTTTGTTTCATTGTCCTTGCACAAGTCACTATTATTTGTCAGCACACGCCAAATGCGATTGTAGCTCTTGGATAACTTTCTGTTTCAACGTATCGATGTTTCCCCCATGACTCTCAATCACAACATCCTGAAGAACTCCATTCAGCCGGTCATAGCTCAACGTTATCATAGCAGTGTCGATACCATCAGGTTCCGAGAAAATGTAGTGTGTTCGAACAGACTCTCGATCTTCCTGCACCACCTCATCAATCGATGTGATGACTTTCGTGGAGAGATACTGCTCGATATCTTCTGGATTACATTTCTGATTCAGTTCATGTTGGATAACATGGTCCTTCTCGACTCTGCCGCCCATCCAATCCATCGCCTTCTTCAGACCTACTACAATTGCGACCCATAGGATGACCGAGGAAACAAAGAATAGCAGCGGGTAATCACTGGCTAGTGAAGCGTAAGGTGTGATGTATTCTCCAGTAATTGCCAATATGATGTCAAAGGCAATGGTACCTGACAGAACGAGTTGTATGACATTCAATACGTCCCCGGTTCGTTCATTGGCTTTGATGACCTCACTCGTACTTCGGGTGTTATCACGTAATGCACCATATACGCGTCTCATTTGTTGCTCGATTTGAGTTGAAAGAAGTGTTTGAAGACCTTCAACTTCATTCTCAATACTCTTCAGCACTAGATCGATGTCACTTATCCTCTCGATAATAGAAGTGAATCTACGATCTATCTCAAGCATCTTTCGAAGCTTTTGATCAACAGATGCTGCTGCTTGTTTCCAACGTTCTGCGATTAGCGGAAATCCTCGATGCAAATAACCTTCCGTTGATGTAAGAATTGTATAGTTTGCCGTGGCTTCTGTTAAGATGTTCTGTGCCTTAGTAATAGCTGAGTAGTCACCTTCTGTGGTTTTTTCGATTAGGTCTACAACCTGAGTAAGCTCATCCTCCAATAGTGACATCCTGTTAAATAAGCCATCAACAAAAATCTCTGCGCTTCTCAACAGAGAGTAGAAGGTGATCAAGGTTTCATAATCCTTCCAATTCGGAGAAACAATCAACATGCCACCATCCCCCATGAATACTCTGGCTTTCTTTGTAGAAATGAAATGGACCAGCTGCATGTTATCAAGGACTTGCTCCAATTCATTCTGATATTCCTCTCCATCCATATAGAATGACATATCATCTTTCTGAGGCGTGATTGACGAAGCAAGAAGCCCCAGGAATTTGTATCTGCTATTTGGCGTACCTTTGAAGATACAGTCCAATATTGCGCGTTGATGATGTGTCAGAAGTGTGTCCATCAGGAGGGAGGAGTCATTCATGAGATCTGTGACAACTCTGGCAATGTGATCAATCGAGGCAGTTGGTTCATCAGACAAGCCATCCTCCCCGATTCTGTTCAGCTCACAGCCATAAATGACATGTCCTTCGTGACTCAAGAACATCCCGACAATCTCTTCTTGCTCTACCACATCATCAGGATCCTGCATGCTTGCTTCGCATGCGATATATTCAGACCCTCTCGAATCAATCACACGTACAGAGTTGCATCTCTTCTCGGAGGTGAAAGTTGTGCTTTCGGGCCACTCGTCCATTAGCATAGTGACGAACTCACCATGCAGTGTTCGCTTTGACATGAGCTTCTGTGCAATGGCCTCGAGTGTATTCCTATCTGTTGGAAGAAACTCACTGAGAATCAGCTTGACTCCACCGAGTTTTATTGATTCAAGAAGTTTATCCTTAATGAGTTCTTCAACCATTATTCTTCCTCCCGGTCTTTATTGGAGTATTTTTCCTTGTCCGCTCCAAACCATCCAAAATTGAACGATGGCAGGTATGCTTTAGTTGCGTAAGGGATGTCTTCGATATCACCAATGAGCACTTTCTCATTGAAGTCGCATGGATCGCATCTAAAGGAAAAGTCTGAACCATTCATGGCTACTGTGTACAAACCACCACACGAATGATAAATCAGTGATGAAATCTCTTGCCTAATTGATTCAGTTGCCTCGTTGACTTTTTGCTGCCCCAATTCTGTAAGTCGATACGCTGTAACAAACCCATATTGAGATGTGCTGACTCTTAGAATTGATATCATCCTTAGGTTCAAGAGATCTTCGAGGTCATCCTTCCCTTCTCTACTTATATTCAACCACTCGCGCGTTCCATCAAGCATTGCCACACTCCAAGGCGCGTAATCGTAATCTCGAAAGACTTCTTTTACAATTCCCTGATATATAATGGCCATCAACGGAAGTTCCTTGACCCAAATCGGATTTTCTTCATGTCCCTCTTGTGTATATGCTGCGATGACCATTAGTAGCCTCATCATATCGTCTGTGAATTCCTCATCCATTGACTCCCGACTCCTGCGTCGAATTCAGTAGGGTTTCCTTTTTGCAAAGATACCTAATACATTTTCGGGGATTGCATCTCACGATTCAAAATGCAATTGAAAGCCCATTGAAGCAAAATCTAGACTTTTTCGTGCCAAAGAAGTAAATTTTTGATGTAGTTCTAACGCTTCTACTTCTCTGAACATTGTCAGAAACTGGTTGGCTCATCTGGTATGTCTTTCAAGCATTTTCCAAAGACTTGATATAATTAGGACTATAAAATAGATTAAAAGATGTATGAATTCCGGGGAATTTGCACAAAATGAAAGAGCCCTCGATAGGATGTTATCTCATAGTTGGCATTGTTCTCGTGGTCATATTCAATTCAATCCCTGTAAGCCAGATAGTTGAAGGCACTAACTCTACAGAATATACATCCAGTGACCAAAATCACATTGAAGTCGGTTTTGGCGGAACAAGAGTCACGTGGGTCACTGTGATATGCAACCGAACCTCGGAGATACGATTCATGTACCAAGACGGTGTATGGACTTCGACAAGCAATACTCTTGTGGCTTCATTCGAATCGACTCTTGCTAGCTACAGTTTTGAAGCTGAACATTCAGTCTATATAATTGAAGTAACTTCCAGTGGACCATTTCTGGTAAGTGTGACTTACACATATCAGATCGAGATTAAAACCAGCTATTTTGGAGCTTTTCTCTACTCGCTTGGGATATACAGAGTGTGATGCTGAAGATTCACAGCTCATTAAGAGAGATTCACGCGAGATGCAACATCAATTCCATCATTTTCAGCAATTCTGAGAAGCATTGGAATGAGCGAAAGATCAATGGAAACAAGATACGCCAGCTTCTTTGGTGTATAGACTCTAGCACCAGCAGTGAGTAGTTCCCATAGACGCCTGTAAGAATATTTCAATTTGCGATAATCGTTTCTTAACATGCTAAATCCATTTGGACTATCAAGTGCATCTTTGATAATCCGTTCAAAGTGGGATGTGTCAATTGCGATACCTTCAGAGATGAAGCTTCCATATTGCAGATCATAGATTGTAGGTCTCATGCCAGTGACATAGTCAATCTCATCGAAAGTTATCACAAATGACGCTGGCGTTTCATCTGTGAATAGAGAGTCAATCTGGTCCTTCACAACCCTACCAATACTCTTGTTCTTGTGAATGAGATACAAAGAGTTGCCTGCAATGAGTTGAGCAGATATATGGGCGAATGTTTTCACCGCTTCCTCTTGCTTGTCGCCGAATGAACTGATAATGGAATTGAGGTCAATTGTGTCTTCCTTAACAGTCTTGGCGGGTTCATCCTCCAGTGTCGAGCTATCAGCGACCTGCAGAAGTGAAGGATATTCAACGCCTCGTGCTTTGAGATTCATATCAAGATAAACTAGTATTGCATGTTGAGGCGTTCCGTGAACGGAGATGACAGAGATAAGCCCAGTTTTTGCCTTCTCCATATCTTCCTCTGTAATCTCTAGAGGTACATTTTCCTTGCATATGTTGCAGAAAGCGTACACATCAGATGGTTCGTTTTCAGCCACGGTGCACAACCCGAGTAGTTACTTGTTATGTATTCCAAACCACTCGTTATCAACGATTCTAGTATTATTTCAGTTGGAATATTATCCTCTCAGGTTAGTTTCCGGTCGACTAACTCCCAATCTTCAGTTTGAAGACCTTTTCGAATTTGTCTAGTTTTGGCGCAATCACCAATCTGCAATAGCCCTCACCGGGATTGTTGCGATAGTAGTTCTGATGATGGTCTTCTGCCTTGTAGAAGTTTTCAAAGGGAACAATCTCTGTGACAATAGGATTTTTCCGAGTCCCGCTCTTATCAAGTTCCGCCTTGACCTTTTCAGCTTTTTTCCTCTGTTCCTCATCATGATAGAAGATAACCGACCTGTACTGCGATCCAACATCATTGCCTTGCCGATTCAATGTGGTTGGATCATGTGTATTGAAGAAGACCTCAAGTAATTCTTCGAATGAGATTTGCTCTGGATCAAATTGAATCTGGCATACCTCTGCATGGCCCGTCCGGCCAGTGCAAACCTGTTGATATGTAGGGTTCTCAACATGACCACCAGCGTATCCAGAAACAACGGAGGACACGCCTTTTAGTTGCTGAAACACAGCTTCTGTACACCAGAAGCATCCAGAACCGAATGTTGCAGTTTCCATATTCATTCATTGTCTTTAACATTAATCAATTAGTGGAAAGGGGAAATTATTCGACCATAAGCTTGTCTTCGGGTTCTCAGTCGCAATTCAAACGTATCCTAAAGGAGTAAGAATTTCACATCGTTTGTACAAAGGTTTGACCATGAATCTCAACTTCGATACCATGCGGCGCCTAGTTGAAGACCTGAATGTTGGAATCTGCGTCTTAGACAAGGAAGACAGGATTGTTATATTCAATCGAAAGGTTGCGGAACAACTCCAACAGGATGTGGAAAGACTGAACTCGTCCATCCTTCGATGCCATCCTGAACGTGCAGAACCGGGTGTTCTAAAGATGATTGGAGATCTGAAGAGTGGTGAGCTAGATAAGTATGAAGGATGGGTTCACTTCATTGGAGGCTACTTTTACGAGTATATCTACGCAGTTCGTGATGATGCTGGAAATCATTTAGCAACAGTGATGGAACTACATGATGCCGCAGATAGAGCCAAGTATCTCAGAATGACGGAAAATTGGGAACCTCCACCAGAGCATGGCAGAGGGGAGAGCTCACCAAGAAGCCCGTTCCCAAAGATTAACTGATTCCATCGCCGTCGATCCTTCCCACTCCGAGGTTTAGAATGACTCGGAGAAGGTAGATGAAGAATCCAGCAACTCCAAGAACAACACAGAGATTGTACACAAAGCCAAATCCCAGAAGTCCAACAAATGGATTACCAAGGAGTGGAAAGAACGGATTCATTTCCGAATAAAGGAACGAGTCCAGTAGAACATGAGAATAGGTGCCAATGAAGCTGGCTGAAATAATATGTCGCATAGAAGACTCCTGCTTAAGACCAAAGAATGACACAATCTCGTTGAGGTATTTCCTAAAGGGGTATAACGAAACTGAGAGACCACAAGCAACAATTGTGGCTCCTAAGTAGGTATGGAAAAACGCATGAAGTGGCATTTGCAAATCGAAGAGTATCACGGCAAGAGGTTCAAGATCTAGTATGACACTAGCAACCATAATCGTTGCAAGGTCGATGAAGGGAAAGAGTAGGATCCCAATGAACAACGCAGGTCCGAAATGGTAAGGCGTGAAAGGCATTTCTCATTCCCAGAGATTATTACAGATTGAATCATATAAGTGACTTGAACTACAAGGATTCGTACCAAGAGTGATAAACATGAAGAAGCTGTATGTCGGAATGGGGGCTGCTTTAGAGAAAGATGGAAAATACCTAATACTCAAGAGGTCAGATTCAAAGGATTTTGCTCCAAATGCATGGGAAGTTGTGACAGGACGAATAGAGGAGGATGAGAGTCCAGAAGATGGCATTCTTCGTGAGATTGTGGAGGAAACTGGTCTCAGAGCTGAGATTGTGATGCCAGTTGAAACAGGTTTCTTCTATAGAGGTGGAAAGGAGTTCCCTATGGTCTTCATCTCATATTGGTGTAGGTGCAAAGAAGAAGATGTCAGACTCAATTGGGAACACAGCGAGTTCAAATGGGCCTCTATAGAGGAGGCGCTGGAAGAACCAACTATGAGTCACTTCTATGGATTGTTTAGAAGGATAGAGCTGCTCAAACAACACTTGCCCAACGAATTCACGCTCCCCTAATCCATATCGCGCTCATCCACAAGGCTGACTAAATCACATGCTTCTTCACTATTACAAATCCGTATCATCGAAATCCATCCCATTGGTATCACGCTGGAATGAACTGGTCGTCTAGGCCCAACGATGAAGTAATCATCACCTACGTAGATAATTCTCACACCATGGGTTTCAGATACCATCTCCTCTCGATCATCAGAATGGCCATAGGCGCTAGCGCATAGATATACATCGACCAAGCTTTCCGAATCTGCGAGATATTCTAACATCCCTTTCCAATCTTTACCGAATTCTAGCGTGCTTCCTGCGACATCCATCTTCTGTGGCTCCGTTTGTATCATCATGTTTCTCTTCCTCAGGAACATATAAGCCACCAACGAAATAGGGAAGCCTTTCCCCTGGGTACCGCAGACTGGCAAGTTTTGCCATTGTTGCAGAAAGAAACCCCCTAATCCGACCCGTTGAGAACAGAAATAAAATGAAAATTCCCGAACTAGAGGGTCTCGAATCACCTATTACATTATCACGTAATATACTTTTCTATATTGAATATGTAATCGAAAGTTTTATTACATGTAATATGTATTACTATTTCAAGGTATTCGCGTGAATTCGGGAAAACTGGAGCGTCAACAAACTTCTCGAAAACGGCTCTGGCGACTCCTGTTTTTCTCAATGATCCCGGAAACCCTGAGTATAGAGAGGAGATAGAATGAAAAACAAGAAATCTGCAAGAATCGGATTGGCAATAGGTGTCTGGCTTGTCCTTTCAGTCGTTGTATTTGGATCACTGATTGCAGTTGCATGGATGAGTATGAGTGCACAGGCAGATGATTCGGCTGATGCGTTCATAAGCTATGCAGCGGATGGCAAGGCCACGACCAGTGAAGACACGAGTAACGCATATTCAACTCCAATGGGAGATGCTATTGGAAATCAGCGTGCCAGGGGAGCTGTATCCCAGCCATTCTGTTATATTGGCCCGGGAGAGAATCCCGTTGCACCAGGACATCTTCGAGATTCCTGATCCTGACCATTTCATCTATGTTGGATGATTGGACTCACAAGGGGAGCTGTGTATCTCCCCACCCCCTTTTTTTTCTTGTAGCAATTCTGCTTAGAATAGAAATCGGTTCTTAAAATGGATGATTCGGGTTGGTCTATTTACTCTCTTCTTGAAAAGCCTTGTATGCATGTTTCTTTGCTGAGTCTCGCAGCTGACGTATATCAGTAGCTTGTGACTTTATCTCCTCAAACAGGGACATTCGAGCTGATATTGCTTGTTCAACAAATGCAGACACAGCCTCTGAGCGACTCTTGAAAATCTCAAGCTCCACAAGAGCATCCAGAATCTCAACAATGTCATTGCTCATTCTAGTCATTACAGATACTTCACGCTTCTTGGATCCGAGATCTTCATCTGACAAACGGCCAAGTAGCTGTTCTCTAAGACTAAGTTGCACACCCGCTCCACCTGATGATTCTTTCTTTTCTGACATCTCTTTCACCTCATACTTATCAAGTTCTAATAGGGAACCAGTCCTTATATCTCTTTTTCACGTAATAGTATTACATAATTCACAATATAAATTCCACTGTTAGGGATGTTTGAATGACGGAATTATGCGCCATTCATCAAATGTTGAATTTGTGTCGATATCAATATGGATGATGAGGAAAGAAGTCGAATAATAGACCATATCCGAGAGTTTATGCATGAAATAAAAATGAAAACAATCATAACCAAAAGAATCGGCGCACTCGGCGTTCAGAAAAGTGGTGCTATACATGCGCACGTTGAAGATGCAGTCAAAGTTTCTCGAAGTGTTTCTGGAGAGTCTGGACAAGTTTGGTCATCTTTATGGGCCCAAACAGAAGAATGGAGTACTCGCCTATGACCGTCTTGAGAATATATCAGAGTTGGTCATTACTGATGATTATCCCATGATTCCTATCAAGAAGCTGTTTAATCCGATGCAATTCACAATGATGCATTTCAATGAGAAAGGCTTCTATCCTGACTATTCAGTAATCGAAAAGAGGGTAGTGTTGGGCGTGCATCCTTGTGAGATTCATAGTCTTCTCAGACTGGATGAAGTCTTCCTGAGAGAACCTATAGATCCATACTATGCAGGTCTAAGAGAGAACACAGCCATCATTGGATTCTCATGTCTGCCTCTGGAGAACCATCTTTGCCATTCCACAGATACTGATATTGTGAGTGAGGGGTTTGATCTTTTCTTTGTCAAGCTGGATGGATTTTACCTAGTGTGGGTGGGCTCAAGTCTAGGCTATGATATGATCCATGAGAGAGAGGAGTTCTTTGACGAAAACGTTTCGCATGATGACATACAGATGTACGTTGAATGGCGTCAGAAACGGAATAAGATGTTTCAGAGAAGCTTCGATTTCGATAGCATGCCAGATCTCATGGACTTAAGTCATGACAGTGAAATATGGGACTACTTCGGCGACAAGTGCCTTTCATGTGGTCAATGCTCCATGGTGTGCCCGACATGCAACTGCTACAACGTGACTGATGTCTTTGACGTGACAAACCAGACAGTGGGGCGTCGAAACCGATTCTGGGATAGCTGCATGTATGTGGATTATAGTCTTGTGGCAGGAGGCCATAACTTCCGAGCCGCTCGTGCAGATCGGTTGAGGCTGTGGTATGTTCACAAGCTGAAGACCTTCGGTGTCGATTACGGTCGTCCCGGATGCATCGGTTGTGGGAGGTGCGTGGACACCTGTCCAGTGGACATCAATGTGTTAACAATCTCTGAAGCTCTTACAACAGAGGAGGTTCCAAAGAAATGATTGTGACTGATGAAATTGAGAATCCTTTCAAACCCAAGGCTGCAAGAATTGTAAGGCAGTATGATTTGATCAAGGACCACAGATTCCTTCAGATCAGACATATTGACATGAAGAAAGCGATGTCATTCACATATAATCCAGGGCAGTTCATCATGCTATCAATACCAGGAGT
>RDNZ01000012.1 GCA_011364905.1 Candidatus Thorarchaeota archaeon
GACCTGATTGAGAGATGCCGAGTAGTCGAAGTTGACCCACAATTCAGGGAGTTTGAGGTGGATGATCAACTCTTGGAGTATGCTGTAGCAGTAAAAGGAGTACTAGCAACCAATGACCGAGAACTTAGAAACAAGGCAATCGAACGAGGAGTTCCAGTTCTTTTGTTACGAGGCAGGAAACACCTGGAGCTCAAGGGAACAATTTTTTGAGACCGATTCACAACGTTTTTATGTTTTACAAAGCGCATCTGCGCTGAGCCGTCGGGTTAGACCTCGGGATTGTTCTCGAGTCTGATTGTTCTGATAATAATCGTCCTGCTAGGCAAGGAGCGTCAATAGTTGTACAGTATAGTGACAGTAAAAGACGTCGTGCGAATTCCACCATCTCAGTTTGGTTCTCCCATGGAAGATGCAGCCATGCTTCATCTAAGGAAGCAACACGAGAACGTCCTCGATCGAGATGTTGGTCTGATGATTGCTGTCATCGGAATTGATGAGATAGGTCAAGGTCGTCTCATGCCAGGTGATGGTGCGACCTATCATTCCGTGACATATCGTGTACTTGTGTTCAAACCTCTTCGTCACGAACTTGTGGAAGGTAATGTAGTGGAACTCATGGATTTTGGAGCATTCATTCGAATGGGACCGCTTGATGGGCTCTGTCATGTCAGCCAAATTTGTGATGACTTTATCACACAGGACTCTAAAGGCAACGCCCTTCTGGGTAAGGAAACAGGAAGAACTCTCGCAGAGGGAGACATGGTTAGGGCCAGAGTCACGTCGATAAGCTTCGAGTCTGGAAACAAATCCGGAAAACTTGGTCTCACAATGAGACAACCATTCCTTGGTAAGATTGGACCCGACCGTTCCTGGGTAGAAGAAGATGTGAGAGCTGCTCGCGGAGAGAGCAAGAAAGAGAAGAAGAAATAATCACGGAGGGAACAAAGATAGCAAAAATGAAAGCATGCAAAGTCTGTCATTTCCTCACATCAGAGAGTATGTGTCCCAATTGCAAGAGCACTAATCTCTCAACTTCATACACTGGGATAGTGGTAATCCTTCCAGGGCGAAACAAACGTGAGGATCCTAGACTCAGTTCCTATGTTGCGTCCCGACTGAATATCGATAAGCCGGGAAAATATGCACTAAAAGTGCGATAATGTTCCTTGTCAGTGGTGAAAGGTTTATTAGACAACCTCAGGTGGAGTGGCTGGCCCAGCCCCTGGGGCGGTCTGACTTTCGGTAAGTGATGTCAATGAAAATCGAGATTCTAAATGAGCGAGAGAACAAGCCTCTTGCAAGAAAGGAAGTCGACTTCAGGGTCGATCATACAGGCGCAAGTACTCCAAGTCGAGCGGACATTCGTGCAAAGATAGTTGCGCAGTTTGATGCAGATTCTTCATCTGTCATCATCAAGAGACTCGACACCAAGTTTGGTGCTGGTATCACTGAGGGAACAGCCAGAATCTACTCAAATCAAGACCAGATGAAACGAATCGAACTTGACCACATTATCAAAAGACATGAATCTAAGAAAGAAGAAGAGGGAGGAAAAGAATAGATGCCCAAAGCGCATGAGCTGTACAAGGTTGACAAATCAGGAAATATTACTCGCTCCAAGAAGTCTTGCCCACGCTGTGAAAAGGGGACTTTTATGGCTGAACATTTTGATCGGTTCTCTTGTGGTCGGTGCGGATATACTGAATTCAAACGCAAAGGCAACTAGTTCTACTCACCCACTATTGCCATCACCCATCTCACAAAGATGAGGACTCCAACTATCATTGTAATCAATACATCTGCAAGAAACACGCCTGGAATTTGAACCTCTATCCACGCTGCAAGAATGAGAGCTATTGGAAAAGTGACTATGAAAGGCAATGTGGCCACTGTCAATGATATCTCCTCACTTGATACCATTATGTTTACCAGTAGGAGAAGCCATATAG
Source organism: Candidatus Thorarchaeota archaeon (assembly GCA_011364905.1). Lineage (GTDB taxonomy): Archaea > Asgardarchaeota > Thorarchaeia > Thorarchaeales > Thorarchaeaceae > SMTZ1-45. The sequence goes on from RDNZ01000012.1 coordinate 1,950, forward strand.
CATAGATTCCAACAAGAAGAGCAACTTCTGCTATCATGATACTTCTTCTCCAACTAGGAACTTGATTCGACCGAAGAACAATGTGTGTATCACATCTGTGTCACTGCTTCTCTATTTTATCTCATATTGAGAGTTTTTAGCCAAAATTTTATATGTAAAGTTTACTTTACGTAAAGTATACTTTACATCATAATGGGTGAACAGCGTGATTGTGAATAAACTGCGAGACCTTCGCGAAGCCAAAAGAAACGAGTCAAACAACCCTGAATTGTGGACACAAGAAGGTCTTGCAACACGCCTGGGAGTCACTAGACAGACTATCATTTCAATGGAGAAAGGCACCTACAATCCAACTCTTTCTCTTGCTTTCAAGCTGGCAAACCTGTTCGGTGTAAGGATTGAGGATATATTTGAGTATAGAGATGAAAAGAAATGAAACGTAGCGTAATGACAGTTCTAAGTGCATTAGTAACAGTAGCAAGTGTGTTTGTGATAATCTGGATTCTAGGTCTGAAAACTCTGAGTAGTTATACAGGGGCAATCGGTGGTATGGTTGGCGGAGTGCTTGGAGCGACCTACCTGAAACGTTTCCAAGATGAGCGCTTCACACAGATCATGAATCTTGCTGCACGGAATGTCTTTGTCTATCTGATAGTCCTTCTCCCAATGAGCAGTGTCGTGTTGCTTCGCGTCGAAACATTCACAGTTCAGATAGTAGCTGGTCTAATCATCTTACCCTGGATATCATCGCTTGTGATCTACTTCTTGTCACTATTCTATTATTACCGGAGATAGAGGTGAAACTGAATTGAGCGTAAGACTATCAAATAAGACCCTGGTTGTAATGGGGGTACTCATCATCTTTGGATGGTTCATGGCACAAGTGATTGTCAGCCTCCTCTTTCCAACCTCGACACTACCTTTTTCCATTCCTTCAATCGGGGCGGAGATTGTCTTTGTTTCAGTGTTATTAGGCTTCACTCTCTATAATCAGAGGCTCCGTGACGAACGTTCGATACAGATTTCCGACAAATCAGCTCGTAATGGGTTTGCCTTCGTCCTTTTTGTGGTTCCGATGGCACTCATTGGTCTTTCCGCTACAGATGTTTCATCTGACGCTCTTCTTGCCCTAGTAGTAATATGGATTGGGGCTGTCTTCTTCGCAGGAATATCTGCTTTCTATTATTACTACAGGTAACCAGGTCTAGACTGAAAATGGTAACTGATGGAAATCCTCCTGGCTTTGTTGCAACATTTTTGAAAGTTGGTTGGATCACATAGCTGAAGTTGTGATCGATAAGGTCCAATGTTCTACTTTTGATTTTTGAGAATAAGCACAGTTATAATGTGGATTTCAACCAGGAATTTCAAGCTAGGAGGGATTAGTTTGACCAAAAAACACAAAGATGACCAAGAAGCGACTCCACCCAGACCCAGCAGAGTACTTTTCGAATTCACTTCTGAGGATGAAGCGTATGTGAATATGATGCTGAAGAAATCAGCCAGACGTACTGTTCAGAAGCACAGAAAGGACGCGCCCTTACCTACAAAGAAACCCCCTTCCATTGATGACGAGTTGGATGAGATGCTCATAGAGGTTGAAAAGAAGATTGGTATCAAGTCTACAGCCACTGAGCCAATTAAGAACTGCCGCAAGTGCTATTTCTCCAGGTCATTTCGTGTCATTGGTGTGGATTGGTATTGTCATTGTGCCAATGTTGCAAGATCATCAGGAAAGGCAGGTTGGTCATGGGTGCGTTGTGAGTCTAATCTGTCATGTTGGCGAGAACCTGATTATGACAGTCTCTAAAATGTGATGGTAGCGGGTGGATGATTTGAACATCCGATCTCAGGGTTATGAGCCCTGCGGGATAGGCCTGGCTTCCCCAACCCGCTAATGCTAAGGAAATTCTGCCTACGCGAGTTTTAAAGTTATTCGTAAGAACCGATGTAATCAAGAGAATAGTCTTAGGTAATGTGTTGTCTCTACCTCTCTACCATCTTTCAGATAGACGGTGATATAGATTGTGAATTCTCCCCATCCGGCTGATGATATAGAAAACTTGTCATTCTCATCATCAGAAGTTCGAATAGGATCGGGAAAAGTATCATGAAGTCGATATTCCACATAATCGACTAGAGCTAATTTTTCAGGAGATTCACCCATGAACACAGTCCACTTATACCAAGGAGTGTCTCTTTTTCCGAAAGTTCGTACCCCAACCTTCTTAGCAGTATTTCCGAACTTGAAATCCAGTTTTTCAGGACTCATATTCGTCCACCTCCAGGTGTAGGCACAGGGTTTGAAACCTGTGAGAGTGTTTGGGGAATTGAACGTGGAACAAATGTTTTTGTCCTCCATTTCTGCCCTGTTGTATCAATGACGCAAATTCTAATCTGATCAGTCAATTTTACGAAGTCCGGCAGTGTATGATACCATCCGCCTTCTTCATTGTTTGTCGGGGTGAAGATTATTTTCGTTTTCTTTCCAAGGCGTGGTTTTACCCATAGCTCTCCACTATCATCATCAAAGTCCACAATAGCATTCTTTGGAAACATCATTGTCACATATCGTTCGGCCTGCAGAATCTTCTGTTTAAGTCCCACAGCATCAGGTCTTATGATAGCAAGCACAAAAACGAGAAATATTACTATTGCGATTATTAGGAATGGCATCCAGAGTTGTTCTGCACCAATTATCGCTGATTCCGCCAGAACTATAGCCTCTGTAACAAGAATTACTAATGTGAATAATCCCAGTGGTGTTTTCACCGAATCTATAATGGAAACAGTGGTTTCTGATTTTTTACTTTCTGGAGTCAGATATGTCCCTCCTTACGCTTGTAATGGGACCTCTGCAATTTCACTATCATCTCTAGTGGGATTGATGTCATAGATAGTTTACAGATAGAAATTGGAAATCCATCTATCGTACAGTGTTCTTCTTCCCACACGTTTGCATGAGGTCCCTACCGTCGCAAGAACAAAGACATACTTCTATAAAAAATGTTTCATCTTTTGATTAATTAGCGCAACATCTACTAGAAGAGTTAACATTTTTTAGGACTATTTATCAGATTCGAGCGAACTGCAAACATAGTGATTTCACGTGGGGCTTTATGTTTCAAAGCCCCACAGACCCGAGTTCTGATTCATTTATCGTAGACTGGATGTAGATATGCAATTTGCTGTAATTGAAAGGAAGTCTACCTACGAGAGTTTCAGAGCCATTCGTAGGTTTTGGCTACTTCACCTTCCTAGCAAACTCTTTTCCAAATGTGAAGGCTTGTTCTAGTTCTTCTTCATTTGGCACCCATTTCACGGTGAAGGGGTCCATGACGATGTCCATCTTTCCCTTCTCCATGGACTCTTGGATCTTCTTCACAGCGCCTCCACCCCAGCCATATGATCCGAAAGCCGCACACTTCTTACCGACAGGTTTCAATAATTCAATGTCAGATAGGACCGAGGCAACATTAGGTAGAACATTGTTGTGCATAGTAGAACTACCAATGAGGACCCCTCTCGCCTCCAGCAAGTCAGCCATGATGTCGTAACGGTCACTATGCGGAATGAGTCTCAATTCTGGTTTGAGACCCTCACTCTGAACACCTTCAGCCATAGCACGGGCGAGTTTTGTTGTGCTTTGCCACATGGTGTCCCATGTGATGATCACTTTATCCTGGAACCTCTCACCCTTTGCCCATTCGAGATATCGAGTGACTATTTGGAGTGGGTCTTTTCGCCAGATAAGTCCGTGAGAGGGAGCAATCATCTTAATCGGAAGACCCAACTCAACAACCTCTTCGATTTTCTTCTGAACCATCCTGCTTAATGGCCAGAGAATGTTTGCATAGTACTTCTCAGCCTCACGCCACAGGACATTTTGATCGACCTCGTCTGCGAAACGCTGTTCAGTAGCGTAGTGTTGTCCGAAGGCGTCATTTGGCAGCAGAAGTTGCTTTTCCACGTAGTAGGTGAACATTGACTCAGGCCAGTGAAGCATAGGAGCCTCATAGAAACGAAGAGTCTTGCCCCCCAAGTCTATCTCATCACCTGTCTTAACAGTCTGGATATCCCAACCGTCATCATAATGCTTCTCCAACTCATTGACTGCCTTCGACGTACAGACCAGTTTTGCATCAGGGACCATCTTCAGAATTTCGGGGGTTGCACCAGAATGGTCCATTTCAGTATGGTTCGAGATCATGTAATCGATTTTTGTCGGATCCACCACTTCGGAGATTCGAGAGAGCATTTCTTCGGTGAACAGACCCATCACAGAATCGACCAATGCAACTCTCTCACTAATTATTAGGTATGCATTGTAAGTTGTACCATGGTGTGTTGTGTAACTGTATCCATGAAAGTTTCTGATGTTGTAGTCCAACGCACCAACCCAGTAAACATCCTTCATGATTTCAATTGGCTTCAATTAATACTGCCTCAAGAGTATGTATGTATTCTATTGTTAAAAGGAAAGTAGTTACCAAAAGGGAAGTGGTACCTACTCATGAACTCTAGGAGATGAACAAAAGGTCCACCTATGATAATCCATAACTTTTCGAATCAATTGAGCTGTCGACGGTATAGCTCCAGTTAGGAGACTCTGTTTCAAAACTCTGAAGACCTTGGCTCCGGTTCACCCATCTCCAACAAGTCACTGCACCAACCATCTCGAGTTCATACAGATTTGCCTTAGTAGCGCTGTATCTAACTTCAAGGAGTGTGCCCTCTGGAAGACTATCGATATCGCCTACGTCCAGAGAGATGCGTCCATTACTGTCCTTCTCGCCGCATCGGGAGAGAAAATACCGGGTCTCTCCACCATTCACTGGGTTCTTCACAATCACCGCCACATGAGGGCGGGCTACTGGGTCCCACCATCTAGGGATGCCAGGACGCCTGATCACATAGTCACTGAGGGGGGATATCCGACTGGGCGAGTCCATCACAAGTCATTCTCTCCGAGGATAGAGTTGTAGTTTCTCTATATAAGGAGGTGTCGCGCAATACGATACCTCTAGGGTCTCATTCTGATTGACTCTGAGGCCACTCTAAATTGTTAGTAATACCTAGAACTGGATGTTGCTGCAGTGGAAGGAAAGGGAAGTAAAAAGGGGATTTTTGATACTTAACAAATGGCCACAAATGACTAGTTGGCCGAGTGTAAATCCTTCAGCATAACATCTGTCATGTATCGTCTTTACTCATTATTGGGAAACCAATCAGACATTCGAGGTGATTACCTGCAGCTAGTTTTGTCAAGCAATGATAATCTCTTGTCTGTCACGTTTCCTCCTCTAATGGAAAACCAACAACTAGTGGTCTTCCTTCATAGATTGACCGGGTCACTTTCTCTCTCGCACTGGCCAGCAGACGCCATACAGTACCTCTGCTGATACCCATCGTTTTACCAGCCTGTTCTTGGTATAGTCCCTCCAAGTCTACAAGACGAAGAACCTCTACTTCAGCAAAATCGATATGAATTGGATCTTCTAGACCCGAAGGTTCAGGGGTCATCTTTTCCGCTTTGGGTTTGCGGCCTATCCTAGGCTGAATCGGAAACCTACCACGGCCACCTTTTCTTCGGCGGTGCATATCAATACCCGAGTAGATAGTGCGGAGGTTTCTTATTACACTTTGTAGCTAAGCGCAGAAGCGCTTTGGACTGCTAAAACATAGATTTCATTGTTGATTCTGTTTCGAATCGTTGTTCCAGAGTGAAGTGTTTATCACTTAGTGAGGTAATAGAATATCCGTCAATGGAGAGCCTTGCCATGGGATTCAGCGTCGGGATTGTTGGTAAACCTTCGAGTGGTAAGACATCATTCACAAATGCGGCATGTATGACTGACTTCAAGGTAGGAAGTTATCCATTCACAACCATAGAGGCAAATGTGGGTGTGACACACGTTAGAACCAGATGTGCATGTGCTGATTTTAATGTGGATGACGATCCTAAAAACTCAATATGCATAGATAGAGTAAGACTCGTGCCCATCAAGCTGATTGACGTTGCTGGACTTGTGCCTGGAGCCCATGAGGGCCGCGGGATGGGAAACCAGTTCCTTGACGATCTCAGACAAGCAGATGTCCTCATTCATATAGTAGATGCAAGTGGAGGACTAGATTCAGAGGGACAAGAGGTCGATGCGGGGAGTCATGATCCAGCGGATGATGTGAGATTCCTCGAGGATGAGTTGGTAGAATGGATGCTAGGAATTGTCCAAAAGGATTGGCGAAGGATTACTGGTCGAGTCAGGTCTGAGGGCACCAAGCTTGAGGAGTTACTCTTGGAGAAGCTGTCTGGATTGAATATCACAAGAGGACATATTCTCAGGGCAATGAGAGATTCTGGTCTCAAGGCGGACGCTGCTGACAAATGGACTGATGAGGAAACAAGAAACTTCGTCAGAACACTGCAAAAGATTGCAAAACCAATCATTATCGCTGCCAACAAGATTGACCGACCAACTGCCGAGGACAACTTCAAGCGATTGCAGGCTGAGTTTCCTGATTATCTGATAGTACCAGTGAGTGCGCTTACAGAGAAGGTGCTGAAAGACCTAGAGAGGAAAGGCGTTATCAAGTACATACCAGGTGATGATGATTTTGAGATTCAGGACCAAAGCGGTTTGAAGGAGTCGGAGATTGACCAGCTGAGAAAGATAAAGGAGCAGATTCTCAAGAAGTATGGGGGATCAGGCGTTCAGAACCTATTGAACAGAGCTGTGTTCGACTATTTACACATGATTACCGTATATCCAGTTCACGATGCTAATTCTCTCACTGACAGCGATGGTAATGTGCTTCCTGATGTATATCTTGTTCCTGAAGGCACGACTGCTAAGGAGTTTGCAGGATATATCCACACAGACTTGATGGACTCTTTCATACATGGGATAGATGCTAGGACAAAGATGAGAATAAGTGACAAACATGTATTGAAGGATAGAGACGTCATCAAAATCGTGAGCGCCAAGGGCTCAAAGTGATTCGGGACTAGTCGATTGCATCGGAATAACATCTGTTGTTCTCAGTTCTATATATACTCGTCAAATCCTCAGGACTATGCATCAAACTATTGATTCCGAATTGCCTCATAAAGCGCCAAATCCAAGCTATGCAAATGCAGTGCTTACTCTCAGCCATCGTTCAAATACAGTATTAGAAAGATGAAACGAGCTGAGTGACAAACTTTGGAGATTTTCTCAACCCTCGATGATGCAAAAGATGCTGGTAGATTCCTTGCCAGATGTGGCCACTTCCCCACAATTTACAAACGCCTCGATAATGAATATATTCTTGTTAGCAAGGGGGAGTGGCCCCCAAGAGAGTCTTGGCCATTTCTGAAGTGGGATGGAGAGGACTGGATTCCCGTGTTAGCTAGACTTGATAGCTTTGAGATGGCCCAGGAGGCTACAGGTTTATTCGTTCTCCTCGGTCACAACCCAATAGTTGTGGAGTTTCCGGGAATAACCTTTGATATCTTTTTGAAAGAGTCGGATGTGCCTACAGGAGCATGGATCATCACGAAATCAGATCCTTATCATTCAGTGAAGCCAACCAAGCCACCTAGGAAGCATGATGACGAGGAACCTACTGAGATTTCAGTCTATTAGTGTTTCAGAAACTTAGGGAATTCGCTCTCCTAGGGTCCAGTATTGCCCAGACATTGACAGGTAGGTGAACAAGGATGTTTTCGAGGCATCAAAACGCCCCTTGTCATCGAGCGCTGATTCATCAATATGCACTGCAACGACCTCTGCAACAAAGAGGTCATGTGAGCCCAACGGGATAACCTGCGTGGTTCTGCATTCAATGTTTATTGGACACTCATCAATCATGGGAGCACTGACCCTTTCAGCTGGTACTGGTGTGAACCCGCACTCAGCAAACTTGTCATGTTCACGGCCTGACTTCGTTCCGGCAAATTTGGTCCCTTCGATTTGCTCAGAAGAAGGAATGTTCAACACGAACTCTCCTGCCCCCTTGACAAGATTGTAGCTGTGGCGCTTAGGTCTGATACCAACGACGACTGTGGGAGGCTCACTGCAAACGTTGGCGACCCAAGAGAGTGTGATGATGTTGGGTCTGTCTTTCCCAGCCACACTCAGGAGCACAACTGGGCATGGTACGATGGCTGTTCTAGGATTTATCTGTCGTTTCATACTAGCATAGGTACTCAACCAAGTTAAGAAAATGCCGGGCCGTTGGATTTAAGTCCAAGTTGGAATCGCAGAACACAGAAAGCATGGATGGATTCTCCTATGGGACGCGTACTTTTAGCAGATGCAATTGATGAGTCCGCTGTAGCTAGAATCAAGGCAGCAGGACATGAGATTATAGTGAGAAACAAAGAGGCTGATGGACCGATTGAGGAACAGATCAAGGGATTTGACTGTGTCATCGTTAGGAGCGCTACGAAGATAACAAGAGAGGTCATAGAGTCTGCAGACAATCTGAGGCTGATTGTAAGGGCCGGTGTTGGTCTCGATAATGTGGATAGGGAGGCGGCCAAGGAAAAGGGAATTGAGGTCAAGAACACCCCTGAAGCACCAACCGTTTCTGTGGCCGAATTGGTCATTGCCATGATGCTTGCGCTGGCCAGAAACATCGCCCAGGCTGACAGCTCTATGAAAGATGGGCGTTGGGAGAAAAAGAAACTAACAGGCACTGAACTCCAAAACAAGAAACTGGGAATTATTGGTTTCGGTAGAATTGGACGCAAAGTGGCCGCAATGGCGAAGTCGTTTGATATGGACGTCCTATGTTATGATGTGTTGGATATCGATCAAGTTTCTGCAGACCTGGGTGCAAGGCGATGTAGTATTGAAGAACTGATAGCAAGTGCTGACTATATTACTGTTCACGTACCACTCGTTCCTCAGACAAAAGGTATGATAGGGGAGAAAGAGCTCAAAATAATGAAAAAGACAGCCTATCTAATCAATGCCGCACGCGGTGGAATTATAGATGAGAAGGCACTTCTAAGGGCGCTCAACAATGGTGACATTGCGGGTGCTGCTCTGGATGTGTATGAAAACGAACCGCCCCTCGATTGGGAACTTGTCAAACATCCTCATGTCGTGGCAACTCCACATATTGCTTCCTCTACGGAAGAGGCTCAAGCACGAGTAGGTGAATTGACAGCGGATAAGGTGATAGCAGGTCTGAAATAGTCGCCAAGAACCAGAGCGGTATATCTTTAAGCGAATTGCATGGGTGTCGACCTGGTTCTGGACTATGTTCCAGAAAGATACCATTTCCTTTGTGTTGGCGGATACGTCCGCGCGGGATGTGGCCCATAGAGGCTGAACCACAAACAAAGCGAATATAGTTACAACAAAGGATGGAAATTCACAATGCCAACGGCATACCAGCACATGAATGAAACTTGGTTAAAGGAGCAGAAGAGGCGTACTGATCTAGTTAAAGGACGGCTTATTGTCTGGAGAAAACAGGGCACTATTGTTAAACTGGACCGTCCCTCACGTCTTGGAAGAGCGCGATCTTTGGGATATAAGGCAAAACAAGGTTACATTGTTGTTCGGATAAAGACAGGTCGTGGTCCACGTGAGAAACCAAGACCAAGAATGGGACGTAAGCCTAGAAGTCTGGGTGTTGTGAAGTATACGCCTCAGAAATCTCGACGTTGGATTGCTGAGGAGCGTGTTGGAAGAAAGTACCCTAATCTTAGAGTACTAAATTCGTATTGGGTTGGGTCGGACCACAAATGGGTCTGGCATGAGGTCATTCTTGTAGATCCCAATCATCCAGTCATTTACAACGACCCAAATATCAACTGGATATGTGACCCTGCTCAGAAGGGGAGAGAGAATAGAGGATTAACATCGGCAGGAAAAAGAAGTAGAGGTCTACGGAAAAAGGGAAGAGGCGCTGAAAAGATGCGACCATCTCTAGGTGCCAAAGGTAATCGTGGGAAGTAGACAAAACTCCCGGTACTGGGGGTTTGATTGTGTCTTCTGTGGTCAAAATCGAAGCTCGGGCATACTGTCGGGCTACAGAGATTTCAGAAAGGGTTATGTCGGCAATAAAGAGTCTGTATCCTGAAGAGTTTCGCGAACTTGTGGAGTTCGAGTCAACGGAGGTTGAGGGGCATTCGGGTGACAAGATCCAGGTTCTTAGGTCTGAACTAAGGGACAAAGTGCGTTGCGATGTTACTTTGGACTACATCTTTGGGAAATTGAAAGAAACCGACAGACGATATCTGCGCGACTCGCTGCTTCAGAGGCTGGATGAGAATTGTGTGCTTTTTGTCAGGATTGATAAGCAAGCAGCTTTTCTGAATGAAGTAGTCCTAGCAAGGGGACATGATGTTATCAGTGTTCAAGTGCATATCCGACAGTATCCGAGATGCAAGCAGGACGATGTAATAGCCATGTTGGAGAACCGTCTACGTGTAACTGGTGGTGATGACTAGTGGTCATTGATCTAGGAGTCTATGTTCCTGATTCAAGTAGTCTAGAGGTATTCATCGAAATGGCGCAAGAACTAGGTTTCACTGGTCTTGCAACCCCTCACACCGAAAGTGAACCAGAACATCTCTTCGCCAACAGTAGGTTTTCTGTTTTGAAAAGAGCAGACTTGACTGGGAATAATATCAAGTCAGTAAGGAAGAGGGTCGACGATGTTAGAAAGCACTCCATGATTGTGTCAGTTGGCCTTGCGTCAGTCGAAACAGCAAATTGGGCCGCTGATGATAAACGGGTGGATCTACTCACTCTCAATCACTTGCGAGATTATAGACTCCGCGATACAACAGCTCGTCTTGGGGCTGCATCTAACACAGCTCTCGAAATTAAATTCGAACCACTTCTGAATCTAGCAGGTCTTAACCGCTCGAAAGTAATCAAGATGTACAGGGAATCAATAAGCACTGCAATCAGTTCAGGAATGCAGGTCATTCTTTCTAGTGGCGCCAAACATCCGTTACATATGCGGTCTCCGAGAGCAATGCAATATCTATGTGAGTTACTAGGTATGGAGCCAAAATACGCGGAACATGCAGTCAATCAGGCACCCATGGACATTGTTGAGAAGAATCGCAGAAGGTTCCGTTCTGATTACATAAGGGATGGATTGGAAATCATTCAGAGGGGGACTGAGGAGTGAAGAGGACGCGTAGACGTTATCTATCGTTCTATCTTCATTCGGATGGTTCATCCATAGACACAAAACAGCTCGGTACGGCAATTTGGAAGAATTTGTTGTCCATCTATGGTGAAGTGTGTGCAGCTGACTCCAAGCTGTACCTTGTGCAGTATGATGAAAAGACCGGTGATGGGATTCTTCAGTGTACGCTCTCCTCTCTCGATATGGTGATCACTTCGGCTATCCTGATTGGTTCTATTGGAAAGAATCTAGTTTCATTTGAACCCAAGAGAATATCTGGCACCATTAAAGGCATCAAAAAATAGTGTGCTTCACGACAGAAGCAAATCTAGTTCTTGAATCTGATTATCCTCTATAATAAAGGCCTTACTTACCCAAGTCCCACTCTCTTTTGACGCAATAAGCCAAGCAACAGGATTAAGCTTCATGTTTTCTTGATCCCTCTTTGAGGGATATGGGGGCGCAGGATGTGAATGGAATATGCAAACAAGCTCCTCGCCAAGTGTTTCAGCCTCAATCAGGTGTTGGTATTGTTCTTCAGGGTCCATCATAAATGAAGTTGTACTGGAGAGAGATTCATTGCCAACAAGTCTAATGTGATTGGCTAGAATTGATTGATGTTTTACCTGTCCAAAAATGAGCGCTGCTGCCTCCATCGGTAGACTAGACTCAGCATGGTCATGAAGAATGACTAAATCCCTGTATGAGAGATGCAGTTTGTACTGCATCAGAAGGCCTCCAAACGTCTAGAAAGCAGATTTGATTTCTTCGAGTACGATGCAGGTTTCAGCATCACCAACACCTGGGATTCTTCCAAGGCGCGTTTCCAGGAATGATTTGAGCTCTGTGAGGTCATCCACAGTCACCATAATCATCAGACCGCAGGCCCCATCCAAGAAATAGGCCTCATTGACCTCTTGAAATTCTCGGAGCTTTTTGGAAATCAACGCAGCCCCTTTCATTGCAGTCTTTACCCGAATGACTGCGCGTATTTTTCGTCCGATTTTCAGAGGGTCTAATACCACTGTGAATCTCTTGATGTATCCCTCATCGATGAGCCTTTTCACTCGTCGTCTGATGGTAACCTCAGTCCTTCCCACTGTTTCTGCAATTTCACTGAAAGACCGCCTGCCATCACTCTGAAGCATGGATACTATCTGAGAATCAATCTTGTCCAGCTGCATGGTATTAGCCTCTTATTTTTGGCGCAATACGAACGCGACGAATGTTCGAAATCGTACATATATATTATCTGTTGCGTGTGAACTCGTTAGACACTTGCTTGATGAAGTAATGCATTCTCTCAAGTAGGGAGTTACAGTACACGCAGCTCTTCTTTAATGATTACATCCTCACGAGGCGACATGATGGCATAGAGCTCGATATGATCAACCAATGCTTTTGCATTGCGAATCTTTTCCTCGAGGAGTTCCTGAATCTGAAAAATCCCGGACGCATTATTCATCGTCACTTCAATTCGAACTGTTTTGGATTCACCTTTCCGGATTCTAACGTTCTCAATGGCACGAGCACTGGTACTGTGGATGTTGACACTTCCAGCCTCAAAGGGAATTCTTGCTCGTCCTTTTGTCATATCCAATGCATCAGCAATGCCTACCACGCCAGCTTCAACCGTCATTGGTTTTGATACTCGATCATGACAGTAGATTGCGTGAAGAATATGATTTCTGATGTGAACTTGCTTGTGTCTATTATCTGGATAGACCTTGGTTAGAATTCGTTCGATTATCGGTCTAGCGAGGACAACTGAGAACTCGTCATGATTGGTGCGACCAATCACCATACCTATGTCGTGAAGATAACAACCTAAGGTGACGACGAGTTCTGCATCATGCTCATCCCCTGTTTCCTCTTCAACAATAGTGGGTTGAATCCCCTTTGTCAGTTGTCTTAAGAGACGAATTCCATTCATTGTTACAATTAATGAGTGTGTGTGGCCATGATCTGAGTATCCCATCCTATCTATGGCCATGCGATTACCGTCCTCAAGCATAGTCTGGACTTCAATATCGTTTTCTAGTTCTTCAAATGCAATTTGACAGAGTTTGTTCGTTTTGAATATTCTACGTACTCTGTCCTTAAGCGTACTTCGTTGCTTTGGGCTCTTCTTCATTATTCTTTGCCCCTATTTCATTCTCTATTCAATATTCACTGACGCTGTTTCAGTAATAAATGAGATACTGCTAGTAACTCTAGTAGGCGTGTTCTAAGCACCCCTCGACCTACTCTGCAACTGATGAGCATTTCAGATTATCTTCTATTATTGAAACACTTGTTCGAAATTCCAATATGAACTAATGGAAAACGGCAGGTTCTATATTTTGGCACTACTCTCATTAGGTTGTGTAGCACATTTCCGGTGGGTGCATTGAACTGAGGATTCGTCAGTTTGAAGAGAGAGATACCGATGCAGTCATCAAGCTAGCCAACGACCACGCATTCTTTGATGGTCCGACTCATGAGGGCGATTTGAAGGTAACTCATGAATTCCCGCAGGGGTTTCTTGTGGCTGAAGATGGTGATTCAATCATTGGATTCATCTATGGGTACTTCAGGGATGTTCCAACAGAGGTCTTGGCAAACTGGAACGTATCCAAAGTCGCAACAATTGAACTTCTCGTAGTCAGTCCAGACTATAGAAACCAAGGAACAGGCACGGCTCTTCTTAAACGATTACTCGAGATATTCAAGGAGGCTGGAACAGATCTGGTGGGACTGCATTGCCCTGTACAGGCAAATGACGCCAAGCAGCTGTATGAGAGAGTTGGGTTTGAGGTAAGCGCGTACCATATGAGAAAAAGGTTGGACAGGTAGATAGGTCATCTTGGAGTTTCTTCTTCTAAGGGATGAACCTCTTCGTGAGCACTGCCACTTTAAAATCAGTGATGTCTTTGTTTGTGTAATAGGATAGATTGATTGCGCCAACTGTGTATCCCGATTTACGGTGGAAACATATTGCAGGAACATTAGTCCAATCTTTCAAGGCATCTGAATGATTCTGTTCGTCACACTATGATGTATCTTCAAAATCTCAGCTAAGTCAGAAGCAGTGTATGTATATTGCATTGAACTTAAACCAAATAGATACCATATTGAAAATCAGTGAAAAAATGGTGACTGAAACTTACTGCCCTCTACGAAAAGAACCATGTTTGCAGGCAATATGTCAATGGTGGCTTGATGGAGCAAAAAGATGCGCAGTTGTACTTATTGCTAAAAGCCAAGATAATTCATTCAAAGTCTAATTGGATTCGGTCCAATCTTCCTGACCTCATCTGCGAACTTGGTGACCTCAGTCGCAAACTTGTCGCCCTCAGCTGCTGACACGAACACCATCTTGACCCGGTCCTCATTCATACCAAGTTGTCCCACTAACTTTCTTGCAAACCTGACTCTCCGCTCAGCCCCCAAGTTACCTGTCTTATACGCGCAGTCTCCAGGGTGGCACCCGACGACCAGCACTCCGTCCGCCCCTTCCTGCAATGCTTTGAGGATGAAATTGATGTCGAGTCTGGCAGTGCACGGCATGCGGATAATCCTCGCAGATGTGTCGTACTGAAGTTTCATGGTACCTGCGAGATCGGCAGCGGCGTACATACATTGCATACAGCCAAACACGATGATGTTCATATCTTTAGGCGGCATCTAAGAGGCACCACTTGAATCTGCAAACCTGTAAGGGCAATATATTCTTTGACATTGGGAACAAAAGGTCACTGGAAGTTTTTTTGAATCACTCCCAGTGCATGCAATGCCTTACCTGATCTTCAGATTGTGCACCCACCTAAGCTTTTAATACCGAATTATGCATAACTATAGTTAAGCCACTCAAGAGGCGCCAGATGACAAAGTCTGGGCATTCTGTGTTGAGCGAGATCACAGACACAACCAAAAGTGGTCCTGCGACAAACACAACACGGAAGCAGGTTGGCAAATGGTGGAGCCGAGTGTCAAGCTAAAGGTTCGATGAACAAGACACTGTAAAAGCAGCTCTATCAGGTGAGAAAAATCGGACCATTGTCATATCTGAGACTTGAGTGGCTTTCCTGCGTTTTGGAGATGTAATTTTCTCGCACCTATGAGAAGTAATGGTCGGAAGTCATTTAGTGTGGATATGTTGCAGATAGAGTTAGGGCGAGATTGAATTGCATGTACCAGACAAGCTGCAACAACAGATTTCATTCCTGATAGAAGTTGATGCATTAAAGCAGGTTTTTCGGAAAGCTACACTGATCAAAGACCTCAGAGCGGAGAACGATGCAGAACATTCCTGGCATCTCGCAATGATGGTCATCTTGCTATCGAAATACTCCAATGATACCGAGATAGATGTGCTTCGAACTGTCAAGATGGCATTGATTCATGATATTGTTGAGATTGATGCTGGAGACACTTTTTGCTATAGTCCTCACGACAGGGACCAGAAGACAGCAAAGGAGAAAGAAGCAGCAAACCGGATATTTGGATCGCTTCCGGATGACCAAGCTAGGGAGTTTAGACTTCTTTGGGAGGAGTTTGAAGAGATGAAGACATCTGAGGCACGCTTCGCAGCAGCTGTCGACCGACTGCAACCGCTACTACTGAGCTTCAACACACAAGGACATACTTGGTTGAAGTATAGTGTGACGAGGAGCCAAGTCATTGATCGAAATCAACACATAGAGAAAGGATCCGAAGTGCTTTGGGAGTACGCAAAACAGCTTATTGACGAGTCTGTTCAGAGGGGATATCTGCTCGATGGCTGATTTAGGATTCCCTTTTCACATCAGATGAGTTCCTCAGCGTCAGGTTGCCATTCTGGGTAGACGATACATAAGAACTCAAGGTCAGTTTTACCATTGTTCTCAATCGATTGTACAGCTTTGGGAGGAATGTAAATCGTGTCACCTGCTCCTACAATCTGGGTCTCATCATCAATATGCATAATCCCTTCTCCCTTGAGAATATAATACACCTCTGAAGCGCTAATGAACCGATGAGGAAGCGATGTCTTTGTTGGTGGAAGAGCCGCGTGAGCTAGGCTGTATCCAAGATGAAGAGGGGAGGGGTCATGCTTGGGATTGAGTATTTCCCGTACTATTGTGTCATCAAGTGCAATGATTTTCTTCAATTCATCCAGTCGTTTCACAAGCATCATCTGACCTCCAATTGCAAGCGCCGATGCGATACAACTGCAACGAGTATATACCTAGGCAAGTATATTCTTGAGCGCTTTGGTTTTTCATTTGCTATATCCCATTTATAGGTGCAAGAGAGTAGTGAGTATCACTTGAGATCAGGAGGACTTTTACTATACCACTTTGGAATCTTCTCCATGGCAGGTTCATAGCCACTCAACACATGACGACCAAGAATCAGTCGTTGTACTTCACTTGTACCCTCATAGATTTGGTATAACTTGGCATCTCTGAAGATTTTTTCAAGTGGATATTGGTCAATGTAGCCATAGCCACCATGGATTTGGAGCGCCTCACTTGCTATTTCCATTGCTGCATCAGTAGCAAATGCTTTCGCAACGCTTGCTGGAATAGTTGCATCCCCAATATTATCAGCTGTCCAGGCGGCTTTCAAATAAAGAGCTCTTGAGGCTTCGAGTTTCATATACATTTCTGCCAGTTTAAACTGGATTACTTCAAACTCTCGCAGTTTCTGAGTGAAGACTTCTCGTTTATTGACATAGTCTCTCGCATACTCCATAGCTGAACGTGCCAGTCCAGTAGCAAAGGCTGCGATTGCTGGTCGAGTCATCGCAAAAGTCCTCATAGCAATCACAAACCCAGATCCCTCTGCTCCTAAGAGATTCTCCTCAGGAATCTTGGCATCACGAAGCATCACAGAGGATGTTGTGGAGGCCCTGTGACCCATCTTTTCGATGGGACGACCAGTCTTGAGTCCAGGGGTGTCAGCATCCACAATGAATGCACAGAGTGCCTTGTGCCTCTTACTTGGGTCAAGGCTGGCGAACACCGTGAAATAATCTGCGTGCGGCGCATTTGTAATCCAAAACTTGGATCCATTCAGGACATAGTGGCTCCCTTCTTTCTTAACCCGTGTCTGTATCCCAGCCACATCAGAACCCATGCCGGGTTCTGAACACGCAAAGCTGACAAACTTGAGATCTTCGGTCAGTGGTCGGAGATACTTCTCTTTCTGCTCATCAGTTCCAGCTATGAGGATAGGTTCAGCACCTAGTGAGTTCACATAGATGCTCGTGGTCATTCCAGCGCATCCAGCAGCCATCTCTTCTACTGTTATGCACTGTTCAATAGAGCCTAATCCAGGGCCCCCATATTCTCTTGGGATGGAGAGGTTCATTAATCCCTCTTCCCAGCACTTTTGGATTATTGGACGTGGAAATTCTCCAGTTTTGTCGTAATAGTGCGCATACGGAATCATATACTCTTGCGCAAAATCCCTTGCTTTCTTCTGAAGCTCTTGTTGTTTGTCGGTTAGTCTGAAGTCAACCATAGTGCTCCCTCGATAGTTGTACCTTCATTTCTTTAAGTAGTATAAGTCAGTTGCTAAATAGCAGCTCATGCATTCAGTAGTGGGCCTAGGATGTTGATGTGATGTGTTTCACAACTTCTGGCAGATTCCACTTCAACTCCAATTCCAGTGCTCCGGACTCTGGTCCAGGACAGCGTCTTACACAAGTCCGACAGGCAACACAGAGCCAAAGGTCTACTTCTACGGAACCAAATCCCGGTACTTCATGGTCAAGGATGATGTCCTTTGATGGCTTTACAGCTGCAAGCTGCTTGACAGTCCTATAGAAGAGCGATTTGCTTGATGGCAACAGCGAGAGTGCATCATCTGATATCTCAAAGAACTTGGGAATTTCAACTCGCTGTTTTAACTCGATTGCATTCTCCGGGCACGATATTTCACAGGACTTGCATCCAAGGCATTTTGACTGATCCCATTCAATGGTGCCAAATCCTAACAGAGGCGCGTAGCCCATCAGAGCTCTATACTCATCAAGGACTGAAGGAACATCAACATCGGCTAAGTCCGCAAGTGTGATTTTTTGTCTAGTGCTTGGTATTCTTGTACGTGTACGATATGCAAGTAAGACTGCAGATCGTATCTCATCCTCTACGTCCACTAATGTGGCTTCATCGACTACAACACCATTCACACGCACGGATGCTAGTTTGTCTCGAGCTTTTGAGAAGACCTCTAACGAGTTGGTAAGATTCCCAATGTCGGTGGCCTTCAGCTCGTCCAATATTCTGTTAAGCTCCACTCTTGCTTCAGAGAGTTGAAGGACAATGTTACTCACTGTCATTATTGCCATTTCAGCATCAGAGAGAGTTCGTGGTACATCATAGAGAACATAACCATGTTCCTCTCCAGCGATGGTGAGAAGTTCATCACGTTTCATTCTGAGCAGATGTCTAAGAATTCTGTCCTGTGGAATGCTTGTCCGCTCTGCAAGGTCCAATGCAGTCAGAGCCCCAAGCTCTCGAATCAGAACGAGGATTGTGCCTCTCTCAAGCTCATTTTCCAGATATGTATCCATCATTGTCTGGTAGACTTCGGGGTCCAGTTTTTCTCCATAGACATTAGTCCCAGATACGAGGTTGGGACCTTTTTCTAGTGTAATCTTGAGACGAAAACGTGCAAAAGCCTCCAATCCAGCAGAAATGAGAAGTCTAAGGTTTTCAGAGTCATCAGATGTTTGAAATGCAAGAACAGCTTCAGTGGCTTGGTCGACCGTTTCTCTGAGATTGTTAATTGGCTCAGAGAGCGTGGCCTCATCATAGAGTCCCAGGATTTGTAAACGTTCAAGCAATGTCTGTAGCTTGTTAAGAGACTGGTTCGCAGTTCCGGCGATATCGCCCTCGAGTGACTTGACCATTCCTCGAACCTGTTGTACAATTCGTTTCAAAACCAGTGTTGAATTCGGCAGTTCCGTGAGAACCTTGGAAAAGACTGGAGCGTCTCCCTCAAGACCCACCATCTCAACCTCTCCTCTCTGGATCATGGTCAAGAGAGCATTCTGAACTGCCTGCGGAGAAGTTTCCATGAGATTCCCAATCTGTACGACTGTCTTAGAGCCCATTTTTGCAAGTATAAACATGATTACGCCGCGATAGGCTTCAGTGAGCATGTTTTCGGGGACGAGGGTTTGAAAACGTTCGTCATCAATCCGACCGTCCCTTTTGCCACGTTTGACTTGTGCCGCCGCTCTCAGTCCTGGACCATACCGGGTCTTTGTCCCGAGTTTTTGAATTTCTTCAAGAGCCACCTCAGGCTCAGCAGATGCGTTTGCTTTGGCTGCATTGAGAGTTTCAAGTAGAGTGACAAGTTCTGCTCTTGCAGATTCAGCCTCCATCTCAGCAGACTTCTCCAATTCATCCACTGCCGATGCAATCTCAGAAACTAGACTAGATATTGTTGAGATCATGGAGCCCATATCGGTCTCAACACTCGTTTCACGACTCTCCTCAGACTTGGTCATTCTGGCAAGGGATTCTGAAAGCAGGCTATTCAGTTCTTGCAAAGATTCAGACTCGGTCTTTGACAAGGCGCTCTCAATGTTTGAAATCGATTCTTTGAGAATGCCTCTGTCGTGTATCTCGCTGACCATTTTACTCTTATTGACTGCCTCTAAGAACTTATCATAGTAGGAGTCTGGAAATGCAAGGATCGCATCAGTGAAAGGCGCTAGCTCTGTCTTAAGGTTGGCTAGTTCCTCAGCTACTTTGTTCAGTGGAATTGCGGATTCCTCTTTGAGTCCACCGAGGGCCAGAATCATGTCCAACATGCGTTGTCTCTTTGGAGCGATTTCCTTGTCAAGAGTGGGCTGGCTCATTCAGTAACCTCCATCCACTTTCCCGCGGTCCCTTTATGGACCGGAGTTGGTCCTAGATTATTTGCACGTTTCACCATTTCATTGACCGCGTTCGTGAAGCGGTCAGGCTCCGCACTGAACATCCGGAACATGTCAACTCGGTTGCCATCCCATCCGATTGCATTAAGAATGTCACGAGCAACATCAACCTGCACCTGAGCAATCTCGTTTCCTGTTCCTCCTATGTGGCAACGGTCTGTTTCGCAGGATGCAATCATCACAGTACTAGCTCCATGTTCGAAAGCCTTGAGAATGTCTATTATGCTGACCCGTCCTGCACAGGGAACCGGAATAAGACGAGTGCTGGCAGGATACTCCATCTTTCTTGTTCCTACGATATCAATGGTAGACACTGAACACTCCTCACAGTAGAAACAGAGTGTGATTGGATAGTCAGGGCCGGCGTCCTCAAGAGAAGCAGCAATCTGGTCCCACAGTTGGTCGTTTGATAGGAAGTTAAGCTGTGTTGCTCCAGAAGGACATAGGCTCTGGCAGACTCCACATGCATGACAGTTTAGGGTGTCAATTGCAGCTTTGAAGACTATCTTTTGCTCTTCATCAGCTTCTTCCGTTTCAGTCTGCTCAATCATCAGGGGAACTCCACGAGGACACTGCTGGGCACAGAGGCTGCACCCGACGCATTCCTCCACATCCAATACAGCGCCACGAGAGGTGGTTTCTATTTTTCCTCCCTGCAACTCGTTGTGTATGATGAGCGTGCCGGCTTGAGCATCCGTCACAGCTTCAAAAACAAACTGAGGTCGTGTCACTCCGCCCACAGCAACAACACCACGTCTGCGTGTTTCGTTCCTTCTCAACTTGCCATAGAGCTCCTTCACGTGCCCATCATCTTCAAGGGCATAACCCAAGGTCTCTGAGAGTTCGGAGGTTCCATCAGGGGGGAGGATAGCAGAAGAGAGAACCAGTAGGTCCACAGGCGTTTCAAAATACTTGTCAAGAAGAGAGTCATAGATTCGTACACGGGTGTTCCCATCCTGCTTCCAGGTCATGCTGACTCGGCCACGGATATAGTCAACTCCCTTTTCACGTGATTCTTTGTAGATCATTTCATTTTCAAATGGTACCCTAATGTCCATGTAGACAATGGTGACTTGGGCGTCAGGGTTCCTCTTGAGAATTTCTAGGGAATTATCAATCGCGAAGGTACAGCATAGTTTGCTGCAGTCTTTCTTGTAGTTCTCATCTCTGCTTCCTACGCATTGGACCATTACTACATTATTGACTGGCTTTCCATCAGATGGTCTGACGAGATCACCCTCGGAGAGCATATTTGAAAGCTCAAACTGGGTGAGAACATCAGGATTCTTTCCATAGAGATACTCTTCCATAGAAATGGGCTTGAATTCCTTGTAACCGGTAGCTAGTACCACGGCTGAAGTTTGCAGGGTCTTTTCCATATCATCTTCTGATGAATAGTGAACCGTGAAGTCCCCCATCTCTCCCGTGATGAATTTGACCTTCGTCTTCATCATTGTCACTATATTCTTATCATTCTGGAGTGCCTCAAGTCGACCACTGAGAATCTCTTTCCCTGATTTACCTGTGGGAGCTACTACTGGGAGACTCTTGACATGGCCTCCAAGTTCCTCAGAGATTTCTAGCAGGGAGACATCGTAGCCAAGATTGGAGAGACTGAGCGCTGACTCGATTCCTGCAATACCGCCTCCAATCACGGTGACGTGGGTGGCAATTTCTTTTTGCTCTAGAGTACGTTTTGACGACTTCGCGGACCTGGCTAGCGTGCCTCGAATCATGTCCAGAGACTTTTTGCTAGCTTCAGTCATATCATTATGTACCCATGCGGAGTGTTCTCTGATATTCGTATACTGAATCTGAGAGCTGTCAACGCCTTTTGAAGCCAGATACTGGTCTATTCGTGGCTGGATTTTCTGGTTAGTACATGCTGCAATCACGAGATGCCCATCACTAGCTTTGAGAAGCTCTGAGATCTTCTCCAGTCCGTCATCCTGGCAAACGGAGTCATGGACTGTAGCTGAAGAAGTCAGATTCAGGCTCTTGACCTGGGTATCCAGGAAGTCATAATCTAACTGAAGTTGTTTGCCACAGGTACAGACGAGCACTGCTGATTTTTTGTCATCCATCTATCAGTTTCACTTCCTGCTTTGGAGTATCTTAGACACAACAGCACGGGCCTGGGTCACACTCTCAGGCACTTCAGCAGGACCCAAGGCGGTGCCACATGCATAGATGTGATCACCTATCACGACCTCGTCTTCTGAAGCTGGATCTGCGGCTGCCACAAATCCACTTGCAGACTTTATTCCAAGTGTTTCAATGAGTTTGTCCATCCCTTCTGGCGGTTCAAGCGCTGAGGACAGCACAAAGAGGTCCACCGTGAACTTGAGATATTTATTGAGTAGAGAGTCATAGACTGTAATGTCTAGGGTATCATCTTCACGAGGCTGAACAAGCGAAACTCTACCTCGAAGAAACTCCACTCCTGACTCTCGGGACCGACGATAGTAACGCTCGTACCTCTCATATGTGCGTATATCCATGTAGACAACGCTGACCCGAACATCATCTCGTTCTTGTGTTAGAATACTGGCGTGTTTAAGAGCAAAGATACAACATATCTTGGAACAGTAGGGATAGTAGTTCTCATCCCTACTTCCCACGCACTGCACCATCATCACTCGTTTTGCAGGCTTTCCATCAGACGGGCGTACAAGAACTCCACCTGAGTCACTATTTGGATCGATTATTTTTGCCAGTTCAAGCTGGGTTATGATGTTAGGATATTTCCCATACTTGTACTCATCCACATTGATTGGCTGTAATTCATGATAACCGGTTGCAATGATTATATCCGAAACCTGTATTGTTTCTTCAACGGGTTGCGCGTTCAGGTTGATTGCCTTTGTCGGACACTCCTCCTCAGCCTGCTTTGCACCATCGTCAGTCTTTTCAGGGTTGAAAACAACAGCTTGTGGCTGGCACTGTGGTGACAATAAATGAAAAGCCTTTGATTTCTCCAAGCAGAGCCCGCACATTGTACACTTCCTTGGGTGAATGTATTCTGGACCTTTCGTGAGCTTCACTTTGAACTGCCCAGGGGCCCCTGAGATCTCATCTATTTCGCTGTTCATCTTCAGCGTTATGTTAGGTTGATCAATAAGCGCACTTCTATAGAAACACTTACGGATTCCTGGACGCCATCGGTTTCCTTCAAAACAGTAGAAGCAATCGTCAGTTGGGAATGCCTTGTAAAGGTCGAGGGCATTGCCTCCTACAGTTTCTTTGCGTTCAACGAGAATTGCTTTGATTCCCGAGTCTGCAAGCTCAACAGCAGCTGTCATGCCTGCTACGCCGGCTCCAATGACAAGGACCGGATTGGACATGTCTTTCACCTCACCCGCTCAGATGATCAAGGATTGGGGCGGCAGGTACCCTGTTCATGCTTAGACCTACTTCCTCCTCATCCATTCCTATGGCCAAACCAAGAATTTGAGGATAAAGAAGAACAGGGAGGTTGTACTCCTCGCCATAGGATTCCTTTAGACCAAGTTGCTGTAAATCCAATTGGTTTCCGCATGCAGGACAAACTACAGTAACAAATTCAGCACCATTTTCCTTCATAGATTTCAATTTATCACGTGCCAACCGGATTCCGAGATTCTCATCCACTGGTAGAACTGTGGCACCGCAACATTGTTTCCATATGGGATATTCAATAACCTTTGCTCCAGTAGCTTCAATCAATTCATTGAGATACTCCCGCTTGAACTCGGTTACATCAGCTGGACGGAGAAGATGGCAACCATAGTGGATTGCGATTCCTACACCATCTAGAGGCTTTGTCACCTTTTTCTGTATCTCCGTGATACCGATATCCGTATACAGTGCTTCAACAAAATGACGTGGTGTGATTGTGCCCTTAAACTCCAGTCCTTCCTTCTTCAGGATTGTATTGACCTGTTTCCTATGATTAGCATCATGCTTTAGAAAATGATAAACATCCTTGAGTGACCCAAAACACCCATTGCAGGGTGTGACAATATCATGCCCGTTTTTCTCAGCAATTGCCAAGGTCCGTGCGTTTACCGTGAGCCACGCCATGTAATCAATAGAACGTAGGTTGGGACTGCCGCAACAGCCGACACCCTCCATGTATTCTAGTTGTATATCAAAGGCCTCTGCAACTTTGATCATGGCTGCTTCATAGTTGGGGTAGTTTGCAGGCACACTGCAACCCATGTATAGGTTGTATACAGGCATCTCACTCACCACTGTCCACTATTTTGTTGGTTCGGGTTTCCTTGAGGATGTTCTTCAAAGCATCAACGGATAGACCAGGCACCTCTGGCTCAAGTCCCATGTCCTCACGCTCCCAGTCTGCGGTCACTGTGTAGAGTTGACCCTTCTCTAGGAGCTCCTTCGCCAGACCAATGATATTAGCAGGAATCTTACCTTCCTCAGCTGCTAGGTTCTTACAGTCAAAGAAAATGTCAGTAACCCGTACTTTCTGAGGACAACGTTCTTGACATTGAAAACATGTCAAACAAAGCCAGATTTCGTCAGAGGAGAGGACCTCATCACGCATTCCTAGAAGTATCATTCGGATTAGCTGGTGTGGTTTATACTTCCAGATATTCGCAATGGGGCATGCTGCTGTACATGTCGAGCAGGCAAAACAAGCAGACAGCTCCTCGCCATTTGGCATACTATGAATCTCTTCCCGAAACTTGACATCAAGTTTGGACATTTCAATAGGTTCGGTCAAAGTGACTGGAGGACCAGCCGGTTCTTTTGTTTCAGCCATGGGTGCGCACCGCATGAGAGTTTAAGCTATGTCGCCAGTTGGCAGACCCATTCTTTTGCCTATATTAAAAGTTTGCAGAGACGGCTAATATTCGAATCACTGCTTTGGAAGCCCTTTCTTATAGATTAAGTAGAGGATAAGAATCGAACAAAACACGATTATTGACACATAGACGGTGGGCGTTAGAATACTGAATCCCCAGGTGTATCCTTCTGCTATCCTCAGCTCCCATATTACTCCTCCTGCGGTAGCAAGTAAAATGCATACTAGACCAACTAGATAGAATTGCCATTTCTGATGTAATGACATGGATTTACCAATATTCTAGGGGTTCTTAGTACTTTCTATACTACTCACTTCGAATCAGATTCAATAATCTTTCAACTCTGATTCTTAGTTGTTCATACGAATCCAAAGATGCGTGCCGGGTTTCAGTGCTTGCTCTGATAATGTACGCTTTGAGGTCTTCTGTGTTCCCCTTCATGTTTGTTAGAATCGCGCTACCTTCATTCAACAGTTTCAGAGTATTAGTCAGCGAAACTTGGAATTTGTCATGCTCTCGGGTTAGCTTTTGTTGGCTTTGGTCTATAAACTCAATAAGTGACCTTACCTCAATGATCAGGTCCTCTTTCTTCATTCCTAGAGGCCCTCCTCAACAACGATACGGACAACTGTACCGTCGCGCAGCCAAGCTCTTGCATTAGCTGCAGGGATCATCGCAATATCCTCCTTCTTGAATGGTCCATAGGTTTTCTCATCAAGGCCTAGGAAAGCGGCAGAAATTGGACGAAGAAATCGTACGGTCACATACTCAATCATATCGGAAGCAGGTTGAGTTTCAGATTCATCGTCACTAATCCGCTCTATTGGTTTTGCACCAGCCAATGACTCTTTGACAAATTCCATATGACCATCAAGCGCTCTTTGTGCCCTGTTGTACAACTCCTCCTCTGCAAGGGTCATATCACCTCTAGGTCGATGCCCTGCGAGGATTGCTTTCAGGATTTTTTGTCTGCGAAGAACCAGCAAGTCCTCTATCATGAACTCAAGGTTGAGAGCTTCCTGTGTTAGCATATCAGCTTGAATCCGTTTGTCTGCATCTACAGATGCTAGAGATAAACGTACACTAGAAAGATAGGCAATCATTTTACTAAGACGTAGATCACCTAGGTCTTGGAGTCCTTCATTCCTGACTTCATTCTCCCAGGTCGTTTTAATGTCGTCATATCCCAAATCACTCAATGATAGCAACTCCTTTACATAGCGCAAATGTAGCAGCTGCCGTTGGTAGCTCTACAGACTCACCATGATATGGACCATAGGTTTCATCACCTATTCTAAAACGTGGAACTCCAGGGGATCTAGCAAGAAACTTCACCTTCATCTGTCCATCATCAAATGCTATAGCATCGTGAAAGGGATCGAAACTGTCAAGACCATCTCTTGTCAATTTGCTCACAAGAAAGCCAGTCTTGCCATTTAGGCTCCCGATTAAGCGGATGACCCTATGAATGTCATGAGTAACAGGTCGGTCAATCTCTCCGCCGTAGAACTCCGCGGCTTTCTCTCCGATTTCCTGCCAAGATTTTGGTCCTATACCTTTCACTTCCTTTGCAAGAACAGGTGGGTTTCTACGCAATCCATCTACAGCTGCCGCCTTACTCTTTCTGAGTAGTTCGACCCACCTCTCAGTCCCGTCATAGGAGTCGATATTTTGCACAAACTCGATAATAGCGTCAGCCAACTTACCAGGCCATCCTGGGGAGGACCGGTCTGATATCCTGTTCACACCACCTTGAGAAACTATTATTTTTTCAGTATTAAGACCAAGTCCCATTATATAATGCACAATCTGAATACGTCCATTTGAATCGAGGGAGTAGACCTTTGGATCGCGGACCCGTACGTGATATCCTCTGTGACCACTATAGTTGATTTGAACGAATTCTGGGTCAAATCCAAAATCATTAGTGATAAAGTCATCATAGAGCTTTACAGTGTGTTTCTTCGCCTCATCCAGACATTTCTCGCATACCCACTTTCTTGTGCTGAAACTCGTACCTCCGCAGTCCGGACAGGTTTCTGGTGGAATACCAGTCCCCGTTTTATGGCAACTATCATTGTTGCAGCGCCAAGCATCGTGATCGTTTGCACAGGGTAAATCGAGGTGGTCTGCATCGATATCGAAGACAAGCTCCGCACCAAACCACTCTTTCTCACTCATATTTCTGGCAACAGGAACTCTGTAAAAGGCAGCCGAATGATAGACACTATGAGGAGCAACCGAAGCCAGGTCTCGTACAAGTTCATCTTTATTGAGATAGCCTACATGTCTTCTCCAAGTGGTAGCCTGAACATCACTAGATCCGCACTTTGGGCATGCTTTAACAGGTGAGAAGGATGTCCCTGATTGCCCGCATCCTACTATTGTGGCACGCCCAGACTCGTCGCGGACCTTTCTCTTAGGACAAAACCAGTTGTATTCCCAGCTTTGTATTCCAAACTCCCGGTTATGTACATTTTCTGGAACATCAATGGAGTCAGGATTTGTTTTGTAGTATTCATGGAACATAAATCGAAGTTTCAAAACAGTGCTTGTGAAACCTTGATTCTTGTTGGACATACATTAAAACTCCATCAATCGGCACCGATAAAGTCGGAACCTTTGGTCCCTCTATCTACGTTCTACACGTGGTGCAAGAACGAAGCTAATGCTTCCAGCTTCTGCTATTGGAAATTCCAACATCATGGGCTTACTGGAAGTGAATTGAAGCATCAAGCTGTCACTTGAAATCGCTTTTGAAATCTCCGACAGATAATTCAGAGCGTACATTGCTACCGATTTGCCTGACACTTTTAACTGGAAAAGTGCCGGTGCATCACCTTTGGTGGTCAAAGCAACACTCGCTTCACCGGTATCACCTTCACCAGCGAATATGAGCTGTTCACCCTCTGCAGTGATTTTCACATGACTAGAAACAACTCCAATGTCCTTGATGGCCTGTTTGAAGGTGTCAGCCAACAATTCAGCCTTCACATCAAATTCAATACCGGGTTTCTTTGTTTGATCATCCGGTGGAGTAAGGCGTTGGAGTTTGAATACTCTGTTTGCTTGTCCAACCATTTTTATCTCAAAACGGTTCTCAGACTCATCAAGATTAAACTCAAGATGCTCATCGCCCGTCATTCTTTTACTCACTTTAACGAGCTCATCAATACCCAAGCAAATATCATGTTCGCCCTTGCAAGAGTACTCTTGAAAGATTCCAGAAGGCAAGACTAAATCAACCATTGCGGCCTTTGATGAGTCGAGTTGGCGAAGTGATATTCCAGATTCTGACACACGAAAATGTGCTTCTGTCAGTAGAGTTGCTAACGCATCAACAATCTGCTTCCATGTTTTTGTACTGTCGAGAGTTGCGTGAAACATGCTGTTATCTCCAGCTTTCCTTTGGTTACGAACTGACCTTAATAGACCCAGATGATGAACATCATCCGAGTGGTCAAGTATCGTTCATTATCTTTGGACTAGATTCTCAGAATGGATTCTGCATTTAAAATGTACTTCTCGGTGGTTTTGGTCTTTGCTTTATAGGTAGAACACACAAGATTATAGCTACCTTCTTTCTATACGAGGGGCCAATAGGAACTTTATCAATCCACTTTCTGCTATAGGAAACTCAAGCATCACTGGTTTGTTCTCTGTCATTCGGAGAGTCAAACTATCACTTGAGATTGCCTTGGCGATTTCAGTAAGATAGCTGAGCGCGTACATCGAAGTGCCACTCTGTTTCACCTCTAATTCATGAAGAAGAGAGTCTTCTCCAAGCGTCAGTGAAACTTGGGCCTCACCGGCATCCCCCATTCCTCCAAAGGACAATGAGTCCTGTGTTGCTGTAATCTTCATGTGATTGGAAACAACACCAATGTCCTTGACCACTTGTTTGAAAGTATCAGAGAACATTTCAGCTCTTATTTCAAATGAGGACCTTATCTTCTGAGTCTTCTCTTCAGGTGGAGTAAGCAGCTGAATCTTGAATGTCCGTTCAGCCTGGCTAATCATTCTGATTTCAAAGCGGTTCTGAGTTTCGTCAAGGTTGAATTCTAGTTTGTCATCTCCAGCCATTCTTTTGCTCACTTTTGTCAGCTCATCCAATCCTAGACTCAGATTGTGTTCGCCCTTGCAGTGATACTCTTGAAATATACTTGAGGGAAGATAAAGATCAATCATAGCAGCTCTTGATGAGTCATACTGGATCAATGAAAACCCATCATCTTTGATTAGAAAATGTGCTTCTGTCAATAGGGTTGCAACAGCATCAACAATTTGCTTCCACGCCTTGCTGCTATTAAGAGTCGCACGAAACATCCTGCCTCGCCTTCATCCACTCATCGCTCTAGTCACTTTTCCCTCCATCTCTCGGACTTCCCTATAGAGTGCAACATCCAGCTTGTCGATGTCGTGAGCAAGTGATGCGTTGAATCTCAGCTCTTTTCCGCTCTCAGTTGTTTTTTCTGTAACCTCGCCAATGAAGAGGTATCTCTTGCTCAATTCAAGAGAACCTTCGAAACTAACCTGGATTTTCCCTGCGTTCTTTACATCATCGTATATGTCTTGTACTACAGCTAGTCCGGGACTGACATCTACAACGATGCCCATAATTCGTACAGGGTCAGTTATGTCTGAGGACAGATCCCGAATAATAGTGAGTTTAGATGGCTTGCGTCGGGGGAAACTCTTCTCTTCGGTCAACTTTGTTACTCCATATAGTCTGCTAGAGCGATAGAACGATAGTTCAATTACGATGCAAGACTCGGGGGCTATAAACTTGTCAGTTTTGTTTCTGAGTGTATTCCATTCAGTTATATGTTGGGTCAATAATGTCTCCAAGTGTGTTTACACACTGTGCATCTATAGAATTCTGTGGCGCCTTCATCGCCTCTTCTTGTTTGGAGCGTCCAATAATAGGCCTCCGTATTTCCACATTTTGGACATGTTTCCTTTGTCACAGGCATGGGAATGGAGTCATCCTCCACCACGACTATTTTGTCACGTGGAGTCTTTTCGATGTTTTGGGAGACTGTTAGTTGTCCTTCCAAATTCTTAGTGTGTCCACAACTACGGCATTTCAAGACTCTAGTACCATCATCTTCTGTTGTAGGCACCATCATTGCACCACATTTTTCACAAAATTCCATGAAGGATTCACTTCTCTGCTGCAGCGTTTAGATTTCAATTAAGCATTACGACAACGTACATTTCGGGGCTCATGGTAGTGATTCAATATATTGTTCAAGGAAATTTTGAAAGGATAGAGCAGCAATTTCACCTTCTCTCTTTCGGCTAGTTTTGGAGTCAATTCGCAATGTTGGTACAAGACTGTCAACTATTTCTTGGATTGTGACCAAACCTTTCATCCACAAGTAGGCAACGATAGCTTCGTATGAATCAGCTGCTCTTCCAGAGTCTGTTCTTCGGGAGATATATCTGTAAACTTCTGTAGAGCGTATGGCTCGTGCAAGCACACTGTCCCGGACCTTATCACCGGTAGCATGACCAAGAACTTGAGATTTAGCAAGTGAGTAACAGAGGTTGACTATACCATCTCCAACTTTTGCTAGACCTTTGTCATTCACGATTTCCTCAACAGACCTATGTTGGACAAAGGTATCCCACATATGAGGATCGCCACTTTTTTGAGATTAGTCAACACTGTGGTCTGACACTGCTTGTGTGAATTTCTTGCGAAACTCTTCAGTTCTAGCAAGCATCTTCTCAAGAGCCTCTCTTAGGACAACGTTTGCTTGGCGCCTCTTTGTCCTTAGCGTCAGAACTGGGCTAGCGAGTAATGGGTGTTCTATATTATATCCAGCGAATTCTACAGCAGGCTCTTCAAGGAGCGTTTTGCGAAGCAGATTTGGGAATGAATGACCCTCTCCGCCGATCTCAAATTTAACTTCGAATTTGGTATGTTCAATAGTTCTTGGTTTCATTTCTAACGCCTCCTAGTGTTTCTTTGCCGACTTCCACCTCTTCTATCGCGTCTGTCGCCTCCTCTTCCACGAGGACCATCAAAGCGTCTGCCACCACGATCTCTGCGATTATCGTGGCCATACGGTCGACGATCATAGGAACGCCTACGTGGTGCCAAATCAGGTCTTGCCTCAAGACCAAACCTTACTCCATAATCATTCGCGACTTCACGAGTTTCTCGGTTCTCGCAACGAAGACAGAACATATTGTTATGAGTAGTAAGAGTCAAGGCATTCCCGCACTTCACGCATTCTGCAAACACAACACCAAGCTCTGGACCAACAAGAGTAAGTTGGACGGGAATCTCATGTGTATTAAGAGCTGCAGCACGGACAATATCATTTTGCTTGAGCACATCCTGCATACTCTTGACATATCTTCTGGTTACATTGCTTATGTGGATTTCACCAATGAGACCACTGTGATAGTCCACATCATTGATCCTGACAATCTTAATCTCTGCCCGTTGATCGAAAACAATTGTAGCCTCCCCTAATACAATATCACCCTTTACAGGTAGGGCAAGTTTCATTCCGCCACTGGGGCTGATAATTCTGATACTCCGTTCCTTGAGATTCATATCAACCTTACCAGGAGCTGCGGCATAGACAATACCATCCTTTTCATAGGTTCCAAGGCTTGGCATCAACTCCTCAATGACACAGAGCTGATCTCCTGGTACAACAATATCGCCGCTTTTTACATCTGCCATTCTTCTCACGCTCTTACACATATGCGATACAGATCTACATCCACCAAATGCTTTGTTTTCTTGTGATGGTCAAACAGTCGACCAATTGGAAACTGAAATGTTTCAAGTTGTGTCACTGTAGCACCTAGACTCTCTATCTCTTTGCTCAGGAAAACCCTGTTCTTTTCACTTGAGAGGTGCATGCTGTATATCACATCAGCAATAGAGATAGCTGTTTTCAGGAATCTCAGGTCGGCACCCCGGTTTTTCACTCCGAACGGGGGATTACTTACTACTGTATCTATCGGACAACATAGCTGTAAGGAGGGAACATCCCCCAGAACCCAGTCTACGATGTCATCTATTCCGAGCATTCGTGAGTTCATTTGAGACGCCTTTAAGGCTTTGCTTTGCACATCAATTCCAATTACCCTTCTTGCACCGAGTAATGCGGCTCCAATTGCCAGTACGCCATTGCCACAACCTAAGTCGCATACAGTTCTATTGGCTATGTCCTTGTGTTCCATCTCCGCGGCATAGAGGACAGAGGCAGCAATTGGAGCAGGAGTTGGGTACTGCTCAAGAGGCATACTGTATTCTTCTAATTTCTGCAACGATTCAAGTGTGATTTCAAGATCTCTTAGGCGCAAGAACTCCACTCATTTGATGTTTTACTGACCACAGGACAAAAGCATAGGTTGATGAATTCTGTTATTAATACATGGTGCAGCCCTGGGTAATACCTACTCTTATCAGCTCCATGGGCTCCATAGGCTCCAGTCGAAATCCACTGGAACTTGCCTCAAGTTCTTATGGAAGTATTTATGACCCGGTTAGTACTGTTCAGGTTAGATTCGGATTGGAGTAGAGGATGAAATGGAGAAACCGCTCGATAAATTATTTGACAAATTCTTGCAAGGTCAGGCTATTTTTAGAGACAGAACAGCTCTCAGGCCCACTTACGTGCCAGATAGCCTACCATACAGAGATGACCAGATGAGTAGGATTGGATCAATCCTGGGGCCAGCACTAAGAGGCGCTCCGCCCTCCAACATTCTGTGCTATGGAAAGACAGGCACAGGAAAAACTGTGGTGGCTCGATACGTGCTTGATATGCTTGTGAAAAAAGCAAAAGAGAGTGGAATAGTAGCACCCTTGACAGCCTTTGTCAATTGCAGAATTGTTGGAACAAATTACAGAGTTTTGAAGCGTTTGTGTGACCAAATTGACGCAACCATGCCTGATGGATCGGAGGTTCCCTTCACAGGACTTCCCACGGATGAGATTCGAGATGTCTTGAAGAGTAAACTTGATGCAAGTTCTAATATTCTAACAGTCGTACTTGACGAGGTTGATAGCTTACTGAAACGTGACGCAGGACAGGGCAACGATATTCTCTATGGACTGACCCGTATGAATGGAGAGTTGGAAAACAGTAGAATTTCGATTATAGGGATTAGTAACGACTTGAAATTCAAGGAGATGCTTGATCCGAGGGTCCTGTCAACACTTGGAGAAGAGGAGGTAATCTTCTCTCCATATAATGCAGTAGAACTGAAGGGCATTTTGAAGCAAAGAGTTGAACTAGCATTCAACAAAAACGCTGTAGGTGATGAAGGTGTCATTAATCTCGTTGGAGCATTGGCTGCTCAAGAACATGGAGATGCACGTAGGGCACTTGACTTACTGAGGACCGCAGGGGAACTAGCAGAGAGAAGGGGTGAGAGTGTTGTTACTCAAGAACATGTCCGCGAAGCACAGAAGGTTATTGAGCGTGATACAATAACTGAAACAGTCAAGACTCTTCCAATGCAGTCGAAGGCTGTCCTATTTGCAGTCTATGTGTTGGCTATTAAGGGCCAACGAGACATCTTCACAGGGGAGTGTTACAACATCTACTCAGAGATAGCAAAAGCACTCTCTTTAGACACATTGACGCAACGGCGTGTTTCTGATTTGATATCAGAGTTGGACATGCTGGGTCTGATCAACACTACAGTGATATCAAAGGGTCGTTATGGAAGAACGAAGAAAATCAAGCTGGCAGTCAGTAAGAAACAGATAGGTGTCATTCTGGACGATGACACTCGTCTCAACAAGGTGGCACAACAAATTCTTGAGTGAAACCGCTAGACGCACGCACTATGGGGAGAGGTCGTAAAAGAATCTCACATCAGGCACTCCAGTCCTGAGGTTCATAAGTGTGACTATTCCAGGAGTTGGCACTACTCCTTGTTTTCGCATAAAATCAGTCTGTGATTGAAATGTGCCAGAGTTTATGATTTGGACACCACGATAATTGTCAACAGCATTGTGATGAGCATGACCAAAGTGTACCACATCAGGAGGCGTGTCAATCACCATCCAGTCTCTATGGAGCGGGGCAAGTTCCGTCTTTCCTCCATATGTGGGTACAAGGTGCCGTTTCTTGAGTAGTTCTTTCATTGATATTGCAGGTTCGGTGTACGAAGCCCCAGGAATGCTAGTCACTAGATCATCCATGCTGTCGCCATGTGTCATTAGGACATTGACGCCTTCAACTACGACTTGGCTTGGATCACCGAGCATGGTTATACGGTCTCCAAGATCGTAGAGTGCCTTTGCAAACTCCTTTGAGATGGGGGGTTTGGGTAGAGCCTGTCTGTCTGCATCATGGTTGCCAGGAATACAGAAGATTTTGATTTGTTTGGGAAGTTTGCTCAGCTTCGTGGCAAAGAGCGCATATTGGTCATAGATGCTTTCTATTTCCAAGTCATCTCTCTGTGTGGGATAAACGCTGATTCCATCCACCATGTCACCAGCAATGAAGAGATAACGAATTCGTTTCACGAGCGCTTTGTCTTCCTCGTCCACGCCTCTCCCATTGGTCCAATCGATAAACTTGTCAAACTCGTCTTCAAGGAACTCCTTGCTACCACAGTGAATATCGGAGATGAACATGGCATAAACATCTCGCTTCGCTCTGCCTACTTCCCGGGCTGTTGGAATGTCAGGGAATATCACATCATCTGCAATCATTCTGGCATTTTCATCAACAAATCCTGAGATACAGGTGACTTCGTCAAGAAGTAAGGAGTTTGCCTTCTCGAAGAGCTGGTGTCCCTTGAGTCCTTCTTTTGTTGCTGGGATTATACAGATTATCGAGTCTTCTTCGTCCTCCAGATCAATAATTACATTCCGTGACTGAGAGATGCTCTTGTTTTTGATGATGCCAAGAACAGTTTGAGTCGTACGTTGCGTTGAACGCATACCTTCTCGGACCATTGCCTTTCTTTGTTTTGCAGAGCCTTTTCGGAGCTTAGCAAGGTGAGGGGATACTGCATTTTGTGTGTCAATTCTACTCATGTATATTCGTTTGATTCGATTGAACCTATCCTTGAACAGCGCTAGGAAATCTTCTACGGTACCTTCGGACCCCACCTGTTCAGAATCAGGGCTTTTCTCGATGCGAAACATCCATCCGACTTCATCATCAACAAGAAGCGGTGGAGCGATAGAATCATCGGGAGTCATCGTAGGCTCATTAATGGTGGCTTCAGACTCCTCTTGAGCGGGATTAGTATCCACTCTTTCGATAAGTGATTCAATATATGGGCGAGAGAGAACTGGCGGATGCTTTGTGTCTGCATTGGGTATAAGAATGGACTTGACTGTTTCAATCGGAGTTTCCAGAAGTAGAATGTATTCCAGTGCTTCAGGCGCCACTTGGAGACCTGACTCAATCAACAACTTCAGTACATTGCGTCGAATTGAGGATGTCAAGAGGTCACCGGCTATGGATTTACAATCTTCTCGTTTTAAACATCATCCATAAGGAGCTATATCAATCTTGAAAATGACCCGCGGGAAATGTAATAAGTCGCCTGCCTAGATTTCAATTGGCGCCACGCTTTGCCAGGTGAGATGAAAAATGGTCAATATCAGGAGACTCCAACAGACAGGAGGAAAAAGCGGAAGTTCATTTCTGATTATACTACCGAAAGATTGGGTAGTAAGACAAAAACTGAGCAAAGGAGATCCTGTGGTTGTCGCAGAACGCGAAGATGGCTGCTTGATCATTGACCCGCGTCTACCAAAAGCTGGCGAGCGAAAAACAACCACTGCACAAATGGAACAAAATTTGCGTTGGGAAATAACAAGCAGGTATCTGCTAGGCTTTGATGAGATTCACATCGTCAGCAAGGAACCTATCACAAACGAGCAGAGAGAAGACCTCATGCGTATAATCAAGCGATTTGTGGCATTGGAAGTGACAGAGGAGGATGATTATCAGATAGTGCTTCGATGTCTTATCGACCCTGCAACATTGCCTGTGAACACTGCCATGCGTAGAATGCATCTTATTACTTCAAGAATGATACATGACTCAATGGCAGCCTATTTCACTGGTGCCAAGGAAATGGCCAATGAAGTGGTACAGAGGGATGAGGAGATTGACCGTCTTTTCTTCTTGATTGTCCGTGAAATACGTTCTGCCATCCAGTACCCAAGAATGAGCGAACTGATGAATATTACACCTGTTGAAGCACTTGACTTCCGTCTTGCAGCTCAGTATATTGAGAGAATAGCAGACTTGGCTGTTGATATTGCAAGGAAAGTTGATGTTCCTATCGACACCTCTTTGAAGAAGAAGATTGAACCTATAGTAGAGAAAGTGACCAACATGTTCACAGATGCTTTCAACAACCTTTTCAAGTTCAATTCAAAAAAGGTAAGATCAGTAATTGAAGCCGAGAGAGATTTGATATCTGAGACAGGAAAACTCAGGCAACACATCGTTGCAACTCCAAACGGGCAGCCACAGACTCAGGTCCTAGTCGTGGACAGTCTGCTGCGAATGGGTGAGGCTGCGAAAGACATTGTGGACCTGGCACTGCCACAAAGCTAGAGGAATGAATATGACTGAGAAATTGTTTGGCACATCAGGTATTCGAGGATCTATTATTGAATTGACAACTCCTGACCTAGCACTGGGACTAGGTCGAGCACTTGGCTCATTTCTTGATGGAAAAGGTATAGTGGGAGTCGGTACAGATGCTCGAACTTCGCGTGAGATGCTGAAAAACGCTTTTATTAGCGGTCTGATTTCGACGGGAATCAATGCCCACGACTTGGGGATTACACCAATGCCGACCGTGGCATACTATAGTACTGTCGAAGGGATTTCTTCTTCAGTCATTATAACAGCCAGTCATAACCCGCCAACTGACAATGGATTCAAATTCTTTTCATCAGGCCGAGAATTCATCAGGGATCAAGAGGTGTTCTTAGAAGACTCAGTGCACAAGAAGGAATACCATGTTGCTTCTTGGGACAAGATTGGAAAAATCTCGGTGGAGAACATCAAAGGAAACTACTTGGCAAAAGCAAAGAAGTTCCTTTTGAGTAGAGGTGGAGTAAGCACTGGTACGAAAGTCTTGGTCGACTTGGCAAATGGGGCTGCCACAGAGTACACACCAGAGCTTCTTGAGGCTCTCGGGTTTGCAGTGACAACCATGAACTCCCATCAGGATGGTCATTTTCCGGGTAGACTTCCTGAGCCATCACCCAGAAACCTGGGTGATGCAATGAAAATGGCTGCAGAGTCAGATTTTGCGGTGACAATGTGTCATGACGGCGACGGTGATAGATTGGCGGTGATTGATGAAGAGGGAGAGTTTGTTGATCAGAACCGTGTTATAGCAGTCTTTGCTAGAGATGAGGTTGAGAGAAACGGAGGAGGAATTGTTCTTACATCAATTGACACCTCTAGTGTGATTGATGAGATTGTCAAGTCAGTAGGAGGATCTGTGGTCAGAATGCCTCTAGGCTCTCTTCAAGAGTTTCTAGAGACTGAAGACGGAAAGAACGTGATATTTGCCTCAGAACCCTGGAAACCAATATTCACCAAGTATGGTTGCTGGATGGATGGAATCACAGGTGCAGGTCGTTTTGCACAACTTGTGGATGAGCTTGGTGATGGCAGTTGCATGAAGCTGATGGAAACAGTTCCCAAATACCCAATTCTGAGAGACTTTGTTCCATGTCCAGACAAAATAAAGAAACTATTCCTACCGCGAGTAAAGGAGTTGCTTGTTCCTGAGATTAGTGGCGTGGAAAAGGTTCTCGAGGTGGACGGTGTTCGAGTTGATTACAAGGATGGTTCCTATGTTCTGATTAGAGTGTCTGGGACTGAACCAAAAGCGAGACTCTATGTTGGAGCAAAATCACAACAGACACTGGACAAGATTACTAAGATTGCTAAGCGGATAATGGAGCAGGTTCTCGAAGAACTCCAGTGACGGTAAGATTAAATCCAATAGCCTCAGTCTGACAAAATGTAGTGCAAGCCGGGGTATCCAAGCGGCTACGGAGGCGGTCTCGAAATATCTGCTTTAACGAGGAAACCGCTGTCTCTGGACTCATGGGTTCGAGTCCCATCCCCGGCGCCATTTCTTCTTTCATGGAACGACTAAGGAAATCCCGGTTCATGTGGCTTCAGAATGTTCAAGATTCACTCTTGCTGTCAACTTAGTCCAATCATTGAAATAGAACCAGCTTCTTCTCCTGTAAGAACCAAAGGAGTGAGATGCAAGATGAACTCTGATGACCGATTTGACCTATGGGAGAGGAGTATTAGGCTGGTAAACGAGGGAAAAATGGCTGAGGCTGAAAAGGTCATTCAGAAGCTTATTGAGATCGATCCTGAGAATTCGGCACATTGGATTTCGCTTGGTAGATGTCAGCTGGCTCTGAACAAACTCTCTGATGCAGAGGTTTCAGCGCAGAGGGCACTTGAATTGAGTGACAAGGAGG
The DNA here is from genome assembly GCA_011364905.1 of Candidatus Thorarchaeota archaeon. GTDB lineage: Archaea > Asgardarchaeota > Thorarchaeia > Thorarchaeales > Thorarchaeaceae > SMTZ1-45. The sequence continues at coordinate 40,291 of RDNZ01000012.1, forward strand.
CATGGGCCTGGAACCTCTATGGCTGTGTTCTCAAGGCTAAGAGTGCGTTCATCGAAGCAGAGCCATATTTTCGGAAGGCACTGGAACTCAACCCGAAGGATTTCACCTCATGGAGTGGACTGAGTACGACTCTAATGGGTCAGCAAAGGGATAAGGAGGCAGAGGAAGCAGCGCTTAAGAGTATCGAGCTGAATCCCAACTTCTTTGAAGGATGGATGGTCCTGGGAATGACCCTCTTAAGAAATGGACAAGCTGAGGAATCAGAGAAGGCTTTCCGAAAAGTGACTGAGATGGCACCTCGAATGCCAGAAGCTTGGGATCTTCTAGGAATCGCATTGAAAGCCCAAGGGAAACATGATGACGCTGCAGCAGCCAAGAGTCATGCAAGCACATTACGATCATAGAGAGTTTTGTCTGCAGGTCAGAATGTGATGATTGAGAATCCTGCCTCAGCGAATTTCAGAAGATTGCTGTGACCTTTTAGTTCACCCTTTAGTGGGACTCCAAGTTTTTCTGCAGCCTCTGTGGCCTTGAATGTAGCAGTGCACGCTTTGCACGCATGGTCAATGATACCAAATTCCATTGCTTTGTCAAAGACTGGGAGTTTGATTGAACCATCTGCTATTCCAATCAGTAGCTTTGGAGAAGCACACTCTAGAACAGTAGTGACTTCGTGTCCATTTTCATGGAAGTTGATTGCGTTCAAAAGCAGGTGATAAAGCTGCATCTTGTTTTCATCAGTTGCTAGAAACATATACTTCATGATAATCCCGGCAAAACACGAAAACAACCAGATAATGAGGTTTGTTGAAGAGTTATTGTTTAGAAAGATTTGATAAAGTTGGAGATCTTAATTGAAGCAGGAGGAGTGGCTCATGGAACAACCAAAATTTTGTTCTTTGATGAAAACACTGATTGCAATGGAAGTTGTGCTTTTTCTTTTAGGAGGCACGCTCATCACTAATTTGCATCCATTATGGATGCGGAGAGCTGTAATCGTAGTTGGATGTACTCTTTTGGTCACTGTAGTAGCATGGATAGTCATCTGCAAAAGAAGAACGTAAGAATCGAGCATTGAAAATGGTGCGGAGGGCGAGATTCGAACTCGCGAACTTCTACAAGAATTCTCTCGTAATTATCTTCGATTCACAAAACAAGCCATCATGATTGCTAATGCAAGTCCGATTAACACTGAAGATTGGATACAGGGGAGGAAATTTTCGCAGCCAACAGCTAGTCCAAAAGGCATTCGTTCCAGACTGTAACACCAGTTGACTAGGCGAACATATTCGATCATAACTACTGATGAACCAACAATCAACGATACTAAAATGATAATCAACTGATAATCCAAATTCCCTCTTCGTTTTACAAGCATCCCAAGTGGTAAACCAACAAGAATCATAGTACCTAGTATCAAGAAACTGTAGTCTAAAATTGGAGCTGGAACATATGTCACTACGGTACACTCCCCTGTTTTCTGCATATGGCGACCAAAGGTCCATAAGCTTTTTGCAAATCATAGAAAAAGAATGGTGCGGAGGGCGAGATTCGAACTCGCGAACTTCTACAAGATTGGGACCTAAACCCAACGCCTTTGACCTGGCTTGGCAACCTCCGCATAAGTGAAACAGGATGGTCAACCGACCAGTTTTAACCGTTTTGTATCTTTCAGTCCTCTACGGTTTCCCAAGTGTGGTTGCAACGTGGACAACGCCATTTCTTTCTGTACTTGCCGGCTCCAAACATCTCCTTTCTGACCAGAGCGACCTCATTGAATCCGCATTTTATGCAAGTTTTTTCGTCCATGTGATGCATCTCACAACTGAGGAAACACGAATGTCATATCTAGTTTTGCCATCTGTATCGGGACACGTCACAATGTTTTTATTAGACTCATTAGTTGTCGGCGCGTTTCTGTAGGCAACAGCCCCGGAGCAATCCATGATTTTCTGGATTTTCCAGCATGAGTGTGATATTCAGATGTCCTCAAAAAGTAGACAAACAGCGGCAAGGACCAGAGATAAGTGGCGAGAGAAGATCTGGTACCAGATTCTTGCACCGGACTATTTCGAAAACAAGGATATCGGTAGAACTCCTGCAGGTAGTCCTGAGCAACTGGTTGGAAGGACCGTTCAGCCCACACTCTACGACATAACAGGGGACTTTGATAGGATTCACGTCAAACTGCGATTCAAGATAGTGGAAGTTGCAGGGCAACAGGCGAAGACTGTGTTCTATGGGCACGAGTGGAGTTCAGACTATCTTAGAGGATTAGTACGAAGAGGCACATCTAGGATTGACTGGATTGGCCCCATCCTGACCAAAGACGACTATCTAATGCGTATTTCAGTCATTGTCTTCACAACCACTCGGGCAAAGACAAGCCAAGAACATGCAGTCAGAAAGGCAATTGAGAAGGTCATTCGTGCTCACGCAAAGAAGCATGTTTTCGACGAGCTTGTCACTAAAGTCGTTCTTGGTGATCTTGCGGCAGAGGTTCGCGAAGACGTGAGAAAGATAATCCCAATTCGTGAGTCCGAAATCAGAAAGAGCAAGGTACTCAAGGGACCGGAAGAGGTCAAAGTCAGAAGGGCTAGACTACGAAGAGGCACTACTGCTGAGAAGGAAAAGTGAGAGTGACCTTTCGCTACTATTTGTCAATGCCTTCAAGCTTGTGAAGCGCCTGTAGTAGCAGTACCATTAGGTTAGCAAGCTTAGTGAGAGCTTCGGTGTCTGTTTCTCTATCGACTACCTCGTTGAGAGCTTTCAATTTGTTGATCAGGGTCTCCCGTAGCTCTGGAATCAGTGTCTTCACAGCTTGAGCTTCCACTTCCTCATCGGATTGGGCGTATACTATTCGTCTATCACACTTAGCACAATAGATGTCATCTTTCACCTTCAACAATGGAGACCCACACTGAGGGCAAGCATCGGCAAGCATTGTGGCTCCTTGTCGCAGAAGCTGTGCCATTCTTTTTACAGACGCATCATCTTTGTCACTCATAGTCCTCACTCAGAAACAAGAAGTTGTTAGGATATAAGAGAATCTGCATTACTGTAGAGGCTGTCTGAGGGTGAGAGAGATACTCGTGAACTCGGTAGGTCTGATGAAAACGTTGATATGGTTAATTCGGTGAAAGGCACTCGTTGTTCGCACTCCGTTTGTGCGTAAAGACCATTCAGAGGTGAGTCCTTTGGACCCCGAAACACAGAAGAGCATAGACCAGTCTAAACACCTCCTAAAACAAATTTCGGAGGATTCTTCAGTTCCCAGGAATATAAGGCGCGCAGCCAATGAGGCAATCACTGTTCTTGAGAACGAAATTGACTCTCCAGCCGTGAGAGCGCAGAATGCGATATCAATCTTGGATGAGCCAAGCCAGGACCCGAACTGCCCAAACCATGCTCGGACTAAGATTTGGCACGTATCCAGCTTGCTAGAGCCAATTCGTGACTAGCTCTGTTTGGTACGTAGTGGTGATTCAACAAAATCAGCCAGACCGTGACAAAACAGCGTGATGGCACCCATTTCCCGGGTCAGTGTTTGCCCATGATTAAGGCGAGGATAAGAGGAATCTATTCACAGTCATTGACGCAGATATTGCTGCAAAATCACTTTGATATTGTGCAGCCTACGCCAGAGGTGGCAAGAAGGTTCGGGCTTCCTTATCGCAGCGATATTCCAGATGTCGATATATGGGATAGAAGTGACCTTCAAGGAATAGTGGCAATTGCATATGAATCCGTGTTGACTCGCTTAACCGACGTTTTACGTCGGAGATTGGGAGGTGTCATAACCAGAACCCCAAGGGTCGCTAAGAGCTCAGTATACAAGGGAATTGTTCTAGGAAAGGATGACCGGACCGGACAGACGAAGGTAGACTTAGGCGCAATCTCAGGGCTACTTCCTGATAGAGGACTCAAGAAAGGGCAGCCGATAATGGTCCAAATACGAGCTCACGATTATGGACGAAAAGCGCCAGTTCTCTCCTCAAGTATTACAATTCCTGGACAAGCCGCTGTTCTTCTTCCTGAACCCGTAATACGTCTCAGTACAAAGATTAAGGATCAGGAGTCCCGGAGGAACCTATTGTCTCTTGGGCGTAAGATTCGTGAGCACACAGAGAATTGGGGAGTGCTATGGAGAACAGCAGCAGAGAAACTCACCGAAGAAGAGCTGCGTAATGAGGTGGATGACCTTCTGGATACGGCACAACAGGTTTTCAAAAAATTCAATGATCTCGATGAAGCTGGTGTTCTTTTTGAAGGAACCAGTAATGCGGACATCGAGTTTCCTTTGGAAGTAAAAGACGCACTTGACAAGACTCGGGCAAAAATCAAACCAACATTGAAACACCACCACTTCTACAAAAGCGCTGGATATGCGTCACTTGTTGATTTGGCAGAGATGATTATCGAAGACCGTCCTGAGGAGCGGAGCTATATTACCTCAAAACTTGAAAAGGTTGTATCACGGGACTTGCCTCGAGTTGATGATTCGGTCAACATTGAACATGTAAAATTGGACGGTAGAAATATCGTACTTTCTAGAGGAAGGATTATTGAAACAACTTCCAAGGGATTCGTAATCAGAAGACAGTTCAGACACACAAATCGTAAACTAAAGATGAATCAAGACAGCTATGAGGGTGTTGATGTGGTAAGTAGTGAGGGGGACTATGCATTGACTCAGGTAATCCCTGGTGCGCTTTCGCTGGTGACAGATTATTTCTCGCGTGATGGACATATCAAAGGCACATACGTCAACATTAACACAGGGGTCGAGGTCTACCCAAGCAACGGAAACAGTCCAGGGAGAGTCCGGTATATTGACCTGGAGATTGATGTGGTGAAAGCACCAATCACGGAAGAGCCTCGTATAATAGATCAACATCTTCTGAAAAGAGCAGTCCAGCGAGGCTTCATTACTCAGGAGATGGCTGATGAGTCGCGTTTGAAAGCCCAGACGATCTTTGATGAATTGGCGATGTCGACGGAAACCGGTTCTGAAGCAACTTGATTTTCTGGTTTAATCAGTGGATACTGATGTTCTCAACGATAAGTCTATGGCGCTCATTATATCCTCAAGCGTTGCAGCAAGACTTTCCAAGCTACGTGTAGATTGTATTGTGATATCTAGCCTATGATCTTCAAGTGAGCATTCAATGCAGAGACCTTCTGGTAATGGAGAGTTATCTGGAGATATTGCAGAGAGTGTCCGTCTTGCTTCTTCATCAGAGCTGAAGTGAAGCTGAATTCGTACGATCACGAGAGAATCTCCTTCTCTGTTGCTGAACCTAATGAATCGAGGACATCTGCTTGCGATTCTTTCGGGAGTTTCCTGAACAAAAGCGACTTTGTTGATGTCAGTATTGGATCTAGACCTTGATTTCGTAGGGTTTGAAGAGCAGCCTTTGTGTCTATGTTTTCATCTGTCCAAATTGCGATAGTTGATTCATCACTATTAATCAGAAGGGGACGTTCTTGATTGGCAATACCACTCTGGAGTATGACACGACCTACATCGGTCAATATTTCACTCTGGACTCCTGCAACTTCAATTGAGGTGCTTGTTTCAGTGGAAATGCCCTTGAGTTTTGTTTGTAGTCGTTCTATTGTTGAGATGACATCTTTGTGATGGCTCAGGTATATGTCTATTACATTCCGTAGGGCTCTTCCCCTGTCCCCAATCCAAATGCTCATTGCAGCTCCTTGTTCTTGTCGAGCCCATGAGGTTTCTGCAATGGCCTCCAGCCCTGACAGATATCGGAGCGGACTGTTTTCGGCTTCCAACAATAGAATATAGTCAGTCCCCATAATCTGAGCTATTATGCTTGGTCCAAATTCAGCAAGTAACCTAGATGTTAGATGTTGCGTCAGACTTTGAGCTTCCTTGTTACTCAGTTCACTCATTGGACTATGAAGCTTAGTGACTGGAATTTCAGCTTCGTTGAGTAAAGAGTCACAGGCTTTTTGGTTTCCACTTAAACCAAGGATGAAAGGACGTGTGTTGTAGTGGAATAATTCATCAAGAGGCAGAAACCCAAAGCCGAATAGTCTGACTCCCTTGCGTTCTTCAATTAGCTTCTTTTCTTTGGCTTTCTTGACAATCTCATCATCAACCTTCTGAGTAAGCTTAGCTGGTTCGGTACTAAGTAGGATAGCTCCAGCAGCTATCTGTAAGTCATAGTCATTGGCGCTAAGTAGTTGTTCTGAAAACAGATAACCAGCAGCAGATACTGTTTCCGTTGTTCCACATGTCAATGATTCTACCTGTTCAGATTGAGAAGCTCCACCCAAGAAGATTGGATAGCTCTTCCCTTTACGGATTCTTTTCTTTCCTAGGGTATCAATTCCAACAAAAATCAAATTAGCAGATTCATGCAATGAACGAAGTTCAATCACTCTATCCAAGCTTATTATAGGATGTTCAAATGATACATGGAATTTCCCTCCAGATTTCATAATTCCTCTACATAGTAGAGCTGTGGCTAGCGTTGATCTTGTATCAGGAGAAGAAACTAAGACTGTTTGGTTGTCATTCTTAAAACCAATCTCTGCACACTGATTTTTCAGTGACTTGAGAGATATAGAACCATGTCTTTTTTTACTCATTTCACGAAAACGGGTTTGTCGTGCATGATAAAACTATCTCAAAAGTACGGCAGCTTGGTCGGGACTATATTTCCAGTCAGCTGGGAGTATCTTCTTCTTCCGATAGTACTTTGAGAGTCTATGGATTTTGCTTTCAGCTAGCTGAAGCCCTCGTTTGGATACAAAATCCGTCTTGTTTTCTTCCAAGTGCCTTCGGATTGTCGCGGCCTTTGCGATCATGTTCCGGAGGTCCTCTGGAACACTTCGCTCAAGATCATTTTCACGAAGAATGTCCATGACACGTTTACCAGTAATCATTCGAACTAGAGGTACGCCATATTGATCCCTGAGGATTTTGCCTATCATTGAAGGAGTGTTTCCAGCCTTGGCAAGTTCAATGACTTTTGTTTCCACCCACTGAGCATCTTTTTCCTTCTCCATCCACTCAGGGATTGTCAATGTGGAGGGCCGCTTACTGCTCGATTGGCCCCTTCGTCTTGTGTGCATTCTAGCCATTGGAACTACCTCTAAGTCCGTAGGTACCCTCAAAAACCGGGTCTGCCACATGGCCCAAAGCTGTGGATATAAAGATTACCTTGTGACGAGTGATTCTGGTTCACAATGTTGTGCGTGAGTGAATCAATGGTATCTTCCCCGCTCTCGGATTTCTTTCATTCTTGACAATATTGGTTCTGCCGAGCTTCCTAGAACACCAATATAGCCTTCAAGCGTTGCTTCCAACATCTTCTCCTGAACCTCCCAATGGGTGGTTTCCAATGCTCTATGAATCAGATGTAAATCCACACCTTTCATCTCTACAGTTGCGTTTGATTCTGAGAGACCGAAATCAACAATCCACAGTCGGGAGTTGTTGCTTACAATGACATTACTGGTTGTTGGATCGCCATGGACAATATTTCCTTCATGTAGTAGGGCGATTAGTTTCCCGAAATCACGACTAAGAGAAAGGAGGACTGATTGAGATGCTTTTTCTGCCAACTCCTTCAATTGAATACCTGGTATGAAATCCATTAGGATTGTGTATTTATTTAGGTCGACGAAATATACAGCCGGCGTAGGAACTCCGAGCGCTCTTGCCGCTGTTAGCATTTTGCACTCTCTACTGGTCCGTGATTTTCTGAGTTGCATGTCTATGTCTGGAAGAAGGTACGGTTTACTCTGACGCCATTTTAGAACATAAGGGTCTCCCCACTGGTCCATCTTGTAGATAACAGACTCAGCACCTTTGGCTAGTACTTGTTTCAATATGCCTATCTCCATAGTATATCTTGGTCATCAGTACGCCATTTGGGCAGTACATGAGAGTCCTCCACCTTAATTCTACGACCTGATTTATACTGAAGAATCCCATTCCAAGCAATCATTGCACCTTGGTCTCCAGCCAGTGATGGAGAAACACGGTGAAACGTTGCCTCATGTCTTTTAGCAACACCTGACAGTATCTCAGTAAGACGGTTATTACGGGCCACGCCGCCTGTCAAAAGGAGCTCGTTCTTCTTGGTATGCGCGATTGCTCGTTCAGCAATCTCTGCTAACATTCCGAATGATGTTTCTTGTACACTATAACATATGTCCGAGATTGAAACGCCTTCTGAGTGCAACTTTTTTGCAGCAGTCAACATACCTGAATAGCTTAAGTCCATTCCTTTCACGGAGTAGGGAAGGTCGTAGAAGTTACTACCTTTCTTTGCTTCCCTTTCAACAATAGGACCTCCGGGAAAGGGCATCCCTAACTCCCGAGCAAGCACATCTAGCATGTTTCCGATTGCTATATCCAGCGTTTCGCCAAATGTTCTAAATCGACCTCCTGCAAAAGCAATAACCTGTGTGTTTCCACCGGAAACGTAGACAGTCACTGGGTCGTTAAATCTAGATTCAAGGCAACCAATTTCAATATGGGCAACGCAGTGATTGACATCAACGAGTGGGACAGCTAGTTTGAGAGAGAGAGTTCTAGCAATCGTTGCTGTAGTCCTCAAACATGGTCCTAGACCAGGGCCTCGTGAGAAAGCAACGAGATTAATGTCCTTAAAATGTATACCAGCTTTCTGGACAGAGTCCTTGATTAACCCAGGACCTAGTTCCGAATGATGGCGACTGGCTTCCCGCGGATGAATTCCACCTTGAGCTGGTTTTAGCATATCCCACTCATTTGAAAGAACCTTTCCCTCACTAGTCACAATTCCAGCCCCAAATGAGTGGGCAGTTCCTTCAATGCCTAGACAGTATAATGTCATTTTTGCTTACCTGGAACGAGATATTCTAGACAAATGTTGTATGTCATCGCAAGTTGACTCTTACGCTTGGACCATGTTGGAAATCATCATCTAGCAAAGGCTTTATAATGCACTCATAGAGGCTCTCATCAGAGGTGTCCTGAGTGCCTGAGAAAATGCCAATAAAAGCCTTAGAACAACAACTCAACGATATTGTTTCGATTAAATTGAAAGACCAGAGGATCTTCCGAGGGCGCCTAACAAGATGCGACATGTATATGAATCTCACACTTGCAGATGCAGAAGAACTTGAAGAGGATCAGATTAGCGCCAAGTATGGGCAGGTGTTGATAAGAGGCAATAATATTCTTTGGATTCAGATTCCTGAGTGAATTCAGGTAATGAGTTTTCATCGCTCAATCTCGCGGCGATATCGTTCGACTAGCTCTATCAGATGCTCCTCTCCTTTTTGTCTAGCCTGTTCACGTACAGTCTTGATAAAAGTCTGGAGCTGTTGATTGAACTTGCTACGGCTGATGAAGGCAAATTCATCAACTCGTTGGAGCTCCACCTCTTTGGCATCAATCACTGGAATAAGGGCTTTAATCAGCTCTTCTTGTGAGAGATGAGAGAGTGGTGTGTCCACAACAACAGCCCGAATCTCACGCTCAATCAATAGACCGGCTGTCTGTGGACCTCCCCCTGACGCGTCCTCGAATAAAACAACATCACCACTCTTTAGACCTACCTTTCTAACGAATTCATCGATGCTTTCTCGTGTGAAGTGAGGGATCACTTTGACTGCGAGCATATCTCCACGTATCTCTAGACGTTTTACTCCTTTTAGACGTTCAAGACGGTTACCTAGAGTTTCCACTTGCTTCTTGAGTGAGGTTGACTCTCTCTTTGTTTTTTTCAGCGTTGATTTAGCCTTCACTAATTCGCGGTCTCGTTTGATTTTCCAGTAGTTCTCACGACTTACAATCTCAAGGCTGTCTGAAAGTTCACTCTCTCTGAATTTCAGATATTCAACAAACCGTTTCAGATCATCAATCCTTTCTGCAAGTACTTTATTTTCAGATTCTAGATGCTCCGTTTTTGACCGTAAAGCATCAAATCGTTCCTGTGTCAATGTTTCCTCTTCGACCCTTGGTTGTTCTGGAACACTCTCAACAGGTTCTAGTTCTTCACTTTCTATGATGGACAGAGCTTCATTGATTGAAGACCCCTTTATGACCAAAGCTTTGAGATGGTTACGGTCTAAGGTCAATTGTTCATCGTGAACCATTCTGTCAATCTGCTCAAGTTTAGGAAGCATGTTTCTATAGGCATAAACCGCTGCAGTAAGTGCATCGCGCTCATGGGCATTCCGAATCTTCATATCAGTTCCGTATTCTCGCGACAACTCCTGTTTATTAGCAACTGAAATTGGTCTTTTAGGGGTGAAAACTGCTGCATTAACAGTACTAGCTATCTTTTCGATAAGATGAGGAGCCTGCGGTACATCCGATGCCACGATTACAGGAATCCCTTCTTCATATACCTCCCTAATGATGTCTGCTCTTGTAAGACCCTTTTTGCTTCTCAAAACACGGATTTTCCCATTTAATGTCAGAAGACAATATGCAGCAGTAGTTCCAGGGTCAATACCTAGTATGAAGTATTTGGGTTTCAAATCTGATACGGTAGAGCGAGGTTCAAGGGAAAGGAACTCCACTCTTTTTCGAACGGGAGAGATGATTATGTTGAAATCTCCGCCTCGCTTTGCTTCAACAAGACTACGAACAGCTGGTAAAGGTGCATATGTGACGAGACGAGCGCTTGCATATCCAAAATCAGATGTACGAACATCAAGGTCATAATCGATTTCAGCAGCCTTCAGTTGTGACTCAATATGGCGGGTCATCTGCTGTATCTGTGAGTGAACTCTACGACGGTACCTATTCGCGCTCTGCCCTCCTCTTCCGGGTTTGCGGCCTCGAGTCACTTTGATTTCAGTCTGCTCACCAAAGCATTCTAGAGAATAACCAACCCCTCTGGCTGCTAACTGAGCAGCAAGACGAGCAGATTCCAGTGGAGAAGGCTTGCCCCGAGAGATTAGACCATGGCGCTTCGCCAAGATCTTGAGGGGTGTTTGATGAGGAGGAACTCCTGTTACCTGTACAATTCTAGTTTCTGTGGGAATTCTGTTTACAAGATGAAATAGCGACTTTGTGTCGGGAACAATTTCGAAAACATTGTCTGTGCACAACCATTTAGGCGCAACTTCACGAACTAACTTCAGTAATGCTCCTCTAGATATTTCGGGATATTCATTCAGAACTGTTTCATCTCTAGTAATTACACAAGCAAATTTCGGAGCTCTTTTCGAACTTGCACTATGTGAAGGAAGTATATCGAATCCTATGATGAACACATCATCGTCGCCCATTGGGCTCAGCACTCAGTCTTATGACAAAAAAAGAGGTATTGAACCTATTTGTTGGTTCATTCTTGTACAATAGAGAGACCAGACCATCCTCAAACAACAAGTATAATAAAGTCCTGCTTGAGCAACAGCCAACACTCATTCGAGGTGTATCAACTGTCCGAAACACTTGAAATTAACAACGACGATGCAATTTTGCGAATTGGACGAGCTCTTTCATCTGGGACTAGGCTAAAAGTCTTGAAGATTCTACTTCAAGGAGAGAAAGACGTGACACGAGTAGCTAGACACCTCGGTGGAACCGAAGCCAATGCTAGTGCTCAGATTAAAATCTTAAAGGATGCTGATTTACTGGATTGTAGATACGAACCCGGTCAGCACGGTCTCAAGAAAATCTCATGGACCAAGGTTAAACGCATTATCATAGACTTGGAATAGACCTCTTAGTCGATCAACATCAGAAAGCGTTCAGTCCATTGGAAGACAGTTTAAACAGCCAAGTGAGCTTTCCATCGACGAATTCTTTTCAGAATGTTATCACGTTCATCTGGGCGAATTGTTTTCTTTCCACGTGCTTTTAGAAAGTTGAGAACAATATCCATGTCTCTGGCGACCTTTCCTTTTTGGGACTCGACATCGTCATCATCGATTAGGTATTCTCGTGCAGCTTGTAAATATTCATAGATTATTTCTGCAGGTGCCTCTCCAGTACGAAGCTCGTGCGCTATTGGATCAAGGACTCTATTCACCTTTGCATTAGCACCATTATCTGAGTCATCAGGTATCTCCATTACAGCTGGTTCTTCATCATTTTTCCCAAGAGAGGATAATTCACCATCTTCATCCGCATGTGTGGATACAGTACCAATTTTGTCTGAATTGGGTGTTCTAACCTCGGAGAACAAAGGAAGAATTGATGGAGATGCATCGGTTGCCATATCAGAAACAAGATTCAAGCGGCTACGTAGTTCACGAAGCTGATCAAAAAGCTCCACAAGGTTTGATTGCATAGCTTCTATTAGTTGTCGTATATCATTGAGATCTTCTTCAGACAATGGCTAATGACCCCTGTTTGTTTCTTGTCTTATCCAAGTGGAACTTCTTTTTTGGTCTTATCAGGATTGTGGGGAGATACATCATTTATCGTTCTTTTTTACGGCTTCTGACAAGCTCTTGATAACACCGGTTGGTTCAAACTTCCTTGGACGAATTTTAACGAAGGTAGGAACTGAAACAGTTTCACCGACAAATAATGCCTCTCCAATTTCAAGGGTAGTTATCGCATCAAGAGACGGACGGTCAATTCCTTCGCTTGATTTACCAATATGATCCAAGTCGTATGGGTTAGTGCACCTAAAGATAGCTTGGTTGCTACACTGACTTAGGACTGTAGTAGATAGTTTCACAGGCCTCTGAGAAATCAGACAGAGAAGAGCATAGAATTTTCTTCCTTCTCGTGCAATTGTTTCAATGCGGCTCTTTGGAAGCGCGAGCTCATGCCTACTCTCAGGACAGAACTGATGAGCTTCCTCAAGGACCAATAAAAATGGCGGAATTGCTTCACGTCTCCTAAGATAGAGAAGCTCATTGGCGAGATAAGAAACAATGATTTGTTTCTTCTTGAGACTGATAAAATCACTCAGATCAATCATGGTGATTTTTCCTGGTCTTACTACAGTTTTGATATTTGGTACAGCTTCCTTTCCAAAAAGTCCAGTTTCATCGAGATTGATTAGCCACCCAGATAGAGCTTCACGCGTATTCTTGCTGATTTTTTCATCATTTTGTACGAAGTCAACGATGCTTGCTAATGTGTATCCTTCTTTCATTGAGTTCTTCATTTCAGACAAGACTCGTCGTAAATCTCGGATCTGAATCGAACTCATGTCTGAAACAAGAGCACCGATAGCTTCGGCTGAGAGCATCTGGGCAGGAATCTGGAAATGTGATCCTCGGATGTGTTCTATTTCGATTTGTCCTTTGGGTAATCCAAGTGATTCAGGAGTAATATCTTTCAGATAGGTATATTCTCCGTGAACATCTATAACAACAGCAGAGAGACGACCTCTTTCTTTTGATCGCGAGAGCAGCTCCTCCAGTAGAACTGATACAAAGTATGATTTTCCAGCTCCACTCATAGCAAGAATCGCAAGATGCTTAGATAGAAGACGATCAAGCGATGGAGCAAACTCAAGATTTTGATATGCCAATTGTCCTAAATGAAGACCTTTCTCTAAATCTAACTTAAGGAAGGAGGCAAGAATATCCTCATCTACTTTTCTGACAACTGCTCCAGGAGAGACTGCAAAATATGGTCTGACTGTGCGACCATTACTCCAGAGCCCCAGTACTCTTGCTTTGGCTATTGTATACTGCCAACGATCGGTAGGAAATATCGAACGCAGAGGCTCACCTCGTGACTGGTACTCGCGAACAGCTTCTGCATGCTGGTAGTAGCGGTTCGTACGCACAAAATCTTGAACTCTGGCAATCACCGTACCAGCATCAGTGACAACAGATACAAACTCGCCACGACGAGCAATGATTTCTCGGGGACCACCCTCAAGAACAAATGAGAATTCCATAACATTGGGACCTAAGTCAGTTGAAACAACTGTTCCAAGTCGTGTAGACACTGAGTATTCAGACATAGATTAGCCTCCAAAGGGATTTCTTGAGCGCCTTTTTTCAAGTGTCAGATAGGTGAGTCCAGAAAGCGCCATGAGCCTGTCAATGATTAGTCGCGCTTCGTTGGTGGTTATCTTTGCTCTTGCATCTGCTTCGAGTATTGGAGTAGGGATACCATATTCAGGATGTTGTGAGGATAATGGAAGGATTGCAGAAAGGGCCTTGTCTAATTTCTCTGTGTTCTGATCATTGTTATCTGATAAAAATTCAATTCTTATGGGCAGGTCATCTCTTGCAGTCTTGAGGTATGTGACCCAAATCGATGATGCCCACTCAGACAAATCATCACCTGATGCGTTCGCGTTTAGAAGAAGTTCTGAGGAGTAGCGGAATGCAAAAGACCGCTCTCCTTCTTCAAGAAATGTATCAAGAAGGTCGCAGTCGCGAGATATTTTTAGCAACCACCGATAGTCTACTCCTTGCATCATTTCAAAGATTTCTGGTTTGCGAACAACATGCGGGAGTATATCACCCATAATTGAAGCTACTCGAGTCGACCTACTATCTTTGACTATGCCAACAAGTTTTGACCCCTTCTTTCGGGCCTTATTGTAGAGTTGTTTGTAGAGAGACAGGACTTCTTGAAACTTTTCGTAAACGATAGACCCTGTTTGAGGACGGTCTCGAGGATGATAGAATAGAGAACCGTCAAGTAGAATCAGATCAGAATGATATTCTTCAAGTACCGCCAGAGCCACCCTAAGTTCAGCAGCGATTCGCTCAAGTGAAGCAAGCTGGTCTAGCTCTATGCTGGACAGTGTGAGCATTAGCGGACTAATCTTTGGCTCCGGAAAAGCGTCAGGATAGAAATCAACAATTGGACCATCCTCTGGACCAAATTGAAATACGACTGCTACTCCTCTTGTTAGGATCAGGTCCATAGACCTGAAACGTTTTCTGACCAAACCTCCGTCTATACCGGCGATTTTCAGACCAGACAAATTTGTGGGCTCTATTTTTGTGTAGAATTCTTTGCCAATGACATTTGAGGCGACTGCAGGAAACCTACTCAAGTCTATTTTGTTTCTGAGATTTTTGAGAACTCCGCCAAACCGTTCTCGGGTCCCTTCGATGTGCTCGATTTCCTCTACCAGTTTTGATAACATTTTGTCAAGGTTTCTTTCCACTACTTCTTCACTCTCATCTTATTGTATTCCAATGCAGCTCTTATTAGCCCCAAGTAGAGTGGATGAGGATTATCAGGTCGAGACTTGAATTCAGGGTGATATTGCACTCCAATCCAAAATGGATGATCAGTGAGTTCAACAGCATTAATTATTCGTCCAGTTGAGTCCACAGCTGAAACCTTCAGACCTTTTTCATCCATCTTTTTCAAGTACCTGCCAATTAGGTGGTACCTGTGACGAAATCTCTCATGAGCCATATCGGTACCGTAGAGATCATGTAGTTTTGTTCCTTTTATGATTCTTACATCGTGGCCTCCAAGACGCATCGTGCCACCCTTATCTTCTGTAAGCTTCTGTTCATCCATAAGGTCTACAACAGGATAAAGACTATCAACATCTACTTCTGTTGTGTGGGCTCCTTTCCAATTCATAACATTCCTAGCGAATGCCACAGTAGAGAGCTGGGCACCATAACAGATTCCAAGAAGCGGTATCTTGGACTTCAATGCTATTGAAGCAGCACAAATCATTCCTTCCACTCCACGTTCCCCGAACCCCGGCGTCAAAAGAATACCATCTACATCAGACAGATCCTCTTTAAGACACTCGTCTGTGTTTCGTTCTTCTGTTTCAATCCACCGTATCTCAATCCTAGCATTGTATGCTGCGGCTGCATCTGTCAGTGCCTGATTGATGCTTTTGTAAGAGTCTCCAAGTGTGGTGTACTTGCCAGGCATTGCGATGACTATTGTTTCGTTTGCAGTTTCAAAGGATTCCACCATTTTAGACCAAGACTCAGTATTTGGTGTTCTTGATTCCAATCCAAACTGCTCAACAAGTATGTCCCCGAGACCTTCCTCTTCAAAGGAGAGTGGAAGTTGGTATATCACAGGAATGTCCGGGTTCGAAATGACTCTTTCATTTGGAATGTTACAGAATAAAGCAATCTTCTCCTTGGCCGATTCTGGAAGCCTGCTCTCGGCTCTACAGATTGTGACATCAGGTTGAAGACCTAGACTTTGGAGGGTTCTAACGCTGTGTTGAGTCGGTTTAGTCTTGAACTCACCTACGGATTTAATGTAAGGTACAAGAGTGACATGAACAACGGCAGTACGGGCCCGACCAAGCTCGCGAACAATTTGTCGTACAGCCTCAAGAAATGGCATTGCTTCAATATCGCCAACCGTACCTCCAATCTCCACGAGTAGAATGTCTGGAATAGGATCTTTTTCGACTACATCCCATATCCTCTGTTTGATTCTGTCTGTTATGTGTGGAATGATTTGAACAGTTCTTCCGAGGAAACCTCCTTTTCGCTCTTCAAGAATAACTGAGAGGTAAATCTGTCCTGAGGTTATGTTTTGTGATGGATGAACATCCATTCCTGTAAATCGTTCATAGGTCCCAAAATCCAAGTCAATTTCAGAAATTGTAAATTCAAATCCATCAACTGGTCGAAATGTCCATGTTTGATCTGTTACAAACACTTCCCCATGTTCAATTGGGTTCAAAGTTCCAGGGTCGATGTTCAAATACGGGTCAATCTTAATAATTCGAACAGAAAAACCACGAAATTGAAATAATTTAGCAATAGAGGCTGTAGTAACGCCTTTGCCAATGCCGGAAAGAACACCACCTGTTACGAACACAAACTTCGGCTTTTCTTGCATAGAATCCAACATCAGCGACCTCAGAAATAGTTTTGGGAAGTTCTTCACCGTCCAGGTTTGAAATCACGCCTGTCTTTGTGGAGAGTCGTATAAATGATTTGTTCAGCATTTCTTGAATTTCTGTCACAGAACCATTACACTGGTTGAACAAGTAAACCTGCACGCATGGCAGACTGAAAGAGATATTGGAATGCTTCCATGACATTGTGACCCTCCCTTGCGACACTTCTGAAGACAGGCACCGACATAGGAATCTTCAGATGCAATCTTAGACGCTCCTCGTCTACTGCATTCAAAAGGTCCTGTTTATTGAGACAAACGATTAGTGGAAGAGGTCGCTCTTCTTCTTCAATCATCGACATCAATTCATTCCAGCTCGCCAAATTCTCATCAAGAAGATGCTCCTGAGAATCTGCTACAAAGATCACTCCGTCAGCTCCAACCAAGACAACTTCTCTGGTTGATCTATAGAAATCCTGGCCCGTTGCAGACCAAATATGCGCTTTGATTGTCCAGCTATTACTCAATGAGAAAGGAATCGTGCCAAAATCGCAAAACATTGTTCTTCCAACGGTATTCTCTATCGATGTAAGCTTCTCGACATAATCTAGTGATGAGAACAACCATCGAATCGAAGTTGTTTTTCCACTCATTGCAGGTCCGAAGAAGACTATTTTGAGTCCCACTGTACGATTGCCATAGTCGATTATCACATTTCTAACCCCCAGTCAAGCCCCCCACATACTGTCTACCCATGCGCCAAGTCCAGACAACGCTCCGCTTTTCACACAATCAGAAAAGTCTTCATGCCATTCCGCCCTGATGAATTGAATCAGGTCAGGTAGTTCTCCTCCATCCCAACCGATGGCCTCATAGAGGTTTCTTTCTGTAAGAGTAGTAGACGCACCAAGTTCCCTTGCTAAACGAATTCTTGACAGTAGGGTGACGGCTCTTCGTGCTGCATGAACATAGTTGTTTATCTCCTCCTCGAAAACATCTTGAGTTAGTTTTTCGGACTCATCATCCAGTTTAAGAACTGCGCCAAGTATATGTTCGGACATATCAAGACCTCGAAGTGACTTCGTGAGAAGTCGTCTGATTCTCTCTAGAGACTGTTTCTTTCTGATCAGAATTTTATTCACGATTTTCTTCTCGACATCAAGACTGTTATCTGAAGATTTCACAAGTGAGAAAGTTATAGATGATGGAGAGCTTACTCTTAATATTCCGCAGTTGCCTGAATTTCTGAGGATGCAAGAAGTCGCATCCTGAAGTGTCTTTTCAGTGACTTGTATTCCTAATACAGTGGAACCTAATGGTACGGCAAGAATCCAGCCTGCAAAGTGCGAAATTCGATCCATTGCAAGTCGAAGGTTCCCCGAAAGACCACAGACAATGGTCCTATTTACCTCATAGTTGTGCTTCTCCTCCTCCCAGACAGCCACTATCTCTGGCTCTGATGTGAAATCGCGCCAGAAAATTAGCTTGTGTCGATGAGGACAAAGAGTGGTCAAACTCTCTGCTATATCATCTACCAGTTCAATGTCCTCACCTGCAACGATTACTGGCATCCGTTCCAGTAGTGTGTTCAATAGAGATGGAAATTGGTCACCCATCAGCTCGATTAGATTCATGATTGAGTATGTCATGGTTCTCTCCTCGTCAACATTAAACTACCATCGGAAGCTCCAGATAGGAGGAGTTCCTTCAAATCATCTGGAACTGCGGGTTTCATCGAAGATGCCACTGCCAATATGCGTCTTATCTCCTCAATATAGTGCTTTAACAGGAGCCTCATTAGGCCAAGTTTCTGACTCTCTTTGTCCACCCACAGACTGAATACGCCATTTGGAACGGCATAGATGAAATGGCGTGTGTCTTCTGTTTCACATAGCACTGTTTGCAGTGAGCTATTCCGTAATGTTCGAACAACGCGTTCTGAAGCATCATGGAGCGCAAAGGACATCGCAGCTAGTCTGTCGTTCGTAAACCCTTCAAGTGAAACTCGAACTCCACCGCTTAATGAGAGAAAGACTGTCCCAATTTTGGGAATGCAGTCATGAACCTGACGCAGCAAGGCCCGGAGACTGAGCGCCTGTGATCTGTCAAGTGAGATCATAGAACGAGATATGCCATAATTCGTGTCACGACCCTCAGCAACTGCAAACCCTTGTAATACCTTTTGGGTTTCATCGAAACTATAGGATCTGAGTGGCGGAAGCCTTCCATCTACATGTTGTCTGAGAAGAAATGAAAGCCTAGAGAGATTGTCTTTCATCTCGATAAACAGTGCTGCAAGATTCACTCTGGGAGCGGTAGTCACTGTTAAGAAATAATCCGGGTCATTTGGCAATGAAGCAAGGAAAACCTTGAAAGTATCAGATTCCATCAACAGATAGTTGAAGTTGCCATGTATGAGTTTTGCAACACCAAAGATTGCACAAGTTGAGGAAGCAACAGCAAAGACTTCATTCTTACTGAACCATACCCCTGCGCTTGCAACAGGCAGCCCGTCTTTCTGGATTAAGACAACATTCTCAACACCAGTGATAGCTTTGATGCTCTGTAGGGTTTCAGTCAGTTCGTCGCTCAAGTCCTCAGCTCCGGACAGAAGAATTGGGTTCAATTAAGAATCCATATCGTTACTATATAATCACCACACAGAAATGGAGTCTCATGTTTTATTGTAGGTCTAAGTTGCAGTTGAAAGAAAAAGAGTGGAAGCTGCTACATATGTATAAGCGCAGTATCAGGGACCTCTTGGAAGACTTCGCGTGCAGCCTTGCCTACTTTTATCCGGTTTTTATCGAATGTGTATACTCTAATTACATCGAGATATGTTTTCATCATTTCCGCAATGTTGGAGTACTCTGAGAGATTACGCGGCACTCTTTTCCCATCTATGACCTCGAAAATTCCTATTTCCATAGGATCAAGTTGATGCGGATTATACGGTACTGACGGCAATGTTGGGACGTCTACAATCACTTCATCATGATTGACCCCAGCTATGGAGGCAATTTCTTCTTCGATGCTCTGGCGAACCTTTCTTTTGGTGAGAACCTTGGACACAAATCGATCCTGAGTATGAAGAACCTTCTCAAAGGCTGATTTGTAAAGAACACGTGAGTCAAGAAGATCGACCATTTTTGCTGCTTCTTTGGCATCTTCCGATTCCGATGCATCTATGCGTCTAATTCTGGATATGAGAGACATATCATCTAATTCTAGAAACTGCTCAGGGGATGAGAAACTTGTGAGTTCAAGTACTTTGTCTGAAGCACCAATAAGCTTGACTAGCATAACTTCAACGCTACGAACCGTTTTGTGATAGTAAACATTGAGAAACATCTCATATCTGGCAACAAGGAATGACTCCAATGCGCCTCTCGCAGCTATGTCAAACTGCATATGGTAGTCCTCTGAAATCTCAATGCTGTCAATTAGCCGATGAATATCAACCAACCCATAGTTAACTCCGCAATAGAATGAGTCGCGAATCAGGTAGTCCATCTTGTCTGCATCGATTTGTCCTGCAACTATTCCAGCTATAATTGTATCTTTCTTTGTTTTCTGACGCCCTCGAACTAGATCAGCAATTCGTTTCTTCGAGATTCCATCATCTTCTAGTAGATCACCTATCTCACTTTCGAGAATTATCCATTCTGTTACATCTTCGTGGTTCATTCCCCGCTTTTCTATGAGTACTTCCTCAAAGACATGGCTAAAGGGCCCATGACCAATATCATGAAGGAGTCCAGCAATTCTTACTTCCTGAAGCTTCTTGTCTCCAAGGCCCATCTGACTCAAGAGCCTTCTGCCACTAAGTCCGGCAAGATACATTGCTCCCATGCAATGAGAGAACCGTGTGTGTTCTGCTGTAGGGTAGACAAAATGCCCACCTGAGAGCTGTTTGATTCTTCGTAAACGCTGGTATGGCAATGAATTAATGATTTTTGCCTCGATTTCGGTAAGACCTATGAAACCATGGACTGGGTCGTTTATTTCCATAGCAAACTCCATCATCTTTCACCATTCTAGATAAGAACTACATCTGAGGATTAAAGGATCGAATTTCTCGTACTAATTCTTCCGCAGAATCTATTTCTGATATACATAAAGGTAGATGTATACTGTCAGCTATTTTTACAGCTAGAGGGTCAAGCTCTTTTACTCCTTGAAGTATCACTACAGCTGGCTTCACAGCAACGGACGTACCTATTTGACTTGCTTTTATTGCTACCATTGGTGAGCGACCTGTAGTGACATTTGTGAGGATAGCTCCACGTTGGGTCGTTCCGCCATAGAGACGAAGAAGTTGTTGTGGAGTCAAACTCACAATAGCCTTGATACTATCAAGAACAGTATAGCCATAGATGTCTCTTTCAAGTAGATTCCGGTGAGTTAATACTTTACAGTTAAGATGGTCTACAAGCAGTCGTGAGGGAATTGGGACTCCGAACTCGCGGCTGTCAAGAATTGCATCAGAAGAGATCTCAGGCGTGATTAGTTTTTCCAGAGCCATAGCCACTCTTCCTCCATCAGATGCATCCATCTCAATCAGTCCCTCTACAAATCGCTTGATGGTTTCTACTCGTGGAGATTTTCGTCTGCCACTCTCATAGTCACTTATGACTGATGGAGAAACATTGAGGTGCTTGGCGAGATTCTTTTGCGAGATATGAAATCTCTCACGCCATCTTCGCATTACAGCGCCGGGATCATTCTCTGCGAGGCAAATCTCACCAGCCATTGCTTCCGCAAGCCTCTGGAGTGCCTCACTATTATCCATAACCAGTTTGCCGTTTAGAATCGCTATAAGAGTTGTGTAGAGTCCCATTGACAGCAATTAATGACTTGAAGGAACATCTTTGAAATGTTGGTTTGTACCGAAGAACTCAAAGAGGGTTTGTGACCAATTCGTTTCGGTACTGGAGATGTTGTTCGCATTTGTGGTCGGTACTGCGGGGTCAGGTAAGTCCCTGCTTACTGCCTCGTTGGAGAAATGGTTGGTCGGTTCGGATTTAAGTGTCACAGTTGTGAACTTGGACCCTGGCGTTGATTCGCCCCCCTATACAAGTGATGTTGACATCAGAGAGTATGTGGACTATGGAGAAGTCATGAGTTCGTTTGGATTGGGTCCAAATGGAGCTCTTGTTGCTTCCTTGGATATGGCAGTTGAGAGTGCGTATGATATTAGAGATGAGATTATTGATACTGAACGGGACTATGTTCTCGTAGATTGCCCGGGGCAGATGGAGCTTTTTGCATACCGAAGTTCTGGACCTTTGATGGTGTCTAATCTGAGGGGGAATGACCCTGCATTATCTCTGTACTTACTTGATTCTAACATTGCTCGCACAGCTGTAGGCTATCTCGCATCAACTCTTTTGGGAATCTCAATCAATATTCAATTTAGTATTCCACAACTAAATGTTCTGAGCAAAACTGATATTCTAGCCGAGCAGGAGGTAGAAGAGATTGTGGACTGGGGTTCTGAGTTGTATCTACTTGAAGAGGCCCTCGAGTCCTCAGCCAAGGGCCTACGAAGAGAGTATTCACGTTCGATAATAGAGATGCTTGGCTCTCTGGGC
>RDNZ01000013.1 GCA_011364905.1 Candidatus Thorarchaeota archaeon
CTGGTCAGTTCTGGGGAGAGAATGTCTGGCAAATATCTCTCCAGGGTTTCAAACAGCGCATATCCCAGAGTGGACAGTTCAAACCTGTCATTGAGCGTATATCCTCTGGACTTGATCGAGTCCACAATCCTCGCTCTGGTTGCCTTTGTACCCAGATTCTCTTGTTCTAGTAGCTTCAATAGACTGGCTGGATTGAATCGCGGTGGCGGTTGAGTATATTTCTCCTCGGCCTCAACATGACTCAACAGGAGTGTGTCTCCCTTGGAAATCTCTGGAAGCTCCCGTTCGTCCGTCTTGGCGTAGGCTCCGTAGAATGTCATCCATCCATGCTTTAGGACCCTCAACCCTCTGATGTAAAACGTATGGTCCTCATAACTGATGTCTGCTCGTAGATGCTCTTTCACTGCAGGTTCGCCAAACAATGATAGGAATCTTCTCACTATGAGGTCATACAGTTTCTTCTCAGTTGGCGTGAGTCGCTTTGCTGGCTTTGATCCTGTGGGATGGATTGCCGGGTGAGCAGGGTCAGTCTTCTTTCCTTGAACAGGTGTGAGATTCCCCGCCTGCATTACTTGCTTCACCATTGCGGTATAGTTCTTCATCTTTCCCAGACCATTGAGAATCTCCTTTAGGTCCAAGGTCTGAGGCAGCTTCTCACTACTTGTTCTCGGATAAGAGATGAGTGCATCCAGATAGAGGGCTTGCGCAATGGCCAGTGTTCTACTTGGCTTGAAACCAAAGTGTCGATAAGCCTCAGATTGGAGTGTGCTGAGATTGAATGGCGGATGAGGCTGTTGAGTAGTGGTTCTATTGTGTATTGCATCAACCAAAGATGTTTCACCATGTAGGGCCCTCACAATATTCTCAGCTTCAATCTTGGTCTCTATGCGCTTCTTTGAGTATTCCAGCTCTATCTCTGTGTCCTTATGCATGGCTTTCGCTTGAATAGTCCAGAATGGATGCGGTACAAAGAGGTTGATCATTTGATCTCGGTCCGCCACATAGGAAAGAGTAGGTCCTTGAACTCTTCCGGTGGATATAATCTTAAACCACCCTGCCGTGTTCTTCACTGCAAGAGTCAGTGCCCTTGTAAGATTAATCCCATACAACCAGTCAATCTCGTGCCGGACTTGACCCGCCTCAATCATTGGAAAATCTAAACTGTCCGACATCTTGTCATATGCATGCTGCACCTCAGCGTCAGTAAGGGAGCTGAAGAACATCCTGTGAGCACCCTGGGGGTCCTTTCCGCAAGCATGTTTCAATGTGAGATATCCAATTAGACTCCCCTCGATATCGTAATCGGTTGCAACAACAAAGGTGTCAACATTTTTTGAGAGGCCTTTGATTAGGTTGATGATAGGTTTCGTCTGAGTCGCTTTCTTTTCAACCTCATACCTTGGGACCCAAGTCATCTCCATTCTTGGATAGGTCCACCCTTTCTCTATCTGTTTCAGTTCAAACAGGTGTCCAAGTGCATAGACGACAACCAGATTGTCACTACCCCTCTTGCACTCATAATAGGATGCACCTCGTTTTTTCACCTCTGTGGGGGTTTTGGCATCATCCAGAGCTGTGGCTATACGTCTGGCCGCCATGGGCTTCTCTGTGATGACCATTACCTTGGACATTATTTCATACCTCTTTCACAGCCACTATCCCAGATGGTTCACCCTCAAATAGCCATTACGGCAAACTGTCAAACCAAATAGTACAACATTGCATATCGCGTAAGTCTTAAAAGCAGACACAAAATGTGGACCGCTCGAGGTAAGATAGTTGACACCTTTATGGTCGAGAATCATAATAAAGCCAAGAGTACGACTCAGTAGGCCTAGTTTTGGGATGCCTACGCGTCCTCCGGACACAGTCATTTTTGGGATGATGTTCGTTGCTGTACTCTTTGTTCTCGGCGGCAACATCTATACCTTAGTTCGAACCCCGCCAGCTATTGCAGGATCTTCAAGCGGTGCTCCTATTCTGATTGCTCCTGGGATTGACCAACAACTGGGAATGGAAGGAATTGTTGCATCGGTCATTATTTTTGTGGGTGTGATTGGCCTTGGATTGGTATACTACGCGTCTAAGTACGTTTTCCAACCGGGATATGCAACTAGGCTCCTGATACTCGGGATGATTATGTCTGGTGTAGCATTTTTGGTCTTCAGCTACTTATGGAGCGTCAAAGCAGGATTCTTGTAGGTTTTCTCTCTATCAGGACATGAGGGAATCAGTCTATGTAAGGAACAGACAGTCAACTCTAGTGGTTCTCAGGAGAGTGGTCATGAGCCCCTCGGCAATCTCTAGTTTGATTCTTTTTCTCTCACTGGCTGGGAAATGATTCTCATGTCCTGGTTTGGACCATTTTCCCACGGTTGCACCGAAATCCATACCTGCGAGGACTATGCGCCGGGGTGAGTATTCGCACACTATATGACATGCCCTGTCACCATCTGTAAACCCGCCCCAAAGGAAGGCTCTGTCAGTTGGCTCAACCTGCGTGCTTCCTAGAATCGTTCCCAAATCGGGAACTACTGTTCTCACGCGCTCAATATTGTCGCCGTGAGCATGTACAATGAGAAGGGCGCCATTGTCTTTTGCCCTCATGATGTGCTCTATGTTTCCATCCAAATCTGTCACAACAATATCGCAATGCAATCCTAGCTCGAGAATGACTGAAACAGCACCATCTGCAGCAACGATCACATAGTCCTTGTGGTCGGTTGAACTGAAGAATGACTTCAAGTGTTTCTCCAATGACGGACCAGCCCCGCATATGATCACGTCCTTCCCATTGATGGTTTCAGATAGTCGGTTCAACATAGGCCGTGGGTCAATCGGTTCAAGTAGTTCTGTGAGTAGTGTCGTTGCTTCTCTGTCCGCAGCTGAATCTAGGTTCAATCTCTTCGCAATGTCCAAGTACCTCGGATACCAATCATCCCATCTCAAGATCAATCGCTCCTGGTTGATACGCGGAGAATGTCACTTATCTGGACTGCAATCTTTGTTTCTCCCACATCATGAGTTCGAACTACATTGGCTCCTCTCAAGACAGCGATAGCGGCAGCCACTAGTGAGCCAATCAGTCTATCATCCGGATTTGGCTGGTCAAGTATATGCCCAATGAAGGCCTTCCTGGAAACACCCACCAAAAGCGGATGGCCAAGTTCTGCGAAAAGGTCCAGCTCCCTCAGTATCGTAATGTCTGTTTCTGGAGGTTTTCCAAATCCAATTCCAGGGTCTACGATGATTTTTTCAGATTCTATTCCAGCACCTTGCGCTATGCTGAAACTATCTCTCAATGATTGTAAAGCCGCTTGAACGCTGCTACAGGGTTCGCCGCAGTTTGCCATGAGCACAACTGGAGCTCCTCGATCTGCGATGAGACCTGCCATCTTGGGGTCTGCATGAAGTCCAGAAACATCATTGACCATGGAAACGCCAAGGTCCAATGCAGTTTCTGCAACTCTTGACGATGTTGTATCAATCGATAGGGGTGGATACCCTGAGACCTTGATTGACTCCAGAGCTGAGGTCACTCTCTCAAGTTCCTCATCTATTGTGATATCAGGTGTACCATAGACATTCTTTGGGGCTGTAGATACTCCTCCAATATCAATAATGTCTGCACCCTCCTCTGCGGCCAATGTAATCATCTCATGAAACTTCTCAATACTGTCCGCAACAGTGCTCTTGTAGAATGACTCGGGTGACAGATTGACCACACTCATCACCCGAACAGGGAGTCTTGGTCCAACCATCAGTCCACCAATGTTCACGCCTTGTAGATCATTCAAGTGACGAAACCTCTACTGTACAGCTCCATAGAAGGAAATAAAATGGTAGCTGAATCTGCCACGGCCACTTGTCAAAGCACTCTTACGGTGAGTTATCATGAATGAGACACTGAAGCGTACCCACCTCTATGATTGGCACAAGAAGAACGGCGATGTTGTCCCCTTTGCTGGCTGGGAAATGCCAGTCCGATATACCGATATTCGAGGGGAACACATGGCTGTAAGAAATAATGTCGGGATTTTTGACACAAGTCACATGTCCAGATTCATCATCAAAGGACCACAGGCTGAGGTGTTTCTTCAGACCTTGACCACAAACAACGTTAGCAAATTGGGTGTCAATGACGGACAATACACCACCTGTCTTAACGAGCATGGTGGAATTCATGATGATTTGACACTCTACAGAGTGGGCGAGGACGAGTACATTTGGATCACTAATGCCTCAAATGGCCCCAAAATCAGTGCACATCTCATGGAGCACTCACCAAACTTTGAGGTTGAGGTGCTTGACAAATCACGTGAAATCACTATGATTGCGGTCCAAGGCCCCAAGGCTCTCTCTCTCATCCAGAAGATAGCTGATCGAAGCGTCACCGAATACAGTAGATTTTCTTCGCATAGGGTAAGACTCGCTGGATATGATTGCCATCTTTGTCGAACGGGTTATACCGGCGAAGATGGTGTTGAGATTCTAGTTGTAGACACTCCATTCACTGACGACGGCAAGAAAAAAGCAACTGCATTCTGGGAGGAACTTCTGAAACAAGGCGTAGAGTTTGGTGTAAAGCCCTGTGGACTTGGTTCGAGGGACTCACTACGATTGGAGGCCGGATTTGTTCTGTACGGCCATGAACTCGATGAGGAAACCTCTCCGATAGAAGCACGAATTCCTTATGCAGTGAAATTCAAGGTCGAGCCGAAGTACGTTGGGTATGATGTTGTTAAACGCCACAAGAATGAAGATGCAATTAGAAAGACGCGTATAGGCCTAGTCATGATTGATCGTGGAATTCCAAGAGAGCACTATCCAATACTTTTGAATGGTGAGAAAATAGGAAAAGTCACGAGTGGTGGACTGTCTCCAGTACTAAACCAAGGAATTGCTCTTGCCTATGTCAAACCGAATTCGGTCAATGAAGGGGATACTATAGAGGTCGATATCAAGGGAAGAATAAGAAGAGCAGAGGTAAGAAAGTGGCCATTTTATGACCCTGACCAATATGGAGCGTCACGAAGGCAATAACCAAACCCATTTAAACCGCGTCAGCTTCTCGCAACGCGTAGGTGGACTACATGAGCGACACCGATGTTAAAGATGATAGAAAATACAGCAAGGACCATGAGTGGGTAAAAGTCGAGGGTGGCTTGGTCGTTGTTGGTATCACGGACTTTGCCCAGAACTCCCTCCATGAGATTACCTTTGTAGAAATCTCTGAAGTTGGTACTACTTTAGAGGCCAGTAACGAGTGCGGACTAGTAGAGTCCATGAAAGCATCATCTGACATCTTTTCACCTATTGGTGGCGAGATTGTCGAGGTGAATACTGAGCTAGAGGATGCTCCAGAGATTGTCAATGAGGATCCATATGGCAAGGGTTGGATGTTCAAACTCAAACCATCAAATCTTGACGCTGACATTGCCGGTCTTATGGATGCTGCAGCTTACAAGGATTTCATCGAATCGCTCTAGGTTTCATGGAATCAACAAACAGACAATGGAACTGGAGTTTCGACCCCTTCTATTGCTCTGATTCCTCATCTAGACATGTTTTTCCATATAGGACGAATTTACAATCAACAGCAACCTTTTTAGCGAATCAAAAAATGGCTGCTGCTAGTTCGAAACACTTGGAGACTGTACTCTACATGTCATTTAGCAAATTTAGAAGGTCGACTGTAAGATTTCTACGCAAAGCAATCCATAGGCCGAAGTCCAAGATATCGCGCGGGTCTATAATGCTAGTTGTGACAGTTCTCATTATATTCACAACTGCCCTTCTGCTCCGAGTTGAGCCCCTCTTCAACTCTCAGCCCCTAGTTCGTGCGTTCGACCCCTGGTTCCAGTTAAAAGTGACAGATTACGTATCCCAGAATGGATATGGCGCTTTCTTCACTTGGTACGATCATACCACCTGGGTCCCGTTCGGCCGTGACATGGCAAGAACAAGTTATGTTGGAGTTCCGTTCACAAGTGCTTTCTTCTACTTCCTGCTCAACGCTCTTGGTATCCATATTGATGTTCTAACAGTGTCTTTACTCCTACCCGCGTTCATGGGCGCGCTGACTGCCCTTGTAGCTTTCTTCCTCGGAAAAGAACTGTCAAACAACACTGTTGGGCTTTTAACGGGACTTTTCACTGCGTTCATTCCCGCTTTCATCACAAGAACGGTGGCAGGCTTCTATGATAATGAGTGCATTGGAGTCTTTGCAATCGTACTCACTACATTCTTATTCATACGCGGCTTGAAACGTGAATCCGTCCCATCATCTATTGGAGCTGGTCTTGCACTAGGATATCTGCTAGTCTCTTGGGGTGGTTCAGAATTCCTGCTGGGCCTCTTTGGTATGTATGGCTTCATAATGCTCCTAATGGGACGATATAGTCGACGGCTCCTAACAAGTTATCTGTTGACTCTGCCATTAGGGATATTCATTGGAGCCCTTGCTCCCAGAAATGGATTCGGCATCCTCACAGAGTTCGTTGTTATTGTTCCTATAGGTGTTGGAGGTCTCCTTGTATTCTACGAGATCTGGACACGAATTGGGGAGTATCGTGAATCAACAGCCGCAGTTCTATCACCCTACCTCCGGCCAATACTGGCAGGTTTAATCATTCCTCTCATGGGTATTGGTGCATACTTTGTGTACAGCAGTGGGACACAGCTCGAGATCACACCATTCAACACAAACCCTGTTGTTAAGCTTGGCTCAAAGTTTCTCACTGTAATCAATCCCTTCACGCGTCTTGACCAGAGAATCCTTGCATCAGTTGCTGAACATCTTCCAAGCCCCTGGGGAAGCTTTTACAACATTCTTTTGATACTGATATTCTTCTTTCCGCTTGGAATGTACTTCCTGTTCAAGAGAGGTCGCGATGAGGACTGGTTCCTGCTTCTTTATGGTCTAACCGCAGTCTACTTTGCAGGGAGCATGATTCGTCTGAACCTGATCCTCGCTCCTGGAGTTGCAATCCTATCTGCCGTTGCGACATACAATGTTCTTGCACCTTTTGCCAAAGTCGTCACGCAGAAGTCGGTGTTCGAGAGAAGAAGGTTCAGGATGAGCTCGTCTCTGACGTCCGAGCATGCATTGACCGCCTTTGCATTTGTTGCTTTATTGCTCTCAGTCAACATCATTCTGAGCGTGCAATATGTATCAATGCAGGTTGGAAACCCAGAGTTTGCACAATCGTCCATCTCAGACTCTGGACAAAGAACAGACTGGCAGACCGCGATGACCTACGTTCGCAATGTGTTACCAGATGATGCGATTATAGCCAGCTGGTGGGACTATGGCTATTGGATAAACAGTGCATCAGGTAAAGACACGATAGTGGATAATGCGACGTTCAACAGTACGCAGATAGCAAAAATGGGGTATGCGCTCATGGCGCTCAACCTGACGGAGTCGCTCAGAACTTTCAAGAGTTGGAATACGACACATGTCTTAGTCTACTTTGGTCACCGTATCTCTGGATTTGGTGGCGATGAAGGAAAATGGCCCTGGATGGTCAGGATTGCAGAAGACACCTTTGGCAGGAATGTCATCGATGATGCAACCTATCTGGACAGTAATGATCAAACCCTTGAGCCCTTCTACCAGTCGACTCTGTTTAGGCTCATGGTGTATGGAGAACCAGCGAGCCAGGATGAAGCCAGTGCTCTTGGTCTCTCACAGGCCCGTCAGACTGTTGACCAGTACCTGTGGCAAGACACGAATTATGTCAATCACATGCCTGTGTCTCTCTATGGGGCATTCAAAGAGCCATACTACAGCTCAGGCTATGGGCTTGTCAAGATCTACGAGATTGACTACACTATGTATTACCAGTGGTTGAACCGTACGGAATCAGACTGGGATCTTGGTTTCGCATCAGCCAATCTAGACATGAGCATTGATGGAAGCCTTTCTGCGACTGAAAGCGCCCTCCCAAGCTATACTGTTGCATTTGGTGGTGGCTATACAGCTACAGTCTACACGCAGTCTAACTCCACGCACATGTACTACGGAATCCAAATGAACAACTACACTTTGGGTGATGATGCTATGGGTATCCAGATAGCACCGATAAACTCACCTCAGAGTTCTGACCTTCGAATCGTGAACTATAATGGTCAAAACTTTGATGGACACATCAGGTACGATGGCTCTTGGGCTGAAGACACCACTGGGACCAACTCATCAGAGTTTGCCACTGGCGACCATGTGGTTGAGTTTTTGGTTCCCCTGAATGGCGGAGACCCTCAAGACCTTGCCATGGCGCCTGGAATGAACTACCAAATCAAATTGCTCTGGTGGAACAATGTGCTCAATGGTGAGCCGTCGTTCACTACTCCATGGAATACATTCTGGATTCCGGTCGAACTACACTAAAACTAGACAGACTGGCGGTTGATATCAGAATCAATCGCCAAGTTTTTCATTTTTTATATCTGAAGTCAGTCTGCTACAGACTGTTGGGTCTTCCGTTTTGCCTTTCTGCGATATTTTCCGTATTTGTCTTGAGGACTATACCTTGGTGGTTTTGGACTGAAAACAGATCCCCCACATGTTGGGCATCTTTGCTGTTCTAGTGTGTATTGGCCACATTTGCTGCATTTGAAAAGATGAGTCATGACTGACCCCTACTTACGCAGAAAGCTGACTGTGCCTGACCCGTCCTCAACAGTCTTCGTGACGAGATTAAGGATATCTGAGAGCAAATCCTCTGCTTCTTTGTAGTCAGGGCTCACAATTCGAAGTTTGTACCTAGGTGAGCCTAGTGTATAGATCTCAGTTGTGGACTTATCACGCTTCTTCCCCTCAACAAGTCCCTCAGACAATGCTTCCTTTATCACTTCGATTCCGTTTGGACCAGGGACTGTTATTGTCAACTCTCCATCAATCTCCACTGATGGAATCTCAATCCGCTGCATTGCCAGGTCAGCCACCTGTTTACGCAGCTTCTTGGTCGCAACCACGTTTTCAAACACATCAACGCCGCCATCTGCGGCACGCTCTAGCCCCTTGTAGATCTCGCCAAACTCGTCCTCAATTGGCCACCCGATCTTCTCATAGACCTCTTGGAGAGTCATACCGTTCTCCTTGGCAATCAGTTCGAGAAGTTTCTCAGCCTTCTGGGCACGTTTCCACTCGTTGTTCTTTGTCCTCTTCGTTTCTGCTGACACACGTCGGAGCGAGCAATCAATGTGCATCTTGTCCGTGTCCACTTTCAGGATCTTGACCACGACACGTTGGTTCTCGTGGATATGATTACGGATGTTCCTGACCCAAGTGCTGCTCACCTCAGAGATGTGGATGAACCCCTCCTTATCTCCGTACTCTGGCAGAATGACATACGCTCCATAGTTTGCCACTTTGGTAGCAACTGCAATGGCGAAATCGTCTGCCTGTGGCCATTCAGCACGTTTCAGGACCATCTTCTCTTCTCCTTATGGTAGTACCTCAACCTCTCGTGCAGTTGGTTCCAGCTTGGCTTTGCCACCACTGGGCTTTGCCAGCACTTTACCGCACTTCAGGCATTTCACCTCTGTTGAGGCATATCCAAAAATAATCTGTTCATTCTCGCAGTCGAGGCATTTCACCTTCAGAAACCGCGACCTTGGTTGTTGAACGATATCACCTTTAGGCAAATCTCTCACCTACGTTCTCAGGATCTCGACCTTCTTCAGTCGCAAGCCCTTCGACTGTATCGTATGTTCGCACTCCTTGCACTTGTACTTCAGAACGGTCTTCTTTGTCGTCTTAGCGAACCTCTTCTGGATCGGTTTCGGGAATGACCCGTACCCCCGAGTCTTTCTCTTCATCCTACGTTCACCCGCAGACGCGCTCCGTCGCTTCCCTGCTTTCGAAACTGAAACGACGTGTGACGTGTACTTCTTACATCGGGGACAATATTTGTTCAGTTCGCTCTTGATGTTCATCTGTTGTCACCAGTCCAGGCTGTCCGAAACGGCCTAGTGTCCTTTATAATCATTAGGGCATGTTCACTCTGAGGCCGAAAGTGGGTTCGGGATTCGAGGTTGGGGATTCGTTTGGGCTTATCCACTGCTTCCCGACGCCATGGCCAGTGTGATCACGTGGGCTAGCACCGTGCCTATCAGGAGCATGGCCGCTATTATCACGACCATCGTCGGCCCCACCTTGATGCCTGGCGTCTCGTCTTCGAAGAACCTTATTAGCCCAGCGCCTCCGCTTGGCATCGGGCCTTCCCCACGTTTCTTCCTTCTTTTCTTCGCGGTCTTTGGCATCAAGTGTCACCTTACATAAAGGATACTTGCTCTCACTCTGTGAGGTTTATTAAGTCTTCCAATGGTCGAAGGTCCGTCTGCTTGTTGCTAAGACTCTGAGAACAGAGCCCCGACAGCCTTGTATAGATACCCCATAAGGATGAGCAGAACTGCACTAGGAATGAGTGCAAGTGTAACATATACCTCATACGTTAAAATTGGGACCAGTATCTGTGAGACTGTCAGTCCCAGGAATACATAGATACCAGTCATTACGTTCAGAATTATCCCGTGAATCAACAATCGTAGCCATGTTCCTTGCACATCCAAATCCCATAACCAATGGCAGACGGATACATTGACCCAAGCGAGTGCGATGCCGACAATAAGATAATAGATGATGGAGCTAATAACACCAAGCAAGAATCCCCCAAGAGCTAGGAACATCCAGCCAGCGAAGTGTGCTGGCCACATTGCCAGGCTAAACACGAGTCCATGAAGAAAATACTTGGCAACTATCTCTTTGCGTGATAGTTCGGATGACTGCGATTCTACGTGTGAAACTCCCATACCTGTCCTACTGCCAATCCTGACTTTTAAAGAGTGACTTCAATCGGTGAACCAACTCAGGAACCGTACAGTGGGTGATGATGATTCATACTCTTTGAAAATCGCCCATCACCGTACACAAATCCTTCTTTGTACACCATCGTTCCAGTTTTTCATCAAGGGCTCTCATCATGAAGTCGTTGCCTATCTTATGTCTGCACCGCGCGCAGGTCCAGTCCTCGAAGACCTCATCCTCCTGCGCCAACTCAAAGGTCTGTATGTTCGTTGCCCCCTCAAACTCAATGATTGCAACGATACCCTCTCTGAAAGTCTTGATGAACCTTCTTCGATCACAAGTGCCGCAGTACATGGTCTTTCAGTCCTCTCAGTCCGGGTAGGAACAACTACTCTCACTTCTCTGATTGCTGACCAGGCCTTTTGAGCACCTATGAGTCACTCTGCCTGCTTGTCAATCTCGAACTCTCCTAGCGTAAGAATTCCCTCAAGTGTCCTTAGAGTAATGAAAGTGACAAGTTGATGGACTAGAAGTAGACTCAGCACCACAGTCACCAGAAGGTACGCGATAAGATAAATGTAATATAAACTGAAGAAGATTCTAGAGATGTAGGACTGAAATAAAACAGCCATCCAAGCCAACCAGAGGATGCCATATGCACTTAGTCCTCGACGGTTCTTTTTCTTTGCCTCTAGGAAGGCAGGTTCCGAAATATATCGTACTCTGTAATTAGTCAGACTCGTCACCCTCAAATACTGATAGTAATATGATGATTTCAAACTATCTAATGAATGACTGGTTTTTTAAAATCTAATCCAAGTAAGGTAACCCCATCTTTTTGAACACCTATGAGGTCAGAATCATGAAAGAGCCAAACAGAATGGTCATCAATCTTGGAGTTGCGATAATTCGGTTCATATAATTGTCGACAAAACCGTTATGCCATATGACACAGGTCCGTAAAGACAACCAGAGTCTTTTCAGGTCATGAAAAAAGTACAGCGCCTCCAAACATACCTAACAATACAATGATCAACACAATGATCATCGCCAACCAACATCTGCGTTCCATAGCCATTCTGCCCGCATGTAGTGTGTTAGGTCTTTTCAAAATGAGCTATATCACATTATACAAGCCAAGGTAATCCATACCAAACCATATTACGCCCCGAATAACCCCAGAAGACATATATCAGAGTCCGCCGTTCAACCGACTGGGGTTATGGGAATGCTACGCGGTCCTCGTACCAAACTATTGTTCTTGGTAGTCCTTTTACTGACACCGATGATGTTCATTGGTAATATGGAAGTGGGCGTGATCGAATCCGTTGATAGTAGTGTGCTTAGTCAAAGCGCAGGATGGCTTGCTGGGTGGCAGTACAGGAAATCCCACGCCATCGAAGGGTCCGTTGGAGCTGGGACCAACTACCAAGTGCGAATCACAGTCCACAGAACAACAGGACCAGACTCTGGTGAGCATGTCTACGTTGGTACCGATTGTAGAGCTGACTTTGGGGATATCAGGTTCACCGATGATGACGGAATCACTCTACTTGATTACTGGATGCAGGAGTCAAGTTCAGATACCACCAGCTTTTGGGTTGAGATTGCTGACACTCTTGATGTCAACGCTGAGATTTTCATCTACTACGGCAATGATGTTGCAGGCAGTACTTCTGATGGGAGTTCGACATTTCCGTTATTTGATGATTTTGACAGAGTTGATAGCGATAATGTGGGAGGAGGCTGGTTTGATGATTGTGGCGATGGCGATAACGACATTGAGAATAATATCCTGAAAACTGTGCAAAATGAAAATGAGTTTTGTCACATCGAGAAGTCCGCACCATTACTCTTGAACTTTGCAGTTCATGGGAAGTTAAAACAACATGCTGTGGCTCCTGCGAGTTGGAAAATGGCAGTTGGTATTTATTGGGGCGCAGGAACATGGGCGAAGATAGGATGGAGGTCCAATGATAATTTCGAAGCCAATCTTTACGTTGATGGTTCATTTGATTCGGGTGCTTTATCATATACCAATCTGGATGACAGTTGGTGCTATTACAAAATTGAGGTCTCATCTACATCAGTCGATTTCTATTATTCTCTTAATGGAGTCTCATGGGTGTTAGTTCATAGTACCAGTAGAGCTTCAGCTACCACTAACATCCCATCACTGATCATTATTGGGAAGGGGTACGAGAACCCATCTACTGGATATTCAAATCCAGATTGGGATAATAATTATGCACTGGCCGGTTCTGAGTATACAAACTACGCTGATGATATATTTGTGAGAAAATTCATTGATGTTGCACCAATTCATAGTTCATGGAGTGAAGAAGAAAGCGAGAATCAAGCAACTACTCCCCCTCCTCCTCCCGGTCCTGAAGGGTCTGACTGGGTGTTTATAGTGATCATTGGTGGTGGAGGACTCGGTGTTGTGGCAATTGTCATCATTATAATTATCTCAAAGAAGCAAGGTGGGGGAGGAACCCCCGCAGGAGAATACGAGTGGTAACAACTAGAGTAGGACGATAGTGAACTGTCTACCTAATTGTTATGTGATTTTCCTCATTGTTTTGTCTGCATGAATCCTGTTCTACATTGATGACTTTATTGTCAGTCGGCTGGCTCTCTCCAAGTCTGTGTCTGGCCCTTGCTTCGTCGATATAGTCGCTTTATGTGTCGTAGAAGATTGGCCAGATATCTGTGCTCTCGATCATAGATCTGCTCAAGCACATGCTCTCTGGAGAGGAGAACTTCGCGCTCATGCTCTCTGACCTCCTTCGGAGAGAATATCACATACACTGGAATTCCTATGCCTAGAATCAGCATGCCCACCAATAGCTGGTCAAGGCTGCACTGCATGATGAGATAGATACAGAAGACAAAACCAGCGAGAGGAATCGCCAATCTGCGTAAGGGCGACTGAATCTCACCAAGTTCTCTGTCCAGTCTAGGCACAGAAACACATGTCGAAGCGTAGGCAATTGATAGGAAGAGGACTGAGACACCGATCAGGAAGTTCAGGTTGCCAAGTATCGATGCGATGAGTGCAGTGACAGACTGAAGAATTATGGATACGTAGGGAGTTTTGTACTTGTGGTGGGTCTTTGCAAAGGCTGATGGAAACAGACCCTCGACGGCAAGGGCATATGCCAGACTGGATGACCCAATCATCCCTGACTCATCCGAACCACTCACAGATGCGAGTGCACCAATACCTAGGATGAGGCCTCCGATGATTCCAAGACTTGGGATGACACCAAAGAGAACCGTAGCGGCACTAGCAAGCGGGGCGGTTTCGACAGCAAGCTGGTCTGAGGGAACTATCCCAAACAGCACTATGTTTGTTGTTAGGTAGAATACCGTGACAATAGATATCCCAATAATGAGCGCTCTGGGTATTGTCCTCTCGGGATTCTCAATGCTATCTGATGGGATTGTGGACACCTCGAAACCCGCAAATGCCCAGAAGATGACAATGAGGGCTGAGCCAATGTCACCCACGCCAAATGGGGCAAAAGGAGTGTAGTTGGCAACCATTGTGGCAGGACTGAACAGGAAGAAGACTATTCCGCCAATCGAGAACAGGATCAACGGTACGAGCTTGACGAGTGTCAGAGCGTCGTTGGTCTGACCCGCTGCCTTTGCACCTACTATGTTCGTTGTGGCTAGAACAGCTACAAATGCAATCTTGATGAGTATCTGGACCATAATGCTGAGGTTCGGGATGAAGAAGAGCAAGTACCGGACAAATGCGATAGGAAACACAGCAAGTGAGACCCACTCTGCAATCCAGAGTGACCAACCAACAACAAAACCAGCAAATGGGCCATACGCCTCCTTTGTGTAGGCAAAAGGCCCACCGACACCTGTCACTAGCGATGCACAGCGAGCAAAGGAGAGTGCTATAATTACGGTCATCATCCCAGCTAGAGCCCAGACGACAAGTGATAGCGGTCCCATTGCGGCTGCGCCTATTGATGAAACGACATAGATGTCTGCGCCGATAATGCCACCGATCACAAGATTCGTGACATCGAAGGTTGTCAGCTTCGATGTGAGTTCAGCTCGGGTCATCCGACATTCACTCCTTAGGTTCGCGTTGCCATCATGACTTCCGGTTGCTCGTTTGATAGTCTAACCTGTATTTAGAGTGACCGAATATTGCTCACCTCATCTATCAGTCAGCGCGGAACCAACACCTAAGGTTCACAAGAGAAATGTCACAACTCGTTCAGAAACAACATCCGAAAATTCCCGAATTGCTAGCTCTGCTTTATTCAAAGAGTGTCACATTCGCAAGGACTCTTCTTGCATTTTGAACAAACATCAGTATACTTCTTGTAGAATGCATCAGCAACGTCGATTTCAAGAAGATTGGCCAGAGAACAGAGCCAGGCAAAGACATCTGCGACCTCGTCTGCTATGAAATCCTTTGTTTCGGTGTTATCTATGGCTTCTCTCAACTCGTTCAGTTCGTCGAAAGTTCTGTTGAGTGTCCCGGATACCCCTCGGGCTCGGTCTCTCTCAAAGTAGGTCCTCCGCATCATGTCCTGTGCTTCTTCGATTCTCAATGAATCTCCTCCAAAGAGGTCCTGTTTCTTGTCGGATTCTATTTGAACCTCAGGTGTGCATATGCAGGAGTCTCTGTATCGAAGGCATAGTGGACCTTCTGATAGTCCTTCCTGAACTCAGTCACCTCAGCCGCTATTTTCTTGACATCTTCGCCCTTCATCACAACACGGGTCAAGAACTCCGCGACTGCGTCCATCTCGGACTCCTTCATGCCGAGTCTAGTCATTTCACTTGTGCCCAAACGGATTCCACCGGGTGTCCTGTAATCACGGCCTCTCTTCTTGTCCCATGGTAAGAGATTCCGGTTGATTATGATGTTGGCATCCTCTAATCTCTCTTCAACGGTTGCTCCATCTTTCATTGGCGTTTCGGTTATGTCCACCAAGATGACATGGGACTCTGTGAAACCTTTGTGTTCCCCTATCACGTGCCATCCACGTTCGTGTAGGGATTGAGCGAGTGCCTTTGCGTTCTTCATAATCTGCTTGCTGTATTCAACTCCAAACTCGGTCATCTCTGCCAGCGCGACAGCAAGTCCAGCTACATTATGCAGATGGTGATTACTAAGCAGTCCAGGGAATGAAGCTCGTTTAATCCGGTCTGCGAACTCCTCCTTTGCTAGTACGATTCCATGCTGTGGACCGGGCATCGTCTTGTGAGTGGAGGCGGTCATTATGTCAGCTCCCTCTCGCAGGGGGTCTTGGAAGAAACCAGATGCGATGAGTCCTGAAACATGCGCTGAGTCATAACCAATGATCATCCCATACTCGTCAGCTATCTCACGGAACTCCTTCACTGGGTGTGGGAACGGAAACACACTTGCTCCAAAGAGGAGAAACTTGACCTCGTCACCCCTTTCCTGAAGGTTTCTGATGAGTTTGATACTCGCATCAACATCGATGTTGAACTCCTCATCATCGAAGACCCAATTGCGCACCTTATGTCCGCGTATCTGACCAGCAGTTCCACCAAGATCTTTTCTCGCATGAGAGATATGTCCCCCATGGGCGATGGACAGAGCCATCATTCTCTCCATGGGCTCCATCGCTGCGGTATACATGGCAAGGTTTGCAACTACTCCTGAGATTGGTCTGACATCTGCAAATTCAGCATTGTACAGTTTCTTCGCAAGGTCTATGGTGATGAGCTCCACTTGGTCTATGTATTTGCAGCCTGCATAGACCCGTTCACCCGGCCAGCCCTCTGCATACCGGTCTCTAAAGTCACAAACGATTGCAGACCGTACGGCTGGTGAACTGACATTCTCACTAGCTATTAGGTTGATGGTCTTGCTCATCCAGTTATCATGCTTTTCCATTAAATCAAAAACTTGATCGTAAAGCTTCTTGTGCTCGCTCAAACATGAGCCTCCTTATCCTGAAGACAATGGCCGCTAGGCTGGTATTCGTTATATGGCTTGTGTCAGCGCCATTCTATCGTAATATTTCGGTATAGTTAGGCAGTTGATTTTGTCGAGCATAACCAACTATCATACACAGAAAGAAGTTGGACAGGAATCAGTACAAACCATTTGGAATAGGATTGTTTAATGTCACTGTTGTGCCTGTCCAATCTCTCGCATCGTCAATGCATTACATGTGTTTCATGTATTTCATTGGATTTTCATCGAACTTCTTCTTGCACATCTCATTGCAGAAGTAATACTTCTTGCCCATATGCTCTGACACATATTTTGCAGTCCTTTCGTCGACATCCATTCCACAAACCGGATCTTTTTCCATTACTCAGATCACCTCACTCGCGCTTGAACAGTTGGTACTTGACGTGCTCTTCTTTCAAGAATCCTGAAGCAGTCGATATTCGATATAATACAAGAGAATCCTTTCTTGAACCACACGTATCATTTTCCAAAATATCACTGACGTAATACTACCTTGTCGGAAATTATATAAATATATCGACATAGATATATCTCACAAGATACTTACATGATTAGTTGGACTGTATTGGCAGTGCAATCATTATTGTATCATCTGCAATTCAAGTCACACTCGTATTGAAACAGGAGAACGAATAGTAATGGGATGTGGAAATAAACACGGAAGACGAACCAGACGGTCCGAATGGAAACAATATCGTGCTACTCCTAGAAGCACTAACAGAGAAACTATTCTGATGCCCCTGGTTCCAGAAAATTGTTCTAACTGCGGTGCCAGCATCATACCCGAGAAAGTCAACTGGATTGGTCCAAATTGTGTGGAATGTCCATTCTGTGGGCAAGCACTCACAGTTCATTTTGAAAAAGTAAGTGATGAAATACGAACAGGGTGAGTGGATGTTTGAAGGTCTGTTTTACATAGTCCTCCTCTCAGACATTCTACTCCTTCTTGGTGTTGTTTTCAGTGTGGCTTTTCCAAAGCACCGAATCTGGCCACCTCCGAGTAAGTCTTCATGGCAGTACTGGGTATCGTGGTTCTTTATCATAATATCTTCAGTAGGAGTTCCGGTAATTGGGCTCCTAGATCTTGGAACATTGTGGCAGCTTCATTGGATATGGCTTACAGTTGGTGGTGTTTGGGTCCTAATCTCTGCAATCCTGAGCTACTGGGGGCTCAGAACACTTAGTCTTCACCAGAGCCTTGGACTTGAAGGCAAGCTCATTACCACCGGTCCTTACAGATATACACGCAATCCTCAGTATGTTGCCCTTATCCTCTTCTACCTCTCTGTGATTCTTATTACCGGATCGTACCTAGCTCTCGTGACTGGAAGTCTATTGATCTTGATGTATGCCATAACTCCCTTTAGCGAAGAACCGTGGCTTGAGGAACAGTTTGGTACAGACTACCTGAGGTATCGCAGCGAGGTGCCCAGATTTATTGGCCTTAGGTCAATCAAACCAAAGCGATTGGTTACCAGGGGGAATTGAAAACGAGTTTCAGTGTGAGGAGGATGATTTGTACTATTCTCGAGTCTGGTGGGTCTTGGCTCGCGTTAAATACGCCCTCGCACCACCTTGGTGAATCCTCGACTCGAAAATGGTATCATGAATGTAGTCAATCCGAAATCCAGGTTCCAACGTTTTTCTGATCTTTTCTTTCGATACTCTCCTTGGGCCAAAACCCGGTGGCTCTTTATCAGAGAAGCAGAGCATGTAGTAGACACCACCGGGCCTTAGTACATGTCTGACTTGTCGGACAAACTGGTCTAGGTCTTCGGATCGAATCGAATGGAACAGTCCAGAGTCAATGACATAGTCAAAGGAGTTTGCCTCAAAGAACCGCTCCAGATCAAGAACATTCCCTTGCACGAACTCTGCGTCTACTTCATGTTGAGCTGCGCGGTCTCGGGCAATCTCAACGGCCTCTGGAGTAAAATCGATGCCAACTGCTGAGAATCCTTGCTCTGCGAGGAATATTGTGTTTTCTCCAGGACCGGATCCAATGTCGAGAACTCTAGATGGTATCAATTCTCCATGCTCAACCAGCTTGACAAAGGCCTGCTGAGGATGGCCCACATCCCATGGGGGGATGGATGAATAAGAGGCGCTCCATGTGCTCAACTTTATGACCATACAATTATTGTATAACAATAGTTAACTATCATATGTTAGATGCAAATAACAAAACCATCTAAGTCCGAAGTCTGTTATCAGCGATGCGTGAGAAGGTTTCTTCCATCGTTTCAGGTGGAACTATCTCTTTCTCTCGCTTATGAAGACTCATTGCTTGTTCGGGGCAATTTGCAGAACAGACACCGCATCCTATGCATCTATCCATATTAACAGTCAAGAGATCATCATGGAATCCTAATGCTCTCATCTGGCAAAGATCCACGCATGTCCCACAGGAAGTGCAAAGGTCGTGGTCGACTACAGAGTAATAGTTTGTTGAGAAAAACTCCACCGGTTTAGGCATAGCTCCTTTCCCGCGAAGAAGACCACAGC
Organism: Candidatus Thorarchaeota archaeon; assembly: GCA_011364905.1. Classification (GTDB taxonomy): domain Archaea; phylum Asgardarchaeota; class Thorarchaeia; order Thorarchaeales; family Thorarchaeaceae; genus SMTZ1-45. The sequence goes on from RDNZ01000013.1 coordinate 19,305, forward strand.
AACAGCCGCAGCAGGAACAGATGAACTCAGGTCTCTGTGAATTACTGGGCTGCAAAACTAGACCCTCGCGTTCATTCATTTCGATTATCTCAAACAGTTCATCCTTGCTTATCTCACGACCCCACCCTTGGTCAATGTACATCTGCGCAAAGACCCCAAAAGAAATACAGGTCTCTTCTCTCTCAGTAACCTTACATGGAAACCCAGCAAGATCCTTACGCTGGCGGCAGATACAGCTAGTTACCATGAATGGTCCATCCATTGTGGAAAGCATCGTGCGAAAATCGTCATAGCTTGTTACTCCATCTTCTGGCTTGATGCTTTTCTCTATGGGGATGACTCTCAGCTGAGTTGGCCGTGCCCTGAACAAGTTCCATCCAAACGCCTCGTTGTTGTACTGATGGATATCTTCTGAAATCTCCTTGGTCAGTTTGTTCACTTGGAACTCATAGATGCCGACGACCCATTGGGCACCGCTATAGAACTTCTGATCCGCTTCAGACTTTGAATGAATTAGTCCTTTGCGTGCCATAGTGGCAAGTCTTTCTTCCAACTCCTCAATAGAAAGACCACTTTCTTTCAGTCGATCAAAGATACTCTGCAAGGACTCATTCGGATATGTGGAGTATTTTAGTTGGGTGGCCAATTTGGCCTCCTCCGGCGTGAAAAGCCGTTTTAGAATTCTAATCTCTACACCAGACTCAGTGGCGGGGAATCCCGCTGGCATGCTATCGAGGTGTTGCTGCAGTGCTCTATAGACATCGGTATCCATTACAATCTCTCCTCTAACACTCCTTAGCAATACGTATATCCTACTTAAAAGAGAGGCTTTTGAAGGTTTGATTAAAGAACTGTGATGTTTTATCTTAGAGTATTTTCAGGGTTTAAGCTGAGATACAACTTGTTTTCCAAACTCTCTACATTTAGGAAACTCGTTCTCCAAGATTGGCCCTTTCATATCCTCAACTTGAATGGATAATCCTGGAATCAATAGTTGTAGTCTCGGGGTCTTTTCGTCTATTCTCTTCTCCAGTTCCTTAACTGATTTTTCGAAGTCCTCTTTGATATATGTGTCAAAAATAGCTACTTTTGTCCCTTTTAGATCAGTTTTTCCAAGTTTATCAACGAATTTCTTAGCCCCTCTAGTTGGTCCGCCAAAATGAGTAGGACAACCAATTAAAATCGCGTCATATCCATCTAGTTTCTTGAAATCGACTTTCTTCATGTTGCTAAGTGTGACTTCAATACCATCAACTGATCTTATGCTTTCTGCAATTGTTTTTGCTACCGTTTCCGTGTTTCCATACTTTGTGTCGAATGCTACAAGAACCTTCATTATATCTTCTCCAATGCGGCTCCAATATGAATCGCAGTGGCTGGAGCTAGCCTGTCCATATTAAGTTCGCTTCTCCTTCATAGTACCACATCATGTTCTTGAACCAAATTTGGAAAACAAGCAAGAGTATTTCGAAACCTCTACAACCTGAAATGGAGCGGAGGTAAAACCACGGGTCAGTAGCTATCTACCAAAAGATTTTTACAATACGCTCAACTAATTTTAACAATTGTTAACAATGTTGGCCAATTAAATGACACAAACAACCAAATCGAATACTGAAATACAAGAAGAAAATGATCATAAGGAAATTGCTTTGGAATACTTCAAATTGGTGAGTTCAGGGAAATTCAAGGATGGACTGCGTTTCTTTGCACCCGACTGCAAGACACACAATCCATTCGTTTCAGGTAGTATAGACACCTTGACCGATGCAATGATTTCAGCAGGTAAAGACCTAGGCTCGCAAAATTCAAACCCAGGATTTACTGTCAAACATGTTCTCGCTGACGGAAACCTTGTTGCAGTACACACAGAACTTCTGAGTTCCAAATCTGATCCCAATCAAGGGGGACTCAGACAAGTCCATCTCTTCCGTTTCATGGGCGATAAAATAGTTGAGTACTGGGATATAACACAACAAGTTCTGCCTGATATGCCCAACGCGAGTGGAGCTTTCTAATAGTCAAGTCCAACCTCTTTGCTCTGGAGGACCAGCTGCAGAGGTGAGCATATGAGCGGTAACGATGAGAAACCATTCCAAGATAATCTAGATGAGGTAAGACGAAACCACAGGCCAGTGACTAAGCCAAGTATAGCGAAAGTACACTCAGAACCTCTCTGATGTATTGAACTCACAGTTCCAACAAGTGAAAAGATAGATAGGGCAAGAGTGGGAGGTATTGTAGGTATTATTGGAGGTACTTTTCAATGTCAGATATTCCGTATAGCGGAGAAAAAATGGCCAAAGTAGGCGAGGTTGAACTTGCCTACGATACATTTGGAGATCCATCATCAAGACCAATGCTACTCATCATGGGATTAGGTGCACAGATGATTAAATGGAAGGATGAATTCTGCCAGGTGATAGCATCAAAGGGTCACTATGTAATCCGTTTTGATAATCGCGATGTGGGTTTGTCAACAAAATTTGATGATGCGGGTGTTCCGGATGTTGGTTCACTAATGCAAGGAAAGCCTGTGGAAACACCATACAAACTGAAAGACATGGCTGCTGATGCAGTTGGTCTGCTGGACGTGTTAGGTATCAAATCGGCTGATGTAGTAGGCGTTTCAATGGGAGGCATGATTGCTCAGACAATGGCAATTGAGTATCCTGAGAGAGTACGGACCCTTACTTCAATTATGTCTTCAACAGGTAATCCAGAGCTACCACAACCTAAGCCTGAGGTAGGGGCACTTCTTGTTGCGCCGCCAGCAGCCAACAAGACAGACTACATCACTAATCAGGTAGCAGCGGCTAAGATCCTACATGGAACTACATTTCAGATAGATGAGGATTACGTCCGTGATGAAGCAGACCGTGCTTATGAGAGAAACTACAACCCCCAGGGATTCACACGGCAATTTGCAGCGATACTTGCATCTGGAAGTCGTAATGCGGACTTGCAAAAAGTAAAGATACCAACCCTCGTTCTTCACGGTAGTGTGGACCCACTGGTTCCAATTGCTGGGGGAAAAGACACTGCTAATAGCATTCCTGGTGCAAAATTCCAAGCAATCGAGGGAATGGGACACAGCTTTCCAACTGAGAGAGTTCCAGAGATACTTCAAGCTATTCTACAACACACCTCACAGTAGATGACCATAAGTAAGGTAGACACTGATAGAAGTCAGTATACTACTTTGATTGAGCGAATATTCCGAAAGCTCTATAACATAAAACGGAGCAGAGGCGAAACCACGGGCCAGTGGCTAAGCCAGGTATAGCGACAGTACATTCAGAATCTCTCTGATGTGTTGAAGCTCTTAACTTGTTGGTCGAGGGTTCGTAGAATCTGAATACCGGATTCTAGCCCAAAAATCCCTCCTGGCCCGCCAATTCTTCTACTAATTGCTAAGTGATTTTGGAGAAGGCGACTTCTAACTTCGTTACTAGTCTACCCTAACTCAGGTCCACGAAATGCTCTTCCGCATCTGGAGCAGAATCCTGCATTGGAATCGACTCGCGGTGCTCCACAATACGGACAGTATCCTCCCTGTTGCGTTTGCCTAGGAATTGGAGTGGCATGACCTTGAGTCTGTCCATATACAGACTGCTGACCAGAAAATGCATTTTGTTTCTTCTGATACTCACGCGATATCACTCCTACAACAAGAACGATGAAGACAAGAAAGGCAGCTCCTTCAATAATGCCATCCGTCGAAAGATCATTTGGTACGTAGGGTGCGCTGACTGTCACTGTTCCCTCAATATGCCTGCTAAATAACCAATCATTATTGATGAAAAGCATGTGCCATTCGCCAGAGCTGGGAACGGTAAACGATTCCGAGATACTTCCAATACTCTCTTTGATGACCTCCGCATATGCATCCTGATTATTATGCCATAGATCATAGTTCTCCTCATCAAGGATATAGAAATCAATGTCAGTACCATAAGTCACATCAAAGTCAATATGGATGGTATAGCCCTCTTCGATGTTATTCCAATAGTAGTTATGCGACCCAAGAGGATCGACCCAAATATCTATTGTAGCATTAGGATGGATATCTCGAGGTCTTGGGGTGGCAGCATCTACCCCAATTGGAAGTAAGATACCCAGAATCACCAAGAAGATGAAACCACGACGATTCAACTACTTGTTCCCACCATTCTATCGGATGAATGTTAAGCATATTTAATTTCTTCCAACAGATTCTGGAAGCTTCAGCCTACAGAAGTGCATCATTTCTCAATGATACAAGTCATACCTCTGCACCGAACAAATCCCTTCTGGCCCGCCATCTCTATATTTGTGGATTCTTTCAGTAAGAGTATCTAGTTTTATTGCTTGATTGGAATACAGCAGGAGATTCCTGAGATTAGACCACCAATGGCAGCGACCAGAGTCAAGATGACAACATCCCCGATAGTCAATGGAATCAAAGAAGTCAATACTATATACCCATACCAAGTCAATCCAGTAGCTATTATCATCAGACCTAGCAGGATCCCACCTGCCCGGCTCATTCTTACTCTCTTGGAATAATCGGTCTTTTCCATTAGACCGAGGACTAACAATACAATGGCAATCACAAACCCAAAACCTAGAAACCCTACTATACTGAAGCTAAACATCTGTTGCACTTGTGTTTGCAATACGAACGCCCCAGTATCGCTCTATCTTTTCCAGAGTTATAGTTATCGGATTTTGAAAGAAGGCCTACCCGTCTGACCCGCCATACATCCTTTTCCATGGCGTCTTTACAACTCACTGAATAAATATGCTACCTGCTATCATTATCAGAAACGGGAGATTCACGAGATACATAACAAAATCATAGAGTGTTTCAAAAGCTGGCTCCTTACAAACCAGCTTGGCATAGTCTTGCGTTTCTTCCTTATTAGAAAAAAGAGAGATCAATTCAAGTCGATAACTTACAGCATTCATTCTATTCTGTTCTCTTTCAAATCTATGTCGTCGTCTCCATACCGACACTGGTAATACCATCACGGAAAAAAAGAAGCAGCTCAAGGTTATAGTATACAAGGTACCAAATGGAGAGAGTAGAAAGACAAAGTACAGAGCTGCAATAAGAATGATTAATGGATAGAGGAACGGAATGAAGAAATCAAGAATGATAATCTCACGAAATGACTCCAATTCTTTTTCCCTCTCAATGTGGTTCACAGTTTTTGCAAAGTATAATTTCACACCTGAAAGGAGGTCTGTATCTCTTAACCTAATTTTTAGTAATCCATTATCATCAATGCTTGAAGAACACGTGCGTCGCCGAGAAGAATCAGTTTCTTCGAATTTGATCTCAACTCTCTCTAGAACAACATTGCTATATTCTTCTGTATAAAGCCCAGGACTCTTTTCAAGTATCAACTTCTCTGCCCGTCTTATTTCGTCCGCACTATGATTCAGGCTCATTGTTTTCAATCCGTCATTGCAACCTCATTATCTTATCATACAACAAGAATCGAGATAATTATTATTGAACGATCTTTGAGAATTCAAATCCCCCCTGGCCTGCCATCAGTTTTCCTACCCTCTTGAATCCATCTGAAATGCCTCCTCAGCATGCCAACCAATGAATACTAACAGACTACCAATACCACTCCCAATCGCGCCTCCTTGAACTGCCACACCAATGTACAAATTGGTATCTATATACTGGGGAGAGTATGCAATCAGATATGCTGCTGATAAAACAACACTGAAAACTGAGAAGAGCAGAATTGCCATTCCTAAGGCAAATATAATAGCTCTTACTATGAAGGGGATATTTCTACCACTCAATCTACCACCCTCCAGACTGAGAAAAGATGTTCTATTAAATACATACTACTGAATAGTTCAAATCCCCTCTGGTCCGCCGACTCTATTTCCTTCGAATCACAATGAATACAACGATTACAATCACAGCTATGGTTCCGATAATCAACAAAATGAGCATCACCGGAGTTTCAGGTGGTAGAAAGGTATCCGTAGTTGTTTCTGTGGAAGTCGTTGTTCCAGTTGTAGTGGGTGGAGTAGTCATTGTGGTCGACTCCCCCAGAACGGTGATGATAACAGTATCGACCAAACTGTATCCAGACACATCGTTCACAACAAGAGTCAGATTATACATTCCAACTGTCAAACCATCTATTGCCTTTGACAGATGATCCAAGGATGTATTTAATGGGCCCTGAGTGAAAATTGCATCATTCCAAAACATCGCATAAGAATGAGGATTTGGTAATCTCACATCCCATGCGACTGAGGGGACAGATGAACCAAAAACATACTCAACATCAGTTGGCTTACTGAGAAATCCTCGAGGATAGTTGTCTTCACCAACTCCCGAAATTGAATAGGCACCTACTCCGGAATAGTCCGACCAGATATTCCCTGTACTGCTTCCGTCATCCCAGTCATTGAACATTCCTTGGTCGTTAGCATTTCCTGCAGAGTTGAAACCTATCATGTTGTCGTAAATCTCAGAATACAGAGTATATGAATAAACATTCAAACCAAGATTGGCATTTCCATAGACCTTGTTACCCACTATGATAACACCTGATGTGTATATCATGTATATCCCGTCAGCTGAGCATCCATAGATCTTGTTTTCCATGATCTCCAGATAGTTAACAACATAGAGCCGTATAGAATACTGCTTATCATGAATAGTGTTGTTGTAAATCAATCCATTGTTTACATTTGAAACATAGATGCCTCTGCCTGAATCTTGGGATTGTGAGTACAATAAACAATTACTGATGATAAAATGAACATCGGTATTTGCTATGCTGACACAAGTGCCGTCAGTCACGATTTCAAGTGAGTCAATGACATAAGGCGATTGCTCTGTGCCATTACCCGGCCAACCCTGTGCTGCAAAATCCGCGTTGCTTGATATTGTAATTGCGGCATGAGGAGTGAGCGATGATAATCTAAACGAGGTGTTCTGAAACTCATTCGAATCCATGGGCAAGGAAATGAAACTAATGCTAGCGCAGGACATGACCAGTATAATACTCAATACTAATGGAAAAGATGTCTTCTTCACCAATCTCCCCAGACCAGATGGGCAAATCCACTATATAAAGAAGAGCAGTGTTCCATTTACTTTTTTATAACGGGACTTCAATAATCCCTCCTGGCCCGCCAACTCTTTCTAAGTTCTTCTTTCTATAGTCCTTGTTCTTAAGACCTGATGCGCTCCAACCAGTAATAGTAATGGAGTTGGCACAAACAATCTTAGATTGACATCCGGTGCTAAAATTGATATGAGGACTCCTGGCAGTGTTCCATAAATCACGTTGCCAGACATCAATACCAAACAAATGATAATCTCAATTCCGATGAGGATTAATCCAAAGGTCCGAACAAGATTCAGACCAACTCTATCTAGGTTGAATCCAATCAGCGTGATCACAAACAATACCCTTGGTATCAACACTATAATGTTCGGTAATAAGATGATTAGCCAATCATTGAGATACCAGTCAGAGTATAGAATTGCCCACGTTGATCCCATAACTCCAAAGAAGAGATGACTTGAATCACGCCACTCCAGATATTGAAATCCTATTACCGCAGGAGTGAATAATGCTAATACTAGGAGTAGAATGAGATTCCGAACCGTATTTGCAGAATTGAATCTCAAATTGCCTTGCTCCTATCACACAACCTACCGTTATTGCGCTCTTTTGATAGAAATGTCTATCCATTACCAAAGAAATGTACGAGGACCTCTGCTCTGTCCTAATCCCTCCTGGTCCGCCATCTTGATTTTACTGATTTCTGAAAATGTATATTCCCCAGCTGATGGTATCTCTACCCCATTTTAGGTAGATATCTTTTGCAGTCTTTGTTTTCTCGAGAAGCTCCTGATTATCGGGATCATCAGTATGCGACTGAATATAATTTTCAACAGCCCACCACTGAAGAGTTTCATAGTGGTCCCAATCATCTTTGTTAGACACAAGTGTATAGAGGCATGTGAGTCCCATTTCTTCACCTTGATACACATTATCTTCATGCGGTCGAAAAGAATTACGAGTCATTTTGGTCACCTCAAGATATTCAGTATCAGGCTCTTTCAACCAAAAAGGTTCACCAACAATCGCAAGACCTCCAGGTTTTATCATCTGCTTGAGTGCTCTCAATGTTCCAGCATGATCTTCAAAGACCCAGCTTGCTCCTAAACACATTGCAACATCAAATAGTCCTCCTGATTCAGGTCGATACTTAGCACCATCCAACTCAATGAAGGTTAAATCGGATTCAGGAACTCTCTCGAGATGTTTCTTCTTACAATCATTGATACAAAATGGAGATAGATCAACTCCCACGCCTGAAATTCCATATTTCTCTGCTAGTCTGACTAAGACCTCCCCCTTTCCACATGCGATATCAAGAATTCGAGTATCTTTTGGCAGGTTGAGAAGTTGACAGAATCGTTCGAATTTCTCTTCACTCATTGGATTACAGAGTACATGATGCTTGTGTGTAATGTCATAATACTTCCATTTGTCCATCTACATCATCTCCATACCTGTTGACTCGAAGATACTCTTGGAAATAAATATTCGAGGGTTCAAATCACCCTAGCCGGCTACTCTTTCCCGATTCTATCAAACATCTCGATAGGATGAACGTCATACTTTGCTGCAATAATCTTGTAACTTATATAAATCAGGTTTATACGAAGACGTATGGCCCAAGATCATCTTGAACGCATTGAGAGATTAGTGGGAGCTGAATAGGTGATGGCTGTTGCTTTCATGGCTTCGCTTGAACAATCACCTGAAACTTACGAACAGGAGTTTGATGATGTACTTGAGGGAAGAAGTAGACGTATCCGGGAACGTATTCTCGAGCTTGTCAAACCCGGAATGAAAGTGCTTGACCTTGGATGTGGTCCTGGGCAGTTTGCAATTGAGGCGTCAAAAAAAGGAGCCTCGGTTATCGGTGTCGACTCTAACATGGGCATGATAACATTTGCTAAGACGAGCGCTTCAACACTTGAAAAAGCCCCCGACTTTGTTTGTTCTGATGTATTGGCAATTCATGATGAATTGCAGGTTGAGGACATAGAAGCATCTCCCAGCTTAATTCCTGACCATAAGTTTGACCTCATTGTTAGTACTTTTCTCTTATCGGAGCTTAAACCTGTTCAACGTGATTTGCTCTTGCGGAATATGAGAAAAATGCTTTCAGATGAAGGCGCTTTCGTAATTGCTGCAGAAACACTTCCTGAGTCATCGTCTGATAGGAAAACATTCTGGAAGAACAGAGGGCTGGTTGAGAAGGAAGCTCGAGTTCGACTTGCACCACCTATTGTTTCCCTTGAAGATCTGATTCAGAAGGCTGGTTTTGTCATTAAGGAATCCGAAAGATATGGTCCTGAAATAGTGTATCTTACTGGAACTAAGAGTCTCATTGAACCTCCGAATGAATATCAGAGCAGAGTTAGACCAATCTTTGGAGGCGTCGCGAGAACAAGAATTTGGTACTGTCATATCACTGGTGGCTGGCGCGGAATATCAATAACACCCGGTCTTTATCGAGCAGGGACTCCAAACTCAGAAAGCCCTGTCTTGGTGACAGCTAACTATGAACTCACATATTATACAGTGATGAGAGCATTAGCAAAGGATAGTATCGATGCATGGGTGCTTGTCTGTGATACTGATGGCATCAATGTCTGGTGCGCTGCACGAGGAACCCACTTCAATAGCGATGATGTTGTTAATATGGTGCGTTTAACTGGTCTAACTGATATAGTGAATCATAGAGAATTGATCCTACCACAGTTATCAGCTGCTGGAATGGACCCATCAGAAATTCGTAGACGAACGGGGTTTAGAGTTCGATATGGTCCTGTCAGAGTCTATGATCTCTCTGAGTGGTTTGAACTCGGAAAACCAAGGCCTAAGCCAAGAGGAATGGCAACCGTCACATTCAATCTGAGGGAGCGGATGGAGCAGACTGTTGCCCACGTGCCATTTCTGTTTGCGGTTCTACTTGGCAAGCCTCTTGTTGCTATTCTTGGAATGATTGCACTCATCAATTTACTAGCCTCGATGTTCCCAATCGCGCTTGCAGCGACTTATCCAACATCTCTTCAGATTCTCTCACTTATTGGCGAGTTTGTTTTTGCTCTCGCTGCCAATTCTCTCGTACTTGGCTTATTGTTCCCTATTCTGCCTTCGAAAGGAAACTCATTCTGGCGTCGGGGCCTTGGTCTTTCAGCTATTACACTGCCTATTGCAGCGATAATCATGATACTTATGGGAGTGCACTGGACTGATATGACCTCGTGGATGATAATCCAATTCGTTCTTGTGATATCTTTGACCATGGACTGGTCGGGGATGACATCAGTGAGCGATCCAAAGGTAATAAGAAGGGAGTATCCATACCTAATACTGACATTAAAAACAGGAGCCATGTTTCTGGTGGTTTTCAACCTAATCGTTATAATCATGGGCTGGTGACAAATAATGACCGTTGTAACGCAGCAAGTCGATCTTGAGATAGAGTATGACCCACATCGGTGCAACCGTTGTGGAATGTGCCTTGAGGTCTGTCCATTTAACGTCTGGGAGCTGCCAGTTGACGGTCCCGCAGTCATTGCAAGACCTGAAGACTGTACTAATTGTACTGCATGTGCCAAGAACTGCTTAGGCAATGCCATAAATGTAAGAAACATAGGTTGCGGATGTATCTGGAACGAGTCCGCACGACGGAGTGGAAAGGTCGAGGAGTCAGTAATCGGCAAAAATCAAGATAGTTGCTCACCAACAGAAGGTAAATCCTGTTGTGAATGACTACCTTCTCAATCCAATTCGCTACCACAATTATCGACCATATTCGTAGTTTAGTATATTTTACTGGACACCACGAAATGATGAATCGTGCACTGATTCATCTAATTGAAGTTTTCATGGAAGATATGTAGAATGCAAACGATCTCTTTTCTCAAGTCTTTTGATGGCATTAAGCTAGAGTTCTCAGCTGAACTTGCAGCAAGAGAACTTGGAGTTAATATCGAACTCTATCACCACACTTGGGATGATTATCTCTCTTGCTAATGCCAAATTCCCCTAGCCCGTCATCTCTTTCCACTCAATTCTTCTATTAATATAAACACCTATAGGCTACTTAGAGTCGCGAAAAGCCTATGAGTCTCTCAATCAAGAAGGGGATTAGTTTTGGAACCACATCCGGAGTTATTACAACGCTAGGAATGATTGTGGGAGTAAATGCAAGTACAAGCTCTCGTCTTGCTGTAATTGCAGCGATAGTGGCAATCGCGATAGCCGACGCTTTCTCCGACGCTGTTGCAATGCATGTATCAGAGGAATCTGAGGGTGTTCATTCACGAAACGACGTCTTGGAGGCTACTCTGACTACATTCTTTACAAAATTCATTTTTGCCTTGAGTTTCGTGGTCCCAATCTGGTTCTTGGCCCTTGATATTGCAGTCGTAGTGGACATTATTTGGGGCTTATTGATTATGACTGTTTTCAACATCCTCCTAGCTCGTTCACAGAAAGAAGGAGTATTACGAGTTGTTTTCGAACATCTTACAATTGCAGTCGCTGTTGTTCTAATAACCTACATCGTTGGTTCGTTCCTATCAACAGTCGTCTAAGAAGCAAGACCATAATTGACACCTTCGGGATTCAAATCCTTCTTGGCCGCCATCTCACTGAACCTTGCTTCAATCTTGTCACTAATATATCACAAGCGTGAGGACCATCCGGTTAATCGACATGGAAGGGATACTCAGAACAGGCACAGGAGAAATCCGCTTCTTATGGAAACTTGCTGTGACCTTCATACTGCTTATTGTGTTGATTGTCATTAGCAGGCTCAGTTTGATACTTATGGTCCAACAAGTTCTCATCTTCCAAGGGACACTACCTTCTGCTGCTTTTGAGAACGCGCAAATCTTTGTAGCCGAATCATCAGAGGGTCAAGCGATTGCGAGTTCGCTGGATTTAGCGTTGATACTCCTACTCGTTTTCCTCCTAGTTACTCGCATCGAAAAACATGAGTTTCACTTGGCTGACATTGGTCTTAATCTGCAGCGCGATACTCTGCCCCTCGTTGTGTTTGGAATCGTTATTGGATGTGGTCTTTTTCTCGGAGCAGTGATGTTTGGAGTGCTTCTCCACACGATTGGACTTCCTGTGTATCCCCATCTTGAACAGTGGCCACTTTTAATCACACTAATAGCATCAGTAATCTTCTACGGTCTGAATAGCTTCTGGCAAGAGATTGTGTTTCGAGGGTATTTGCAGACCCAGGCGGTTGAAGAATATGGCGGGCTACTCGGAATTTCTACTGTTACAGTAGCCTTTGTTCTCTTTCACGGACTAGTTCAGACTCTAACACCAATAGGAATCATCTCAGGTCTGTTGCTATTCGGCTACATAGGACTCCTATACGAAAAGACCAGATCGCTCTACCTTGTGGGTGTGATTCATGCAGTTCTCAACTTCTTACCAGTTCTTTTCAACCTATCATGGCAAGGGTTAGAGAGTGTCATAACATATGGCATTGCGCTTGTACTACTGATTCTGTTGATACGCAGAACCGAGCAATCAGCATCAACCGATTCGCAGTAGTTCCAGTTATACCAATTGTTTTGATACTGCCCTGTCTGCTCCGACATTACATCCTAGTGATGACGAAGAACTCTTGGAGACCGCTTTCTCCTCCTCACAGATTTCCGGGTGCCATCATTAATCACCCAAGGCATTGCAGGTCGGTCCTTCCCAGTCCATATACTATTGACTCTCAACTGGCTACTGCGAAGGAGAGTCCATAGCCGCCTCTTCTTCTCTCTCCTATTTTTGGCTGTCATCTTCCTTTTCAAATATGAACCTGAAGACCTTTCATCTTTTAGGTCAGAAGGATGCTTCAGTTCAGACCTTTCCTTTCCACTATCCTATTTCGCTATTTTGCCAAGTTTCGAAATCACTTCTTCGGCTTCACTCATTATTCTATCAAGCAATTCCTTCACAGTGGGAATATCCTTTATCAGACCTACACCTTGACCGCAACTCACGACTCCAAGGTCAATGTCCCCTTCCCTATACATCTTCTCTGATTTTTCCCCAGAGGCTGCCTGAATAAGGGTGTACAAGGGCACTTTTTGAGCCTCTAGTTCGAGTACTATCTGTGCAGCCTTATTATTCCAGAACCTGTGGGTATTTCCAACCGACCGCAGAGCCAAGACTGTATCAACTTCCCTTGCCTGTACAAAAGCTTGCTTCAGGTTGTCATGAATGGGACACTCCTTTGTAGCCATCATCCTTGTGCCCATGATCACCCCTTCCGCACCCAGGGCAAAGGCTGCAGCAACACCTCTACCATCTGTTATTCCTCCCCCTGCAATCACAGGGACATTTAGAGCATCAACTACAGAAGGAGTCATCACCATTGTTCCTATGTCCAGAATCCCAGTGGCTCCGCCGTTCTCATACCCAACCACTGTTATGATATCGGCTCCCAGCGATGCTCCTTTGAGCGCGTATCTCACGCCTGCACACTTGTGAATCCAGACTGCGCCTCCGTCCTTGAATTTTGGAACCAGGTCCTCCGGAGCCTTGTGACCACTTGTTTCAATGATCTTCACGTCCTCAGCCAATGTGGCATCGACATAGTCTTCCAGCTTTTCCTGGGGCATCAACGCGGGGAAGAGATTGATATTTACGGCAAATGGCTGGTCTGTGAGAGACTGTGTCTTCTTGATGGCATCACGCAACGCATCAGGAGTCTTGTAGTTCGCACTGGCTAAAACAGCACAGGCACCAGCATTACTTGCTGCCGCAACGAACTCAGGATTAGAGATCCTTGCCATGGTCCCTGCTATAATCGGGTATTTGCATCCCAACATTTCAGTTACTCTTGTCTTTATCATTGGCTTACACCCACATCCTTTGACCATTGATTTGATTCTCACAGATAAGTCTCATTATCAGATTCGGTAATCACTACAGAACGTTACTTCCTAGTGCTGTCAACAACCTCAGATAGTATTGTGTTGTTTCCCTCCCACCTGCGTAGTTTGGGCCAGATTACTGCCCAGATTATCGCCATTAACAGTAACAGATTAGACGGCTGAACAATCGGGCTCACCAATGAGGTAGGTGCGTTACCCAAGGCGTGCACCATCATTACGAAGAAAAGGTTCTCTGTTCGTAAATAAAGAAGGCCATAGATGATTCCATTCAAAAACACGCTGAACAGGAGTTCTTGAACCACTACCATTGTCCATCCATCATTAAACACTCTCCAGGGGACATGGAGCACAGTGAAGAGCGCTTGGGACAGAAGCAGAGCAACGGCCACTTGCAGATATCTGTTTTCAAACGAGTCCTTCAGCTTAATCCTGAACTGGATGAGGAAAAACCCTCTAAATCCAATTTCTTCATACAAGGCGGTACCAAAGAGCATTCCTATTAATAGACCAATTATGGAAAGACTTTCCGTGCTCCATTGTCCGTTGAGTTCAACACTTCCTGTTCCGATTTGGCTTATTGCCGCTTCGGCTATCTGAACAAGAATCCAAGTTATCAGACCTATAACAGCAGCAAGTGGCAGTTTTCTAGTCACTAGTCCAATATCTCTTCCCTGAAGTTTACCGTATAAGATCAGGGTTCCGTAGACTGCAATCGTCAGTAGGAGCAGATTCAGTATCAGCGAACGGTCGATTAGTCCCGAACTGGCAGTCTCTACAGATTGAACTATTCCTACTACGTACAAGCCCAAATACAGAATGACGAGAACAATACTCACAGCGAAAAACAGAGCCATTGTTTTGTAGTTTGACTCCTTAGACTCAATCATTTTGAAACCACTCATCCGTCGATGATTTAGAATCAATTCAAATCCGAATTCCTCATTGTCTTGGAACATCCTCCTTATATTTTCAATCCAAACCAACCTTCAATTATGGATTCTCCCTGTTTTGCACGAGAAAACCCAGGTATGACTGTCTTACATCACTCACAGAAATCAAGTTGGATACTCCCATGTACTTGTATGCACATCCGACATATGATGGCTATAGAGCCAAATAGAATTGGTCCTCAAACTACGTTAATGAAAGAGTGGTGATGAGCATGACTTCTTTAACAGAGCATTTGAAACAATTAGCACTTGAAGTTGGTTTCGCATCGGTGGGCATATCTCGTCCAGATTTGCTTGAGGATTTGCCCTATGGACCCGTTGGTCAGGTGACAACACTGCGACCCCCTATACAGGAGCTACTAGAAACAAAGTCGGTCATACTCCTTGTGTTTCATACTTGGGACAAGATATTCAGCCTCTCAGTGGATCCTCCTGAATGGAGGGGCTATGGCCTTCACTCTCCGGAAGAAGAGTTTGAGAGTTACTATCTCCCATATGAGATAATGAAGAATAAAGCATGGGAGATTGTTGATTTTCTCCGAAGAGAAGGATATGAGGCTAAATACTCGTTAAGAATTCCTCTGAAGACAACGGCAATCAAGTGTGGTCTTGGCTGTCAGGGGAAGAATACGTTATTGGTCACCCCAAAACATGGGCCCCGAGTGAATCTAATCTCGATACTCACAAATGCTGAACTGGAAGTAAACGAGCCCTTCAAGGAGGATCTTTGTGGCGACTGCAATCTCTGTGTCACAGCGTGCCCGACAAAAGCGCTTGCACCATACTCAATCACAATCGAGAAATGTATGACATACTCTGCTGAGACTCCGTGTTCAACGGATGTTTCTCAGCATGTACGCGAGATGGAGAAGAAACTCGTTTCACGACCAACAGAGAACAGCTATATTGAGTGTGCAAGGTGTATGGAGGTCTGTCCGATAGGAAAGAAACCTAAGTCCAATTCGAAATGAGTTCAAAGTCTCTTCTTCAGATAATACTCCTTTATAGGATCAGGATATCCGTCAGAAACCCCGAAGACCTCATACCCGCACTTTTGGAAGAACTCAGGAGAATTGAATGATAGTACCCATGTCAGTCCTGAGACCGCTCCCTTCTCCTTTGCTATCTTCTCTGCTTCAGTCAGGAGATGCCTTCCAAGTCCTTGCCCACGAAATCTCTCATCAACCCACATCAGCTCAATGTGCAACACACCAATAGCTGTGAATGCACTAAGGCCTCCAATTATCTGATCATCATCTTTGACGACGAGTTTCACTCTGATGCCTGGATATTTCTTCAAAGACTCTCCCGCCTGCTCCTTGACATATCCACCTAACCCTTTATCCAATACTTTCATTGCATCTTCTGATTTGTCCTCAGAGATAGTGAATCCTTTGAACTTGTCATCTGGCCTTGTTCTATCCTTTCTCTCCAAGCCCCGCCATGTGTCGTCCAGTTTCTTCATGAACACAAATTCTGTAATATTATCAGGATACACATCACATATTCCTATGACATTGTACCCTATTGCTTTGTAAAACTCAGGTCCTTGGAACGAGAAGGTCCAAGTCTGCGCCGCAGTGTATCCTTTTGCCTTTCCAATCCTCTCTGCTTCTAGTACGAGGTTTCTTCCATAGCCCAACCCACGATATTTCTTATCTATCCAAAGGATTTCAAGATGCATGACTCCAGTCTTCATGCTGGTGACCACTCCCCCGACAACGTTTCCATCTTGGTCCCGCAAGACCAGGTTGATATCATTGTAGGGGACATCTAGATCACCATATGGCTGTTGAGCGTCATAGACCCTAAGGCCTTCACTAATGACTTCCATCTCCTCCTCGGTTGGATTATCAATTATGACAAATCGATTGGGCTCTTTATGGTCCATCGTATTTCCGGCTCCTGATGATTTGTTGAAAAATACGCTTGCATTAATTGTCTTTCTAGAAGCGCAGAAAACTAATTTGAAAACTCGGAATGTGTAACTCGTACTATAAAGAAACCACCGACATTAGTCGGTACAGTCAAGCGTCGGTACAAAGATTATGCTTCTTTTTGAGTCAGTAGAGTTGGTGATAAAAATGGCTTGCACAACAGAACAACAAACAATCGCTCTCATCGACCTGCCTGGACCAATCGAGAGTGAAAAGAAGAGCGCTTCAAAAGAGGTTGATGCCTATGACGTCAAGGCTAGAAACTACCGAAAGCACTTGGCACAACAAGAAGCACTGCGCCAGCTCGAGAGGAACAGAACATATGCTCTGGCAGTAGCTCGTGGAGTATCGCTTTACAGGTAGAACTAGGAGGCGTACATGCATTGATATCGAATTATCTATGCCAGTGCCAAGTAAGGCACCGCCTCTATCTTTTCTTTTTTTAATATCAGAATAATGTAGTTGGTCTATCAAACAACAGCCATGGTTTCTCTTCGATCCTTCGGGATCCGCCTGAACAACTGGATGTGTGGAATGAGCGCAGTGATGATTTTGTTCTCTGCTTTTTTCAGGTGCTCCAGAAAGGTGGTCCTGGATATCTTCTCCTTGGATGCGATAGTCTGAAGGTCTGCTCCTCGTGGGAACCTGAAATATCCCTGCGCAAATGCTGTCAAGAGAGCATCCACTTGTTTGTCAGTCAATCCCGAGAAGAGAGCATCTGTTGTGAGTGTTAGAGAACTCGCTATGTACCCATCAAACGGTTTCTTTCTAAGAATCTCCACCTCAAATCCATCTTCTTTCAGCTTTGCAAGAAGTTTCTTGACATTCTCATGTTTAAAGGCAATCAACCTGAGGTGTTCCCATCCCTCCTCGTATGCAATTGGAGGTATCAGTAGGAGGGTTGGATCATTGAGATAGTGCTGAACTGTGCCGGGTCCTCCGCATGCGCACATTCTGGTGATGACATGAGTGTTTCCACCATTGTGCATCTCATCAATTATCTCGACAGACTTTGTAAAGTCCTTACGTATCTCGCCATAGTCTTCCTGTTTCTGTAGAACCAGCTCCATGATGTCGTACTCATCATTACACCATTGAAAGATCTTAGCTGATGGATGTTCTTTGGTTATTAGGCCAAAGGGATTCTGATATCTTGCTCTGAAAACGACTTCGAATAATGGCATACTTTATCTCACTCCAATAGACATATATGAACTCTACCGACATATGTCGGTATCGTGTTAATCTTTGCTATTCTGACCACTGTGCCTTCATTGATAAAGAGGGGATTGAGACTTCTCAGAGAAGCATGTCCCCCTCTATTGGACTGAGGTTTCCTCTGTACTCTAAGTGATTTTAGGTTGATTTAGGATTTAGTCTGCATAACGCATTGTCGTGTAACCATCAATGATACGCCATAAACCATGCACGACTACGAACGCTAACACACCTAGTATTATCATATTCCAATAGACACTTGATGTGAGTAGCGAGCCACCAAGCTCATTCACATATGGTATCACAGCAAAGATCACAACGATTTCCAGAATCCCCATGATTAGCTGGCCTACGAAACGCGGTTTTGCCACACCTTTCTTCATTTCCCTGAAACTCTCCAAATTAGGTACACATGCGTTGCGCAGCTTGCATATAATACATTTCATCCACAATTTGGATGCCCTGGAATCAAGAATTAATTCACATTGGAAACTATTTATGGTGTTACTGCCTCTGGGACGAAACCATCAAGCCCTCGACCCTCTTGATTTCAGAAGCGTGAACCTCAATGTCGCATGTACTCAAACAGAACAAGTTCGTGATCGCTGCACTTTTAATCACAGTAGTGTTTGCAGGTCTTACGTTTGGAAACCTGCCAGCTCCACCAGTGCCATTGGGCGTTCAGACAATTGATGGGACCACATTCAACTTTGCAGACTATCCAGCATTGACTCATGAGCAGATTGCGATTATTAACTACTTCAATCGCCTTGTGACAGAACAATCCGTCGTTTCATGGGATGGTTGGAATGCTGAGAACTACATGTGGGCAATCCAATATGTCAACGCATTTCTCGCATACGCTTTTGCTGCCCTTGCTGAAACAACATCAGGTTACAGAACAGACTTCTATGAAAACTTTACACGCTCGCAAATTCTGAGAATGAACACAACAGTCGCTGAGTATGGGAATAAGTCCATGGAATACTATGAGTGGGACTCTATTCCGGGATTCACTGAGTACCACTACCCCAACGCCACCAACCCGGCTGATGTGTATACGGGAGGGTTCAGAGGACCGGCTAACATCATGTGGACTGGGCATTATGCCTTAATGCTAGAGCTCTATGAAAGAAACTTCAATGAAGGAGCAGTTGTGGACGAGCTGAGCTCGTACATCAATCAATGGAATTCTTCAGTGACAACTGATGGTTTTGGACATCCTAAACCTGGGGGGATCTGGGGTGTGGGACTCATTCCATGCGAACCTTATGTCGTATTCACTCAATGTAATAGTATCCCCATCTTTACAACTGAGCTCTACGATAACCTGTATGGTACGAGCTACATGGACAGTGGGATGTGGGACTATGGGTTGGCTTTCATGAATGAGAACATCACAGATGATTATGGGCTTTATACAAACAGCTACTTTGTCCAAAGGCCTATTGGCTGGGGACCAAATTCAGACCTTGTTCCCCAAAAGATACCCGGTCAGGGAGTTGACCCTCTGGTCGGAGGTCCAAGTCTTAGCTCATATGCGACAGCATGGACGCTGACCTTCTTGGAGTACACAATCCCTGATACCACTATTCCAAAATACCCAACATTCATTGACGCCTACAGCAGAGAGCTTTCTGGGAATATGATGTACATGCTTGGCTCGTACAATCACCCAACATCTTTTGGCGATGTGTTTGGAATACTTGGTACGCTCTTCACTGCGGGTTTGGCAAACCAAAGAGGTGACTATAACACAAGAAACCGTATTCTCAATCTACTGCGAGATATGATGAATGTGGTGTGGTCACCTGACGGTCGAGAGATGTTCTATGACGCCTCCTCGTTGGACCCATTTCTATCAGGAGTGTTTTCTTTGTGCTCTGTGTGGTCAACATTGCCAGTTACAGTACGTGATCTTGCTGATGCCCGTCCAGCCGAGTTCTGGAATTATCCATACATCAGCGCCGCTGATGATCAGAATATCTGGGTGTACCAAGCTAAGTGGGATCCAGCCAAGTCTGGATTCATCCTGAATATTAGGGTGGACAGTCCTGCGGAACTGACATTCAGCAACTTCCAAAATGTCCCCACTGCCTTCTCAAGAGGTGTATCAATTGGAGAACTCACCGCTGGTTCCGGTGGCGACTATATCCTGTCATTACAACCAGGAACGTATCAACTAGTGATAATGGAGGGGACCTAATCGTGAGCGAGCGACTCAGAGTGCAAGATTGGAGATCCGCACTCATCACTATCATTTTTGGATTTGTCGGGGCCACTGTTTTTGTTCTAGTCAATGCCGTACCCATGCCCTTCAGAATGGTATCCCTGTTGAAATTCGGTTTCGTACCAGCTCTAGCCATCATCGCGGTGGTGGGAGGAATACGTGGACCTCTTGCAGGGCTCATCACAGGTTATCTGGGAGTTATTACCTACGACCTGTTGATACACAATGTCATTGTCCTTCTAACACTCCCTGCCCTGGCATATGGAGTTCTTGGACTTGTTGTTGGGATGGCATCCTACGACTTCTCAAGAGGTCGGTCACTGGGGAAACTATCCCTCTTGTCTGCCATTGGTCTTGTGTTCACAGCATTGCTATTGGTGGCCTTTGGCTTGTTTGTCGGACAGATCTCTGCCCTTGCAGAAATTGGGTTTGTCATGCTCCCTTTGCTCACGACTGGTCTTCCATCAGTCATTCTACTGACTCCCATTCTGGCCCGGCTCTGGCTCGTTCTTAGTCAAAGGGTCCAACTACCGTAGCAACCTGTTTGAACCTGACTGGTCATGACATGCATGTTCCCTCTCATAGCATAGTCAGGTCAAGAAGAAGCCATCTTGTATGTCTTAATCTCTCTAGAATTCATGAAACTTATAGGTCAGTTTGCTGTGTACCTTTAGAATCTTCTAAGGAGGAAAAATCAAATGGTGTTTAACCCTCTACCCGGTTGGGGTTGGGCCTGGGACATTGTTGCATTCATTATCTCGTTTATCGTGATTATGTTGCTTGTCCAGATCAATGCCCGAATCGAGAAAAGCGGTGCGCTTTCAACTACTGTAACACGGAAAGTCATTCACACGTTTGCGGCCCCATTGTGGGTGCTTACATGGATGCTCTTCTCCGGTGGTATATTCAGTCGCTGGCTGGCCATAATAGTCCCTCTCATATTCGTTCTTCAGTTCGTGATGATAGGGACTGGGAAAAGTCAGAACGAGGATTTTGTGCGTTCAATGTCGAGAAGCGGAGACCCCAGGGAACTTCTTGGAGGCACATTGTACTATGCCTTCTTGATGGTCGTCATTGGGATTCTCTGGTTCTATGTCCCACCTGATGGGAATCTGGCTGCTGCAACTCCTCTGGCACTTATTGTCTTTGGTTGTCTGGCTGGCGGAGATGGCTTTGCAGATGTCATTGGCAGGAAGTATGGTGGCGACAAGAAGTTTGGCATAGGTGGAGCAGAGAAGACCCTCGCTGGAGTGATCGGGATGTTCATCGGGTCATTCCTCTTTAGCTTTGTCTTGGTCTTTCTCTTCTCGATAGAGGTGGCTACATTCTCTATCGTCGGTTTGTTGATACCTATCCTCATTGTAAGTATCGTATCTACCATTGTTGAGGCAATTACTCCAAAGGGTCTTGACAACCTGACAATCACCATTGTAGCAATCATTGTGATACTGATATTGCCCTACCTTGGACTGTGGCCATACCCAATGTTCAGTCTGTTCTAAATCATCTGGTGCTGCAAGATGGTCAAAGAACTAACTGTCATGAAGCTCGGTGGGTCGCTGCTCACGGATAAGACGAAGCCGTATACCTACAGAAAAGAAGTGCTGCAGTCTGTGGCCCGAGAGATTGCAGAATGTCTAGATGAAGGTCTTATTCAGTCCCTCGTCTTGTTGCATGGCGTCGGTTCTTATGGCCATCCTCCAGTCCTGAAATACAACCTGCACAAGGGATTCTTGGGGCCTGAACAGCTCCTACAGTTGTCAAAAACACAGGAAGGTGTTGCAACTCTCCGTCACATCATTGTAAAGGAGCTGCAGAATGCTGGTATTCCTGTTTGTCTGATGTACCCATCATCAATGGTGACCTCAGAGAAGATGCAGATGACTAGCTACTTCTTGGAGCCACTGAAGGGTTTCGTATCAGTTGGCATGATACCCCTATTAGGTGGGGACATTCTGATTGACTCAGTCATGGGATGGAGTGTGGGCAGCGGAGATCAACTTGCTGTCATCATTGCGAAGGAGCTAGGTGCCAAACGTTTATTGTTTGCATCCGATGTGGCCGGAATCTATGAGCATGATCCGAAGCTAAAACCTGACGCAGCTCCTATAGATACAATCAACCTGAACGATCTTGAGGCGGCACTCAAGAGAATGGGTGCATCATCCATTGATGACGCAAGTGGAGGAATGAAGGGGAAGCTCAAGTCCATAGTCGCAGATAAACAGCTCATCAAAGATGGTCTGGAGGTCGGACTACTCTCCATGATGGAGTATGGCGCACTGAAGGCGTTACTCAAGAATGAAAAGTGTCAGTGCACTCGAGTAGTTGTAGAATAGTATCAACGGTGGGGCTCCTCTGAGTCCCACATGCTCATTTTTTCTGTTTCTCAATCAGGTCCTGATAGATTGTTAATAGTTGCTTGGCATAATCCCTAATGTCGTACTTCTGAGCTGACTTGAGAGCAGTCTTTGCAATCTTCTCTCTGAGTTCTCTGTCCGATAGGAGCGAGTCCACTGCATCAGCCAGTGCGTTCGCATCATCAGGTGACACTGCAATCCCATCATAGTCAGGACGAATTATCTCACCGGGGCCAAACACGTTCGTGGTTATTACAGGAACTCCACATGCCATTGCCTCAATAATGGAGAGGCCAAACGGCTCCTGCCGTGAAGGGTAGAGAAAGATGCGACTCTTGTTGAGCAAGAGTGGAACATCATCTGTTTCAACAACTCCTTTGTATTCTATCATTGATGAAACGTTTCTCTCCTCGAACTCTTTGAAAAGCCAGCTTTTTAGAGAACCCTCGCCAGTCATCATCATCTTCAATCTAGGGAATCTTGGTCTGAGAATGCTCAACATCTCTGGAAACAAATCGACAGCTTTCATTGTTTCCAAGCGTCCCATGAATGCCACGTCCCATTGTTTCTCAACATCTGGCAGTGGTCTGAAGGCTGACAAATCAATACCACTGTATACCACTCGTATTCTATCATGAACCTCAGACTTGAGATACTTCCTGAGGGCCTCAGCAACGTTCTCGCTGACTGCAAGAACAAGACCGAAGTCGAAGTTCGAAGCAAACTCATCATAATCGGTTGATTCTCGACCGTCAGGAAGGATGATGGACTTGGGTAACCCATGAATGGTGACGATTACAGGAATCTCCAGTTGGGCCGACAGACGCAATTTCTTGATTACTCTGTTGAAGATTATGTATGTACTGTGGGCATGGATTATGTCCGGTTGAATCTCTTCGATAAGTCCAGCAAGTTGTTCTGCAAGAGTGTCCACATTCTCTGCGATGTCAGAGGGGTTGAACAACTCTCCAGCAGCTTCTGCTCTCTCCTCCTCTGGAAGCGCGTAAAACTCCCACTTTCGAGCCTCAAGATGATTCCCCCCCAAGTAATAGATTGTATAGTGAGGATGTTTGATTGACTCTGGGGATTGTCGATAGGGCGACTGAGTGATGACAAACGACTTGTGTCCCAGCTCTGCCATTGTGCCTGACAGATAATGGATGATGGACTCATACCCTCCGAGACCGGCAGGATTAAGGCTATCACATAGATGGAGAATCTTCATCAGCACTACTCCGAAGTGTTCACCTAGTTCTTGTGTGGACCATCTAATCTATCTAGCTGTCAAATGCAGAGTAATGTCATGTTCGAGGTTGATGAATTGAACGATCCAGCATGCATCGATTTGCCCCCTCACGTACGGGACCGTGACATTTTCCATGATACAGCTGGTCGGGTCTTTGTCGTTCTCGGACATATTCAGCCTTCTGACCGGATTCTCTCTTTCCTCAAGTATGTTCCTGACCCATCAGGTGATTGGCAGTCCGGTGCTGTCAAGTACAAGAGAATCTTCTGGGGGAGCGTGAGCTCGACCGTGGATGGTATGAATCTGCTCCCGTCCGACTATATTATCTCAGATGCGCATTTTGGCACTGAACTACTAGAACCCCCAAGAGAGAGTGTTGCAAAGTACTTCAGCCCTGAGTTTCGGTTGAGAGAGATCATTGAACAGGGTCCTCGTGATCCTCTTGAGAGACTAGCAAAAAGGGGAGCTGACACACTCCATGATGAACTTGGTCTACCTTACGAACGCATTGGAGTTGCAGGAAGCATACTATGGAAGGGACACAGCCTAGAACGGTCAGACATCAATATGAACCTCTATGGGTTCGATGCCTCTTGGATTCTCGAGGACCACTATGAGTCACTAGCAGAGGGGAGAACTGACACACGTCTTCGTGAACTTGTTGACTGGCGACATGCCATGGCCCGGATCCATGAGAGGGTCCCTATCATGAAGACTGAGGACCTTGAGAGCCTGTTTACTCGTCGGAAGGCATTATGCCTGGATGATGTCTGCATTGGGATTACGCCCATTCTTCTCCCAGATGAAGCTCCTATCCGTTATGCAAGCGAGTCATACACTTCAGTTTCTTCCAAGCCCGTCACTATCACAATGGATATTGAAGATGCTGACTATGGTCTCTTCCATCCAGCCATCTATGGTGTGACTACGCAGTCCCTCGATGTAATTGATGGTGCCTCTGTGAGTCGAGTCATGGTGTACGATGGCGCCTTTGGAGGTCTTCTTAGAACTGGTGATCATGTGGAGGTCACGGGCACCATTCAACGTGTGTCCTCAGCCTCAGATGCCCCCCCCTTCTATCAAGTCATGGTCGGCACAAAAACTGGGGCTGGACTGGAATATATCCGGCTATTAGTCTAGCATGCAATCACAACTATCTTAGGTCTGCGCGTACTTTTCAAAGATGATGTCCCCAAAGAGACCCTTCCTGAAAGTAGCTGCAGACAAAGGAGAGGGGGTCAGGAAGGCACTACTGGAGTCAGGTCTTCTTGATGTGGACTACAAGATAGTGTTTCAGGATGGAACACTCTCCTTACCACTCTGCCAGACGGTCCAAAGAGAACACCTCGATTCTATTCTTGGACCTATTGACTATACAACTGGAGAGATGGATTTTGATTCTCAGTCTGGCGGCCCTAAGACCCTGCTAGAAGCACTGGAACACCGCCTTAGTCCGGAGGAGCTTGAGCTTGTTCCTCGAGCGTATGACTTGATCGGTGATATCGCAGTCTTAGAGATACCCGAAGAACTCTCGGGTCAGAGTGAGACTATTGGACAGGCCTTCCATGAGGTTCACAGACACTTCTCTACGGTGCTTGCCAAGAAAGGGGCAATATCGGGGACAACCAGGGTCAGAGAGTACCAGTACCTGGCTGGTGAAGATAAGACTGACACAATTCACACTGAATATGGTTGCCGTTTCGCTGTCGACCTGTCCAAGGCATATTTCAGCCCAAGACTCCTTGAAGAACACAACAGAATTGCTCAGCTTGTGGGGAATGGCGAGTTTGTCGTAGACATGTTCTGCGGTGTAGGCCCCTTTCCAATACATATAGCGCGACAACACGCAGCTCACATTGTGGCTATAGACATCAATCCTGATGCGATTGCCCTTCTAAACAAGAGCATAGCTTTGAACAAGCTCGTTGGGACGATTGAGCCCATCGTTGGAGATGCCAGGGACTATCCCAAAAATCATGTCGCTGATCGTGTCATTATGAACCACCCATCAGGTGCCTTTGACTTCATCCCTGATGCCTGTCGAATCCTAAAACCGGGGTCCTCACTGCATTATTATGATTTCATTGGGAATGAGAACCCTGAGGGAACGATTACCGACAAGCTCACGCATCTTGTCGAGACTGCTGGTCACTCTGTCACCAGAATTGACCTTGTGAGAAGAGTGAGAGACAGCGCACCGTACGAGTATCAGATGGTGGTCGATGCAATCATAGAGTGACATAGGTCAACTCACACTTGATGAGAGCACCATTTACTTTCAGTCTATCAATGAAGTTACGATTGAGGTCAGACGCAGCCTTATCGGCGTTGATCATAAGAGTGCGCCCACAGGTGTAAGTGCTGGTTCTTGCAACCATGCTTGTTGGGTCTGTGTAAGTCAGTCCAGGACTTCCTGTGCCAGTCACCTCTTCCTTCAGTCCGTTCACCCACATTCTCAGAGTGATTCTAGTGCTAGGAGACGAGGCCAGTCGTCTGATCCGTTCGTCTAGTTGATCCAGCGTAATGTCTGCAGACACGCCAACTATGCAGGTCCCCCGTCTGGTGAGATAATCCTCTGAGGTAAGTTCAACTGTTGTCTTATGTTCCCCAATGACATTTTCATGTCCATAAGCATTGAACTTGACTCTCTGCATAACTAATGTACTGCGGCCAATCCTTTTATGAATCCATATCCTTTCTAGGTGTGATTCCGATGCACACGGACCACTTCAAACAGGAGATTGACAATTTAGTCCGTCGACTCCGGAACAGTGGTTACATGCAGAGTGACGAGATGGAACGAGCGTTCCGGACTGTTCCAAGAGAAGAGTTTGTCCACCCCGACAACCGAAGACACGCGTACCGTGACTCTCCTCTTCCCATTGGACTCGGTCAGACAATATCCGCTCCGCACATGTGCGTAATAATGTGCGAAGCCCTACAACTGAGCCCTGGACTGAAGGTACTAGAGGTTGGCGCAGGATCAGGCTACCATGCTGCTCTATGTGCAGAAATTGTCGCTCCGAAGTCCACTCAGACACCCGGCCATGTCTATACAATTGAGATAGTTGAGGGTCTGATTGACTTTGCAAGAGGTAATCTTGAACGCAGCGGATACGCGGAACGTGTGACACTCATTCATGCAGATGGAGGAGTTGGGCTACCTGAGCATGCTCCTTTTGACCGAATACTTGTTGCTGCTGCAGCCCCCGATGTTCCAGATCCACTAATCGCCCAGCTCAGTCCCGGGGGCATCATGCTGATTCCAGTGGGCGGAAAAGGGTTTTTCCAAGAACTAATGAAGGTAGAGAAAGACAAGAATGGCAATGTCGTTAAGAAACGCTGGGGAGGAGTTGCCTTCGTTCCTCTCACAGGTAAATATGGACATTGAGTCATGTCGCTTGATGCAGGGGAATGACTTTCAGAGTCACTTCATCCTCATCATCGAGGTCAAGAGCACGCCTGATATTGACTGGAGCCACAACCTCCAAAATCCCTTCACTGTGATGAGTACGTTGAGCAATTACAATGGCTGATTCTATCCTCTCGTTCACTTTGACCCTATAACAAATCACATCACCAAAAGTTCGCCCTTCATAAGTGAAACCTCTCAACACCAAAGGCGGGGTGTTCTTCATTCTGGCCACGGCCTTACGCGACTCGTCATCCGTTATTTTGACATTCAGAGTACCAAGATGCGGTCTAAAGCCTAGAGCCTCCTGTAGCTTTGACGAGTAGACATCGACATAGTAAGCACCTTCTCCCAGACCTGTGACAACGACTCCCTTAATCACAATATCATCTTCCGGTGGCGTGAATGCAATCTCCAGGTTTGAGAAGACATGCATTAGTTCCTCACGTCCTCGATTGGTGACCTGAAGCGACATTCCCTCAACTGTATGTATCCGGTCCAAGTAACCTTGCTCAACGCATTGAGTAATTCTTCTGGATGCAGTCTGTTGACTGACGTCCAAAATCTCCCCCAGTTCTCTTGTAGTTATGGTCATCTTTCTGTGGAGTGCACCCTTTCTCGCCAAGGAATAGAGTGTGAACCAAATATCTGGAATAATCATCATAATCAGTCCTTCAGCCGCTCTTCGACTTTGTCGAGTTTCTTCATTAGCTTGCTTTGCCCAACAGCTCTTGTTAGGTCTCCCCGCGTTCGCTCAATCAGCGACCTGCCGACATCGCACTTTCTTCTCAGATCGGGGACCACGGCATTGGGATAGTCAAATGTCTGTAGTTCCTCCAGAATCTCTTCCATAAAGCCAAGAAAGGTTTCCGCTCTCTCAACTTCATCATGTCGCAAAAGATCCAATGCTGCTCTTCTCAACTCACCTACCGTGTCGGCAAGACCATTTAGATATGGTCTGGCTGGAATACCAAAGTCCTCAGGAGTTGTGAACGTGTCATGCTCTATAAGGGAGAGCAGGTTTGTAGCCTCTGCTAACTCCTGATACGCCACATCAAGGCTCTTTGACCTTTGCAGGAATTCGCTTTCAGATATCTCTTGAGCTGCCTTAGAGATGATCTGGCTTGCCTCAATAATCAGGGTTTTTGCTTCATCGAACTTCCTACGATGCGTCATCTTGATAGATTCACTGCACTTGCGGACTGCTGTCCGGCCTAGTGGTAGAGTCTTCTCACGTACTGAGTCATCGTTGTCAATCTCATCCCGCAGCGGTGTGAGGATATCTGATAGTTTCATATTCTTCGGTTTTCCCCTTTCATAGCTTCTTAATTTGTTTACTGCGTGACAGCAAGACGACCCGACTCTCGACCTGTTCATCCAGTAGGTGGTAGCCTGTCAACGCTGCAAGGTTTTCGGAAAAGGCCCGAATCTCACGATGTGATGGGGCATTACCATGGTCTAGACGATTACGTGACGATCCGAGAAACATATACCCCTTCACCTCAATGAAATCTGGTTCACCCAAATCGACGAGTTTCGAGTATGCTCGCACATCATGCATATTGCGATTGGCTACCATTGTCAATCGATTGACAGTCCTCGTACTGAGCGACTGCAATGTTTCTTGTGACTTCAGGATGCTTTCCCATCCATTTTTGATGCCTGGTCTGCACAGGAGTTTGTAGGTGGTTTCATCAGGGGCAGCTAGAGTCACGTAGAGTTGTGTCGGCAAGGACATAGTTGATAGCACGTCTGGCCTTGTCCCATTAGTGACGAGGAATGAGGTCATCCCTCTGTGGTGTATCTCATCAATCAGGTCACTGATCATCGGATAGAGGGTTGGCTCACCAGCTAAGGAGATGGCCACATGCTTTGGGTCTCTCGCTTCTTTGTATTTCTTCTCAGATACATCAGCACCTGCGCTTGGATTATATCCTCCAA
Source organism: Candidatus Thorarchaeota archaeon (assembly GCA_011364905.1). Lineage (GTDB taxonomy): Archaea > Asgardarchaeota > Thorarchaeia > Thorarchaeales > Thorarchaeaceae > SMTZ1-45. The sequence goes on from RDNZ01000013.1 coordinate 48,574, forward strand.
GAGACCTTAGATTAGCCATAAGTACTGCGTCCATCAGTTCATTGACTGGAATCAAATCAGTGTCTTCAACATCAATCTGGTTCCAATTGACGCCTATGTCTGATGGAGTGACCCGCCAGCAGAACTCGCAACTCTGTGTACACTTATCCACCATAGGGGTCATTTGTAGACATCGATGCGACTGGATACCATAGAACCTCTGCTTGTAGCAGGAAGTATCATGGAGAAGCGCCTTTTTCTGCCACTGACATGCTTTGTAAGCACCTCTTCTGCCTAGTAGATGGTATCCCTGTTTCTCGAGCTTCTCTACAAGCTCTAGTGGCATATCTGAGTTCAAACTGAATCGAGAGCATATCTGATGTGCGTCTTATCAGGTTTTGGCAATATCAATCCAACTCACGATTATCGCGATGACAGACTCTCTGCCAAGCTCTCCTGCAAGCTCCAAGAGCCCGTGAGGAGTTTCTTTCTTGATAACTCGCCCAGCAGCTTCCTGCTCTCTGCATCAAGTTTTCCCGGAGGCTTATTCTCATAGGCGCTACCCGGGAGGGGCATGAAAACGTGCCCGTGAGTCTTCGCCCCCATGTCCGCCAATGTGTAGCAGAGGTCTATACTCTCATGTAGTTCCTTCTTGGTTTCACCTGGGAGTCCAAATATCATGTCCACATGCGGTACAAACCCAGCATCACTAGCTCTAGCAATTGCTGCAAGTCCCTCCTCTACTGTGTGGTGTCGATTGGCAAGCTTGAGAACCCGGTTGCTGCTGGACTGAAGACCTATCTGAAGCGTTTCATTAGCCACATACCCCCTCATCATATCAAGGATGGGCTTAGTGACAAACTCTGGCCTTACCTCCGATGGAAACGAACCAAAGAAGATCTCTTCTAGTCCCTCAATCTTTGCCACTGCTTTCAACAGACCCTCAAGTTTGTCAGGCTCTGCTTTGTGTCCGCGACCACCATAAGATAGAGCGTTGGGAGAGAGAAACCATGTTCGATTGAATCCGCTCTTTTCGACAGCTTCTGTCAGCCAGCGCACTATGGTGTCAATGGACCGATTTCGTACTCGCCCACCAGTCAGAAAGGGAGTGCAACAGAATTTACACGAGTAGGGACAACCGCGTGTGACCTCAACAGGTCCCACAATGTTCATTCCCAAAGCAAAAGGCGGATAGTCATCAAGATTGACCATTTCAAGGTCTCTTGGCTGAGGGCATTCCAACGTTGCTTCCCCAATAACTCCTGGAATCTCAAGAGGGTCCTTATTGTTCATCAGGCACCACAGCAGCTCAGGAAATATCCTTTCGCCTTCCCCGACTACTGCATAATCAAACCCATTCTCAAGAAGATCCAACGGTCGGGCGCTAGCATGCGGTCCTCCACCGATGATGGTCACAGAGTCACCGAATCTCTCTCTGACCCATTTCAACTCTTTATAGACCCTATCCGTCTGTGTACTCATGACAGAGTAGGCCAGAAAGGTGGGTCCATTTGCGACACATCTCTCCACGCCCTTGTCTGATATTTCCACAGGTGCCTCCACGCTGAGTTCGGTCATTCTGCGGTCAGATTCAACTGAACCTACAAGAGCTGCTAGACTGTACCTTGATGAGGAATGAGCATTAAAGATGAGGGTATGCGAAGCCACCTGCTGCACGCGCTCTAGCTGATAGTTCTCTCAGAGATGCCGCTCTCGGTCACACTCATGACGCAGATATCGCCACCTGATTGAGCATCTCTGGCAATTCCTGCTCTGACTGCATTAATCGCGACTTCTTCAGCTTCCTTTACAGTTATGCCTGGTTTATAGCTGTCTTCAAGAACACCGTATGCTGGCGCTGTTCCAGTGCCAGTTGCTGTGAACTGGTCCGGGATAAGCGAACCTCCCATATCCAGTGAGAAGAGTTGAGGTCCATCGCTGTCCACTCCAACCACAATGCTTTGAACATACAGTGGTGCCATTCGTCTTGAATAGAGGGTATTGGCCAGCATTTTTGCGAGTGCCTTTACAGAAATCGATTTCTTCTGATTCAGTTCATAGAGCTTAATCTGCGCTTGAAGTCTATTGACCAGAATCTGATAGTCTGAAGTGAGGCCAGCAGACGCAAGCACGATTGAGTCTGTGAGCTTGAAGGCCTTCACACCTTTTTCAGTGAGGACAAATGTGCCCCAAGTGATCAGCGAGTCGGTGGCCACCACTACACCATCATTGCACTTAATCCCGACAACAGTTGCACCGGTTGGAAATGACATTATCAATAAGCCTCCTTAATGGGAGTTAGTCTGTGTTGGTCACGTCCGGTCGTTTTAAAACGTTTGCGAACTGTCCCATCTTGTCCTCATGGAGCCTGATTGAATTGCGTAGACTCAATCCCTTTGCAAACATCCCAACTATCATGACCGCAGAGGAGATTATCGAGTTTGCGCATAATCGTTCTATCAGACTGAGCATGAAGAGCTCGCTCAGAATGAAGAAGATTGAACGCACCCGTATTAGAGAGATCTCACGACTTCAGGAGTTCACAAAGCAGGTCAAGACAAAACTCTCTGAGGCTGTGGAGCAGTTTCCCTCAGTAGAACGATTGCATCCTTTCTATGTGGAACTATCGGAGATTCTTGTGGGTAATGATAAACTGAAGCAGTCGCTTGGGGCTGTCTATAACTGCATACCCCCAATAAATGACATCACGGATAAACATCTCCAAGCTATCAAGCTAGCAGATGATTTTCGCCAGATGAAGAAGTCTAGGAGCGCAGCAAAGGGAAGGATCTCCTCAATCCTTCGAGCAACAGCGAAGAATCTGGACTTCATAATTGAGGCCAAAAACATCCTCTCAAAACTCCCAGGGATTGCTCCCGACTCTCCGACAATAGTCTGTGCTGGGTTCCCCAACGTTGGGAAATCAACACTCGTGAAAGCGGTTTCCACAGCAGAACCAGAGGTTGCTTACTACCCCTTCACCACAAAGAGTGTCATTATTGGACACCTGAGAATAAGGAACCATAGCGTGCAGGTTGTAGACACTCCTGGAGTACTTGACAGACCAATGGCCAAGCGGAATGAAATCGAACGAGAGGCCATTGCTGCATTGAAATATCTCGCACATGTCATAATCTTCATGATCGACCCGTCTGAAACATGCGGATGGACATTTGAACAACAGCTGAATTTACTCAGCGAGGTTCAAAAGATGTTCCCTCTCAACCCGATTCTGATAGTTCTAAACAAAGTAGATATCACCCCTCCCGACAAACTTCAGGTTGCCAGAGCGAAGCTACCTAAATGCCATGAGATTATTGCAATCGACGGAACAGGAGTCGAGAAACTGATGAACGACGCTGTTGAAGAGGTCGACTTGAAATCCCTTCAGGAGTCCGTTGACGACTATCTGGCATCCTTGTCAGAGTGACAGTCCCACTCCTTTGACCAAGACTGTTCCTGGCTCTCCGATTCTACCATCTAACTCTATTTCTGCCCCAAGAATCCGCTCTACTGCCCAGATGTTTGTGACCAGATGCGATGTGACTTTCGTCACACCAATCCTGCTATTGCCTGACGCTATGGCAAGATAGGGCATTAACATGTCACAGAGATGTGAGTCTATCGCCATTCCAGATGAAACCTCTTCTACAAGTTGGGAGGCGGCCTCAGTACCAACGCTCTCTGCGCTCTTACCACGTTCTCCAAGAGCATCCATACCCATCCTGATTCCATGTTCTGACTCAGCCCAAATCACTATTCCACTCCCTGGGCCCAAGTGTGGATCGTTACCCTTGTGATATGACTCACGGACTATTTCCGCTTTGATGTTCAGATGTCTGAGAATAACATCTTCGGCAGCTGCTGCCTGTCTCTCTGCAATGTGGCTTGGCAGTCGTACACAATGGGATATTCCTCCAATCTTACTGAGGCCACCAAATTGAACTGCCTCCAAGAAGTTGACATTTCTTACAGGCGTAACATCACAGACCACCTCGCCACCACCTCTAGGATAGTGGCCCCGCTTCTTCTGAAGAACTTCTATCCTCGGCCCTAAGTGTTTCAGTGTGTGTGCAAAAACATCTCTCATATAATCCACAGGTGGACTCCACTTCACATCAGTTCCGCCTTTGAGGCTGAAACTGATGGGTTCATGTGAAAGAATTGCTGGCAGGAGCGCTGCTTGAAGAACAAGTGAGATCGAGCCTGCTGTACCCACATCGTAGCTTATTGTACCGCCTTTGCGGTCATTTGGAATGAATTCCACAGCTGTGCTACCTACTGTCAGACCCTTGATTTTAGCATCAACAATTTTTCCAGTGACCTCGATTCCAGCAATATGCTGCCTCTTGAGACCCGGTTTTGATCGACCTGCTCGGATTTTGGTAATCCGGACTGCCTTCATGGTTAAAGCAGATAGGGAAACTGCAGTTCGAAGAATCTGTCCACCACCTTCGCCATATGAACCATCAATCTCAATCATACGCAGAACCAATGTGACGATTCGTTCACACAGTTATGAACTTCTTCCTTCAGGACGCTTGATTCAGATTTTTGCGTCTCTTGACAATCCTTATTTGTTCCTCGCCACCCACCAAGAACGATAGCAATGAGGTCACTATTCATTGGGCGCTTTCAACCAATCCACAAAGGTCACATCCATACAATCAAGCAGATCCTAGCTAAAGATGAAGACATTATCATAATTGTTGGCAGCTCTCAGTACTCTCACACACCCGACAACCCATTCACAGGTGGGGAGAGAGTGATGCTCATTCGACAAGCACTGCTTGATGAGAAGCTCCCCCTAGAACGCATCACAATAATTCCACTTTCAGACATAAACATCCATCCCCTCTGGGTCAGTCATTTGCGCTCGTTCTCTCCTTACTTTGACAAGGCATATAGTCACAATCCCCTCGTCAAAAGACTTCTAGAAGAGGGGGGTATCAAGACAGACTCAACAAAGCTACTTGAGCGGTCAACATATAGCTCCAGTCATATCAGAGACCTGATGCGTTGGGGAAATGATGAATGGGAGAGCCTCGTTCCTAAGGGAGTCGTGAAGTTGATCAAGAAACACAAGCTTGATGAACGTGTCCGCGACATCGGCGAAACCCGTACCAAAAGATAACTTTCCTTGCCCAACTCTTTAAATAGCGAAGCAAGAAGCAAAGATTTGGTGAACGTTTATGCTAGGTGAATGCGTTCCGAAACTTCATTAACCGACTAATTCTCTGTCCTAGCCAGTTCCATGTATCACATATCAAGCAGAGGATGACATCATGAACGTTGCGAACAGCGATACAAAACAGGCCATATTTGACATGGACAAAGAGAACAACTTTCCTGACTGGTACACCGAAATCTGTCGAGTTGCCGAACTTGCAGATGTCCGGTACGGAGTGAAAGGATTTACACCATTTCTGCCATGGAGCTATATGAGCATGGACCTGATGTTCAACATCTTGGAAGAGGTTCTCAGACGAAAGGACCATCTGCCCATGCTGTTTCCTACCGTGATTCCGGAGAGTAATCTCACAAGGGAGGCTGACCATGTTGAAGGTTTCACTCCTCAAGTCTTTTGGATAGAGGAGATTGGCTCTGGAGAGAAGCTCGAGGAACGACTGGCTCTGAGACCCACAAGTGAAACGGCCATCTATCCTCTGTACTCCCTCTGGGTACGGAGCTGGAGAGATCTCCCTCTGAAGAGATACCAGCGATGTTCTGTCTTTAGGTCAGAGGTCAAAAGTACTCGACCCTTTCTCAGAGGACGAGAATTCCTTTGGATTGAGAGTCACAATGTCTACTCCACACATGAGGAAGCGATAGCACAGGTCATGGAAGACCTTGAGACCTCAAAGGAAGTATGCACTGATAACTTCGGACTCCCAGTCATGGTCTTCCGGAGAACCCAGTGGGATAAGTTTCCTGGCGGCCTGAACACATATGCGGCTGATACATTGATGCCTGATGGGAAGGTAATCCAGTTACCCTCCACCCATGACTTGGGCGACAACTTTGCAAAGGCATTCAACATTACATATCTGAATAAGGACAACGAAACAGTCCCTGCGTGGCAGACCTGCTACGGTCCTGCAATCTCTAGAATCTATGGTGCGATGATCTCAGTTCATGGTGACAATAAGGGGCTCAGACTGCCCTTCAAGGTGTCTCCCTATCAGGTTGTAATTGTACCTATCTTCAAGGGAAAGAATATTGAAACTGTGCTAGAGTACTGCAAGGGCATCGAAAAAGTTCTGAAGAAGGCGGGAATTCGTGTCCACCTCGATGATACAGATACGACTCCTGGATGGAAGTACAATTACTGGGAGATGAAGGGCGTTCCCATTCGAGTAGAGGCTGGTCCTCGCGATATAAAGAAGAACAGTGCAGTCCTATTCCGTAGAGACACGCTGAAGCGTGAGACCATAGACCTGAAGGATTTGAAGAAGAGAGTCGCAGCTCTTGGGAAAGAGATTGATCAGAACCTCCTCAAGATGGCTGAGGCCAAGTTCGAGGGACTAATAGTCGATACGGAACGACTTGGTGAGGTTGACGATGCCTTAGACCATGGGAAAATTGCGCGCGTTCCATTCTGTTCTATAGAGATGGATGCTTATTCATGTGCTGAAGAGATTGAGAAAAACACACGTGGCGAGATTCGTGGAACTCGAATCGATATAGACGAAAAGCCTGAGGGCGTCTGTGTCGTGTGCGGAAAAGTTGCTAAAGAGGTCGTTTATATAGCAAGGTCCTATTAGGGCGAAAGTCCCTTTCTAGACATGACCCTTAGAGAATCATGAACATTTCCGGAGTTGAGTGGATGAAAGTACTAGTTCCCTATCCAGATGAACTTGTCAAGATATTCAAAGACATACTCGGTGATAACGCTGAGATTGTTCAATCAGAACGGACAGCAGAGGCAATGATTGCAAATGGTGGCGATGTGAAGATTGTCGCATCTGTCAATGTCCCAGGGGATTTCATTCGGAAGGCAACGAACCTCCGGATGATTCAGACCTTTGGAGCAGGGATTGATGGTGTCGACCTAGATGCAGTGAGAGAACGCGGTGATGTCATTGTCTGTAACAATCATGTCAACTCTGCAGAAGTAGCTGAATTTGCGATATCATTGCTCCTTGCTGTTGCAAAGAATCTCATTCCAAGTGATAGGGAACTCAGGACAGGGAGTTGGATTCATAGGTGGGGCGGCCCTGTTCCAAACCTTGAGATTCGAGGAAAGAAGGTGCTCATCATTGGACTGGGCCATATCGGTGCAGATATAGCTAGGAGATTGAAGTCATTTGATGTCGCTATCACAGCTGCGACTCGTAGCGGAACTTCGAGCAATCGTGACCTTGTGGACCAGATTGTGAGCATTGGTGAAATACAGTCCTATGTTAAGGACGCTGATTTTGTCATTCTTTCCCTACCTCTGACCGATGAGTCAGCAGGTCTTGTCAACAGGGAGTTTCTTTCCTGGATGAAACCGACCTCCGTCTTGGTGAACATATCCCGTGCTGAGATAGTAGATGAGCAAGCACTGTATGACGCATTAAAAGAGAAACGGATTCATGGAGCAGGTATTGATGTGTGGTGGAGATATCCTCGCAGATGGCGCGAAACAGTCAGTCTACCAGCTGATGTACCATTTCATGAGCTCGATAATATTGTGATCACTCCGCATAGAGCTGCTTATTCCGCCCATATAGAGCGGGAACTGTTCCTCTTTGCAGCAAGAAACATACTCAACTTCATTCATGGTGAAACACCGCTGAACATAGTGGACCTTGAACGAGGCTATTAACAATCCTGAATGAAAAATGTAGGAGAACTTCTATCTCCCTGTCGTATCAGATTGTAACAGGGAGTAGTGTCTTATGGAGCGTACATTATTCATCGGAGAGTCAGAGAGTCAAGACTTTAAGGAAAGCCTTAATCATCGCAGAAGCAGTCAATATTCGGGGGACTACGAATTGACCCTAGAGAGTCTTTCAGATGTGCCTGGTATAGGCAACAAAGTCAAGGAAACACTGATCGAGCACTTTGGTAGCGAAGCATTAGCCCTCAAGGTGATTCATGATTCACGAGTTGATCTAATAGCAGCTGTACCAGGAATCGGATCTAGACAGGCTGTCAACCTTGTCAAGGGTGCCTTTGAGAAGGAATTTGGCGCAAGCTCAAACATGCTCCTGCGCAGTCAGGACATTCGGAAAATCTACGAGTCCAGCCTTGATATTATACGAGGCTACGCAAACACCACCTATGCAAAGGACAAGCTATTCCTCTACTACCCATTACCCCCAGAAAAGATTAGTGTCATTCTTGAGAGACAAAAATACTTTGCAGACGCATTAGAGATGGCACGAGGACTCAGCAGTGACCAGCGTGAAAAGCTCAAGACACTTTTGAGCCAAGTGAGGGGTCTCTATCGTAGAGTCCAGCCGCGCAGACTAGAGGGTCGTGTGGTCATCACAAATGACGACAAGGTGTTTGACACACTGATTAAGGAAGGCGTAGACAGATGGTGTCCTGTCTATGTGCTTTCTGAGGGTGAAAGTGGAGCAGACTATGCCCAGGGCTATGACCTAGTCCTATACATATCCCCGCTAGGCATCTATGATGAATCCATCGACATGCTTGACAATGTTGAGATATTGGGTAAGGACTGGTGTCTGGAAGATATTCTACCTGAAAAGACTGTGAGTTTCTATGCTCGTAATTACCGGGTGATTGATGCGGCCTGTCAGATTGTAGAGATATTCAATCAAATCCCCTCAAATGAATCTGTATCTACTTTTACTTCAGGCCTAGACTTTGACCAGCTCACCAAGGTGGGTGAGATTCTAAAGAATTTGGATGAAAATGGGGACTTAGCTCAGCGGATTGATGCAGACCTTGACCGGTATCGCAATGCAGTAAAATCGTTCCCAACAGCATTAGCTGAAACTGAAGCTTGGCTGAATGAGGAGATTACTACCCGCATCTCGAAGAGTCAGGTTACCCTGGGCGGTCAACAAATCATCAGCATCCTCCAATCAGCTGACATGGAGGGAGCTGATGGAAATGCCTTGCGGAGCATGCTACCTGCCGAGATTGTTGAAACCTTCACCACAACAATACAGGAAGCTGAGGACAAACTTGTCCAGATGCTTAGTCTTACTGTTCGAGAGGCTGATTGGGTCACGGGCATCATCAGTGAAGAGATCTCTCTACCCGTGAAGATGGAAACCATGCAGATCAATAATCTTGAAGACAGACTAAGACGCATCTTTGCTGACAAGCAGTTCAGACTCATCAAGAAATTTGCGAACGACCTTGACCAATTAAAGGGAGTAGTGATGCAGGCCGTGCAGACTATTCTAGAGTTTGACCTGTTTTTGGCTGTTGGTCTGTTCTCAGTCGACTACTCGTTGCATACGCCTGACATCTCAGGGGAATATGCTGGGGTCGGTGTTCAGAGCGCTACAAACCTATTCCTCACAGAGAGCTATCTCAAGGGGAAACATAGTGTTGTCGAACCAATTGATTATGCCATCGGAAAGACACCCTTCCAACCTGCGGGTACGAATGGAGAGAATTGTGCAATTCTATCCGGTGCAAATAGCGGCGGAAAGACCACTACGATTCAGACACTTGCTCAGATCGTCACGTTGGCGCAATCTGGTTTTCCAGTCCCAGCAGAAAAGGCATTTCTCCCAGTCTTCGAGGAGCTATACTTTTTCTACAAGAGTAGAGGCATGGTGAGTGCCGGTGCCTTTGAAACAACTCTCAAGCAGTTTGCGGATATTGTTGTGTCCAGCAAGGCGAAGCTGGCGCTATTTGATGAGGTTGAGGCGATCACTGAACCTGGGAGCGCGGCAAATGTCATTGCGGGTCTCATAGAGATTCTTCAAAGCGACCCCAAAACATCTACGGTCATATGCAGTCACCTTGCCAGGGAGATTAAAGATGTCACAGACGCGCCCATCAGGGTCGACGGAATAGAGGCTAAGGGACTGGACGAGAATCTTGACCTTATTGTCGATCGGACTCCCAAGTTTGGTGTCCTTGCCCGAAGTACACCTGAACTCATTGTCGAACGGCTATCCAAACTGGCCAAAAGTCCCAAGAAAGAGGTCTATGGTAAGATCTTAGATAACCTCAGTAAGGTACGAACCAGATGAGTCAACAAGTCTTAGTCTTTGGAGACACACACATTCCCTCTCGGAGAAACTCCATCCCAGAGGCATTCTTTAAACACATAGAATCAACCACTTATGACCTAGCACTAGTGACTGGTGATCTTGTTCGAGAGTCAGAGATGCGGGCGGCGCTCCCGTCCCTACCACGGAGCTTTATTGTTGTTGGAAACATGGACTACGGCAGCCAGTACAATTTTCACGAACAGATACAACTTGATGAATTCAGTGTTCTTCTTCTTCATGGTACTCAGCTTCGACCCAGAGGGAATATCAAGCAGCTCTGCGAGATTGCAGAGAAGATTGGCGCAGACATAGCCATTCACGGGCACACACATGTAGCCTCTATCGAGCTCCACAAAGACCGGTTGTTTCTTAATCCTGGAACCATCTCAGGAGCTACCGGCGGATGGGCAGGTCGGACTGATGCCAGTTTCATCGAGCTTGAGGTTGATAAGAATGAACTTCAAGTCAAGCTTCATCAGACTGACTGGAAGGTCCTGAAAGAATCTGAAGTGAGTTTTCAAAAAGTGGGGGGTCGGGTCCTTCGACCCTAATATTCCCCCCAGGGATCTGGACTCAAGAGCCTCATGTATATCCGCTTCAAGATATTAGAGCTCTCAAGTATTGCGGCCTTAGTCGTTTCTTGTCTATCAACTGTCTTGGATGTTCCCTTAGCAGACCCGATGATTCTTCCAGCCAGACCTTTCTTTGCCCCGCTTTTTCCAGAGAATTTCACACTTTCAGGAGCAGCTTTTCCAATCTCTTCCTGTGGGAAGATGTCCCGAGTGAATCTCAGCTCAGAGAAAAATGTTGAGAGAGTTTCCTTGATGGCAAGTTTTTCTGGGGACCCCTCTGGCATTCTAGAAACCAATTCCAGCGCTCTTTTTCTGAGATTACTGGAAAGAATTGCCTGTATCTCCTCCGCGAGTTCCCGATTCACTGCGCATGCAATTCCAATGTTAATCATCAGAATCCTAATCCGGTCGAGAAGGACTCCTATGCCACTGCCCACGACCGATTTTCCTCTCATGGATACCAACCAATCTTCATAGGTCTGATTCACCGAAAGTAGGTCATCCTCGAACTCAATCAGTTTCCCAATCTCCTCTGGTGGAATCAGTGTACACCAGACTCTCATTGAGACATGGTCGTTTGTTTCAACGGGCATGCATTAGAGAACAGATTTGCCCGTTTTTCAGTATTACGTGTCTAGGCATTTGCGCTGGTGGATTCCCTCTAATACCTAAAAGACCAACTAATGATGGTTGTATAGTCATGGTGAAGTATGAAGTCACAATAGAAGTAGTCGATATATTGGGAGAAGGAAACTGTTCAATGGACCAGAAAGTAGGAGACACCTATAGATACCCTCAAGACAGAGGGAAGATGTGTCCAAGCTCTTTCTACATTCTGTTTCCATGGATAATGGTGATGGAGTCAGGTGGCAGGTTCTACGGTTCGGATGAGGACTTCATGACAACTGGCTGTCCGGACTATAGACATCAAGTCGTCTATAAAATCTCTCGAAGGGCTATTGAAGGATGATTCCGAAATGCGTTCGATAGTTGGAGAGAACATCCCCTAAGCATCGAATTCAAAAGACCAACGTACCGAGTAGTAAACGCGATGGAAGACCTTCGACCGCTTCGGTCATCTGACAAGGAAGATGTCCTTGAGATTGCAAAACTCACTTGGGAAGGACATGACTATTTACCTTACTTCTTTGATTCATGGGTCCAGGACAAAGAATCTCATCCTACTGCTATAGAGAAAAACGGGCATGTTGTTGCGCTTGCGAACCTTAGAGTGATAGACAACGGAAGAACGGGGTGGATGGAGGGACTTCGTGTTCATCCTGACTATAGGGGACAGGGTTTCGCTTCCATTCTTACGCACCATGTTGTGAAGCTGGCTAGGGAGATTCCGGTAGAGCGTATCCGGTACACGACAGCCGTTGACAACGAGACCTCTCTCCATCTGGGGGGATCTGTTGGAATGCAGAGGAAGTTTGATCTTGCAGTGCATTGGCAGGACAGAGTTGATGAGATCACATGGTCCACACCAGGTCACTCAATTAAGGAGGCCTCTGTAGAGGACCTGTATCCACAACTTCTCGACTCTCGACTACTCCCTCTCAATGTAGTAGTCTACGACTGGAAAGCCCTGGATGTGACTCGTGACGCACTTGAAAAAATCGGGGCAGTGGCAAAGTTTTGGGTTCAGAAATTACAGGAGGACATTGTATCATTCTCACTCGGGTTTGCTCGTGAGGATAGTTCGGGTCCTCAGTGGAGTTTCACCATCTACGCAAGGGACGACTCATCATTCCTTGACCAGCTATCACATCATTTGAAGATGGCTTCCGATGCGGATTGCAAGACCATCTTCATGACGTATCAGACTGGGTTTGACAGGACATTTCACTCACTTGACTGGGTTGTGACAGTCGAAGACAACGAGCTTGTGCTCACTCTTATGGAAAAGACCTTCTGAAACAACTTGACTGAGAACTCCTTAAATCGTCATCACTCCAGCCAGGAATAATGAGGTTGAAAGGATGGATCCAGAATCTCGTTACTCGATCAGCACCACAATTGAGTTTGGACCTTTGAAACTCATTGATATTCCGAAACTGATTGAAGTAAGTAAGAAGGACTGGCAGAACTACTCACTCTGCGAAGTCAATGACTGCGTTCTCCGGCTTGGAGTCATTCACGGAGAGTTTCACTGGCATAAACACGACAACGAAGACGAGGTCTTCTATGTTGTTGATGGTCTGCTGCACATTGACATCGATGACAAGGTCCACACAGTCCAAACTGGACAAGCCTTTATGGTACCAAAAGGAGTCCTCCATCGAACCAGAGCGCCCCAACGTACAGCGATCTTAATGGTTGAAGGCAAGACAGTGACTCCGACTGGTGATTAGGGACAGGCCACAATCAACATATGGAGTATCTTGACTCATTCACCTGAGGAAAATGAGCGATTTCATGGTGGTTCTAGCTAGTGGTGCTGAGCATCTGAAACCGAAATTCTCTCAGCTTGGTTTCAAAGTCTTTACCTCTGAACCAAACTTTGATGAAAAGCGGTTCTTTCCTAATTCGGACATCTACGTGAAACTTGCCAACATCGAGGAATTCGCTGACCAGAGAGTTGTAGTCATTCAGAGCTGCACCGGGTCAACAACATCCACAGAGTACTTCACCACATCAGACCGTGTTCAAGAACTAATTCTCATATTGGATACCTTGAAACATCCTTGTAGAGTCGAAAAGATAGGACACAAGAAATACAAGACTCACTCCCTCAAACCGCCAAGGCAAATTGATGTTGTGCTTACTTTTCAGCCATTTGCGCTTCAGGACAAAGCGTTCGGCACTGGTGAGGCAGTTTCTAGTCGGTCCGCAATGAACTCCATAGCTGATCTCTGTGATAATCTATGGCTCGTTGAACCCATTGTACATGAAGCTCTTTCTTGGGTCAAAGAACTGGCAGCACGAGGAAAGTATCATGTGATCAAAGTCACTCAGGAGATGATTGAGTTTGCCGCGGCAAAATTCGGGTTTGAAACATATGTCCTGACAGCGCCTGAT
>RDNZ01000014.1 GCA_011364905.1 Candidatus Thorarchaeota archaeon
GTATTATCTCGTGTCCTGAAATTTTCAAGCCTTCAACTCGCCGCGCTGCACTCTCAAGCATGCCCATTCGATAAGTTGCAGTGCGAGGGCCAATTGCATGAAGCCACTCAAGGTTGGCCATATCCAGTCGCTCATTTGCTGCAAAATAGACTTTGAGGTCTGCTCCAATCGCCCTAGAACGATCAAACATGGCGATCGTAAGCCCAAGACTCGGTGCTGCAAAGCCAAGCAGTACCCAGATGAATATGAGTTGGTCTGCTCCGAAATACTCGTAGAAGAAAACAAAGCCAGTGAAGATTGGTTGGACTAGTGCGAGGATGACCAGAACCAGGGACAGATGCTGAGTCACATCATCACTACCAAGTCCAGCAATGCCAATAACATCCTGGTCAGGTGGAAACAGATAGACTAGGACTCCTCCAGATGCGATTCCGACAACAATGGATGAGAATACGATGTAAGTAGAATACTGTAGAGCATGTTGAATCCAGACATCACTGAAGCTGACATAAGACTGGAGGACCAATGAGAGAGAAATGGCAACAGCGCCGACTAAGAATCCTTGCCAACTGAAGAATTCGTATTTGCGTGCCATTATTTCAGCTGACAGTGTCCTGATCACCTCTAACTATTCTATGAGTAAATAATACTCGGATGGACTTAAAGTTTCTCATGCTGCATCAATCACACTGGATTGTTTACTAATTACATGTTGTTTCTGCGCAGTTAGGCCTACCTGACACATATAGTACAATTCTTCGTACTTCAAAGGAGTAATTTATTAGTCTTCGACCAAAGCTGTTGAGTAGCGTGAGAGAAGGCTTCGGAGTGGTGAGTATGAATAACGACATAATCGTTGACCTTAATGAGGTCTCGCGAGTCTATTCAATGGGTGAGATTGAAGTCCATGCCTTGAGAGGTGTTACTCTTAAGGTCAAGAAGGGCAGCGCCATTGGAATTATGGGACCCAGCGGATCTGGGAAGACTACGCTCCTCAACTTGATTGGTGCACTCGACAGGCCCACTGATGGAACTGTGATAATTGATGGAGTAAACATCACAAGGATGGGGGAAAGCGAGCTCACTAAGATTCGACGAAACAAGCTCAGTTATGTCTTCCAGTTCTTTAATCTCCTACCTGTTCTTACTGCGTACGAGAATGTTGAACTCCCACTTCTAATTGGAGGAGTAGAAGAGGACGCAAGGAGAGAACGCGTGGACCACCTTCTGTCCCTTGTTGGCTTGACTGAGCGAGCGGAACATCGTCCAGATGAGTTATCGGGGGGCGAACAGCAACGTATCGCAATAGCCAGAGCGCTTGCCAAACCACCGGGGACAACCAGCTCAGTTATTGTTCTGGCTGACGAGCCTACAGGTGACCTTGACTACCACACAGGAATAGAGATTCTGGACATTCTGGTTTCACTTACTAAAGGCGAAGGTGGGACGTTGATTACAGTAACGCATGATCCTGAAGTTGGCGAGAAGATGGATCATGTATACAGGATGCGTGATGGTCAGATAGAAAATCCATGAGGAGGCGTTGGTTGTGGCTGCGGTACCTGCTGGCTATGAGGCTTTTCACAGCATGAAGCGAAAGGGAGTGACTCTGCTATGTTTTCTCTTGGCCTCAGCCATGGCAATGGGCATCACTGTATATGTCGACTCCTACTCAGTCCATGAGTGGGGTAGCAACATCTCTTCTGTGGGCGATGTGTCTATCTCTGTAACAGGCCCAAATATCATCGACTATCTGGATCAGATTAGGAATATAGCTGGAATTTCGAAAGCAGCAGCCCTTCCCACATCTGAGGGATACATCGAATATTGGTTCAATTCAACATGGGGAAACTGGGTAGATACCATCCCTGGAAGAGTCATTGCAATAGATCAGGAGTTCATGGACATATTCCCAGGGTATATAACACTGGTCGAGGGAGAACTTCCCAATGGAAACACTTCCCAGATTGCTATACCTGAGTATATAGCGTATGAGTATAATTTCAAGGTTGAAGATGTTCTCAATTTCTCACTCGATTGGGACGGACCGTACCAGCAAGTTGAGGTCATCGGCATCTTCAACCAAGGCGGTGAAGGTTCATCTACTGATTTCCTTTGGGGAGTTGATGAAATTGCGATTGTTGACTCTGGAGTCATGGTTTCTATAGACCATAAGATCTACATAGATATTGACAGGAATAGAATAACACCTTTCGATCCTTCAGGCTCTTTAGCATTTGTCACTGGAATCGATAAAAAGATCCGTGAACTGGATCCATTGTATAATCCACAACGTCCGTGGTCGTCAAGATTCAGTGTTCATGATAGTATGGTAGGTGCAATTAACCAGTATATTTTCTGGGTTCAAGGAGCAAGAATGAACCAGGTTTTCAGGTCCTCGGCTATCATGGTACTAATAGTACTTGTCACCTTTTTGGCAATTCGGCACAATGTAAATGAGCGAAGATATGAGATATCTATGCTCTATTCGAGAGGAGCATCCAGCAGCGACTTAGACAAAATCGTAAATCGTGAGATTGTTATTCTCTCTATTCTGTCATGCTTAGTTGGCATAGTCATAGGAGTTTTGGTCAGTAGAATAGCAATAGCATCGACTGGATTCTTCAGATTCGATTTTCGCCTAATGATATCTGAGCCTTTCCTCGTTTCTCTCCAGTCCCTCATTATGTCAGCTGCTGTCGGAATCGCCTTGCCACTGATAACCCTCGGAGGATATCGCCTTATTTATTCAACAAAACGGAGCGTTGATGAAAACACTGGCAAGTTGGCAAAGCTGGTTCGAGGTTTCAATTTCATCAGATGGGACCTGCTTGTTGTATTGTTTGCAGGTCTTCTTCTTCTCACCTTGAACACAGGAGGCGTAACCGTAACAAGTAACCCCATGCTTAATCTAATTCTTCCAATAATCCCAATTCCTCTCTTCCTTGGAATGGCAAGTTTGGCGATTAAAGTGCTTAGAAGTGGAGCTGTCAGAATCTCTAGATATCTTTCGCCTATAGTTGGAAAGATCTCTGCATCAATTGGGATTCGGAGGATTGGCAAGGGAGCATCATCTGGAGGCGCTGCCGCGATGGTGTTAGTCCTTGCCATATGTCTTTCATGGAATAGTGCTATCGTCGATGCATCACTACCAGTCACCGTAGATAACCAAGCCAGACTGAGCGTTGGCGCTGATATTACCTTCGCCCTCGATGAGTCGGAATTCGCTCTGTGGAACGAGTTCATGACCAATGTGACAAACAATGAATATGTAGTGGCAGACACGGTGGTCTCAGAGATAGTTCTTTCCTTGACAAGTGACTATGGTGGAGCAAACACCTTCTTTGCAGTGAATCCAGTAGAGTACGCAAGCATCGGCTACTCTTTCTCAGGGACTCATTTGAATGATTCAGAAATGGCTAGCATGTTAGTGTCCCTTGAATCAGTACCTGACGGAGCAATCATATCATCAGATATTGCTAATGACTACAATCTTGAAGTAGGCGATGTCTTGAGGGCAACGGAATTGGATTTAGAAGCACTGCCAATCTCATTCAGAATTATTGGAATTGTCACCTCGTTACCAGAAGTGCCGGATCGGGGAGATGTGTTTGACGGCTATTATCCGCCTATGGTGCCATACCCAAACTATCCATACTATCGCATTGTCGGGCAGTCAAGAGTCATGGTGAATCGTGAATTTCTGAGTACTCAAATCGATATTCTAGCAGACACAGATTCGTTCCTTTGTGTTCAAACTGTTGGAGGAGCAAATGGAACTGAGATTGCAAATGATCTTCTTGAACAAGGGGGGATGAATGCAGTGTACTTGGGAGTTTGGGATTCTGTCAGTACTCGCGCTGATGAATACATGGGAGCTGTAAGTTACCACATGGATAGATCTGTTGATACAATGATGACAGTCTTGACGATCGGTACAATAATGGGAGCTTTCGCGGTATACGCTCTAGAAGGGATTCGGGCAAGAAGGCGGGAGATTGCACTACTTCGGTCAAATGGAGCAAATACAGGATTGATTGTCAAAGCACAGGGAGCGGAAATGCTGGTTCTAATGCTGTTCAGCTTGGCACTCCTTTTGGTTTTTGCCCCATTGTTCTTGACGACATCTGTAAGAGCAGCCTCAAGTGGTTTGGGCTCATCATATCTGATATATCCGATATCTGTCTTCCTCGTCGTACCTTGGGTCATAGTTTTGTCAGTTCTAATGTTCCTTATTGTTTCTGTAGTACTTTTTATCGGAATCGCTGCTGTGCTAGGTTCAAGGGTCAACCTTGCGGAAACCCTGAATGCCACATGGGCAGAAGCAGCGCCATATGGAGGTGACGTGTAGATGTTTTTGTTCGCACGTCTCTCAGCAAGAGCTCCTGAGGTAATTACTACGCTACTGATCTTCTCGCTTTCAAGTGGCGTATTGGGAGGAATATTATTCTACATGGACTCTACTGCTCCAACGGTACTAAAAGACATGACAGCTGATGTACCGATTGACATGGAAGTTTCGTTCGGGCCCCGATTTTATACACAGAACACTTCTGATCCAAGCTATACATCGATGCAGGATGTTGTCGATATAGTGGAGGCGCAAGACTATGTCATCAACACAGAACCATTGACCTTTGTGAACATCTATGATTGGTATGTCGAAGACTACAGATATAGTAGAAGAGGATTTCTTGGTATCAACTCCACTGCTTTTGAGACTTTCAAAAACGCGATACAACTGAATAGTGGCACGTTGTCATACGATAATGATTCGTGTCTTATTGAAAAGAATCTATTCCTAGGTGAGGGTCTGGAGGTTGGTGGGAACTACACACTATCTGTAACTGTAGAGGATTATTCTGATGGTAATTATTCTGTATACACAGTAGAGAGAGACTTCACGGTTATGGGTACATTCACCTCAAATGTCTACAAGTTTATACCATTCTGGAATTCTCCTGAAGTGACTTATCTCCAACTCATAACCACTCCTGAAATTCTAGAATCAATGTTTGACATGTTACCTCATGATGAATATAATGGCATTCAGAATAGAATTTGGGTCGAGTTTGATAAGAGTGGCATCATTCAGAACAATGCTCAGACCATGATTGAATCTTTGGGAAATATCAAAAAACAGATAGAGCAGGAAACTCTTCCCTATGGCATTATTGACTCTGATTCATTCAAACTGCAAGATGCAGTATACGGATTTGCAGTTTGGTCAATGAGTGTTCGGGCTGTTGCAATTGCGTTTTCGATACCTTCAATCATAATGGGAATCATGCTGATTCAATACAACTCGAAACTGTTGGCGGATGAAAAAAGACGAGACGTTGGCACTATCAAAACAAGAGGCTCATCTGGTTTGCAGGCATTCACTTGGGTTCTTAGTAGTGCATTGACCACGGGCTTCCTAGGAAGCTTAGGTGCAGTTTTGACGGGGATCTTATCTGCGGTCCTTTCGGGATCGGTGAGGGAACTCCTTGTCTTTAGGTTTGACCAATTATCCGGATTTGTACTGCTATTGAAACCAGAAGCCATCATCATCGTATTTTCATTCTCATTCATTGTAGGTTTGATAGTCGCATTGCCACCTGCTGTGAAAGCTCTAATTATGACACCTACTGAAGCACACGCAATCTTAGAAGGAGATATTCTCACCGAGTCGGAAGCAATGGGAAGCCCGGTGGTTGATGTGGTGGTAGTTATTGTTGCGGGGTATCTGTTGATGATTCTCATGTTTGTGTTTGCATTCAGCGGATTGACTGCAATGGCATCCACAATGTTTGCAGTCACAATCATACCTGTTATGGGTTTCTTTCTCTATTTCTTTACGAGATTGCTTTCCCGTGGGACAGCTACCATAAAATCAAGAGTTCTTGCGAGATTTAAGAGACCTTCGTTGGTGGTAGGTACAAAACTCATTTCAAGAACATCAAGACTGTTCAAGAAGTCTGAGGCAATAGGGACCATGTTTATTGCGATGGTCTTTACGGCTGGTCTTTTCGCATCGCTTTCAGCAACAACCGGCGACACGCATATGAAGCAAGTCTTCTATTTTGAAACTGGAGCAGACATTGTGGTTGATGTCGATCCGACATTGACTAATGTGACCATGAATCTAATGCAAAACATAACCGCTGTTGAAGGAGTTGCTCAAGTCAGTCCTGTCCTTTTTGTCACAGGTTATGTACAATATTGGAATGCATATCAGTATGGAGGAGGAGAAAATGTCAATCGTTCAATCCCGGTCTATGGGGTCCAACCAAACACATGGGGAGAAACTGCATTCTGGCTGGATTATTTCACATTGCAGAACAGGCCAGCTATCTCAATCAACAGACTTAATGATTCAATAGAGAATGGAATCAACATCATTACAACATTCAAACCCGTGGATTACTACACAATTGACGAATTTACACGGATGCCAATTCCCCAGTACTCACCACAGCTTGATTTGCAGGTTTTCAGTTCTGGTTGGTATAACGAAACAGACTGCACAATAATCGATGTTATGGCAAATAGCCTCGAAGGCTATAGTTTGCTAACATACTTTCCAGGAGAGCCAGACTTGAGCAGCTTCGTTGTTATGGACATTAGTCTATTGCAGAACTGGATTAACAGTACTCATGTTTCCAAGATCTATGTTGCCCTTGAGCCTGGGACCAATTATACTCGGGCAATGTCTGAGATCTATCAGATTGCTCCATATAGCTTCAACAAAATTGATTCTCCATTACAGCATATAGATGAGGTTCTTGATTCACGAGCCACCCAATCGATTTTTGGTGCATATACTCTTAATGTTGTATTCTCTCTCATTTACCTCAGTTTCGGAATGGTCATCGTTACAACGGTACGTGTAAGAAACTTGAGAAAGCAGTTCTCAGTCCTTCGGGCACTTGGAGCAAATCCGAAATCTATACTCCAAGCATCACTCATGGACACCCTAATCGGGATATCAGTTGCTGCTTTGATAGGAGGATCAATTGGCTGCATCCTTGCCATTTTGCTTAAGAACATTCCATTACTTTACATGGGTCTGACAACAACCCAGATATGGGGACGGCTTCCGGTTGCTTTAATCGTTCCCTGGTTGCTCCTTACAGGAATAATTGCGGTTGCTGTATTAGTATCGATTTTTGCAACCTATGTTGTTGTATCTAGAGCGTTAAACCTCAACATTGCTGAGGAAATTCAATACACAGGGTGAACATCATGGCGGAAAATCTAGATGAACTCGCGGAACAATACAAAGTTGTTGTACGAGATCTAATGAAAGTCTACAAAAGAGGACAGAAAGAGGTCATAGCACTCAGAGGAGTTGATTTCGAAGTCCAAGAGGGAGAGTTTGTTTCAATCGTCGGTCCTTCAGGATCTGGCAAGTCAACATTGCTCAAGTTACTAGGGGCCCTGGATAAACCAACCGCAGGTATGATTCTTTTCGATGGACATAGCGTCTCGATACTTGATGATAGGAGAGCCATGCTCTATAGACGTCAAAAAGTCGGATTCATCTGGCAGGTTGGGAATCTGGTTCCTGGTCTGACTGCTTTCAAGAATGTCACACTTCCCATGAAGCTGGCAGGGGCCCCAACCAAACTTGCAAATGACAGAGCACAAATGCTGCTTGATACAATGGGTCTCGGCCCACGGGCAAATCATAAACCAAACCAGATGTCAGGCGGTGAGAATCAGAGATGCGCGATTTGTGTTGCCCTAGCAAACAATCCTGAGCTCCTTCTTGGAGATGAGATTACAGGAGAGCTTGACACTGAAACAACTGAGATGGTGATGGAGGCGCTCAAGAAGACGAACGAGGAGTTTGGTACCACTATCATAAATGTCACTCATAATCCGAAGGTTGCGGAATACGCTAATAGAGTATTGAGGATTCGAGATGGACTCATTGAGGGTCAAAGACACACTCTCTATGGCGACATTACAGAAATAGATGCAAAGGGGCGTATGGTGATTCCAGAAACCATTCGACGTGTTGCAGGAATTGGCAAACGCGTGGTCTTAAGAGCAACATCAGAGGGTCTTCTTGTCAGTCCATTGGATACTGGTGAAAACAATAACTACATCGACGAAAGCAATGATGAACAAGCAGAACAGTAGCACTTTTTGGAATCTGAGTAAGGTCTTTATGGCAGCAGATATGAAGGGTCGGAGTGAGAATCATGAGCTTTATGGAGATGCCCTGGTCGTATTATGCTACAATCGTTTCATTTGGTATCTTCTTTGCTTCTCTGAACATCTACATTTTCACACTCTGGTTATCACACCCTTTAGCGAGTCCGTACTGGCTAGTAGGTGTTGCTGTGGGAGCAATTATGCTTCTCTATTCAATCCGAATGGTCCGGATTCAGCAAGCTGAGCTGGTGGAGAAGAGGCGTCTCGAAACCGAGAATCAAGCCATTGAAGACTAGGTTTTGAGCCAATACTCAGAATCTATTTCATCGACTGACTTTAGTGTGTTGAGGTAAATACCGGGACTAACAGAGACTTGTTCATGGAAAAACACGAGTTACAGTTCGCGGAAAGGGGATACTATCACGAATATGCTCGAGTTCCAGCATCCATGTGATCATTCTATCAACTCCAACACCAAAACCTGAATGAGGAACGCTCCCATACCGACGAATGTCAATGTACCACTTGTATTTTTCAGGATCATCGCCAATACGGAGAAGATTATCAATCAGCCTTTGGGCATCAGTTTCTCGCTCGCTGCCGCCAATCACCTCGCCAAAACCGCGAGGCGCAAGGAGATCGCTGTTCTTGTAGGTTCTTGGGTCGTCAGGATTATGTTTCATGTAGAATGATTTGATTTCTTTTGGATAGTATTGAACGAACAGGAAGTTGTCGCTTTCCTTCGTGAGATACTCCTCAGCTTCAGCGCGGATATCATCGCCCCATTTGATATCAATCCCTGCCTTTTGGCATGACTCTATAGCATCTGCATAAGTCATCCTATCAAAAGGAGGATTCACAGCAAGTAGACGGGCTGCGTCAAGACCCAACTCATTCAGCTCGAGGTTGCGATTCTTTGCCACCGCGTGACACATGTAGGAGATGAGTTCCTCCTGCCTCTTCATGTTACAATCGTGGTCGCACCAAGCCTCTTCCACTTCGAGGTGCCAAAACTCAGTGACGTGTTTCCGCGTCCGAGATTTTTCAGCCCTGAATGAAGGCGCTAGGATGAAGACTTTCTCCATGGCAAATAGCTGCGGCTCAAGATGCATCTGACTCGTCTGGGTCATATACATCTTCTTTCCGAAGTAGTCAACCTCGAAGAGCTCGGCTCCTTCCTCACCCATTGTGGACACAAACATTGGGCAGGTTGTTTCATAGAAACCGTTGTTTCTCAGATACTCTCGAGTTGCTCGGAATACCTCGTCTCGAATCTTTAGGACATTTGTAAGCTTTCGTGATCTCATCCATAGGTGACGATTGTCGTTCAAGAACTCCGTACTTTGATGCTCTGTTATGGGAAATTCCTCTGCAAAGTGAAGGACTTCAAATTTCTCGACTTGAATCTCATATCCTCCCTCTGCACGTGAATCCGCCTTGACAACACCTTCCATCGTTACCAAGGACTCGATTAACATCTTCTCAGCATCGGCGTATTCTTGTTCGCTGACAACTGTCTTCTTGATGACAGTCTGTACAACACCCGAAGGGTCTCGTAGAAGTACAAATACCATCTTCTTTTGCTTGCGAATACGATGGACCCATCCCCTAAGATGGACCTTCTTGCCTTCATATTTCCCTTCAAGCACGTCACTGACGTGGATATAGCTCACTATTTTCACCAAATTTCTAGCGTTTCATGACTTTAGATAGTCATGACTCACGTGTTCTCTTGTGTTAGAGATAAAAGGCTGGCGGTTTCATGCGTTACAACCAGCCTAGCGGTATCGGATAAACCAAATAACAGCGATGACAATAATTAGCCCTAGTGCAATGACTGCAGTGTAAAACAGGTATTCAGAAGCGGTTGAAGCTGTCACAGTCACTAGCACGACCGACTCAGCCATGTTACCTCCAATATCGTACACTCTCAGCGTGACATTGTGTTCTCCTTGAGCCAATCCCCCAAAGTCAAACTCGATGTTTTCAGTAGTCCAAGAACCCGTGACAACAACTGCACCATCAACAAGAATCTCATAGGATTCTTTGAAATCGTCTGTTGCAGTCCAGTTGTAGATCTTATTCTCGGCTCCCTGAGCATAGTGTATTGCAGATGGACTGTACGTAATCACCGGAGGTATAGTGTCGCCAAGAACTGTGACTAATACACTGTTAGCTGCTGTGTTACCACTTGTGTCGTTTGCATAGAGAGTGAAGTTGTGTATGCCGATCGATAAACCATCGAGGCTGATCTGAATCACTGGCTCGTCAGGATTTATTGTACCATTCTGAACATTTGTTTCATTGTCTAGAACCCTGTACATGTTTACATAATCGTCTGTCACATTCCATGATAGAGTATGTCCTGTCTCGCTGAAGAAAATCTCAACAGGTCCTGGACCTTCAATGACAGGAGTCACGTTTTCATAGAATCTGAGTGTGAGTATGTTTTCAGCAGTATTTGAGTTCTGATCCATTGCAACAAGTTTGATCTTATAGTACCCGATGACGAATTTTGGAAATGCTGCAGTCACATTGAAGACGTAATTATATGTCGTGTTTTCCCATGAAGATGTAGCATTCAGAGCACCGTCAATCCACACTTGAATAGAATAAGGATACTCATCATGCAAAGTCCATGCTAGAGTCACATTCTCGGTTCCAATCAGAACATCCTTGTCGCCAGGTCCGGTTATAACCGGGGCTCTCACATCTGAAGCAACATCAGTCAAATTGTATGAGTATGAACCAAGTCCGACTGGTAATCCCAGATAGGTGACCGTCCAATTAATGAATGCTATAGGAAGATCAACAAACATAACCGTCCCATTTGCAGGAGTGACTTTCGAACCGATTATGGTGCCATTCTTGTAGGTGACCGTGATATCTGCTCCAGCTATTGGATAAAGGCTAGTTTCGTAATAGATGAAAAGTTCCATGTCCAGATAATCAGGACTGCCGGCTATTGGGCCAATGCTCTGATGTACAAGTATCTGCGTGCCATTTGACTCTACCTGACCGCTAGCAAGAAGGTAACCACCATAGAGGGGATCGCTCAATACGGTGAGCCTCCATGTGTAGTTGTCCTGTGGAAGATTCTCAAAGTATGCATTTCCATTTGTGACCACAACTTGTGAGTACATTGAATTATCGCTAGTCCGAAGGACAGAGAAGTTGAGGTTCTGCGCAGGACGACCTTCGATGTCAGTTATTGTTGCATTGAGGTCATCATCATTGTTCTGCCAGTCAAGATTTCCAAACTGTATATTGACATTGGCTTCCGGGCCATTTGATACTATTTGACCAGTCTTCTGTGGAGTTGTAGTGTCAAGGGGATGAGACACATTCCATTGATATGTGCCTTGAGGAAGGTTAATGAAATATGCATTCCCATTCCCGTCGGTCTGATCTTCATCCTCTAACAGGCCGGTTGTCACATTATAGAGTCTTACCCAAGCGTTGTTCAAGAGGGTCGTTCCATTCTTTACCGTAAACTCGAAGTCATCATCATTGAATTCTAGAAGATAGTTATAGACTCTGATGGTCACAACATAATCTGTTGAAGCTGGTACGAATGATGTATCTATGTGGGTCAATGGAACAGGATTTCTGTTGACTGCAGTTGGAGTGGCAATGCTAGCCACGAATAGAACCAGAAAGAAGAACGCAAATGCCTTGTGTATCTTGCTCATCCATTGTCACTCTCGACAAAACTTGAGACCGACTACGCACTAGTCATCTCGATGCTTGGCGGCGTCGAATCCTCGCCGCGCATAAAAGGGTTTTCATAGTTAAAGACAGGAACTATGGTTGTAGAATAATCCGGAATAATCTATTCATAGTTCCTCCTCCAGTTTATGTGTTCTTATGGGTGTAATTGGCAATACCCATCTGCATAGCACCTTCGGATCCGATGCTGTGAACGAACTGACGACATCGATCGAAGACATCTCTCAGCTGCTGTCACGTATACATTCAGAATCTATGCCGTTCTCACAGTCTTCATCGCAATAGATTCCTTCTATCCAATCATGATTTGAGAAATTGGATTCAAAGCGATACATGATCATTCTCTGACAGAGTCTGAGATTGTTGGTTATTATTCTACAACCTCGAAAAAACTGGAGTCAGTGTGCAAGAATGCAAAGCCGATTAGACTTATTCATAAAAAAGGGAAGAGCTACGAGAGAAAGTAACTCCCCCTCAAACTATTTTACTCTGATGTGCTCATTCCAAGAAAAGCTAGCGCTTCTGAAACTGTATTTTGCACTTCTATTGAAAATTCGTATCCTTCGATATCGTGATACATTAGCATAGATTGTGTGGTTCGTTTCAAGGCTTCGTCCAGTTTTCCTTCTTTTACCAGTGATATACCTATTGTAGCAATTCCTAGCTCAGTGGCTTTGACTGATGCAGGTACGATTTCTTCGCTCAGTGTCTCATCTGGTGGAAATTTCTTCATCACCTCGAGATATCTCTTGGATACTTCAGGTATCTTATGGGTCGGATACCGTGAATGTGTAACGATATACGGCATTTCTCTCATCTCAAACTCAATTCTATTTCATAAAGTGTTGAACTGCAAGAAGTAGTTGCGCTCTCTCATCTGAGAGAGTCATGAAGATGTATCATTGATATGACAACACTGTAGCTTAAACTATGCCCTTATCTTCAACATAAGGTTTCCGAAATTTCTTTGAAATGAAATCTATACTCGCTCTTTCAACCAGTTAAAGATGTCAGCCAAGACCTCTTCGCCGCCTTCTTCTTGAAATGGTTCATGATAAAGACCTGGGTAGAACTTGATAGTCTTGTCTTCAGAGACAATGTTATTGAAGAACTCCATGTTTCGTTCAGGAATGAGAATCATGTCGTCCCCTGTTTGTTGACCGAGAACAGGCATTGTGATTTTACTTGCGAGATTGAATCCCTCTTCGCTTGCCCTTAACCCTTCGACAGCGAATCTAGGAGTCGCTTTGTCAAATCTGAGTGGGTCTTCACGGTTTTCCTTTACTACTTCAGGATTTCTGGAGATAAGGTCAAAATCAAGGCCATTGCTGAAATATCTCTTAGAGTTCAGTTTTGAAAGAACGGAAGCTATGGACTTAGTGGCTCCACTCATTTTTAGACGTTGTGACACTGCGGGACAAACAAGAATAATCCCATCCACTTCTTCTGGATGATTGGCGACATATCGGATCACATGTAAACCACCAAGAGAATGACCAAAGAGGAAGAGTTTGCCATCTTGGTGCAATAATCTTAGGTATGCGACGAGTGAATCCATATCGTCTATGAATTCATCGAAGCTATCCACATGACCTTTTCTTCCTGGAAAGGTACCAAAACCTCGCATATCTGGAGCATAGAAAATATAGCCATGGGAGGTAAACTGCTCTGCCATGAAGGATAATAAGCCACTGTGTGAACCCAATCCATGAATACCGAGAACAACAGCTTTTGGTTCACCCTCAGGTCTCCAGCTTCTCAGTAACATGGTGGTACCATCATAACCTTGGTATGTACTCTCCTCGCTCATTGCTAGAACCTTTCTAATATCCTAGCAAATCCCCCTATGTGTCTTCCGAACTCTATGAATTTCGTTCATCCACAAATGAAAGACGTTGTAGAGGATAATCAATCACGCTCTCGAAGTTCCTGAGAAAGTCATATCCAATAATACCATTCTTGATCAGTTTCCCCCTCGGTGATACACGGGAAAGGTCCAAAACAACCACTTGGGTATTCATGATTTGTGCCGAGCCTATCGATAAGCTCTCTATTGGAGCGAGTTGCAATTGGACATCGCCACCTATCCCACGAGCTATACCTTCAACTTCCTGAGCCTTGATCCCAAGGGATTCAGCCAAATCAGGTGTTATGACACTATTCCCAGCCCCAGTATCAAGAACGAAAGTGTATGGGCCATTTCCGTTGATATGAACTGGGACTCCAATAAGGTGGGAGTCTTCAATGTATTGGAATTTACTCCAATCGAGGTCCAAAGAGGAACTGCCTTTTTTCAGCTTGAATGTCTTCTTATTATAGCTAAGTGACATCGTGCAATTTTTCAAGGTGGTATGTCCTAGAACTCCGCCTTGGTTTCCAACACAACGCATGATTGACTCAAGATCTAGGACATATACTTCGTCTTTCTCAAATTCAAGAGGACCAAGACTAATGGAAACATCTGCGAAATCAGTAGGAATTCCTCCTCCGATACCTCGAGCATCTGGATGGTCCTTTTTGTGCATCTTGATATTCAATTGTTCTGCAAGTTTTTTCGTAAGCGTTGTCGTAGATGCGCCAGTGTCAAGGGTGAATTCGAAGGGACCCTGACTATTGACACTGACGGGAACCTTGACAAGGTTCCCACTGGTTTCTATTTTGGCCTCGAATTCCAAGAAAGGTTCACTCCTCTACTCAGGCTTCTTGCCAGCGATATATGCGCTGTATGCGCCATAAAGGCTCTGGCCAGCTTTACTGGTTATCTTGACATCTTGGAAGCCTGCATCTCGCATGTTCTGCAGGTATTCTTCATCAAGAATTGCTCCACCGATGCATCCCGTATATGTCACAACTTCATCGCGAATTTCTTTTGATAGTGGTTTGGAAAGAACAATGTCTGACACCATAACACGACCACCAGGTTTCAAAACGCGAAATGCTTCGCGAAACACCTTGCCCTTGTCAGGAGCAAGATTGATGACGCAATTACTAATAACTACATCAACAGAATTATCATCCACGGGCATGTCTTCGATATCACCAAATCGAAAGTCGACATTAGTGATGCCTAGCTCTTCAGCGTTTTTCTTCGCCTTCTCAATCATTGCGGGCGTCATATCCACGCCTATGACTTTCCCGGTATTGCCAACTTTCTTACTTGCCACGAACATGTCGAGTCCTGCGCCACTTCCGAGATCTAAGACGACTTCTCCTTCGTTCAGACTAGCAAGAGCGACAGGATTTCCACACCCAGCAAAAGACTCGGTAGCTCCTGTTGGCATGCCTTCAGTATCATAACCTAAAGCTTGTGCGAGATTTACCCTTGTTACTTTGGTTTCTTCTCGGGGTCCGCAGCAGCTTGAGGTTGTCTGGGCTGGAGCATCACAACAACCTTGTTCTTGTTCATCCGCAGTCCAAGTCCCTTCAGCCACACGAGAGTAAGCATCTCGTACAGCCTCTTTAATTTCATCAGATTTCATTTCACTGATTTTTTTCGTTCCACTCATACAATCACCGTTCTATATGGATTTGAATTTGAATAATCATTGGCACCACATGATAATTGACATGAGCACTCTGAGTTGGTTTTCTTCTGATATCCGCAATTTTGGAGGACTTCTTTGGCAACTTTATCTTCAGCCATTCAATCACCATCTATATTGGGTGTCCAATATGTTTTTGTAAATATTGGGTGTCCAATATAAACTTTTCTTTCTATGAAGGATTGTGGTTACTTGTGGGTGCAGATGAGAAAGAATTTATTACTATAGGGCATCCAATAGCTGATATGTCAGATCCCTCAGAATCTAATCCATGTTGTCCACCGGATTGTTGCGATATGAGGGGACTTCTTACATTTCAGATACTCTGGGAACTGGATAAAGAGCCAATGAATGGCCAACAAATAGCTGAAAAAATCGCAGTACGAAGAGGCACAAAACCGACGCCTGGTACTATTTATCCAGCATTAAAGGAGTTGAAAGAGAGCGGGCTCATTAAAGGTAGTCGGCAAGGAAGACAGATCATCTACAGGCTGACATCAGCTGGTGAGAAAGGACTCGCTGACGCTTCAAGATATTTCCTTCAAGCATTTGGTGACATTGCCGAGGATGTCAAAGTCAAGGTCATTGTCATTAAAGGCGATGACTGTGGATGTTGAATACAGGTAAAGTACCAAAAAATCGTTGCATTACCATCTAACTGTAGGGCAAACAACATCCTGTATGAGTGACTTTTTTAACTTGAGAGAATAACTATAGTTATGTCAAAATCAAAAGACAAGTTGTCCTCCAAACAACGTGAGGAACTACTCAAAACGCTGCAAACTCGTTTTGTTGAGAATATGAACCGCCACAAAGGTCTCGACTGGGCCAAACTAGAGGCAAAACTGAAGGCCAGTACTAAAAGTCTGTGGTCACTCAGTGAAATGGAAAAGACTGGTGGTGAGCCTGATGTTGTCGGTTATGACAAAAAGACGGGTGAATTCATTTTCTATGACTGTTCAGCAGAAAGTCCCAAGGGCCGCAGAAATGTTTGTTACGATGGCGTAGCCCAGGAGGAGAGGGAAAAGAAAGGAGTGCATCCAAATGGCAATGTCATTGATATGGCAGCTGCCATGGGCATTGAGCCATTAACAGAAGAGCAATATCGAGGATTGCAGAAACTTGGGGAGTTCGATACGAAGACACAGAGTTGGGTGGCAACACCTTCTGATATTAGAAAACTTGGCGGCGCTATATTTTGTGATCGCCGGTACAACACGGTCTTCGTATATCATAACAGTGCACCCAGTTTCTATAGTGGCAGAGGATTTCGTGGTTCGTTAAGGATCTGATTTTTGACATCTATGTGAGTGCACTCTGCAGTTCGACCATTGCTCACATTTAAAAGGCGATTATATAGAATCCAGTTGTTCCTTATATACTATATAAGGCAAGAGAGAGAAGGCAGGTAAGAGCAGATGCCACGTCCACAGCCAAAGACAAAGATAGAGAATGTTGTAGCTTCTGTGATTTTGAATCAAAGACTAGACCTCGATGAGATAGCAGCAACGATGCCAAACGTCGAGTTTGATCCCGAACAGTTTCCGGGTCTGGTGTACCGTCTGAAGAAACCGAAGACAGCCACACTGATCTTCAACTCGGGGAAGATGGTATGCACCGGAGCCAAGAGCGAGAAGGAAGCAAAACGAGCTGTTCACAAGATTGTAAAGAACATCAAGGAAGCTGGGATAGAGATCACCGGCAAGCCAATCATTGTTGTTCAGAACATTGTTGCAAGCGCGAGTCTCGGAGCAGAACTGAATCTTGAGCTAGCTGCAATGAAGCTTGAGAACACATTATACGAGCCGGAGCAATTCCCAGGACTCATTTACAGGATGAGAGATCCCAAAGTCGTCATTCTGTTGTTCGGTTCAGGGAAACTTGTCATCACTGGTGCGAAGTTCGAGCCACAGATTGATGAAGCAGCTGAGAAAGTGATGGACCGTCTCCTTGAGCTTGGTGTCATGAGAATCCCAGAGGGCGAGGATTGGGGTCTCGAAGACTACGAAGAGGAAGAATGGTAATAGATCCCTGGTTCCCTAGGTAGCAGCCTCAGGGAGCCAATTACTCTTTTTTTCATGGATAGTAATCACTGCATTTTCTTGTGCCCGTGTGATGGTGATCCCAGATGGTGGGGATTGGGGTATCAAGGATTATTAAGAAGAAGACTGGTAGTTCATCTATTGTTAACTTTATTTCACTGAAACATCCTTTTTTCCATATAATATATTAGAATATCAATTAATAATAGTATTATTATAATCGTCCAAAGAGTTTTATATAAAATCGATTATATGTTACGGAAAATGTGGAGGAGAGATGTTGAATAAGAATATAGTGACGATTCTAATCGTCTTTTGTCTGGGACTGACCCCACTGTCTTTAGACTCGTCAGTCGTAATTAGCCAAGATGGAGGGTGGTCAGACAATTTCAATGATGGAAATATCGATGGATGGACAGTGCAGGGATGGAATATGACAAACGATCCCCCTACTGTACTCCCCGGCAATTTCACGGCAGATGATTTCACACTTCGAGCTTATGATAAAGAAACAAACCATGCATATCACAATAGTACAGTCGCGTACGGAACATGGGTTTTTGATGTGCATTCAGTACCAACCCCCAATAATCACAGCTATATTGCCTTTGTATCTGGTCCTGCAGTTACGATTGGTGGTGTAGACTGGGAAACCACGGTACCATATGAATACGGTCTGGCAGTCGTGAATGGTATGCTAGGACAACTACACAATACCTTCGTTTTTTATCGACGGAGTCAAGGAGGCAGCACACTGGATATACTTGGGACATATGATGTTGGAGTTATGACAGGGTGGCATCATATCGAGATTACTAGAGACTTTGAAGGAAATTTCGAGATTTATATCAATGACACTCTAGGAATCACAGCAGCTGATACCAACTATGCGACCTCAGAGATTTTCTCGTTCTATACCCTACCAGGACTAGCTCTTGACAACATTGCAGTTACACCACTTCCACCAGAAACAACAACACCGACCGTCCCAACTACAACACCTTCAACGACTCCAACAGGTGGCGGACCAATCAATATGACATTACTCTTGATTGCGGGAGGAGGAATTGCAGTGGTAGTGATTGTGGCACTTGTGGTCACATCTAGGAGATAGATTTGTCAGGATTGGAAACCCTGAGGATGGTGGGGAGAAATTCACGGATCCTCAGGGACTCCTTTTTGTCTAAGAACTTCTTTCCAGTCTTCTCTTTGTTTTGCAACTTGACACTCTTTTGAGTTGATGCAATTAGAAATCCTAGAAGAATCCAAACATCTGCCACAGTGGTGGGATGCAAATCACTAATATGACCATCGCAAGAACAAAAACAACAACCCTCCCTTTTGAAACCTTTACTGTGTCATTGAGAGGGCCTGGGTGGCCGCCTCCAGCTGATATAGCAAGAATCAAGATTGCCATCAGATAATATCCTACGAGAAGCATGATTATTAATGCGACCCAGCCAATCTGTTTATGCCATCTTGGACCAACAACTGCTCTGAGGGCATGTCCACCATCGAGCTGAGCGATTGGGAACAGATTCAATGCTGTAACAAGCATACCAACCCACGCAGCAAAGGCTATGGGATGCATGTAAAGCGTACCACCTGCGGGGACCATATTTGAAAATAGAAAGCCAACCAGTGTAAAGAGGAGTGGGGTGGCTAGTTCTCCAGACTGGCCTGGAAATGTTTGATCGATTGCCGCCAGCTGTTGAGCTGTAACAGGAACTGACATCAGATACCCGATAAAGAGGACAACCATTGTAACAGCAAATCCAGCGAGAGGTCCAGCAAGACCCATATCAATGAGCTCCTCGCGATTGTTGGGTGGGCTTTTCTGCGAGATAAAGGCACCAAAT
The DNA here is from genome assembly GCA_011364905.1 of Candidatus Thorarchaeota archaeon. Lineage (GTDB taxonomy): Archaea > Asgardarchaeota > Thorarchaeia > Thorarchaeales > Thorarchaeaceae > SMTZ1-45. The sequence continues at coordinate 19,318 of RDNZ01000014.1, forward strand.
GTGCCACCTATTTGTGGTAGGCCTGGGATGAAGTACGGAAGAGACGCCTCAATGCCTTTCCGTTTACACATTAAGTAATGGCCCATTTCATGTGTGAAAATTATGCCCATGAGAGCAATAATGAAGGTAATCGTTACAAAAGCTATGTCAAGATACGTCCAACCTTGAGGATAGAATAATGTAAGAAAGATGGGACTTGTCGCTTGAAGAAGACCTCCAATTGCGATTGTCGCCAGTGTGGTGATAAACAGTGCGTAATTGATTTTTGGATTACTAGGCCCTGGTCTTTGGATGGGAACAAAACGGATGAAGTATTCGCTAGCTGCTTTGTTTCTCCATCGAACAAGAGGCCAGACTTTCAGAGGTTTTGTCAAATCTGTGAGTTCTTTGAAGACTTCATCTTGTCGCTCATTTGTTTGCACGGCGCCTTCCGGCCAACGTACAATGAAGGTAGGCATACCGAATTCAAGAACACTTGTGACAATCTCAAAATGAAGTGTTAGGATGTCGTTCAGCTCAGCAAATGTGGGATAAGTTATCACACTTGATGGTCCATCACCGAAGGCCACTATACTCGTATCTCCGCTTGTCTGGTTAGAGAGTTACACAAAGGTGAATCATTTAAGAATATCCGCTGAGGCATACCGATAATCCAGAGCTTCAAATAGTTCGCAAAATCATAGTCACTGTGTATAACCTCAAGAAGATTCATGGGTTTTGTTACAGACGCAATGGCTTTGTTGCGAAGCTGAGTCTGGCTCAAGAATTCCGATGGAAACAGACTCCCTTATCTCAATGCTACATCTTCATCCATAGAAATCAAACCAATACTTGAGAGTCCTCTCAGCGTAATGCTCGGAGCCATTCTTGATGTATTCCGGAATCATATCCTCATCCATGAACTCCTTGACGGTGATGCCTGTCGTAATAGCATCTTCTACATTTGCCCGCAAGTCCATTAGAGCCTGAATATATGCTTCAACTTCATCAGAGCCACAAACTGGACCATGGCCGGGGATTATTGTCTCAAGTCCCAACTCTTGAACCTCCTCCAATGCCATAATCCATCTATCGGGGTCACAGGTTGGATCCCCAGCGTACGGGAACCGCCCGCTAAAGATGAGGTCGCCAATGAAAATAGAGTTGTGGGGGTGCGATATTATGGTAGAAGAACCTGCAGTGTGACCACCCAACAGTTTGACTGATACTTCCTCATTGTTGCCAAGAACGAGATGAGTTCGAAAAACAGTATCGGGTAGACGAATGGAGAGACCTTGAATCGCTTCCCACAATTCCGGTCGTTCATTCTTCACTGTGTAAAAGCTCTTTTTCAGGTTATCAACAGACCAATCACTTTTCAGATTCCTCTCGCACTGATCACGCATGGGTGCTGATCCAATAAGACTAACTGGCTCAAAGGCTTGTGCTCCAAAAACATGATCCCTGTGAGAGTGAGTGAAAACAAGTTTCAGAATCGGCTTTTTTGTTTCAGCTTCGAGAAATGCTCTCGCTTCACGACTTTGAGGATGTATCATGCCAGAATCGATCATGATGACTTCATCCTCGAGAACGATCGCACCAAAGTTCCCTCCATTTTTCCCGTCAGTGTCAGCATAGAGTCCATCAGCGAGTTTGTGGAGAGTCATATTTCTATAGTGTCTAATCTTCCAGATATAGTTGCTTACTAAAAACTAGGTTTCCATGGTGCGGATGATGCCTTCAAGGGCACCTTCTGGACCTTTGAAAACACGAACCCGAAAACCAACATCAAGTCTCTCTGCAATGCCTCGGCATGCCTCAATGTCCACGCCGGGAATATCGACAGCTGATAATTCAACTTTCATAGACTTTTTGCACTCCTCCGCAAATTCCAGAATTGCCTCAAAGGCAGCCCGGCCAAACTTAGGCTTGCAAAGTCGAAGATACGTGTCAGGATCTTGGGCATTGAGAGAGATTTGGATGCGAGCAAGACCAGCTTCTGCGAGTTCATCAGCGACATTGCGGGTTGGATAAAGAAGGTGTGCTTGACCATCTGTATTTAGTCGCACCGGGACATTGGTCAGTTCTTTAAGTCTTCTAATTGCCGCGAGAACTGCGTCAAGATTGAGCAATGGTTCTCCGAATCCCACGATTGCTATGTCATCATAACGTGATGTCCATGTTTTGTCTATGGCTTCAACGAGTTCTTCTGGGGTTGGGTCCTCATCCAGTAGGAGATTAAAACCGAAAACACCATCGCCAAATTGCCGCACACAAAACAAGCAGTCGTTCACACACTGTGAGCTGGGATTGATGTAGAAGCTACTCCCGCGCCAATATGTCAGATTGCCTTTTGACATCAGGACAACACATCGTTCAATGATGCAGTATACTCACGAATTCTTCAGATTTTCATGCATTTAACCGTCTCTAATTGATTTCCAATTTCCTCTGAGAAAGATATTCGAAGATAGTGCAAACAATTCTGTCGTCAGCCCATAATGTAAGTGGTAGGTAGTCGAAAAAAAGACACGCTTCTCACTGTTGCAGTCATCACTGGAAACCTGCAGCTGGTCAGAGATACGAGTCGATTCTGAATATGCTTTCAGCTCTTGTTCAGTGACATATACAAGGATTTAATGTGCTTAAGGTGCAAAGGAACAATAGTTAATGAGAGTGCAACGAATGGCCAAATCAAGAGAAGAACTTGCTTCACTCAAGTGTGTTCCATGCAGAGGAGACCAGCCACTTATGAAGCAGGACGAAATCAAACTAATGCTAGGTTCTGTTTCAGGTTGGACGAAATCGGCAGGAAAGATAGACAAGATAGAGAAGGTATTCAAATTCAAGAATTTCAAGAAAGCTATGGAATTCGTGAACAAGGTCGCAGAAATTGCAGAAGAGGAAGGACACCATCCAGATATCCTCATTGAGTGGAATAAGGTGACGCTTACGCTCTATACTCACGCAATCAAAGGCTTGTTTCAGAATGATTTCATCCTAGCAGCAAAGATCGATGAAATACAGTAAGTTCCTATTTAGATGACTGTTTGATCATGTAGACGATAACACCACTCAAACCCATTGCTATTAGAATACCAGTAGCTATACTCACTGTAAGGAAATTCAATGGAAATGCCCACAGCAAAGTGAGAACTGCTGTGACTAATGTCATCAATACTGCCACAACTATTCCATACCGGATTACCTCTCCCTCAATGCCTATTTCATCAATCACTGCAGCAGCATTCTGAATCTTTGCAGGGCTGAGAACACTTGCGAGACCTCCGCCGATTCCATTTGATGCAGCAACATGAATTGCGCTTGCTCCGATTAGGTTACTTGTTTCAACATGATATTTCGTGAACATGGCAATTGCAGATGTTTCAGAGCCAGAAATGAATCCCCCAAGCAATCCCATGAAAGGGGCAAGAAGCGGGTAAAAAAGGCCAATTCCAGCAGTCAGTGATGCCAGAAGGTAGATCATATTGTTTGTGGGATTGATTCCATTAGCTAAGTCAGTTGGATTAAGCCAATTACCGCCTGAACCAACGACCCAACCACTGAAGTTCATCACATCAGCCATTGCAAAGAAGATTGCAGCTGCTAGAACTGGTCTGGGGGCCCTCTTCAAAAAGCTGGAAAATGTACGTTTCAATACATCTCTATCTGTCTTAAGGAATGGCATCGACACGATGGTCGATATGAGCATCAGGGTGTAAGCCTGCCATAGAAAACGGGTAGCAATCGGACTAGGGTACGCACCTATTTGTAGAGGGAAAGCAAGATCAACAAACAGAAAGTGGAAAATCTGTGGAATCATATTGGTGACAATGCTCAGGACCACTAAGACCACCCAAGGAATACTTGCTCTGTAGATACTCATATAGTTCTCAACAGCGACATCTTTGTCGTCGAGTGTACTTCTATCAAGTAGTGGTTTTCTACGTATTTTGTTGAAAACAAAAAGGACAAGCAGGACAGCAGCTCCAGCAAAAACATCGGTCAAGGTAGTAAGCGGTAGAAGTACATTGCAGACAATAGCCATAATACCTGCAGTGAGGCCACATATTCCAGCTAATGCAAGTCCTTCTCGACTCAATAGGAGTTTTCGGCCTCCAGCAATCCAGAGCATGGAAACCGCTATCCCAATACTGACCAGTGGCATGAACCAAGCAAAGACTGCACCTGCTTGCTGAAGAGAGACAGTTGTTCCCCAAGCGCTATACTCACCTGCAAATACAACCGCAGGAACTCCAAGTAGCGCGAATGTTGTAAGTGGATCATAACCAATTGAGGGAAGTGCGACTGCAACCATAGGTGAGAATCCAAGAGCCAACATGACTGGAGGTAACATTGACACTGGAGTTGCGCCAATTCCAACCAAGAAGAGACCAAGTCCGAAGCTAATCATGAGAATCTGCATGGGTCGACTTCCACCTCCAAGTGTCTTGAAGAAGACAATCAATCTTTGGAGGGCTCCAGTTTCTTGCATATAGGTCATCATCAATATCGACGTGGCAACCATCAGAGAAATTGGAAATGACTTCACTATACCTGCAACACTCGCAGTTAGCGCTATGCCAATGTCGGTCTGAAAAGCCACAATAGCAATGATGAGCGTAACAAACCAGACTATAACACCGGTGATGTCAGCAGCTTTTTTCAAAAAAACGAGAAGCACAAGAGCTAATGCTATTGGGAATATGATTAGAAAGAAACCTAGTAATGCATCCATGAATCAAGACCTCCTTTCGAGATAACCATTTTCGAAATACCAATCAATAGCTCGCTGAAATCCTTCAACCATGGTAACCTTTGGTTCCCAACCAAGCAACCGTTTTGCTTTCTCGTTCGAATAAACGCGATTCTGATGCATCATGTCAACAGACGCGCCATGCCAGAAGAAGGTCATTCTTTTTCGGTTTTTGAAGGGACTCAGCAAAGCCATTCCGAACTTCGCAACAGCTGAAGGGACACGGAGCTTAGGAGGTTTCACACCGAGACGCTCAGTCGTTATTTCTACAAACTCTTCCCAGCTCATAGGTTCATCAGGACAAAGTATGAAAGTGTTGTTCAGTGAACCCATTGGGGTGAGCGCAGCGGCAAAACCAGCCGCGACATCATCTATATACGTATACATGAATTCAGAGCTTAGATCGCGTGGTAAGGCGAAGACCTTGCCATTGCATAACTCTGTAACAACCTCATACATGACATATAGGTCACCTTCTCCCATTACACCAGTGGGACGAATAATGATGTGAGCAAGCCCGGTTTCATCTGTGATATCGCGAATTGCTTTTTCAGCAAGGATTTTACTCTCACCATAACTGAAGACTGGTCTAAGCTCAGTGTCCTCGGTTCCTGGTGGAAACCTGACTGGGCCTATCGTTTCTGTCGAGGAGCAATAGATGAACCTCTCAACATCGGTCCCAACACAGGCATTCATGAGGTTGGTTGTACCTTCAACATTCACCTTGAACATTAAGGATTCATCGCTCGGATAGAAATTAAAATATGCAGCAAAGTGAATAACAGCGCTAACACCTTGGACCGCGGATTTGAGACTCGAGGTATCGAATAGGTCTGCTTCTCTGATTTCTACTTCTTTAGGGAGTCCTTCTCTATTGCTTGTTTCTCTAACGAGAGCAACAACCTGATGACCAGCCTCTAAGATCTTGGCGATTGTATAGCTACCAAGAAAACCAGAACCGCCCGTGACCAGCACTTTCAACGCGACTCACCTTGACCCTCCCCTCAGTTATTCCATCATTTATCTGTATCCCAACATCTCAGCTAAAAGTAATATCTGTTCACGTAGATTAGTAGTCAGAGTGTTTGGGTGTAGGAGATCTTGGTTCGAGAAACTCGCAATAGTAAAGCCTCGTCTGATATGTCGCCATCAGAAGACACACCAGCAGGTTGGTTCAGGAGAGGCTGTTCTCTTGCTATGAATGGCAAACCAAACGAAGCTGAAAGAGCACTCAAGATTGCAGTCGATATGCAAGAAGTGTATCCCCTTGCTTGGGCGATTTTGGCAGCTCTTCTTCTTTCTCAAGGGCGAGAAACAGATGCCGAAAAGACGGGAAAGGTTGCTTTGGAGCAATGCAAGGACCTCAAGATGACTTGGCCAAAACTCAGAAGTATCATGCATAGCCACGCTATCATAAAACGCAAAGACTGGAAAAGCCCAAGCAGAATCAAGATTGATGCAGCAGAGGATACAGAGTGGGGTTCAATTCTTGCAAAGTTGAATGCAATTAGTAACGATTCGCTTGATACTATCGATCATACTGAGGAGGACGCTCTGGTCAAGCAAGATGAAAAGGGAACTGAGCCTGTTCCGAGCGAGGACCAATCACAAGTAAGAACAAAGCGTAAAGAAGCAGGAAACCTTGGCAAGACACAGGCTGATGATGCAAATGCAGAAGTGTGGATTGAAGCAGCCAACGCACATTTTATCGCAGGAAGATTTCGAGACTCCGAGTCCGCATACCGTAAGGTATTATCCATCGATCCGAAGAATGGCAGAGCACAGCTTCGGATAGGCATTCTCCTGATGAAACGAGAGGAGCTTGGGAAAGCTGAGAATGCGCTTAGACTCGCTACAAAGTACATTCCGGATAATGATGACGCTTGGCTGCAGTTGGGTATCTGTCTGGAGAAAGAGAAGAAATTCGACGAATCCACCTATTTCCTGAAGACCGCTACTACGAAGAATCCAAGAAACGTGGAAGCATGGGTCAAGCTAGGCAAATCAGACTTTTCCAGAAGTCTTTATGAAGAAGCCGCACGGAGCTTCCTCAGGGCTCTAAGAATTCAGCCAGCTCATGAACAAGCGTTATTCTACCTAGGTCGCTGCATGGAGTATCGGGGTAATAAAAATCATGCACTGCGAGTTTATAGAAAACTACTGAGTCTTAAACCAGAAGATCCAGAGATACTCGAAGAACTTGCGAAATCGTTCCACAGACTCGGTGAAACGCAGTCTGCAAACAGGGCCAAGGGATTAGCGGCTGCCCAGCGCAGGTCAATAAAGTGATGGTCAGTCTATGAACTCATTCAACAGGGGTAGAATCTCTCCAGCTTTTCCTCTGAGATGGCAGTCTACAATTTGGGTTAGTGCTGTCCGCTCAATATTGACCTCAATAATTCTCCCTTGTCTTTGTTTCACAATTATAGGAAAGGAAGCTGCAGGCTGAACCACAGCTGATGTTCCGACAACAATGCAAGCATCAGCCAACTGCAACTCTTCATAGACTTCTCTCATAATCATAGAGTTGAGAGACTCCCCAAACCAGACGACATCAGGACGGAGATAGTTGTTGCACGCTGGGCATAGTGGAATGCCAGTTGTCGGTCTATCCAATCTTTCATGGTAGTCGCATGATGTACACTTCACAGCCCATATGTCGCCATGAACCTCATACACATTCAAGGACCCAGCCTTAACATGAAGCCCATCAACGTTTTGAGTGATTAATGCCTTGAGTAATCCTTGTTTCTCCCAACCTGCCAGTGCATTATGGGCGGGATTCGGAGAACATTTACCGATAAGTTCCTGTCTCCATTGATACCACTCCCAGACAAGAGAGGGATTGCGTGCAAATGCAGATGGAGTTGCAAGTTCAGTAGCATTGTAGGTCTTCCAAAGTCCATCTTCGCCTCTAAATGTAGGCACATTGGATTCTTTCGATATTCCGGCGCCAGTAAGAGCTACGAGGTAGTTGGAACTCCCTATGATGTCAGCTGCTTCTTTGAGAAATTCCGTATCCATTTTGAAACCCAGAAGGTCTAACAGAGTCCCTTTCTTAAGCATGTCTCCATTCTGCAGCTGAAGAACACTCGGTTAAGCCATCATGCTTATTAGGCCAAACGCCAAAGCAATATTCACTATTGTGAACAATTAAGGGATTAACGATGTCTATCAGCGAGGCTAAGAAAACAAAACAGATCAAACGGAGAACGTGGATGATGCCTCAAGAGGTTGAGGTCTGGTATGTTCTTCCTGCAATCAGAAGGGAGCTCGCCAAAGCTATGAAGACAAAGACCATTTCTAGACCAAATGAGGAGGGCGAAATGGTTGACCATAAAATCACACAAAAAGAGATTGCTAGAATGCTGGGTGTGACTGAACCAGCCATCACACAATATCTACTAAAGAAAAAAGGACGTCGCTCCAGAGGAGACCAAGTCGTCATCCCGGACATTATTCTGAAAGAAATAGATAAATCAGCAGACATCATGATACAAGAATTCGAGAAGGCGCGGGAAACAGATGAAGAAATCTTTGAGGACATGACACGAGAAATAAATCGCATCATCAAAATCATGAGAGATGAAGGCATAATGTGTGATATCCACAAGGAATTCTGCGCTCATGTTGAAGATCCATGTGATGCATGCGAAACAAAATAGCAACATTTCTCCCTAATAGCAACCACAGAAGCTTTTATTCGTAGGTTGTACACAAGTAAACTCTAGTAGGGTGTTTGCAGTTGACAGGAGAAATCAAAGTCAGCATCGAAGATGCACATGCAACTATTATGATATCACGTCCTGACAAGCTAAACTCTGTCACCAGGGACATGCTTATTGATTTTAACGAACAAGTTTCACAGATCGCCAATAATCCAAATATAAGAGTGATAATTTTCACGGGTGATGGAGACCGCGCGTTTAGCGCCGGGTTCGATCTTGAAATGATAACAGGGTTGAAGGGAAAAGAGGTAACTGACTTCTTCAAACTACTCGAAAGGACCATGCGACTCATTAGAGAGAACAGAACCTGCGTAACAATCGCATCAGTAAGTGGGTACGCAATTGGTTTTGGTGCAATGACTGCGCTTTCCTGCGATTTTCGCATATTCTCAGAAACCGCTGTCTTCAGATTGCCAGAAGTTGAGCTTGGGGTGTTCCCTGGAGCGGGAGCGGCTTCGAGTCTACTCTATCTGGTAGGACCATCTCGAGCCAAGGACATTATCATGACGAGTAGAAAAGTATCTGCTAAAGAAGCACTAGAGATCGGATTAGCTGACATGCTTGTAAAGAAGGAAGAGCTCTCAGAGAGAACAATGGAATTTGTTCAAGCGCTACTTGGCAAAGATCCCACAATCCTCGTTCGGACGAATACTATGATTGATGGTATGACTGGAAAAGATGTAGCTGAAGCAGATGAACTTGAAACAGCATATCTTGATGAATGGCTTCGTGAGAGAGAAGAAAAATAACCAGCTCGAAGATCATGCGAGAAACCTAAGGTGTTTTGGGGCCGAATGTACTTAATCGGGTTCTTCAGATACCTTAACCATGAGCTTGCCTCTATTGGTACCATCAAAGAGTTTCCCAATAGCTTCAGGAGCATTCTCTAGTCCTTCAATAATATCGACTTTGTACTGCAGACGCCCCTTTTCAACCCATTTCTGAAGGTTTGATATTGCCTCTGAGGCACGAGGAAAATAATCTCCAGCAAGGAATCCTTCAATACGAGCTCGTTTTTGAATGAGATTAGAGAGATTTGGACCCTGAGTTGCCCCTTCAATATTATACTGCGAAATTTGCCCACAAAGGACTATCCGTGCTCTAAGATTGATGAGATACAAGACGGTCTGAAGTATGGCACCACCAACATTATCGAAGTATACATCAACTCCCCCAGGGCAATGCCTTGAAAGGCTCTTGTAAAGCGATTCGGTGTTATAGTTGACTGCCGCATCGAAACCAAGCTCCTCAGTAAGCCAGCGGCACTTTTCTTCCGTTCCTGCAATGCCAACAACATGACAACCTTTTATTTTTCCAATTTGTCCAGCTGTTGAACCCACAGCTCCTGCAGCCGCTGAGATTACCAATGTCTCACCCTCCTTGGGTTTTCCGATATCTAATAACCCGAAATAGGCTGTTATACCTGTAAGTCCGAAAACACTTAGATAAGCGGGAAGAGGAAATGCAGAGTTTCTATGGTGCTTAATTAGGCCAGTGCCTTTCGTTACTGTATAGTCCTGCCAACCAAGTAAACCATAAACAAGGTCACCCGGTTGAAACTTCTTATTATTTGATTGCTCAACCACACCAAGAGCCAGACCGCGCATGACATCTCCAATAGCCAATGGGTGTACGTAGGATATTCGTTCTTGCATCCATCCCCATGCCGCAGGATCAAGAGAAAGATAGATGTTACGGACAAGAAACGTCCCTTCTTTGGGAGTTGGGATTGGTTCTTCCTTCCAGACAAAATTAGAAGGGGTGATAGCACCGGTTGGACGCGAAGCTATGCGCCATTGGTGATTAACCTTGGATGGCATGGACTGGGAGTATCCTATATTCTGTCATAAGGATTCCGAAGTCTGCGGCTAATGCGCTTTAAACGAAAGCAACACAGACCTGTTTGAACTTAGGTGATACCAACATCTCAAAGTTGCCTTTACAAACGTTTCTTTGCATTATTCTGGAAAGAGGCCTATTCGTCAGCCTTAATTAGGATTAGTGTCCCACAATGGACCTCGGTTCAGGAGAGATAATTTCAATGGCAAAAACAGCCGTAATAGCAATTGGTGGAAATTCACTCATCACAGATAAGGATCATAAAACTGTACCTGACCAGTATGCCGCCACTGCAGAGACCTGCAAGCACATAGCTGATATGATCCAAGAAGGATGGAACGTTGTTATAACATCAGGGAATGGGCCACAAGTAGGATTCATTCTAAGAAGGTCCGAGTTATCTGAACATGAATTGCATCCCGTACCTCTGGATTATTGCGGAGCTGATACTCAGGGTGCAATAGGCTACATGATTCAAAGAGCTCTATATAACGAGTTTCACAAGCGAGGAATAAACAGGCAAGCTGCATCACTCGTGACACAAGTCCGGGTCGCCAAGGATGATCCAGCATTTGAGAGCCCAAACAAACCTATCGGTTCATTCATGGAAGAGAAAGAAGCAAAGAAACGAGCTGAAGAAGGATGGCAGATCAAGGAAGACTCGGGGAGAGGATGGAGAAGGGTTGTGCCTTCGCCAATTCCAATCGAGATTGTTGAACTTCCTGCCATCAAGGCGCTGCTCAATGATAATATCATAGTCTATGCCGTGGGAGGAGGAGGAATTCCAGTGGTTGCAAATGATTCTGGGGCTCTTGAAGGAATTGCCGCGGTTATTGACAAAGATAGAGCATCTAGCCTACTCGCCACTGACCTCGATGCAGATGTCCTACTCATTTCAACGGCAGTTGAGAAAGTCTATCTCAATTACGGGAAGGAGGATCAGCAAGCTATTGACAAGATGACCCATATTCAAGCTCAGCATTATATTGAGGAGGGGCACTTCGCTCCTGGAAGTATGTTACCAAAGATTGAAGCTTGCGTTCAGTTCATCAAGAATGGTGGAGAGATGGCAATCATCACTGACCCCCCCAACATAACAAAGGCGTTACGAGGAGAAACAGGAACCAAAATCGTCGCAGGATTCGCAGTACCACCCCCACCTGAAAGACGACCGTAACCACTAGATTAATCGTGGACCAATGCATTCGCCATATCGATGAACTATGAAGCTGGAACAAGTAACCACTGAGAATGCACCAAAAGCAATTGGCCCCTACTCACAAGGCATCAAGGCAAACGGATTTGTCTTTTGTTCAGGACAGATTCCTGCAAATCCCGCAACTGGTGAATTGGTAAAAGGATCGATTGCAGAACAAACACGGCAGTCTCTATCCAATGTGAAAGGCGTCATCGAAGCGGCGGGTTCTTCAATGTCTAAAATTGTGAAATGCACAGTTTTCCTCAAGAACATGGACGACTTCTCTGAAATGAATACAGAGTACGCCAAATGGTTCAGCGATTCGCCTCCTACGAGAGCGGCAGTAGAAGTTGCACGACTTCCAAAAGATGTCAGTATAGAAATCGAGGCTATAGCACTTCTATGATTCACACACCAAACTTGAGGAATCGCCTGCTTATTCCCTTTCATAATCTATATAAAATGCGAAACTGCGGTCAGAGCAAGCTTTTTAGATTTACAAAAGCGGGCTGAACTTAGAAAACTTCGGAGCATTGACTGTTGGACTCAACACTACATAATATCGGAGAGATAGAGTCTCTTGTGGACCAAGCCTCTTCACTCATTGAGAGACAATTGTTCGATGAAGCAATGACAAAGCTCCGTATTGGGCTCGCAGCGGATCCGAAGAATATTCGTGCGTTGGAGAATCTGGTTATTTGTAATTTGGAATTAGGAAAACCAAAGCTAGCCATTCAAGCTCTAAACAATCTTCTCCAAATAGAACCATCTTCGCCAGTAAGATGGGGCGACAAGGGCTACATCCATCTATTACTAAATGAGTATTCCGAGGGAATAGGAGCACTGAAGCAAAGTCTGAAGCTCCAGCCCCGAGATGTACGAAAATGGGAACTCCTAGCAACCGCGCTAATATCTGAAGATCTATGGGATGAAGCTGTTGATGCATTAGAGAGATCCTTGGACTTGGATCCGTCCTCAGCGGTAGCTTGGTATAATCTTGCTATCTGCCATCTGTATTTTGAAGACTTCGGGTCAGCTATTGAAGCAGCCGAATATGCAATTTCACTTGATCCCTCATTTGGAGACCTCGCAGATGAATGGATTGATCTAATTGGCGAGGACATGATTGAGGAAGAATATCCATTGATTGGCGGAATAGCTGCTTCCTGATTCTCTATTTGACAGTCTCAAGAAGTCCTTCAATTTCCTTTGCCGCTTTGTTCAACTTGAATGAATCTGCAGTTTCAAGAGCTTGTTCAAGTGCCGCTATGATTCGACCTTTTTCGAGACCCGCTTCGGTTTCGTCAGACATGTCCTTCAAAAGTTGGATTTTCTTGGGCATTACACTGAGGAGTCCATCAATGGCCTCTTGAGCCTCTTCTTTTGATGCGAAGGGCTTTTCGTTCTCTGTTTCGTATGAAGCAACAATTCTGTCTATTTGTCCATACAATCGACGATATTCCTCAAGTGCACTTGAGAGAATTTGCTCAACCTCCCCTTCAGGTTCAGCATCTTTGAGAGCGGTCTCAAGCTTCTCCATAGCTCTCTCAAGAAACTCCCTTCGCTCGGGTAGCTTCGTGCGACGGCGTTCCATCCAACGCCATTCATTAGAAATTTGACGGGTAATCGCAAGTGCATGGTTTATGGTTTCTCGGAAATCGTCAAACTTCGACATTGCTTCGTTCAGGTCAGACTCGAGCGTTTCTACAACATGCGTGAGTTGATAGCTAAGCATGTCGCTAGCCTGAGCCTCTGCAAGAACGCGGCTTTCTTTAATAGCTCTTCCAGCAGAACTCCAAAGTCTATCAACTTCATCTGGATTACGATCGGTTCTTTTTCTCTCCTCAAGCTCCTCAGATAGTTGACGAATCTCGTGACTAAGAGCCTGTAACTCCTGAATCTTTGCTTTGAGAAGGGCTTTACCAAGCCGCGCATTTAGCTCATCGGTAAGATGCTGCCTTTCTTCTGGGACTTCCTGTAAGGCTTGAGTGTTATCAATCAGCTGCTGGAGGGCATTTTCATAATCAAGCACTGCATCATGGAAAAGACCATCTTGATATTGTTGGTCAGCTCTCTTCTCAAGCTCGATAGCTCCTTCAAGAACATCATAGGGTGATGTTTTTAGAAGACTGTCAGCCATCAAAGGTGGAGATTCAGTACAAATGTCAAGAGGTTGACCAGATATTGTGAGCCGGACGATTGTAACCCCCTCTGAGTTTGCGACATAAAGAAGGTCGTTGTCTGCGTTTACCCAATCAATCCTCTGGCCGTTAAAGGAAATGGTTCCTACCTCTTCCCCTTTCTTCAGATCCCAAATAGTAAGTAATCCAGAAGTCAGTGCTGCAACAAGATAATAGCTACTTGCCCACATGGATGTCACTGGATGGGAATCCTCAGATTCCAATGTTCGAACAAGCCCCCATTCGACCCGGTCATACACTGCAATCTCGCCTGTCGAGTTCCCAACCAACACAAACTCAGCGTTACCAGCCAGAACGCCGCCTTTTCCTTTCTTGTCCAATCTTGCCAGCTCGGAAGGTGCAGCATCACGAGTTTTCAACCAAACTCGTGGTTCTTCCTTCTTAGGACTCGTGCAAATGATTTTATCATCAGACCAGAGACTTGTAATGTCAGACTTGTGAAGTTGCCAGCTGGAGGTCTCATGAGTGTCTTTTTGGATTGAAACAAGCCGTCCTTCTCTGGCACCAACGTAGAAGTAGTCACCATGCAGTGCAGATGTCAGAGCTTGATAGCTAAGTTCAAACCATCCTGTCATTCCCCAAGTTTCCTTTTTCCAGACATAGACTCTCTTCTCGCAAGTGGCGAACACCTGAGTTTCATCTACATCAACCACAAGTGGGGGTGTTTCAGTTTCACCCAACTCAGCTACTAACTGCCAGTCAGTCTTTGACCAGACACGAATCCGATTGTCATGACATGCAGCATATAGAAAGTCCTCATCGTATGTAAGGTCAACTGCAGGAGCATCTAGGAGGGTAACGATTTCGTGATTCAGAACCGTAGCCCCATTAGAGCTCACGGAGCTTTTGTCCAACAGCTTCTCCCCATGACATTCAACAGGTATCATTCCGTTTTTTTGGAGTGCTTAAGGGTGTTTCTTTCGAGGTTAAAATCGCCCTAGAGCGCATCAGAAACCAATTTCTCGCACTTCAATACATAGTAAAATCGTTGAAAAGGGAGGACCCACACAGAAAGAACTTAAGACATCCACGAAGAAAAAGGCATACTACACGGAGGTAGGCATCTTGGATACCAGCGGATGGAGACGAGAATTAGACAAACTCGCCGAATTGAAAGGAATCTTGGTTTCGGTCAACCCAGCTATGGAAGAACAGGCAGATCGTCAGGTTCGTCAGCTCTATGATATCTTTGCAAACTTGACCAAATTGGACAATGACCTTGCAACAGCAGGCTTCATGAAAAAGAGGAAAGTTCAAAGTCAAGTCGATAAGACGGCAAATGATCTTGAAACAGATTTCATGAGAGTTACTCGAGACTTTGCTGAATATTTCAGGAAGGAGCATAAGGATACTCTTGTTATCGCACCGAAGATTCAGGCAATCAAACCTGCAGAGGTTAAGGGCATCCAAGCACTCAACTTTCCGGGCATTGGAGCTGGAGATCTAAAGGATTTTGAGAAACTCCATGAGTTTGCCAAAGCATTTTCGAAGCTGTATCTGGTGATTCATGAAGATGTTGCTCGAGAAGTGAAATCGACTCTCGATGAGAACAAAGCCACAGTTGACACCTACGAGCGCCATATCACGATTGACAAGAGCGAAGTTGCCACTACCGTTTCAAATGATGATGTTTCAGGTTTATCCCTTCGAGACCTCATGATTCTGAACGACAAACTCCAAGAGGACAGGGAGTTCTTGGATGGAAGAAAGGATGAAGTAAGCAAACTTCTCAGTTCATCTTTGGTTGGTTCAGTTGAATCTCTTCAAGCATCCGTTGAAACAACCGCCAGACTCGGTCTTGAATTACCAATGGAATTCTCACAAGAGCTTAGGATTATTGCGCGAGATGCCGCGAAGGCGACCACTCTCACAGCACTAATAGCTCTAGAGAACCAGTTTCATACAGCAAAAGTTAAGCTAGCAAATGCTCTCCGTGACAAAATCGTCAACATCAAACATGAAGTCACAACTAAGATTGTTGAGGGAGGTATTCCAACAACTGCAGATGTGATTCCAACTCCTCCAAATGTCAGCGTCGAAGGCGACGAGATCGCGCCTCTATTATCAGGCTATCAACGAATGGTTGAATGGGAGAATTCTGTCAAAATTGCTCTCAGAGAACGTTTGTTTGAACTACTTGATGATGTAGAAAAAGCAACCGAAGCCCCAGATGATGCAGGTATCAAAGACATAGTCGCTGTACGCAAGTTTATCGGGGACTCGAAAAAGACCTTGAAAACAGCAGAAATTGATGGTATGGTCCGTATCTATCTCCAAGCTAAGGCAATGGATGATGAGTACCGAAAGAACATCACAGAGAGTATCCGCAGTTACTTGGCGAAGTTCAACGAACTTGCGACCTCAGCCGATAGAGTTCTGGACGTCGCTCAGTTAAGTAAGAAAGCTCCAAAAGTAGAAGAACTTGAAGGTGGTATTGTCTACCTGCTTGGCTCGCTAACAAGTCTTCGAGGCGCAGTCGAGAGTGGTGTGGCCACCTTCCGGGAGGCATGCCAACAGGAAATCGATGCAATCGTTCATGATCTTCAGACTGTCAAACCAGCATATGCTGAGATCTTCATGCCCATTATAGTTGAACTCGATGAGGGTGCAACAAGGATTCAAGGCTTGGAGGATTTTGCAGAGATAAAGTCAGAGATGCGCTCGATTAAGGATGGCATCTTAGTCAAAGCTCAGGATGCATTGGAAAACCTCAGATACAGGCTCCAGGTGAAAATCAGACTGGCAGCAGCCAAGTTGATGGGCGCAGGAGTAGAGATCCCACCCGAAGCGCAGGAAGCTATCAGCGAACTAAACAACGTGGGCGTCGCAGCAGACACTGTCTTTAGTCTCCCAGCAATTGCAAGAAAAATGGTCGAGATATACGAGAAGAAGATCCAAGAGAAGATTATTGAAAAATTGGATTCTGAAGTGGATTCCCTTATCACCAGTCTTGAACGAGCCAGTAGCATAGGAGTGAAGCTCGATAAAGAGTTGAAAATGCTCAATGGTCTAAAGAAGAAACCCCCTACTGAGTTGGAGGAAGCAGCTGATGCATTTGACCAGCTCATGAACCTCACTACCTCACCCAATGTTCACAAGAAAATCAGGGAACGAGTAGATGAAGCTTATGTGCAAATCAAAGGAGCCCTTTCGCTGTTTGAAGATCAGGGAATGTCTGAGTTTGTGGAAAGACTACAGATTCTCATAGATCAAGTCCCATCGAAATTGGAAACTGACTCACCTCATGTGAACGAAGCTCTTGATGTCTGCTTGACACTCGCAAACATCCAAGAAGAGATGCTTCAGATGATTAAAAGCATGGCTACCAAGAGCGGTGAAACATATGATAATGAGCTAAAGAGCAAGAGTCAGTATTATTCTACGATTGAGAGAGTTGCTGAGAAGCACCCAGCAGACTTCAGCAAAGTCGTTTTCAACATCAAGAAGATGAAGAGTCTTGAGGATGGCCTCACAGAGGCTGTTGATCTCGATGCAGCAATTGCCAGCTTCCACGAGCTTGAAGACCTTAGAAAGCAGTGGCTTGACAAGGCAGTATCAATGGATGATTGGCATAAGTCACTCAGAATGTTTATGACTGGTTTCAGCCCCGCTGCGAGACCTGACGAACGTGACAAGTTCATAGAAGATGCGATCAGGAAGGTCAAAGAGACATATAGCAGAGAGGATATTAGCTCGTACCTCAGTTGGGCGATTAAAGAGAGCGCTCAAGCTTTGATTGATTCGAGGAAGAAATAGGAGTTAAAGTAATGTTCGGAAGTAGTCCACCCAAGAAACCTGCTGAGATTGATGATACAACAAAAGCAGCAGAAGTCTTCGCCATTGGTATTGGTGAATGCGGCTCAAACATTGTAGGGTCGTATCTCCAAACAAGTAGAGACAAAAAGCTACCTTCGAGAGTGAGAGGCTATCTGCTCATCAATACGGACAGAGCAGACCTCACAAAGGTTCGACAAAAATATGGTATCCCGAAAGAGCATACTCTGCTCTATGGTGCCAGCGAAATTGGTGTCGGTGGCCGGTTCATGGACGGATACAATTCGATCATGGAATCGAAGGATATCATTTTTGACCAGCTGGGCAATCTCGGTTTTGAAGGTGTATCAGGATTTTGTATATTCACAAGCTTAGGAGGAGGTACAGGATGCGGTGGCACACCAGCCCTAATCGAACTCCTCAAACAGCGCTTTCAAGAGGAAGAGGGCAGACGTATCTTTGTCTATGTCGTAGGCATCCTTCCATTTGAGGGGCAATCAAGCGAAGCATTGAACTCAATCTGGGCGGTATCGCGGTTACTTCGAGCTCAGTTACAGGAACGTGGCGCCGACCTTACGATACTTCTCTCGAACAGAACAATGCTGAAACGAATTCTTCAGTGGAGAAGAGGTGATACAGTAGACTATCTCCAAAGAGAGCTTGAAGTAGACATTGCTGATATTGATTCAATTGAAACAATGGTGCCATCCACGCTTGAGGAGAGCAGCGCAGCAGATGCAAGGACTGAACAAGCATTTGTGGAACTCGTCAACCCATTGGCTCTTGATGTTGTAGAGGCAATGCTCTCACCAGGTGTTTGGGAGCGGTCCAAGGACGTTTTTCCGACAACAGACCTGGCGGACTATGCACGTAAACTTGATCCAGTTGTTGTCCCTGCACTCTACACGGACATTGGTCTGATTCCCGATGCAGGGAGTATGCCAAAGCAACTTCGGACAATGATTGACTATGCAGTAAAGGAGTGCTCCTATGCAGATGTGGGTGAAGAGCCAAATGCAGAGAGTGTATACTACGTGCTGTCTGGACCCACGCATATCGCAAAAGCTGAGTTTGGAATGCATCTCAAAGAAGCACTTGACAAGTTCATTGCTCCGGGTGCTGCGATTACACCATGCTATGTCCAATATCATGAGAGAGATCCAAAGACGAACCTACTGCTGTTACTAGGCCTACCAAAGATTCCAGAGCTTGTTCAAATCATCAATGAAGCCACACAGCTTGTCAATTTACATAGCGGAGCGTCACCTTTGAAGCAGGGATGGTTCATGAGATCGAAAGGCACCAGTCGAAAGGAGCTGGTGGATGCCATTAACGATTTCCGTGAGCTCTTTAGCTACTACATGACTCCTGGCGACACAATGGAATAGGAATGGTGGTCACAAATTGTCTGATTCCTCGTCATTCCATTACGAAGACCTCATTGACAGACTTCTGTTGATAGTCACTCTAAACTCAACACTCATTCATTTCCTCCTTAGTTCTCAAGTTGAGGAATCTGTGGACCCTGATCGTGTGGATTCTCTCACACAGGGGCTTGTAAGAACCCGTAAATGGATGGAGGAGGCAACCACGATGAAAGGAATACCACCATCCACACAGAATATTATGAGCCTCATTGTAAAGCGACTATCACAGGTTGAGAGTCTGTTACCCAAGCTCTCAGACAAAGCGAAACAAATGGAATCCGGGCATGCAGCACAGGAAATTCTCTCATTGTTGGACGGCAAGGAGGTTCCTCCAGAAAGCCACAAAGCTAGTGGGGCTCAATCTCAGACAAAAGATGCAGACTTGGTTCCACTCGTTGGCGAGGAAAAACCAAAGCCTATGGAAATATACCGAAAAGTGGATGTTGAAGATGACTTGTTTGGTCTGATTGGTCAAAGCCAAAGACTGATTCAACAATACTCACAAAGATGCCATGTCCTCCTACCAACCTTTTGGCTAGAATCACTTAGAGAATTGCATCGCTATAAATCTGAATCACCTTTTCTTGGAGATGTCGTTGAGATTCCTGGGCGAATTCTGGTCAAGATAACCAAAGGTCTAATGACCGAAGCGCCAGGTGCAAGGCTCTTGCAAGACCTCATGAAGCATCGTCAGCAGGAGAACTATCTCAATGGGTCTGAGATGGAGCGCATCGAGAGAGCAGTTGCCAAATACTTCCAAGGCGTAGAGCCTGTGCTAAAAGAAGACCAACTTGATGTCAAAGAAAAAATTTTGGAAGCCAAGACAGCGTTTGATAGCTTCGGTTGGGGAGGGCCGGAACTTGAGAAACGAATCATAAAGAGACTGAACCAAGAAGTTGAAGAGGCCATCCAAAATGCAGAAACCGCCTCTGACCCCTCACGTCAGGTGATTTATGCTGAAGTTGCAAAGCTACTGAGCAAACTTCAACATGCCCTTTTGGCAGAACCAAGACCTAGAGAAATCCTTGCTCAGATGAAACCTTAGTTATCTAGAGAAGGGTAAGGGCTTAGATGTCCACTTCGCAGCCCATATAAGGGATGTCTGTAACCCTCAGTAAAGACAGGCGAGAATGAGAGATGACAGGCCTCCATACTATGCTTAATCCCAAAGTGACTGCAGTTGTCGGTGTATCAACCACCAACCCATTCAGTCCAGGAAATGTGATTTTCCGAAAACTTGCATTCGAGAATGCACTACCAACCTATCCAATTAATCCGAAGGGCGGAGCCGTCGAAGGGATCAAAGTTTACAAGTCCATAACTGAGGCACCTGACGACATCGAACTTGCAGTGATCTCAGTTCCAGCAAAATATGTACCTGGTGTATTAACTGAGTGTGGTGAAAAGGGAATCAAATCAGTCATTGTAGTGTCAGGCGGTTTTAGCGAGATTGGTGAAACAGGTGCAAGTCTACAGTCGGAAATTGTTGAAATTGCAAATCAGTACAAGATGTCAATGGTTGGCCCTAATTGTATTGGTGTATATGTCCCCGACGTCTTGGACACATTCTTTCTCCCATCAGAACGAGTGGCTCGACCAAGAAAAGGCAGAGTAGCAATAATATCGCAAAGCGGAGGATGGCTCGTCGAACGACTTGAGGAGTTTGCGTCAAGACAGGTAGGAATCGCTGCTGCCGTATCTATAGGTAATGCCGCTCAGACAGAAGTGACTGATTTCATTCGCCATTTTGGAAACGATAGCAATGTGGATGTAATTCTAGCATACATCGAAGGATTTGCTAATGACGAAGGAAGAAAATTCATTGAAATATGTGATAAGATAGTACCAAAGAAACCAGTGATTGTCCTAAAAGGAGGAGAATCTGAAGCTGGTCATCGAGCAACTCAAAGTCACACCTCCTCGCTTGCTGGAGACCGAGCAGTGACCAATGCTGCGTTCAGACAATACGGAGTAATCCATGCCATAGATGAAGATGAGGTCATGGCCTACTCCAAGGTGTTTTCATTTAGACCAAAGGCAATGTTAGGTCCCAGAATAGGAACCATGACAGTAAGTGGTGGGCATGGAGTTATCGCTAGTGATGAAGCAGCGCACTATGGACTCACAATGCCTTTCTTCTCAGACGACCAGCAAGCAGAAATGCGAGACGTCATGACACCAGCCTATCAAGGAATAGCCTCATTTCGAAATCCATGTGATCTTACAGGAAGCGCATCAGATATTGACTATGAAAGGGTACTTGATAAAATGCTGGGATTCGACTCAATTGATGCAGCTTTGTTGCTTCTACTACCGTATGCCCCTGGAATCTCACTTCAAATAGGAGCAAGGGTAGCGAATGTATCAAAGAATCATAACAAAACGGTGGTGGCATATGTTCCTGACTTGGAGAAATATGAAGTCATCATCCGAGGGTTTGAGTTGAATGGAATACCAGTTGGTGATACGATAGAAGAGGCTGTTCAAATGCTCAATGGTATTAGACAACGTTCAAAGTATCTGCAACGCATAGGAAAGGCCTGATTTAGATCCCACTCGCAACTTTCTCATAATCTATACCCAAGGATTTTAGAGACTCTACCAGTTTTCCGCTTAGGATAAGCTGCTTTGAGGATAAATCCTCAACCTTCTGGGATCCTGTCAAGTACATCGCAACTCGAAGACCCTCAATGAATCGCTCAAGCTCAACCACAACATCGAGAGACGAGCCGTAAACTGCTGGTCGAAGCAATGGATGGGCAATTCCCGCGGCGGTGGCACCAAGAGATAGTGCTTTGGCGATGTCAAGACCACTTCTGATCCCTCCAGTAGCAATCACATCAAGTTCGGTTGAGTCAAGAACCATTATGGCACTTAGAGCCGTGGGTATTCCCCAATCCCAAAACTCAAGCCCAATTTGGGCTCTGAGATCGTCTTCCTCTTTCTGAGCGCGATAATACTCAACTCCAGCCCAACTTGTGCCGCCTAAACCGCCAACATCAACACCTACAATACCAACTTCTTCAAGTGCCTTCGCGACATCACTTGATATTCCGGCGCCTGTTTCCTTTATGATAACTGGAATATCGACTGAATCAACAATGGCAGCAATGCTCTCAAGTGTGCCTTCAGAGTTGCAATCGCCTTCAGGCTGGATAGCTTCCTGAAGTGGATTAAGATGAACAGCAAGAATATCCGCATCAATCATCGATACAGCTTCAGGAGCCTCGGTTACATGAGTTGCACCGATGTTAGCAATTACAGGAACAGATGGAGCTGATTCTCTTACAATTGTGAAAGTATCTGCAAGTGATGGATCCTCGACTGCAGCTCTCTGACTTCCCACTCCAATGGGCAAACCAAGCTCCTCAGCAGCACTAGCTAGTTTCTGGTTTACACTCTTTGTTTTGGGATGACCCCCGGTCATTGCTGCAATAACCAGCGGTGCGCTCGCGCGAAGACCAAAAAAGTTGATGTTGAGGTCTATTTTGTTCTTGTCGATCTCAGGGAGGGCATTATGAACAAATTCTATGTCTTCGAACATTGTGGATCGCTGACATTGAACATCTTCCTCGAGGCAGATTTCTATGTGTTCAATTTTTCTTCGTCTTGTCATTGATGATTCAGACATGTCATCGTCAGATTCGGAATCATCATACAGTCGTCCTTCAACCATTGCAGTTCCTCCGACTACTATGAAGGATTACTGAAAGCATAGATAGGAGTTGCGGTCGCGGTGTGAAACGCCTCTAGACTCGGGTTCTTGCGCGATGCGAAGACTTTATTCATTGGCCAGCCTCACTCGCAAGAAGAGTGGATTCAATGGCAGATGAGGAAAAGATTAGAGTTGAGGCACGAGAAGAGGAAGAAGACGCAGAGCAAAAGAAAGGGCTCTTCAGACCACTGCCCACCAGAGAAGAGCCAAAATACGTTACAGTCGGTGACCGTCCCCAACCAATCGTGAGAGTTCTTGGAATTTCAATGCGCGAGAAAAGAAAGGAACTTCTAATACTAATCCTAATTCCGGCCTTAGTAGCTCTAATAGATACCACAATCTACTCATTTGTTATTACAGCTCAGGTTCAGAATTCTGTAACCATTGTTTTCCTTTTGCCAGCCATTGCAGCAATCCCAATCGGTCTAACATCACCTGAAGCCAGCAATTCATTAGTTGGAGCCTTTCTCGCGGATATGTTTTTTTTGCTATTCTTTGTCACGTTTCTTTCAATTCCAGGTCTATTAGTTCCGTCTCTAGGGCTTGGAGGCATCATTGTTAGTAGTATTGCCATTTCAATAGGATACTTCATTTTGGTGATTATCGCAACATTCCTCGGTTCGATAATCGGCATAATCATGCATGAGTTCATGTGAAAGTTGAACAACTTCATTCTGGACCTCGCGGATGCAAGAGTGTTAGCAATTTCTTCTAGGGAATTCTATAATAGAGCGCCAACCAACGGCTTTGGCAAGATTCAAGAACTCGTTTCCAATACGAATGTAGAAACCATGAGAGGGTCAGGCTAGAGTGAAGATAGGTACCATTGCAAGTCACAGCGCACTGAATATCATTTCAGGAGCCAAGGCGGAGGGCTTTGATACTCTACTCTACTGCCCTCAGAACCGCGTGAAGTTTTACCAATCATTTGGACTTGATGATTCAATCGTTGAAATAGAGTCATTTGATGATATCTTGAAGATGGATTTGTCTGAGGTGGTTTTGATACCACATGGATCATTTGTAGCACACATAGGTGCCCAGAAAATTCTCAAGTCCGACCTGAAGATTTTCGGTAGTAAAGAGCTCCTAAAGTGGGAGAGCAATCGGGATCTAAAAACGAAATTACTGAAAGAAGCTGGCTTTGCCGTACCTAGAGAATTCTTGGATTTTGGGGAGATTGATTGCCCTGTCATCGCAAAAACTAATGGGGCAGCTGGAGGTGATGGGTACTTCATTGCGGAGAGTGCTTCTGAAATCGAGAAGATGATGAATCCAGACCTCCAATATACATTTCAGGAATTTGTTGTTGGAACCAAGGTTTTCGTTACATACTTTCAATCGATGGCAAAAGAACGAACTGAGGTGTTCGGCGCAGACATACGATACGAAACCGATGCTGACTCTAATCTGCGATTCAATGAGCGACCAAGTTTCGTGGTAGTTGGCAATGTTCCGTTAGTGCTTCGGGAGTCGATTCTCGCAAAATACTATGATATGGGAGTTGCCTTTGTCAACGCATTCCATAAGCTCGCACAACAGAAAATGGTGGGACCATTCTGCATTGAAACAATAATCGATAAAAATAAGCAGATTTATAGCTTTGAATTCAGTGGTAGAATTGTAGCAGGAACCAATGTATGGATACCATCTTCCCCATATTCATATGTCCAATTCGGTGAGCCAATGTGGATGGGACGACGGATAGCAATCGAGATTCGTGAGTTAGTGGAGCAAGAAAGGTTAGACCAGGCTCTAGGGTGAAGTTGATGACAGATTCAAAATTGCCAACCATTGGAATGATTGGCTCGCACAGCGCCGAGGAGATCGGAGTAGCGGCGAGGGCAAATGGATTTAGAACAGCTGTAGTTTGCCAGAGAGGAAGAGAGCGTCTCTATTCTCATTATAATAAGCATCTCTATGATCACATTATTCTACTTGATAAATTCAAAGATATTCTGAAAGATGAAATCCAGGAGAAATTAGAGGAGCTAGATACCTTATGGATTCCCAATCGATCTTTTTCCGTCTATGTGGGATATGATGAGATTGAAAGAGAGTTCAAAATCCCCATTTACGGAAACAGAATGTTGCTACGTGTTGAGGATAGAAATGCTCCAAAGAATCAATATTGGTTATTGAACAAGTCTGGAATCAGGTTGCCCAGAGTCTTCAAGCCTAGTGACATAGATAGATTAGTCATAGTGAAAGTTCAGCAAAGGAAAAAGCCTCTTGAACGAGCGTTTTTCTTTGCAAACTCGCCTTCAGAGTTCGAAGCAGAGAGCCGCTCTTTAATCAATAATGATGTTATCTCCGAGGAGTCTCTTAAATCAGCAACAATTGAGGAATTTGTGATAGCACCACGATTCAACGCCAACTTCGAAGCATATGGGATGAGTCGCATTTTCGGGGACCTAGATCTGGTTGGTTTCGACGACCGAGTTCAGACTGGCCTATCTGGACTTCTCGACCTGCCTGCGAGAGAGCAATTGAAGCTGAAGATCAGGGTGATGAATGAAGAGGTGGGCCACAAGGGTCTGACTATGAGAGAAAGCAAGAAACCACTTGTTTATGAAGCCGCAGAACGCCTCCTCAAGGGGATTAGGAAATACTATCCACCAAAGATGATAGGTCTTTTTTCGCTTCAAGGAGCAATTACAGAAGATTCCGAATTTGTTGTCTTCGATCTTAGTCCACGAGTTCCAGGAGCGCCTTGCGTCGGACCGACGAGTCCGGAGATGAGAAGATTATCACTCAAATATAAGTGTGAGATAGCTTCACCATTGGATCTCTGTATGTTGGACATTAAATCCGCTGCAAAAGAAAATGCCCTGAATGAGGTGTCGACGTGAAATCGTACCACACCTTGAAAGAGGCGATTGAACTCAAGGAGTTGAAACCATGGATCTGATTCATGATGGGAAAACTAGGAAAGTACACCAAGATCCTGAGTCAGCTGATAGGGAAATAGTCGAGTTTACTGATTCAATCGCTTTGGATGATGAGAAGGCTGAGTCTATCACAGGAAAAGCTGAGCTCGTGTATAGAATGACAGATTTCCTGCTTGGATATCTTGAAGGCAAGGGAGTTGACACCCACTTCATTCGATCCCTAGAAAGTCCGAAGATACTTGTTCGAAAAGTGGATATCTATCCTGTGTTAGTGGTGTGTAGGAACATCGCTACAAAATCATTCTGTCTCCGCTCTGGTGTAGACGAGGGGACAGTTCTTGAGAAACCTCTTGTCGAGTTCTTTTTGATAAGTGACCGTTTGCATAATCCGCTGATAACTGAACGAGCAATCGAAACCATTGGACTAGTGAAAGATGAAATTTTGCATTTCATGAGAGCCGTGACTCTTTCTGTCAATTATTATCTTGTTGAACTCCTTAAGCAGCAAAGTCTGGTACTTGCTGATTTCAGACTTGAGTTTGGTATAACAAAAGCAGGACATATTGTTGTGGCAGATGAGCTATCATTGGACAATATGAGTATCTGGGACAAGGGTGCGCCATACATGAATTTCGACGAAATCAAAGGGAAAGAGGAAGAATTCATCCAAGCCTATGGAAAACTTGTCGATTTAATTACTAGAACAAAACCGGAGGAAGTTAGTAATCGAAATGAAATCCTTCAGGTAATAGTCAAACCCAAAGATGGAATTAGGAATCCTCCTGGCGAGGTGACAAAAAAGATGCTTGTTCGAATGGGATTTGGCGATGCAGAGGATGTTCGAGTCGGAAAAGTATTCAACATTATATTACGAAGACCCATCACTTCCGAAATACTGCATCAGCTCAATATCATGAACATCAAACTACTGTCTAATCCGATATCTGAGAAACACGAGGTGAGTTATGGCTAATGTCTATTGCTGTTATCAGATTTCCAGGAACCAATAATGATGATGATGTCATGAGAGCGCTCCGCCAGATTCCAGCTGCAAAACCGTATCTTGTCCCAAGCAGAAAGGGACTTGCAGGACTTCAGGACGCGGAAGGTATCATAATCCCTGGAGGATTCTCCTATGGGGATTATATGAGAGCGGGAGCAGTCGCAGCCATGGAAGTCATCAGCGCGGGAATAAGGGATTTGGCAGAAGATGGAAAGCCAGTACTCGGAATCAGCAACGGTTTTCAGATTCTTGCGGAAGCCGGCTTACTACCGGGAGCACTCTTACCAAATGTTTCTGCACGATTCATTTGTAGATGGGTTTACCTAAGAGTCAGCGATCAGCCTTCGATTTTCACAGAGAATCTTGAAAATGCAGTCATTCGTCTACCAATAGCTCATGCAGAAGGAAATTACTTCTGTTCTGAGGACTATTTGATTGCTCTTGAAGGTGAAAAACGAATCCCATTCAAATACTGTAATGCACAAGGGGAGATTACTGAGGACTCTAATCCAAATGGGTCAATAGAAAACATAGCTGGGGTTATTAATCAGAAAGGCAACGTACTTGGCATGATGTCTCATCCTGAACGAGCGACACGACAAATTCTAGGATCGACCGACGGTCTAGAAATCCTGGAGAACTTCGTGAGGGCAATTCGATGATAAGCAAAGATGAACTTCAGATTGCCACAAAGACCCTAGGACGAGATTTCACAGAAACAGAGCTAAGAATGATTGAAGCCCTCTGGTCAGAGCATTGCAGCTATAAAAGCAGCAAACGATGGTTCTATCTTTTCAAAACAACTGCAGACAATGTTGCGCTTGGAGTTGGAGAGGGTGCAGGTTTGTTTGACATTGGTGGTGGATATTATGCTGGCGTGTCTATGGATTCCCACAATCATCCTAGTCAGATTGATCCCTATAATGGAGCTGGATCGGGCATCGGTGGTACTATTAGAAATGTGATTTCACAAGGATGCAAGGCGGTGGGCCTTATGAATTGTTTGCGATTCGGGCACCCACAGAAACCAAAAAACGCACTCTCTCTATCAAATGCAGTTCGAGGAATATCTGACTATGGGAATAGTGTTGGAATTCCTATGGTTGGAGGAGAGATGGAATTTGACGAATCATTCGAGGACAACTGCTTAGTGAATATAGTATGCATTGGATGCGTAAAATCAGAAAACGTTGTACGAAGTATTGCTCGAACACCAGGTCACCATATTGTCATTTTTGGGTCCAAAACAGGATGCGATGGTGTAGGTGGTGTTATCTTTGCTT
Source organism: Candidatus Thorarchaeota archaeon (assembly GCA_011364905.1). Classification (GTDB taxonomy): domain Archaea; phylum Asgardarchaeota; class Thorarchaeia; order Thorarchaeales; family Thorarchaeaceae; genus SMTZ1-45. Next base: position 47,112 of record RDNZ01000014.1, read on the forward strand.
CGAATGTTATCTCAGACTCAAAAGATTGGAGTACATCTGCAATACAAATCGGCGATTCACTAGCGGAGAAAGTACTCATAGACACCTTGACAGAGCTTCTGGAAGAGCATCTTATAGACGGTCTTCAAGACATTGGGGGTGGAGGATTGGCTGCTGCAGCAGGTGATCTTGCACATTCAGGAGGTACTGGAGTAGAAATCGAACTAGACAAGGTGCCAACTCGAGGAGTTGTGAATCCCTCTGATATTATCATATCCGAATCTCAAGAGAGAATGCTTGCCATTATCGCTCCAACTAACATGGACCGTGTAAAAACCCTACTCGAGAAAAACGATACACCATATGCTGTGATTGGGAAAGTGACAGATGATGGTTACTACACAGCGAAGTATGAGGGAGAGATCATAGCTAAACTCCCAATAAGCCTCTTAGTAGATGGGGTTCTCATTCCGGAGAGAGTTGAAGGGAAAATCCCTTCTCAGACAGATTCGCTCTCATGGTTCAAAGAACCTGATGATTATGGCTCTGCGATAATGAACCTAATCAGTTCGGTGAATATTTGCGACCGATCATGGATTTACAGCCAATATGACCAGCATGTTCAATCGAACACTGTTGTTGATATTGGGCAGAATGCAGGTGTACTGGAATTCCCAAATGGTAGATTGCTTGCATTTACCAGTGATTGCAACTCCTTTTGGTGCAAACTCGATCCACAAGTTGGAACTGCGAATTCTGCAGCAGAATCTCTAAGAAACATTGTTTCTATGGGTGCCAGACCAATCTTCATAGCGAATTGCCTTAATTTTGGGAGTCCTGAAAAGCCTGATTCGTATGCTCAGTTTGTTGAATCAGTAAGAGGACTTGGAAGGTTCTCTCATGACTTCAACATCCCGATTATTGGAGGAAATGTTTCTCTCTACAATGAAGCTCTAGTTGATGGGCAGAATAGAAGGATAAATCCGTCCCCACAGATCATGCTTGCAGGAATCTTCAAAGAGAAGTTTTCACCGATCAAGCGAAATCTAGTCACACCATGGGCCAATATTTTCCTCGTGGGAGAAACATTCCCGGAACTCAACGGAAGCGAGTTTCAGAGGGTCATAGTTGGTGAGGTCAAAGGCGAACCTCCGAAGTACAGACCAAACTGGGAGAAAAAGACAATGGATGCAATTCTTGAATCGCATGACAGAGGGCTGATTCGTTCATGTAATAACGTAGGGCGTGGCGGCATAGCGATAGCTCTTATGAAAATGGCTCTGAGAAGCGAGTATGGATTCAAATTAAATATGGAATACATTCCAGGAACTGTGAACAGCTTGGCTCAGAGCCTGTTTTCAGAAACATCATCTCGCTATTTAGCAGAAGTGACAGAAAGCAACCAACCTGAGTTCTTATCGATTCTAGAAAAACATGAGCTGGCCACTTGTGAACTTGGACTAACCACATTGGAACCGACCGCAGATTTTGGACGTTTCACAATTCCATTGGAAAAGGCCAAAATGGAATTCAGTGATGGGCTTGGGAAATATCTTGGATGATGAATTAGAAATATCCAGATGAGGAGGAGCGCGATGAAAGGCAAACTTGTATATCCGTATTCCAACGCACTTCTAGATTACGAGTTTAGAACAGACCACCCACTGAAACCAGATAGGCTGAAGCTAACTTACCTGTTGTCCAAGGCAATAGGATTGATTGACCAAGTTGAAGAGATTGAACCCACTCTCGCTACGAGAGAAGATCTCGAGCTATTTCATTCACCTGAGTTCATTGAAGCTGTTGTGGATGCAGGCACAAACAACAATCCTCATCCACAGTACGGTCTCGGGACCCTAGATAATCCGATTTTCCCTCTAATACATGAAACAGGAGCCAGGTATGTAGGAGCGACCCTTGATGCCATGAGGTCAATCATGAATGGAGCATCCAATGCATTCTGTATCTCAGGTGGCTTGCATCACGCCCATAGGAGCTTAGCATCTGGATTCTGCATATACAATGATGTAGTTGTAGCCGTCAAGATGCTCCATAAGAAGAAGAAATACAAAGTCCTGTACTTCGATTTTGACGCACATCATGGAGATGGAGTTCAGAATGCATTCTACAATTCCAAGGATGTCATGACAATTTCGATACACCAAACGGGCAGGACACTTTTCCCTGGTTCTGGATTCATACACGAAACAGGTAATGATGAAGGTGTTGGATACTCAGTCAACATCCCAGTCATTCCAGGAGCAGGATCTCCGGAGCTCATTCAGGTCTTCGATGAAGTTGTTGCTCCGCTATTTGAAGCCTTCAAACCGGACCTCTTGGTAACTCAGCTAGGAGTCGATGGACATTATTTGGATCCCCTTGCTCAGTTGACATATACTTCAGATGGATACGAAGATGTAGTTCGCAAACTCAAAAAGATGTCATCAGACATATGCAGTTTGGGTTGGCTTGCTTTGGGCGGAGGAGGATACTATCCAGTAAATGTTGCTCGCCTTTGGACGTTGTTTCTCGCCATTATACTCGATGAAGATGTGCCTCGTGAATTACCTGAGGAGTTCAAAGAGGTGTGTATCCAGATGGGATATCGTGACTTTCCGGTCCTCATGAGAGATGAGAATGCTATTGTCCAGATGTATTATTCAAAAGAAGAGATTTCGCTGGACCTTGCCAGAACGATTAGAAGAGTGAAAGAGCTAGTTTTCCCGTATCACGGGCTTTAGTCCATATCGTCTTCAGAGAGGGACAAATCGATCCACTTCCTAATCATCTTGATAACCAAGTCGGATGCAGCAGCCATAATTACTGAGTCTGCATCCTCACTGAGCAATGAAGAAGGATCTACACCAGATTTGGCAACTCTAAGAAGAGTTGGATAACACAAGAATCCAAGGCCCTCAACAACATCTAGATTGTCAGATCCAGTAATTCTCAGCTTTGTTCCGAGCACATTGTAAGGCGATACCTTGGGATCACTGTCGCAGATAGAAACGAGTGTTTCTTCGTCTGCTGTAATCACAACATCGGGTTCTATGCACTCATCATAGATGATAGCCTTTCCATGATCAAAAACCACAGAGTATTCATCATTTGTATCAGATGTTCGAAGGCAGATTGTTAAATCCATGTAAGAATCAGTCACAGAATTAATGTGCTCCTCGAAGTCTTGTTCGCTCATCTTGTTTAGGAGCTTGGCATTTGCGACACTGACATTCAATGCAGCTCTGCAACCATCAACAACTGGCCCCAGATATTCCATCAGCATGTACTGATTAGTGTTAATGTTTTGGGAAATATAGCGTAAAAGGCGAGTAATGCTTTTTGATTGACCATCTTCAGCCAATGAAATCAACTCAGGTTGAGATGAAAATAATTGTATTTAGACGTGCTGTTGAGGCCGTGTATTCATAACACATTGATAGAAAAGCGATTTAGTGAACTCAAATCAAGGGTGTTCCATGACCACTGACATACACACACATCTTGGTATGGGTCGTACAGATGTAGTGGATGTTAACTTCGACAACTACATAGAACATGTAGACATATTGATTTCGAGAATGGACACCTTTGGTATAGATAGAGCTGTCCTCACACCCCACGAACCTGCTGTCAGTACGGAACTCTATATGCAAGCAACCGAGGTCTATCCGGATCGACTGTTCTCAGCGTGTTCGATTTTACCGAGACCGATGGATATTGCAAAGAAGAAACTTGATGACTTCATTGATAGAGGATGCAGAGCCCTCATGTTGGATGAGAATACCTACCATCCACGCGACCCTGCCGCAGAGGCGCTTGTGAATGAGGCTATTAGGAAGAATCTGCCCGTCTATCTCTATAATGATGTTATGACCGCTGAAACGATTACTTTCTTAGATCGCATATCAACTCTCCATCCTGACGGAAAGTTTGTGGTGTTGAACATGGGCGGTCTATTTGGTTTTCCCCAGATAATTCCACTTATGGCGCGCTCCAATATATGGCTAGAGCTATCAACCACCTTTTTCAAGCTGGTTGAATCTCCCCTACGGGTGTTCCTCGATGCTTTGGTTCAAGACTTCGGCGTACGCAAGCTTGTTTTTGGTTCTGGATACCATAGCCAATATCCAGACATCATGGCGGCACTAAACATGATTGATTTGGATATTGAAACGAACAGGTTGATAATGAAAGAGAATGCTTGGGTTATACTTGGTTTAGCATTTTTCTAGTTCTATCCAACTAAAACGGACTGGTGAAGCAGTTGTTCGATATCTTCCGAACTTGGTAGTCCAATGATTCGCGAGTTGCCAATCTGAATCATTGGTAAGGCAATAGCATTAAGCGCCTCAATAACCTCTGGTTTTTCCTCAACCGAGGTTTCCACGACTTCTATATTGAAGTTGAATTTGCGAAAATTATTGGCAGCTTTACAAGCGGCATCCATTGCTTCATTGCAGAAGCTGCACGACTTGCTTGTGAAGACATTGATTCTTACCGGCTTGGATTGATTGAGGTTTGTATCCAATTCCTTCAACTTTGACAGTTCGTTTCCTCGCATCATATGCTCATACTCCGAAGGATTGTGCAGCGAAATGGCCATATCAGTCCTATTCAGCAAAGGCTGGAGGTTTCAGACGGACATGTTCTGATACAGAATCGACAGCCCGTAAGGGAATAGCTTCCCATGAGCTGTTACTCTCTGAATGGTTTCCACGTTCTACAATGACGAGAGGTCCGTTGGTTTCATCAAACCAAACCTTCTTGACCCTCCCCAATGGGAATCCACGAAAATCGGTTACTATTTTCCCTTTTAGTAACCATTTCATCTCTTCGCTTTCCATTGTGCTCAACAAGATGCTTGTAACTTAGACATAGAAGAGCGTGTGTACTACGTGGACTATTCTAGCGTAACACTCACTATGATTGAAAATGCAGATATTCAAGATTCTTTAGTTCTCACTGGAAGAGTCATCTTTTCCTACATCATCATAGCCCCATTCAACTATTGTGTCACTGTCACTTGGCAGAAAGGTACCACGGACCATATAGCCAGCAACACCCATGAGCAAACCTATGATATTCATCGATCCGCCAATAGCTATCCATAGTCTTGAATCACTCACTTGTTTGAGACCAAGGTCGAATTGTCCCACGCCAGTGAGCTGGTCAACACGCAGAGTGTAGTTCCCATAGGGAGCATCAACAATCGTACTGCCTTCATAATACCTATTATCGCGCGTTTCCACTAAGTTATCATGATCCAGCGTCATGTTAATGAGAATCGTATCAAGTGTCCGGTTTTCTGTCATCACAAGTCCAATTTGAATCACGCTTGAGTTGCCTGGCCTTAACGAAACAGCCACTTCGATCTGCTCATGATATCCATCCTTATCCCAAACGCTGAAAGTGCGCTGGTCGCCTTCTCTGACTGCGAAGTTGATGTAGTGATAAGGAGACATGTACACGATTGCGCCACCAATGATGATTATAATGGCACCACCGAAGTAAAGAAATGCTTTCTTGCTAAACCAAACACTGCCCATCTAATTCAACCAATACATAGACGTAGTACTGTGAATATAGATGTAACGACCCGTGTAATTAGCTGTGAGGATTTTTCGCATTGACAGAATTCAGGCTTTTGGCAGAGGTTCTTGATGAAATAAGTAAGACCCAGAAAAGGACCGAGAAAATAGCCTTGGCTTCAGAATTTCTAAAGAATGTCAATATTAATGAAGTCAGTCGAGCAGCCCTTTTCCTGAGTGGCAAGGTATTTGCGGAAAGAGATCAACGTGCTTTGAACATATCATGGCGAGGCCTTCTTAGCGTTCTCAAGAAAGTAGTTTCTATAGATGATAGTACGATTTTCGATGCATATGAAGGAGACATTGGCGAGGCAGTAGCGAGAATTCTGGATACCTCAAAAGAATCCCGGCAATCCTCTTTGTTCACAGAAACGTTGTCAATCGCGTCAGTGAGTCAAACCTTAGATCGGATTGCCAATGTCCAAGGCAAAGGGTCCGTCAAAGAAAAGCAATCATTACTCACAAGTCTCTTCATGGACTCTTCTCCTAGAGAAGCGAGATACCTTACTGCAATCGTACTTGAGGACATGAGAACAGGTCTTTCGGAGGGTTTGCTTGCTGAAACCATCTCAACAGCTTTTGAAATCGAACCATCTCTCGTTAGAAGAGCGTGGAGTTTCAATGGTGACTTGGGAGCAATAGCGAAGCTTGCAGCAGAGGGTGGCAAAGCCGCTCTGCAAAAAGTATCGATTCAAGTAATGCGTGGCGTTAAACCAATGCTTGCAAGTCCAGTTCCAAATATTGAATCAATGTTCGAATCAGGATCTGCATTGTATTCGTTTGAGCTAAAACTGGATGGAGCTCGAGTCCAGATTCACAAGAAGGGTACAGAGGTGCGGATCTTCTCGAGGCGACTCAGTGATGTGACAGAGAGCCTTCCGGATATCGTGAAAATGGTTGAAAGTGATGTAAAGGCCAAAAACGCGATACTTGATGGTGAAGTCCTGGCAGTGGACGAAATGGGAAAACCGTATCCATTTCAAGTTGTAATGAAAAGATTTGGGCGAACTCGAGATATCGAAGACGCTTATAGTAACACGCGTCTGCAACTCGTTCTTTTTGATGTACTATTGATTGATGACTTGCAGTTAGTAGATGAAGGTTATAGCAAGAGGAGGAAAGAGCTAGAAAAGATAGTCCCATTACCCCTTCTGGTTGAGAGGATTGTTTCCGATGACCTGACTCAAATCCAATCCTTCTTTAAGAAAAGCAAAGAGTTAGGACATGAAGGCCTGGTTGCGAAGTCTCTTGACTCACCGTATACTCCTGGAGTAAGAGGAGGATACTGGCTCAAAATCAAACACACCTTACGAACCTTGGACCTGGTTATTGTTGCAGCTGAATGGGGACACGGCAGGCGTAAGGACTGGCTTTCAGACTACCATCTGGCTGTGCGTGATGAGGAGTCCGGAGAATTTCTGGTAGTCGGAAAAACATACAAGGGATTCACAGACAAGGAATTTGAGGAAATAACAAAGAAACTGATGGAACGAAAGATTTCGTCTCATGGGCATATTGTTCAGGTCAGACCTGAGATTGTTGTGGAAGTCATCGCTTCAGAAGTTCAGGAAAGTCCTACCTATAAGTCTGGTATGGCTCTGCGATTCGCGCGGATTGATCGCTTGAGGGAAGATAAGGGACCGATGGATGCCATGACACTGGCTGAATTGAAAGAGGTCTACGATAATCAATTCCAATTCAAAGCTCGTTGAAGGCAGTTTATATACTGTCTATAAGAAACACTGTCATGGAGCATTCTGCCAGTTGGCGGATTGCAGGGGGTATCGGTTTGAGGGTGAAAAACGAATCCCACAAATTATCTCGACTCATTCCGAAGTTTCATTTCTGTTCGGTTCCTCTCTTTCGGGAAGAGCCTTTAATCAACTGGACCTACACTGATGCAGTCCTCTTCACTGCTTATGACTTGTATCGTTCTCACGATTATTGGTTGGATGAAGTTGTCAATTCGGGCTCAACTCTAAAAGACGCTTTAGTCAATCTTGGATTTCCCAAAGCAAACTCACTCGTGATCGATACAGGAGTGTTCGAGATAGAAACTAAGAAAGCAGGAATTTCAAAGGAATTAGGAATCGATGTGAACATAGAACTGAGTAAAGCTCAGATTTTCGAAGCCTATGAACTATCAGGCGCGGACTTCTTTGTTGCTCCTGACGAAATCATTCTGCCACTAGATGGTCCTGAACGTGTTAAGGAAAAGGTCGATATCATCAAGTCCAATCTCATAGACCTTCTCGACATAGTTAAGGCTTCGAAAACAATCGCTGTGATTCAAGGACATGAGCAAGAAATCGTTGATGACCTCCTTGACTTCTATCGAGAGAATAAGATTGGATGTCTTGCTGTAGGAGGAGTAATTCCGTTATATCATTATGATAAAGAGCTGTTGTCAAAACATCTTAGCTATGTAAGAAAAGCTGCGAAAAGTGAATGGCTGCATATTTTCGGATTGTCTCGTATGTCACTGCTTCCATACTATCTTCAGCAAGTGAAACTTGATAGTGTAGACACATCAGCGCTCACATATCTAACTGCTGGAAGAAAGTACCTTGTTGGACTAAAGCCTATTCCTGTAAGATTAGTAGATTTCGATAATTGCACATGTCCCGGTTGCAGGGCTCTATCAAAAGAAATGTCAACCCGAAGTGTAGAGTTCTTTGCTAATCTCTACATCCACAATGTTATGACCGCGTCACTTGAGAGTATGAAGAAATACGACACACCCGCTCTACGAGATGTTCAGACCGAGAAGGAATCTGCTACTCAGGTAAAAACAGAGCAACGCAATAATAATGAATCAGGATGGATGACTGCTGAAGAGGCACTTCATGAGAAGGGAAAAAACCAGTGATAGAAACAATGTACATTGACCACAGCTTTTATAGGTACAACACGACGGGAAAGGAATCATACGGATAGGAGACTTCCGCTATGTGGTTTCAGATAACGTTGATTCCATTAGGCTTTTTGTTGATAGTGTTCTTTATTTTCTGGATAGTCCATGAAGGTTCCCGGTGGCAAAAACATCCTCAGCTGGGTGTCTTTGCCAGATTCATTCAAAAGTCTCCAAAACGTGGATTCCTGACCTTCTTGATACTATTCATTTTACTAATTCCTGCTTTCCTCCTTGTTATGACAGGGATGTGGATAGATGCCCTTGGTACTAGTATTGGACCTCAAAGAGTCGATGTTGTAGACATAATGCTGGTCCTTATTCTAATACTAGCATTTACATTTCCAGTCATGTACGGCGCACTTGGAACATGGCGTAATGCTAGACGTGCAGAGGCTGAAATGAAAGTAAGACCAACTGGGATGTAAACCGTCTATCGGTTACATGGATAGTTTGGGGAAAATCGACTATCCAACAATTTTAATCTAGCATTAAGTAGGTTGAGAGAGGATGGCGTTTTCAAAACTAACTGATTGTTTGTATGTCGTGGCTGGGGGCGTGTTTCCTAAATGCAATACTGCTGTCATCATTGCAGATGAGGTTGTGGTTATTGATCCAGGTTGCGAAGTGGAAGATTTACGTAGACTCCTTATATCTCTCGATCTTAATCTGAAGGATATTGACACAGTGATACTGAGTCATATTCATCCAGATCACATAACCCACGCAGCGAGGCTTCAAAGGCTCTCAAATTGCAGAATTGCAGCGAATGAAATCACTGCACCCCTCTTTAACGAGAAGGAAGCAATGAAACAGTTTCTTGGTTTCAGCAAGAGCAATCCTGTCAGAAAAGCATGGGAGCAGCTCGTCAATGAAAGAATGTACGGAGCTCTGGATGAGGGCCGAGTAGATGAAGTGTTGAGTGATGGTGATAGATTCAGCTTTGGCGATATTACTTTGAAAATGCTTTACACCCCGGGGCATCTCCCTGATCATATGTGTATCGAGATTATTGAACCGAATCTCGTGTTTGCATCTGACATTGACCTGACTGAGTTTGGGCCATTCTATGGCCATCCTAATTCATCTATCGGAGACTTCAAGGAGTCCATTAGGAAACTACAACACGGCAAGTACAATGGTCTAATTAGCGGGCATTTGAAGGAACCATTAGTCACAGAGTACATAGATAGACTAACTGCATATTCAAGGCAGATTGGTATTAGAGAGGATCTCGTCCTGTCAGCCATAATTGGTGGTGCTAAAACTATCCCCGAGATAACAGCCACACCAATTATCTATCCCTCGTTCCCCAATGTTGTTTATCTACAATTCGAGAAGTGGATGATAGAGCACCATGTCGCCTCTCTGGTGGCTGCTGGACTTGTTTCGGAAGATAAGGGGAAATTGTCTTCAATCTAGCGAACTATCGCTTATACAAGATGATTTCCAGAATTGAGTGTTTGCCAATATTAATTGCAGATAGTTCACAAATCAAGTTCCATGTATCTAACGGTGTTTCCAAGGGAGTGTGAAACCTCTCCACCAGGATATTCATCAATGTCCTTGAAACCCATGGAATGATAGAGATGCACTGCGGTTTCAAAAATGTCTGCAGTTTCCAATCGAAGTTTTGAGAATCCAAGTTCCCTGCCCTTCTTGATGAGTTTGCTGAGCATTTTTTTACCGAGATCTCGCCCTCTATAGGCAGGTTGAATATACATTCGCTTGATTTCACCAATTCCCTCGCATTGTTTCATTAGTGCTCCCATGCCCACAACATTTTCTTCATTCACAATGACGTAGATAATTCCATCGAGAGGACTCACTCTTGTGAAATCTTGAAGAAAGTCTCTCACATAATCCCTGTCCGATTTCCCATGAACTGATTCAAGGTCGATTTTGTACACCTGATAGTACCGTTCAGCAACCCAGGAAACATATTCGAAGTTCAAATCGTAGAACTGCTTCTTGTGCTCCTCTTCTGAGTATGGTACGAATTCCATGAAGTTGCTCAACACCTTTTTTGGTTCTATGAGTCAAAGTTAATAAGAGATACTGAGAGAGTAACAATAGTTAATAATACTGTGGGTGGGCCCTTAATGACGAGTAATCGATTGGCGAAGGAGAAGAGTCCATACCTTCTACAGCATGCGAAGAATCCTGTTGATTGGTTTCCTTGGGGAACGGAGGCATTTGATCTTGCTAAGAAGGAGAACAAACCAATCTTTCTATCAATAGGATACAGTACATGTCATTGGTGTCATGTGATGGCGCATGAATCCTTTGAAGATGACGAAGTAGCCAGTTTGATGAATGATGCATTCGTGAGTATCAAAGTGGACAGAGAGGAGCGCCCAGACATCGACGGCGTCTACATGGAAGTAGCTCAAATGATAACTGGACGAGGCGGCTGGCCTCTGACAATCATAATGACTCCGGACAAAAAGCCATTCTATGCGGGCACCTATATCCCAAAAGAAAGCCGTTACAATATGCTAGGGATGAAGGAGTTGATCCCTCGTATAGAAGAAATTTGGAAAACGGATCAAGCCAACATCGATGATGTGATAAATCGAATTCAGCAGGCCTTATCGCAATCAGGTTCTATTAGCAAAAAGGACGACCTTACTCTTGAAGAAGTGGATATTGCATATTCGCAACTCGAGCAACGATTTGATGACGAGAAAGGCGGATTCGGATCAGCTCCAAAATTTCCCTCTCCACATAACCTAATGCTGATTCTCCGATACTGGAAAAGAAGAGGTGATGACCATGCACTATACATGGTCGAAAAGACACTTCAGGAGATGAGAAAGGGAGGACTCTTCGACCATGTCGGTTACGGATTCCATCGATACTCGACAGATGCAGACTGGTTGGTTCCCCATTTCGAGAAGATGCTTTACGACCAGGCTAGTCTGATGATGGCGTACGCTGAGGCGTATCAAATTACGAAAAAACAAGAGTACGCTGATGTAGTTAGAGAGATTTTCCAGTATGTAACAAGAGACTTAACCAGCACCGAAGGAGCATTCCTTTCTGCAGAAGATGCAGACTCTGAAGGTGAGGAGGGCAAGTTCTATACATGGTTTCAGGAGGAGATAGAGGAGGTTCTAAGTAAACAGGAGGCTGCTCTGTTTCTTGAAGCCTACAATATCCACAGAGATGGCAACTTCGAGGATGAAGCAACCAGAAAGAAAGCAGGACTCAACATACCACACCTAACACAGTCAATCGAAACCCTCGCAGTTTCGATGAAAATGAAACCGGAGATGGTGAGAGATACCCTTGAAAAAGCTCGAGAGAAGCTCTTTACCCAGAGAGAAAAGAGAGTCAGACCAAGCAGAGACGATAAAATACTGACGGACTGGAATGGATTCATGGTGGCATCTCTCGCGAGAGCAGGAACGATTCTTGGTGATCAAAGATTCATCGAAGCTTCAGAAAAAGCACTCTCGTTCATTCTTGAAACTCTTATCGATGACAAGCGAAATCTTTTCCATAGATACAAAGATGGAGAAGCGGTCATACAGGCGTTCCTTGATGATTACGCATACTTGGTGTGGGCATTGCTGGAATCCTATGAAGCTACTTTCAAACCTGAATATCTGGAACTCGCAAAGGATCTTACATCAGATATGATAGAGAGTTTTTGGGACTCAGAGAGCGGAGGTTTCTATTTCACTGGTTCCAATTCTGAAGATCTATTATTCAGGAAAAAGGATGCATATGATGGGGCAATACCTTCGGGAAATTCTGTTGCAGCATTGAATCTAATTCGACTAGCCAGATTTCTTGGAAACACCCAATTGGAGGAGAAAGCAGCTGAAACAATCAGAGCTTTCTCAGATATAATTCCACGAGCACCATCAGGATTTTCATTGATGCTCAATGCACTGGAATTCACTTTAGGCGACTCGTATGAAATCGTCATTGCTGGAGACCCAGCCAAAAGCGATACTCAAGAGATGCTCAAAACAATTCGGAGTCACTTTATTCCAAACAGAGTTATTCTTCTCAAGGGGACAAAGCACCAGTCAGAGGAAATCTCTAGATTAGCTCCCTTTACCAAATTCCAGGATAGCCTTAACGGAAGAGCTACTGCGCACGTGTGCATCGATTACAACTGTAAGCTTCCCACAACTGAAAAGAATCAACTGCAGAGTTTGCTTGGCATAGAAGACACCTGAGTCCCCATACTATTGGGATGGCTTCCGTTTCATATAGAACACGACTCCTATGATGAGAATCGCAACGCCTCCACCAGCAAACGCCAGCAGAGGCCCATAGACTGTAAGGAAGTCATTAGGCCAGATGGCGGCTAAAGCATTACCAGCATCGCGCCAAGAATTGGCTATTGTAAGCAGATCAGATGAGAACGAGTTTAATGTCGCCTCATATGGAGTCAAAGCGAGGTCGATATCTCCTGTCGCATTGAATGAATCTGCAATCTCAAGAAAGGTTGTCGCAACGAAACCAGTCGACTCCGAGATATTTCCGGGAAAGATCAAAGAGGAATTGTCGGCAAGATCATCGAATGAAGGGAGTGCTTCATCTGCTGCATCGACAAAAGCTGTCAAATCAGTTTCACTCATTATGGATGGGAGAGCTTTGATGGCGGCTCGATATGATAGATACTGAAGTGTGACTTGAGACTCAAGACCAACCCCAATGAAGTATAGAAGCGATGCCTTGAAGTTTGTCTCATTGTCGACACCATCAAACACACTGAGGTATGACTTCAAACCATCAGCAGTTATATCTTGGCTTAGTTTTCGAAAACCTGCTTCTCCGAATTTTCCCACAAGGGCATTGGGACTATTGGGAGAATAGGTTGTTCCGACACCGAGAAGTTTGTCGCGTATCATTGGACCGAGTCTTGAGTCAATCGAAACAGAGGGTTGAGTATCAGGAAAGAATGTGTTTGAGATGAAGTATCGCCTTGACCAAGCATCGATAAGAGCCGTGTAGGTAATCTGTGTGTAGTTGCCCCGGCCATCCGCAGGATAGCCAAAATTCTCACCAAACGAGCCGACCCCAGGATCCACAATCGTTGCAGATGTTTCGCTATCGTTGTAGCCAACAACTAGGATTCCGTGAGCGCCGCCACTGGCGCCCGCATCTCTAAGATAGTCATAATCATAGGATGGTAGGTATGCAGGATCAACGCTAATGAGGAGAGGATAACCTGCATCAATGGTTCTACGCAACAAATCGAATGCAGCATTTTGTCCTTCAAGCACTCCAACGTTTATTCCTTCACTCTGCCACACTTGCACATTCTGTTCCAAATTGGGAATCGTGTCTCCGAGATAGATGGTGTAATTCACGCCATAGAGTCTCGCTAGAAAGTCTGTTGGTTCAGCTTGAGAGTAAAGTGCCCCTGGAAACATTAGTAGTGTCTGGTCGAAACGGAAGTAAGCAAATGAAAAGCCAATTGTCGATGCAGCGAACACATCATACATATTGAGGTCAACTCCAGCGTACTGCATGGCCATTGTGGTCGCGGCCCATGCACAGAACCCATTGATTTCTTGCCAAACATAGTTATGCGCAGGAAGTAGACCTGAATCAGCAATAGTGAACGATGACTGGTTCTGAATTACTGCTTGGGGTTCTTGGACAGCCACAGGTGCAATTACGAGCACAATGAGGACCATGGCTACAACTGAATACAGCTTCACGAGAGTCAACTCTTTACAACAGGATTCCTAAGAAATCATAAGGATGTCGATTTGACTAACTAATTCGAGAAATCTCATTCGTGCACATAAGCTGATTGACGCCACTTCGTAAGAATCAATCCGAAACTTCAACTATAGAGCAATGTTTATTCAGCTGGCAAAGGGAATAGGCTTGGAGCGACGTTCTATTGAACTATCACTTGATCCTTACTCGTCAATGTAATCTCAATTGCTTTTACTGCCACGGAGGCGAGGAAACAGGACCTAACACAGAAATTCAGTACTCTATGGATGAATTAGCAGCTTATTTGGAAAAGGATGATGATGTACAGCTCATGCTCTATGGTGGAGAGCCAACTCTGAGAATTCCGTTGATCATTGAATTAATGAATCGATTCACGGATGCAAGATTTATGCTCCAGACCAATGCTCTTCTTTTGAATAGAATTCCCGAAGACTACGCAAGGCGATTCCACTCCATACTTGTGTCCATCGATGGCACAGAAGAAACTACTGATGGCTATCGCTCCGAAGGGGTATACAAGAAAGTCGTCAAAAATGTAAGGTGGCTTAAACAGATTGGTTATGAGGGCGATATTGTTGCAAGAATGGCTATATCAGAGCAATCAGACATCTATCGTGATGTCAGGCATCTATTAGACTTCGAAGATGCATTGTTCAATCATGTACATTGGCAACTCAATGTAATTTGGGACGCGGATGATAATTGGAAAGACTTTGACAAGTGGACCGAAGAGGTCTATAATCCTGGAATAACGAAACTTGCTTCGGAATGGAGTGACAAGATGAAGGAGGGAGTAATTGAAGGAATTGTACCATTTGAAACATTGATGCACACTCTTCTAACAGGCGATTCCTCCGAAATGAGATGTGGTTCAGGATTGGATACATTTGCGATACATGTAGATGGGAGTATTGGAGTTTGTCCCATATCTCCCGATTGGGATTTTTCGATAGTTGGGAACATCTGGGATACAGAACCAGAACACTTGAGAAATATCATGAAAGTTGATG
>RDNZ01000015.1:0-51659 GCA_011364905.1 Candidatus Thorarchaeota archaeon
CTTCTCCAAGAACCCGACATTAGGCAGATTCTCACTCTAGTAACACCATTTTTCCAAATAGCGAAAACTCTTGATATTTGCTACTAGTTGTACTGGTAGTTGATACAAAGAAGTGCGCTTTTCTCATACAAACCAGCAGTTTCCTCATCCTGTCATCAGCTTATATACTAAGAATTCGACATAGACTTTGGGACCGAAGGACCGTTTCCCGGGGGAAAATTGTAACGAAGAACCGGTACGAGGCGAGTCCCAGGGGTCTGGAGAATCTTCAGACCCCACCAATCAAGAATTACATGGACGCCAAAAGCGGAATATCTTGATCATATACAACCAAAACTGGAGTTCAGGAAATCCATTTGGAGTTAAGAAGTGATGATAAAACCAAAGATCCATATCGCCTTTTATGGGACTTCGAAAACCACGGAATACTTAGCAGTAAAAAGATGCATTGATGAGATTATCATCGTTCATAGTTCGGACCAAGAGGATGTAGTGAACCAACTCATCGAGAAATACTCGGAGTTTGGAATCATGACCACTCCTCTCAAGATTGTGCCTGATGATTTCACAAACATCCTGGCAACTGTATTGGATTCTATAGATTCTCGAAAGCTCGATCACTATGATATTGAAGTTAGTGTTTCAACCAACAACTGCATAGTGATTCTAGCGGCATGCATGTTCGCGGCAATCGCAAAAGCCTCCATGGTTTGTGTTCAGAACGACACCGCGTTCAACATCTCTGAAATTTGGCCATCTGAGCTGGTCAACCTTTCTTCTCAGAAACGCGAGATCCTTAGTTATCTTGATCATTGTGAGAGACCAGTGCATCAGAAGGAAGTGGCCGAAGAAACGGAAATTCGACAGTCAGGACTGTCTCGACATCTTCGAAGTTTGGAGCTTGCTGGGTATGTGACAAGGTGGAGAATGTCTCGCTGCAAACATGTCAGTATCACTAATCTTGGACGTGCCATTCTTCACTACAAACGACTAAGAAAGAGACGAGTTTGGAATTCATATACTCAGCCATTGACAGGAAAAATACAGGTTGTGGGATAAGAGATGGAAACTTCAAACACATTTCTACTTGAACCTGGACATGACAATATGTTTGATGATTATGCTGCTTTGTATAACGCAATTGACTCGCTCGATAATCCAGACCATGTTGAAATCACTGGAGACTATTTCCGTTCATCTTTTTCTCATCCGAGCGTAGAAGTCGGACGTGACATTGCATTGATACAAAATCATGAGGGGACACTAGTGGCGGCTGGTACAATATTCACCCAACAGACATCGCCAGCTGCCTCGAGGATAACTGTCCAAGTACATCCCGACTTTCGAAACAGAGGAGTTGGATCAATGGTTCTGGAACACCTCTTCGAAACAGGGAGGAAACGGGGATCGACTGTTTTCAAATGTCGAATACCAAGTTTTCGCACCGATGCAATATCATTTGCTGAGTTTCATGGTTTCGAATACGATTTCTCTTGGATAAAGATGAGATTGGACTATGATCAGCCATTGACACAGGGAATTCAATCTCAAGAACTAAATTTCAGATTGTTGAATCCAAAAAGAGAATTGAAGAGATGGGGCGAACTCCACAATGGAATCTACGAAGGTAGTTACGATTCCAGCTTGGCAACGGTTGAGTCGATGAAGGCACAAGTCAGGCATGTCAACTTCGATCCGAGATTATTAGTTGTATGCGAACTTAATGGCAAGCCAATTGGAATAGGTTCAGGTTGGTCTGCGAGTTCCGATCCTGGCAGCAACACAAAGAGGACTCTCCAGATCCAGGGCATAGGAATTCTACCCAAGTATAAGCGTAGAGGTTATGGACAAACGTTGCTTGTTGAGATTCTGAATCGTGCATTCGAGATTGGCTATAGGGCGGCAGAACTTATTGTTCACAACGCCAATCAAGCTGCAATAGGTATGTATGCCAAGTACAAGTTTTGCGAACGATACAGGCATCTATGGTACAAGAAGGTCACGTACGAACAGATGCGCCAAAGCAAAGTGAGTGATGGCAAAGCCACAAACTGAGAGAAGTTCTGCTAGTTATCTTTTGCAGCCTTTATCCTCCAGTGGAAGGTGAAGGAAAATTCGAATCAAATTCCGCACAACTATTGAACCATCACAGGATATTTGTATCATTTACCTGTGCTTAATCTGAATTCGTGGGAGGCTTTCGAGTTGGCAAGTAACCAGAACGTCGCGATTGGAGTAGGTCTTCTAGTGTTATTAATCGCCGTTCTCTCGCCCTTCTTTTTTGTAGGTGGAATTGGCTCTCGTGGCCAGCTATCTATCATTATGTTCACTTTGTTGTGGTCTTGGTCAATAGATCCTGTTGGTCCGATGGAGTTCTACATTCATTATGCATGGACCATTGCGCAGTATTTCCCATTTGTCTGTTTTCGGCCCCCCTTCGCATATCTGATGATAAGATATTACGAGGGAAAAACCACAGGTGAACGTTTGATTATGGCGGGGTTACTAGGAGAAGTCCCTCCATGCCTCGTTACTTTTATGAGTATTTCATTATACACAGGTGCATTCCTCGGCCAATTCGTTGGACCTTTGCCGTTACATCTCCTTACTGGTTTGATTCTTGTAAAACTCAAACCACCTCCTACCATCTCTAGCCCCTGGGACTCTAACGAGTGAGCAACATATTCTGCTTTCAAATCACTGTTCAGTATGCGAATTTGGAGAGAGTATTCATAGTATCTATTTGGGGATGTATACTCTACATCATCTCTTTTGGAGGCCAAAGGCCTTCCTTTTCCAATATTCTCTCCAACTTAACTCGACTCAGTGTTTTGCCAACAATCGCATTATAATAGGTTATGGCGAAACAGCTCAGGACTTCATCAAAACCAAGTACATTCATAGCGATTGGTTCCATATCCACAACTTTCTCAAGTGCAAAGACTGCAAAGATAGTCGATTTGGATTCGACTATTCTTGAATTGAAATACGAGGTAGGATACAAAGCAGATAGTTTACTTGTAATCTCCTGTGCAGTCGCCAAATCTGAATCGTATTTAATGACCAAATTGAATGGAATGTTTCTGCCAAGACTCGGATTCCATCGAAGAGTCAATGCAATCTTATGTTCCGTTTCCAGATTTTGAAGTATTTGCTTGACCTTTTTTGTAGGCAATTGTATTCGATTAGCAATTTCATGGTCCACCATTCTGGGATTTATTGCTAATTGACTTAGTACGTCCAATTCATTTCGCGTAAACTGGGGAGCCTCAGGTAGCTCTGATTTCTCATCAATAGGAAATACATCATATACCTCAACGCGTTCCACGCCTTCGATAGATCGAATTAGTTCAACTAGTTCCTCCAACACACTTTGCTCTGCATATTCAACACTCAAGTAAAAATCCCCATTAATCAATGGTAGAACCATGTATACCCCTTCAATCCTCATCACCACATCTTTGAAGGTACTAATCTTCACAGACGCATCAGTGAATATCATCAGAGTTGCTATCCAAACATTTGTGAATTCGGGATTCAGAGCAACAATATAGTGGTCTATTAATCCAGAGTTTTCCAAATTATCAATACGCTTCTTGACCGAAGATGCTGAAAGGCTGACTTTCTTACCAAGATCTCGGTAGCTAATCCTACAATTGCCAACCAGCTCCCAGAGTATCTTTTTGTCTGTCGAATCCAATGACGAGGTCCTCATCTATTTTTGTCAATAGATGGGAAAGTCGTTCATTAATCTCTATCGAAGTCAGCCTGTCAGTAGAGGAAGATGCTTTCTGCAATCCTCTGCGAATAAATGACAGGCAACAAGATGATTGTCTTCCAATTCAGACATACTTGGTTTTTCTGTAAAACAGATATCTGATGCAAAGGGACATCTTGGATGGAATCCACAGCCTTGGGGTATTTCTCGAGGATTTGGAGGCGCTCCTGATATTCCTCTTAGTTTCGGCTTTTCCCCTCCCTTTGCCATTCGCATCATAGCAATTGTAGGAAAAGATGCCATAAGTCCAATAGAGTACGGATGTTTTGGTCTATGGAATATCTCCTCTGCGGACCCCACCTCGACGATTCTACCAGCATACATTATACCAATACGATCTGCAAGTTCCGCAATAACTCCGACATCATGGCTGACTATCATTAGAGCCACATCGAACTCCTCCTTGATCATCTGAAAGAGTCCTATTACCTGTCTTTGTACTGTAACATCCAGAGCGGATGTAGGTTCATCAGCAATAACAAGGTAGGGGGCGGCAATCAGGGACATAGCGAGCTTAACTCTCTGAGCCTCACCTCCTGAGAATTTACTAGGGTCTAGGATATATCGGTCTCTGGAATCTGCAAGACTGACAAGGTCTAGATATTCGAAGACTCTTTGTTTCATCTTTTCAGAGCGTATATCCGGTGTGTGTATCGCAAGCGGCTCGCCTGTTTGATTACCTATGCTAATTGTTGGTGTCAAAGCACTTGCAAGTCCTTGAGGCATAAATGAAATGTGACTACCAAGGTATCTAGCACGTTCACTGTGATTCAGAGAAAGTAGGTCTATACCCCTATAGAATGAGTGCCCTGAAACTGTGCGATTCCAGATTTCTTTTGATTCATATTGGAGCTGTACCGGAAACGACCACTCTTTCTTGATTTGCGCATCTTTGTATCTTTGAGTTATTTGAAATAGACCAAGTGCAGCAGTAAGCAAAGATGACTTTCCGCATCCTGATTCTCCTAATAGACCAAAGCATTCCTTGGGCTGAAGTTCAAGGGAAGCATCATCCACTAGAACAAGGTCGCCTTTGCTACTCGGAAGCACGACTCTAAGGTGATCTAATGCGAATAGGTTTGACATTAGATATCACCCCCGACTTGTATATTCCCAAATGAGCCATGCGACAAAGAGCTGAACGAATCCGACTGAGCCACAAATAACAGGAGCGGCAGGTCTTGTTAATCCCATTAGGAAACCCTCCATCATCAAGTAGATACCTACAAACACCTCTGAAACAACTATTGCAAAAGCTCCTTTGGGTCGACCAAAAATGAGAGAGATGGTATTGCATTTTCTAGAGTGTCTCTGAGAAAATGCTCTGTGATTATCTTCAATAATTCTTATGGTGGAAATCTCATGAACATGTTCTCCAGTATATTCGACCCTAACGAAGTCGCCAAGTTTTGGTATAATACCATCAGAATCTTTCCCATAACGAAAATCGATACGATCTTTTTTTTCACTCATAATTGTAATCCGACCTGAGTGAAAACCAGCCCATGAACCGATTTCCAGTCCAACGACGATTCCATCAGTGACTCCAGTCAAATCAGAGGGAGTTACTGTTGGAGCTCGCTGGCTGTTCATGAGATTTCAGCCGCCCGTTCGCTTTGTCTTATGTCTACCAAGTCTTCGGAATGGTTCATGTTAGATTTTTTGAAGAACTGAATAATCTCATCTGATGAAGGATTTCCAACCATTATTTTGCCATCTAGTTCCAGTCTAGGAATAGTTTCTTTCATTCGAATCCTTTTGAGGATGCTGTATTTTGCTACGTCAACAATGACTAACTGCCAATTCATCTTAGTACTCGCACGAATGGCAGCATCAACAAGCAAAGTTTGCTCTTGGTCTAGAAGGATTTCTTCAGACCCCATTCGGTCATAGGCTCCAGTTCTCATAGGATTGGCACATTGATGTCCAACTGAATCGAGATCCACACTCGAAGTCGTTATCTTCATCGATCTAACATAGATTTTGAGTGTCAATTGTTTCATAGATAGATTCACGCACCTAGCTAAATCTTCTAGATGTTAGACTAATTCCATGAAGAGTATATAATGAGGTGTTTCACCGCGGTCGAACACCTCGCGTTAATCTGTGAGAGATGCTATTCAAATTCAGTGTACTACTTTTACTGAGTTTTCAATCCCTCATCCTGCCCAGATCAAAGAGAATTTGACCAATTCTATAATTCAGATTGACTTTCAAAAGTTAGACCTAATAGCGTGTAATGGGACAATGATTCGATAGCTCGTTCCACGTTTGTTTGGAGTTTCGCGTGCTCAATCACCCAATCGTGTGTCTCGGAGTGGAGTAGAAAGATGAATGAAACCTCACATGAATATGATTCAGAGATAGATAAGATAGCATCCGAGCTTAAGGGCAAAACACTGAGAGTTTATTGGTATCTACTAAGAAATCCTGAGGAAACGAGTCTGCGTAATATACAAAGAGGCACAAATCTTTCAAGTCCAAGCCTCGCAACCTACCACCTGAACAAGCTTGTAGGCCTGGGTCTTGTCAGAACGGACAAGTATGGATCATACAACCTTGAGAGAGATGTGAAAGTTGGCGTACTCAGGTTCTTTGTGGGTTCTGGAAAGTTATTACTACCCCGCTACCTTTTCTACGCTGTGTTTTACACAACACTAATTCCATGTAGTTTATTGTTTCTGCCACTTTCAACAGGACCAATTTCACTACTCCTTCTTTCTGTTCTAGGATTCGGAGCGATAACAAGTTGGTTTGAGAGTGTCAGAATAAGCCGAATGGAGATTTGAGCAGATGAAAAAACTAGAACAATCATACGAAAAGTTAGACCTAATAAAAAGTGATTCAATCTATTTCAGGAGGCATTATTGATGATTGGAATGCAAAGTAAACCAGCTGGGTATTCATTGGTTTCAGTGGTGGTCGCAGGAATTCTACTTGTTTCCAGTCTCGCGATTGGAACAACTAATTCATCTACGTTAGTCCTGCCAGGAGTCGCTCTAAATAATTCGCCTTTCGCGGACATTAGTACTGCTAACCTCACATCGGTGGAGTCGTTGCTGTATCCCTCCAACTATGAAGTGATAAGCAGAAGGCCGTATATCATAAGAGTGGATTATCAAAAAGCTCCTTTCATAACGGAATATGAAGCGGAACAAGCAGCTCAGCAATTCATAGACAAGGTTTTTTCGAATCAATCGGCTCAGCAACTCGAGATTGATAGATCGCTAACTGATCTGTTTAGAGTTCTTCCGAGATGGAAAATCATCTTCAGAAACAGTACCATCTCAGATGGGATCCACATAGAGGCAAGTGTCACAGTGAATGCTCTTACTGGAGGAATCATTGGATACTCTGGCAATCCTATAGCGTGTCAAGGGGAAGTAGCCAATCAATCAATTGCTGAAGAGTATGCGACAACTGCATTGAAGGAGTTGGGTTATCGCATACCTGTTAATTCACGTTTAGTCTACATGGATAAGTCGGACATTTTTGGCGAAGACCTTTCCACTTACTACTTCCGATTTCAGGAGGTTGCTAATTGTACTATGGTCGATACATTGATTGGGGCCATATTTGTGCAAATAGATGGAATCACGGGCGGAATCGAGCGTTTATCGTATGAATGGTTGCAGGTTGATGAGATTCCGACAAGCGGCATAGCTTCCGTAGGGAGAATTGGGTACAGGGCTGTTCTCACTCTCTACAGAGTGCCTGATGGCGATTACAACGAAATTGGACCCCAGGAGTTCCAACTGTGTTGGGTGAAGGATGACTTCAGCTCTGGGATAACAGTACTTGATGCATTCACTGGGGACATCTTGTATGTGCAAGATTACTTAGGTGTTGTTCATTCCCAGGATGAAGTAAGAATGAGTTTCCTTATGCCTCTCCTTATCTCTGTCATACCAGCAACGCTGCTGTACCTTGGTGCAAGAAGGATTCTTCGTAGACAAATGCAATACTAATTGAGAATCCAAACTGAATGTCCATCTCAGAGAGGAATGTTCCCATGCTTCTTTGGCGGACTTGACTCTCGCCTGCTCCCAAGCATCTCTAGACCACTGCATATTAGGGGCTCTCGTTTCTCGCGGGAATATCATCTTGATTAATCTTGCAGCTCTTCTTTCCAATATTCTTCGAATGGAACATCTGTTCCAGGTTCTATTGATTCACTTCTATTCTCCAAGACCTTCAACATTAAGGGCTTGATCACATAGTAAACCGTGAATGCGATTAGGTACATTAGACTAATTCCAATCAAGTTTCCCCAAAAACCATGCTCCGGATAGGGAAATAACATAGTGTCTTCTCCAAGGATTGAGGATATCCGGAAGTCGATTCAATTGAAGCGTTTTAAACCCATAGTTGCATGGAACGCCCCATTATTGTATGGGCTTTTTTAATAGGGTCATCGGATTCATTCACAGTAGTTCATTTTTCATCAAGGTTTAAGCGACTTGTATTAAATTGGCAACAGCAAAATCCAATCTGCGATTTTTTAATCATAGAGGGATATTCCCGTGTTTCTTCGGAGGCCTGTTCTGTCTTTTGCTCTCCAACATATCGAGGCCCTTGCATATCAGTGAACGAGTTTCACGTGGGAAAATAACCTTGTCAACATAACCAAGACCAGCCGCCACATAGGGATTGGCGAACTTGCCACGGTACTCTTTCACAAGCTGGGCTCGTTTCTTCTCCTTGTCCTTTGCTCTGGCGATTTCCTTGCGGAATATGATGTTGATTGCGCCATCCGGTCCCATCACAGCGATCTCGGCGGTGGGCCAGGCATACACAAGGTCAGCACCGATGTGACGAGAAGCCATAACATCGAATGCACCGCCATATCCCTTCCGAGTGATGATAGTTATCATGGGGACTGTCGCCTCAGCGAAGGCATAGAGGATCTTTGCCCCGTGGCGAATGATTCCACCATATTCCTGTGCGGTTCCGGGTAAATAACCAGGAACATCCATGAAGGTAATAATGGGTATATTGAAGGCATCACAAAACCTAACAAACCGCGCGCACTTGTCGGAGGCGTTGATATCGATTGTCCCAGCCAGATGAGCAGGATTGTTACCCACAATCCCAACCGACCTACCATCAAACCGTGCAAATCCCACAATCATGTTCTGAGCCCAGAGGCTGTGGACCTCAAAGAACTCACCATTGTCAGCAAGCTTCCGAACAACATCACGCATGTCATAGGGCTTGTTCGGATCATTCGGGATCAGTTCGTCAATCGACTCATCGACTTCGTCAGGCGCATGACCAGTATCAATTCGTGGAGGATCTTCGAGGTTATTTTGAGGAATGTAACTGAGAAGTGTCTTGATCTGGTCGAAGCACTCATCCTCATCCTCGCTGGCGAAGTGAGAAACCCCGCTGATGGAGGAGTGAGTCATCGCACCGCCAAGCTCCTCGAAAGTGACTTCCTCGCCGGTCACTGTCTTGATGACATCAGGTCCAGTTATGAACATGTGAGCGATGTCTTTGACCATGAGTGTAAAGTCTGTAACTGCTGGACTGTAGACTGCGCCGCCTGCGCATGGACCCATGATAGCTGAGATTTGCGGGATAACACCACTTGCGAGGGTGTTTAGTCTAAAGATCTTGCAGTAGCTTACCAGTGACTTGATGCCCTCCTGTACTCGAGCACCAGCCCCTGCATTTAGGCCTATCAAGGGAGCTCCAGCCTCCATGGCAAGTTCCATTATCTTGACAATCTTCTCACCATACATCTCAGCCAGGGACCCACCCCAAACAGTGAAATCCTGACTGAAGATGAATATTTTGCGGCCATTGACAGTTCCAAAACCGGTGACAACGCCATCCCCAAGAATCTGTTTCTCAGCCATGCCAAAACTCGTTTCTCGATGAACAACAAACTCATCAATCTCAACGAATGAGCCAGGATCAAGCAACCTGTCAAGGCGTTCGCGAGCTGTCAGTCGACCTTTCTCGTGCTCAATCTTGATACGGTCTTCGCCCCCACCAAGTTTAGCTTGTTCTCGCAGATTCGTAAGTTCCTCAAACTTGTCCTTCGCCATCTGTCAACACCGACTCGTTTGGTCTTACTGAGAGGTGTGCGTCTGTTTTTTCAATCTTCTGTTTTCTCGGACCGAGGTTGTTCGCTTGTTCGTAGAAGAAGATGTGCATGTGACCCATCGAAAAGCACGCGCTTTTTTTGTGACAATCAGAGCCCCACGCACACTAATATGTTCTATTTAGTCATATTTAGATGTTTCTTGTAGATGGCATAAGCTCAAAATGTTAAGTTGCCAGAGACCATAAGTCAAATCTTTTAACTATAGTTAGTAAAATGCTTCTCTAGGATGGAAACTCGCTATAAGGCACTAATCATTGCAGTTGTGATACTCGCATCAGCGACGCTCATGCTATTCTCGTATCTCAGCGCACAACCAGTGACACCTGAGAGCAAAACACTGCAGATAATAGAGAAGTTTCCAAGTCTCACCTTCGAAAGGCCTCTCGATCTTCAATCGCCTAATGATGGCACGAACAGGCTCTTCATTGTGGAACAGACAGGCAGAATCTTCGTTTTTGCAAATACGCCCACGGTCAATGAATCAACATTGTTCCTAGACTTGTCAGAAAAGATCACTAGTCCGGAAGTGAGAGGAAATGAGGAGGGTCTCCTTGGACTTGCTTTCCATCCAGACTATGAAACAAATGGCTACTTCTTCGTTGACTATACAACTGACAGTCCTAGAATGACTGTAATTTCAAGGTTCACGGTGGACACCGAGAATCCCAATTCTGCAAATCCCGACAGTGAAAAGATCATTCTTGAGATAGCTCAGCCCTATCAAAACCATAATGGAGGCCAGCTCCGGTTTGGGCCAGACGGTTATTTGTACATAGCCATGGGAGATGGGGGTAGTGCAGGCGATCCGCAAGGCAATGCACAGAACCTGACAACCCTGCTAGGAGCCATCTTGCGGATCGATGTCAATGCATCGGACCCGGGACTCAAATACTCGATTCCGGCAAGCAACCCCTTTACGGGTAATAGTGAAGGATATCGCGAGGAAATCTATGCATATGGTCTGAGGAATCCTTGGAGGTTTTCATTCGACGCTTTGACTGAAACTCTATGGGTTGGCGATGTTGGTCAAAATGCCATTGAGGAGATTGATATTGTTCAACCAGGAGGCAACTATGGATGGAATATCAAAGAGGGAGATTCGTGCTATAATCCTGCTGTGGGGTGCAACAGCACAGGTCTCACTGACCCAATCTTTCAGTATCATCACGACGTAGGGCAATGCATCACTGGAGGATTCGTGTATAGAGGAAGCAACTTACCAGTGTTGAGTGGGCACTATGTATATGCAGACTATATCTCCGGGCGTATTTGGAGTCTTAATCACACTGGCAACGGATCAGTAAGTAATACTGAAGTGTTCGATACTAATCTGCGTATCTCCTCCTTTGGAGTTGATTCACAAAACGAGATATACTTCCTAGCTTTCAATGGCAAAGTCTACTCATTTGAACTCGTGCAGACTGAAAACGCTACAACCACGGGTGTTTACTAGACGTGGTGCATAACAGGTTTGGGTCAGGCACTGGATGAATCTATGGTCATGGTTAATTTCGACCAAACCTTACTGACGACCTTTGTCATAATTGATAAATCGTACTGCACTACTAGTAGGAAGTATCCTTGTTCAAATGTAGGTGATTGAAGAATGACAATGATGACTGGTGGAGAAGTTCTGACTAGGTGTCTCACTCAGGAACATGTCAGATATGTCTTTGGAGTTCCAGGTGATCAGCTCTATCCATTCCTTGATTCAATTCATACCAGTGATGGGATTGATTTTGTGACCTTCAGGCACGAGCAAGCTGCTGCACATGCTGCGGACGCTTGGGCGCGTACTACAGGAACTCCAGGAGTTTGTTTGGGCACTGTAGGTCCTGGAGCTGCAGACTTGGTCCCCGGAGTCTATGCTGCATTTGCTGACAGTATTCCAATGATTGTAATCTGTGCTCAGAACCAGTCTTGGCGAATCAATCCCGACCATGGGAGCACTCAAGGTCTTGATCAGCTGAATTTGTTCAAACCCATCACGAAATGGGGAGCAACTGTATCACACTGGCAACGCATCCCTCAGTTGGTTCACTGGGCTTTCAGAGAGACAATTTCCGGGAGACCGGGACCGGTCTTCCTTGATTTCCCCTCAGACATTCTTTACATGGAATGCAATGAAGAAACGTTGGAGGATGGAATCGTAGCTTCCAATCGGTATCGCATGACTAAACCGCCAGTTGGAGATTCAGCTCTGATAGCAAAGGCAGCCAAGATGTTATCGAAAGCAAAGTTCCCATTGGTACATGCTGGCAATGGTGTTCTGATGTCCGATGCAACCAAAGAGCTCATTTCCATTGCAGAACATCTTCAAGCTCCCGTCACCACATCAGTCGGAGCAAGAGGCGTGATTCCTGAGGACCATCCACTCGCTCTAACACCAGGAAGCTTTGGAGCCATTGGAGCTCAGTGTGAGTCAGATATGGTGCTACTGGTCGGTGGTCGTCTGGGAGATCTTGACTTCTGGGGAAGAGCTCCTGGATGGGGGGACTGCGCAGACCAGCGGCTGATTCAGATTGATATCGCACCAGAAATGATTGCGCAGAACCGAGTCGTCGACCTTGCTATTGTGGGAGATGCAAAAAGCACGCTCTCAGAACTTCTTAAGCAGATAAAAAAGAAGCCAAAAGCCAAACCAAGACCTGCAATGACTGACTGCCGCCAAGCTCAGGACAACTGGCGAGCTGATTTCATAGAACAGGGAAAATCGGACAAGGTACCAATTCATCCTCTCAGGATGGTCAAAGAAGTTCGTGACTTTTTCCCAAGAGATGCGATCTCCATTGTTGACGGAGGAAACATAGTAGTCTGGGCAATCTACCTAAACAAGATATACGAACCGCGGACATTCCTCTGGCCATGTGACTCGGGACATCTTGGAGTTGGGACCGGATATGCGATAGGATCAAAATTGGCTCATCCTGACAAGGATGTCTATGTCATATCGGGTGATGGCGCATTCATGTTCAATGTACAGGAACTTGAAACTGCAAAACGTCTGGGTACTGCATTCACGATGGCCATTGCGAACGACCGTGCGTATGGCATGATCAAAGCCGGACAGAAAGGTCTCTATGATGAGCGGTATATTGGTGTTGACTTCGTTGATGTCCGATATGACAAGATTGCTGAGGCGATGGGCTGTTTTGGGATTAGAGTGAAGAAACCCGCAGACATTGCTCCAGCACTTCAAAAAGCAAAAGATTCCGGCCTTCCTGCAGTCTTGGATATTGTTATTGATCCGGACATCAATCTTGTTCCGCCTGACTTCGACTCAGTGGCATCTGTTTGGCTTGAAGGATGTCATCTTCCAGGAGAGGAGTGAATGAAAGCAGCGGTGTATGAGGGCAGTCAAGAGATTACTGTGAAGGATGTTCCGGAACCGGATGTGGGTCCAACCGAAGTTCTGGTGAAACCAAAGTATGTAGGCATTTGCGGAACGGATCTCAGTGCTTGGGAATATGGAATGTATGAACCAGGGTTAATAATGGGGCATGAGTTTTCAGGAGAAATTGTGGAGGTAGGTAAGGATGTGAGCTCGTGGGAAGTTGGCGAGAGAATAGTACCTAACTCCCTTTTGCCCTGTGGAAAGTGCTCATTCTGCAAGGCTCAGAAATTTTCTATCTGCGATGACATGCAAATGGTAGGAATCACAATGGATGGAGGATTAGCGGAACTTGTCACACTTCCACAGGATATGCTTCATAGGCTGCCAAAGGCGATTGACAACAAGAAGGGTGCATTTGTTGAACCACTTTCCATTGCGCTTCATGGCTTCAACAGAATAAACTTCGAACGCGGCAATAGTGTGCTCATTCTGGGAACTGGCCCTATTGGTATATTGAGTCTGCATTTCGCCAAACTACTGGGAGCCTCAGTAGTATACGCATCAGAGATACGATCCGCAAGACTAGAGATGGCGAAACAATCTGGGGCGGATGCTGCTATTGATCCTTCCAAAGAGTCATTGCCTCTTAGAATTGAGAGTCTGACGAAAGGGATTGGAGTAGATGTCGTTGTGGAATGCACCGGTGTCCCGGGCCCCACCTCCGAGGCATTTCAACTCGTGAAAAGAGGCGGCACAATCCTCATTCTTGGTATAAGCGAGGAACCAGTTGAGGTAGATTTCATGCGCGGTGTGCTAAACGAGCTCAACGTGACCTTCAGTTATTTGGGATATGCGGAGTTTCCTGAAGCAATTCGCCTTCTCGCAGAAGAGATGATTGATCCGATGCCTCTGGTCACAAGAGTCATATCATTGGACCGTGTTGTAGAGGATGGGTTTGAAGCACTTCGCAGCCCCGATAATCAAGATGTGAAAGTGCTGGTGAAGATATAGTTGGAGGATTCCAAAATGAGCAAGAGACTGGAACTGGCTTCTGATGAGTATAAGAGTAAATTCAAAGAGAAAATCAATAACGATGAGGAGTACGCGAAGCTTGCTAGTGGCGTTGAGGATTCGTATACACTTGTTTTGCAGGCCGAACCTGACAAAGGAGTCACTGAAACAAGAGTTGTTGGTTTTGAGATCAAGAAAGGTAAGATGACGGACATTTGGAGTGGCGAAAGGCAAACCTCGTATATACTGAGTGCATCATATCGAGTCTGGGTTGATATTCTTCTTGGCAAGATTGGGGCGAACAGAGCATTCATCACACGTAAGTTGAGCATCAAAGGGAACATGCCAAGGCTACTGAAGACTGCAAAAGCTACCGATAGACTAGTTGCTTTGCTTCGAGAAGTGCCGACAGAGTTCCACGGCGACTATATAAATCAGTCATTTGGATGAAGGATGATACCACACCGCATCTTCATCGTACCCAAAGCTAATTAATTGCTAAAGACATCGTGTGCTATCAAAGTCGAGAGAGTGGTTGCTTGAATCTTAAGGAAGCTATCAAGGACTACTTCACAGCTCGCCCTCGAGCAAAGAAGGTCCTAGGTATTGCCACAGCAATAGCTGCAAACTTTGCCATGATTGGTTCGGGGTCTGCTGTATTGGCTGTTGCAGCCGGATCACTTGTGCAGGCACACGAGGACAAGAAAAGAATTCGTCCTGACCAGCTTATTGATTTCTTCAAGGAAGCAATCCAAGACCCAAATGTCAGGGAATCGTTGAAAGAAGCTGTCAGAGAAGGTGGAACTTCAGTTGCTGTCCCAGTCGCAACTGCGATGAATCAACTTGGAGCATCAGCACCGGAAACAAGCCAGTTTGTCGATACCATGAAATCAGATCTCACAGTAGTGATGCAGGAGTTGGGCATCTTACAGGAGATGATTTCATACTATGAGATTCCAGACTCGCGCAACCGAATGATCAATGTGTGGCGATTGCCACCATACTTGGACGATGTAATGGTAATCGAAGATGCCCGAAACGCAGTCATTACCTCTGCAGCGAAACAAGTCAGGGAGGGAGAGAATGTTGTCATCCTCGGAGCTCCTGGTTCTGGTAAAACGACGGTGCTGTACGCTATCTGGAAAGAGCTGGACGAGGAGAATGACACAGCACTTGTCTGGGACACAAAGGATGTGGCCAGAACTCACGAGAAAGATGGCGTCATCCTATTTAGTGATGACCTTCCCGAAACAAAAGAGCTTGCTAAGGCAATTGTAGAGAAGGACATACACGGCGTGGTCACCACAGCGCGGGACCAAGATTGGTCTCGACTGCCAATAGATTTGAGAAGAAAGTTCAACCCCATAAACCTTCCAAACATCACTGATGAAGTTATGACCAAGATAGCAAAGAATCACCTTGATAGTCAGGGCATTACCTATGCTAAGGCAGTCCTCCCAACAATAGTGGAGAATGCGAGGGGTAGTCCGATTTATGTGAGGTATCTTGTTGAAGAGATAAGAGCTGAGATACGGTCTGGAGTCATCTCAAAGCTTGCAGTAGACCGGGTCAAACAAGCACCCAAAGGTATGACAGACTATGTGGCAGGGATACTTGCTAGGATTCTATTCGAACTTGATGGCACAATCTACAAACCTAGAGAAGGTGCCTTGCCAGTTATCAAAACCTTACTGTGCCTTGCGGATTTGCCTAACTATGAAACGCATGAGGTCCATCTGAATCAGATGTTTTTTGTTCTGAAACAGCCATCCGATAGTCCGGGTCCTTTCAATGCATTCAAGCAGTATCTCTCAAGAGACCCTCGATTCTTCTCCCTAAAGTTCATGCATGATACGCTTGCCGATGTGCTTCGCGGGAAGGTGGACCATCCTGTAATAGGGGATATTCGAATGGTAGCGCAGGAAATGGGAGTTTCCGGTCGACGAGATATTGAGAGCAATGCCCTAGACGAGGGTTGGGAACATGTCAAAGCGGAATATGAAATGGATAAAGCAGGCGGTCTCGAGCCCCTTCTTGCATATGCATATTTCTCAGCAAAGAACTACAATGCATCAAGAATCGATCCAATTGCAGTGGACCTCGCTAATCAGCACCTCGAGAATCCACTAAGTCAAGCATTGTTCGCGCTCACAGGACCAATCACCCCAGATGAGATTCAGACGGCACACGAAGAAGTGATTCACAAGCCTCCTAGCAGAGCGGATGCTCAAAAAAACAGTCAACCAGCTCCGCATGCCCAATCCGTTGCTCCGAAAGATCTTGGAAAACTCATTAGAGAGAGAGTAAAGTCAGCTATTGCCCAAAAACGCGACATTGAACTTCCAGAAGAATTGATGAATATAGGAGAATTAGACATATCAAAAATCATAGATGCCGCAATGAAGGGAGAAGAGTCTGCTGAGCTTGAAAAACTGAAAGAGATAGGAGCAGCTTTTGATAAGAAAAAGAAAAAGTCAGATCGAGCTGCCAAAGATACTGGGAACGGAAATGAGTCATAGTATCCTCTGTAGCGCGCGAGTGGCAAGATTCGTGGATATTCCTTTATAGGATGTTGACCAGAAGAATGGTATGGGAAGAAAGACCTATAGAGATGCTCAAGGATACCTCAGATTCATTGATTCTGGAAAGCTTGTACATAGATGGAAAGCTGAGAAAAGGTTAGGTCGAAAACTTCTGCCTCAAGAAGTAGTCCATCATGAGAACAAAGTCAAGACAGACAATCGCTATAGCAATCTTACCGTATTTGAGTCACGTAAAGCGCATCGAGCCCATCACATAAAGGTTGCATGGACAAAAACGAGAAGAAGACGTACCCTGAAACGCTGAGTCATGATTCTTAGATGATGAAGTTACTCGAAAATTACAATGAGTTGATGTCTGCGGCTGAACCTAATTTGACAAATGAGGATAAATCTGAACTGAGAGAAACTCAAGCGGCATCAAGCCATCTGTGAATACTCTTAACGCTTCTTTTCAAGTTCAGATTCCATATATGTCAGCTTGGCAAATGCATCACGTTTAGAATGTCTATTGGCCTCACTAATACTTAATTCGCGAAGGTCATCCCCAAACTTCTGACATGCCCAATCAATCCAAGCCTCTCGTGCCTCTCGTGCAATAATGCTTGCCGCAGCGACAGCAATCTCATCCTCCGCCTTTGGACGCTGAACTAGCTCAACATCTCTGAGGTCAATTTTGGCTCTAAGACGCACTTCGGTTTTGACGCGAGCAAACTGGTCAATCACAATCTTGATCCGCTCATTGTGTTTCTTCACAGACTCGTAGACTTCAGAAATCACTTTTGCATGAGCCCATGCAAGCATATCATTGAGATTCTTGCCTTCTTTACGAAAATCCTCGATTTGTGAATTGAATTTCTCGGGAGATATAAGCAGCGATTCTACCTTGAGTGCATACCGACGAACTGTCCTGGAGAGTTCGGTTATTCTTGCGATTGACATGACTTTGCTGTCCATTACTCCTAGAGCACGCATCATTGTTGTTTGATCAGGAGTCAGTGCGACTGCAGCAACAGTCATCGGACCAAGCCACTCCCCTTTCCCAGCCTCGTCGGAACCAATGACCACAGACCATCTCGTATCAGAACCTAGCGTACTTACTGCATTCTGAACAGCCGCTGCTGCATGAGAACCGTTACTGACAATCTTACCTGAGGTGTATCCGATGATGACCTCTCCAGAGCAGGTCACACGAAAGGCTTCGAACTGATTAGTCGTTGCAATGTCTGACGAGTCCTTCAAAGCCAAGAGAACTCTATGAATCTGTTCTATCTGTTCAGCAGTGACTTTTACGACTGCGGGTTTCATGACAACCCTCTCCAAAGCTGTTGCCTTGTGTCCGCGTATTTTTGGGGAGGGTGTCCTTTTAGAATTTGCATATTTCAGTCCTCATTTCCCAGGAACTAGTGTCAACTGAAAGTACACCATAAAAGCCATTCGCGACAGCAGGCATTACAACACATATCGCGGTCCCAATTGTGAATTCATGATGCATGTGATAATGTCCAGACAGTGCTAAACTCAGTGGGTTGCTTTCTATGAACTTGGTGATAGACTTGCTTCCTGTAGACACGCCTATTCCTAAATCTGGAACTAGTCCGGATTCATAAGGAGGGACATGCGAAATCAGTATCTTGCTATGGGCATCCCCAATTTGCTGAAAGCCTGTAGACAAAATCTTGTAAATCGCTTCCTCTGAGTTTTCAAAAGGACTAGAGTACCTGTCAAGAGCAGTAAGGTCTGTATCAGACCAGTCTTCGACCACAAACTGTCCATTTTGATGCATGATGCCAAATTCACTCAGTGTTTCTAAAGCCCGTTTGTTAGGAGAGAGGGATGAAGTGTCATTGGTCCTGTAGAAGTCACGGATTCCAATTATTGTTTTTGCGGTTTCTTGGACGCCACCCACTCCGAAAAATCCCAAATCTTCCACAATCCTCCCTCTACCATGGAGATTAATACCCAGGTCATCGAAAAATTCACGAACTTTCGGGAGTGTTCCATTACCTGGAACTCCGACCATCCAGTTGCACTCCTCTTTTAGTCTGGTCATGTCATCAACTGATTCTTGTGTGAATTTGCGAAATTTCATCAAGTCCCCTAGAAATATCACACCATCCATGCTTTTTGCTAAATGGAGCATCTTGTTCAAGTGTGCCCACATATCGTGTATATCAGCGAGGACAAGGACCTCCATAGATTCTCAGTCCTCCACCCTCAGATGAGATACGTCTCCCTGAAGCACACTCACAAACCCATCTTCTGTTTGGACAACAAGAGCCCCATTGGAGTCAATGTTTTTTGCTATGCCATCAATGGTCTTGCCATCCTCATGTACTCTGACCTTCGAGCCAATAGTTGAACTCAGCTCTCGCCACTCGTCAAGAACGCTAGAGAATGACATCTTCTCTTCCACACTCTGAAGAAGTTCATCAATCCGATTCACGATGGAACAAAGAAGAGATTCAATGGAGGTTGCTTTCCCAACTTCATCGATAATAGAAGTCGTAGGCCATTGAAGTCCGTTAGGCATTTCTGAAACCGAACAATTCTGATTCACACCAATCCCAACAACTGTCCCAAGAGTGTCAGATCCTAGGAAGACTGTTTCACTTAGAATTCCTGCGATTTTCCTTTGTTTCACAAGCACATCATTTGGCCATTTTAGACTCACATCCTCAACACCCAGCTCACTTAGGCATCGAGCAACTGCACAAGCGCCAAGAAGACCCAGAAGCGGAGCACTCTCAACCTCAAGTCGCGGATATATGATCAATGAGAAGTAGAGCCCTCCCACTGGGGATAACCAGGTTCTGTCTTTTCTTCCTCGTCCGGCAGTCTGACGACCAGCAGTCACTATGATGCCTTCTTCTTCACCCTGAATGAGAAGTTTCTTCGCTTCTGTGTTTGTAGAATCAACACTATCCAAGTATATCACTCGAGGATGGAGCAAACTTGTACTGAAGCAGTTAAAGCGGCTAGTCAATATGAATCATAGGACATTACAATGATAGCTATTTGAACTCGTGGGAATGCTACAGTGATGAATTACATCGGAAGGGGCTGAGCGACGATATTGATGCGAGAATCATGCCAAGTTTCGCTGGTGCAGTGATTCCACCAAATCAAGAGAAGACAATGATTGTGCATCAGGTAATATCGATTGCTCGCTCTGGTTCCTCTTCAAAGGTCAATTCGGCTTCTTGGAGAAGTTGCTGTTGTTTTTCCGTGTTCCGGAAGAATCCGAAGAAGACTGTGATCCCAACTATATAGAGTCCAGAAACTAGAAGATAGGGGACACGATAGAGGCCAAGTGCAAGCAACCACCCTCCGATGTTGGAAGCGATTGCTCTAACAAGTGAGTCGGCTGATCGCACGACACCTACTGCAGTGGCTCGTTCCTCCTTCGTTAAACCCTCCATGAAGAAGGCATTTGATACTGGTCCAGCCATGTTCATTAGTACGTTTCTAGCGATATAGCCCAAGACTGCCAATTGCAGAGTGTTAGCAAAGGATAATGTGATTAAAAACGGGATGGAAAGCGCTTCAGTTAGGACAACTGTACGGACTTTTCCAATTCTATCAGACAAAGCGGGAGAGAGGAAGTTTCCAGCTGAGAGGATGATTGTGTTGACACCGAAAATGACTCCCAGTAGTCCAGGGTCTACTGGAAATTCGTGGGTGAAAAAGAGGTTGAAGAACATCACAATCATTCCGGCGCCCAGACCGATACTAGCAACTGTAGATGTATATTTGCCAATGAAATCCCAGTTCCGGACATTCTTGAAAGCTAAACTGGCAGCGACACCTGAAGGGGTATCAGTGGTCATTTGTGTTATGAGCAAGATGGCAACAGCGCTTGGAATGAGGCTGAGCCAGAGCGTGAATCGATAAGGAATTACGAGCGGGCCTGTCAGAGGAGTACCAAACATCCTGGCGAATATTTCAGGCATATACCCACCAACCAGACTTCCAGCGAAAACTCCAAGAAGTGAGAAACCGCCTCCAACACCAAATAGATGAGCGCGTTCTCTATCCGTCGATATGTCAGTAACATAGGGGGACCATGCAACATCTCTGAAGGCACCCGAGAGGCCAACGAAGATTTGAGACAGTATTAGTCCTATGGGATTGAGTGTCGTATACTGGATAACCATTACAATGAATCCAACGACATTTGCAACGAGAATGATCCTTTTCCTACTTGATCTGTCAGTAAAGAGTCCCGCAACAAATGCGATGCCAGCTGAGGCAAACAGAGAAACAGAGAGAAAGAATCCTATGAAGTCCTCAGGAAAACCTGCATCTCTTAGATAGAGGTTGAAGATGACACCGCTTATGCCCCAAGAGAATGCGCTCATGAACGCTGTTGAAATGTATATCTTAGCGTCCCTTCCAAAGAGTTGAAGCTTGCCAATGTAACTCAGCTTCTCCTCTTCGTTCATTTTGAGGTGCTCCAGAATGGATAATCAGAACCGGGGATACAATATGTCCGCCCTTTATGCATTGTCCATTGAGCACAAACAGTAAGACTAAATCGGGGTATTGAGGAATCCTAAAGTATGAAGACTATTGACTTGCGAAGTGACACCATCACCCTGCCAACTGACGAGATGATTGAGGCAATAGTTAATGCACACAAGGCAGGAAGACTCGGTGATGATGTCATCGGAGAAGACGAAGTTGTGAATGAGTTGCAAGAAAAAGCTGCGAAGATACTCGGAAAGGAGGCAGCGCTCCTTGTTACTTCTGGCACACAAGGCAACCTTGTTTCACTCCTAGCCCAAACAAGAAGAGGCGATGAAGTAGTCGTCGAAGAGCAGTCCCACACCTTTATGTTTGAGGGCGGAGCAATGGCGTCTTTAGGAGGTCTCTTCCCGAAACCTGTACACGGCGAGAGAGGCTACATACTTCCCGAAACGCTTGAGTCGGCGATTAGTCCCGATAATCCTCATTATGCAAGGACAAGTCTGGTTGTTTGCGAAAACACTCACAATTACGCAGGCGGGACAATCACTCGTCCCGAACAAGTAGATGCGCTTGCAGCCGTCGCACACGACCATGGACTCAAGATACACTGTGATGGGGCTAGGTTGTTCAACGCCGCTGTGGCTTTGGACGTTCCAGCAAAGAGACTGGTTGACAATGCGGACTCTGTTCAAATCTGCCTCAGTAAGGGGCTCTCTGCGCCCGTCGGGTCAGTAATAGCTGGAACAGAGGAGTTCATCCACGAGGCTCATCGGACACGAAAGAAAGTGGGCGGAGGAATGCGTCAAGCAGGCATTATTGCGGCACCTGGAATCATAGCCCTCGAAAAAATGGTTGACAGATTGAAGGAGGATCACGAGAACGCGAAACTGCTGTATGAAAGAGTCAAAGGTATACCTAATCTTGTCATTGATGAACCAGAAACAAACATTCTGTTTCTTGGTCTCCAGAACCTCTCGATCAGTCAGATGAAACTCTCAGAGGAATTGGCGAAAGAGAATATCAAAGTCTACGGTGGTTATGGAGTCAGGACTAGGATGGTCATGAACAGAATGGTTTCTCGTGACGACGTAGACAGAGTAGCTGTAGCTCTTGAACGGTTGCTAAAGTAGACATGTCACCTATAATCTCTTCTTTGCATCCTCAATCATTTCTGTGATATAGTTACTCCATGTTGGTTCAAGCTGACGAGCTTTTTCAGCGCACCCAATGCATTCCCCATACTTTTCCATTCGAAAGAGTAGCCGGCTCTTGTAGAAGTAAGCATGAGCATATGTATCACTAATCTCAATTGCCGTATCATAAGCTCTCAGTGCATCTTCAAGCTCACCATTAGCCTCATGACCCCGCGCCTTCTTGAAATACTCGTAGCGTGTCGTAGGTTTCTGCGTTGACACCATCTACGCACCTCCTTTGTGCGATACTACTAGGATAATAATCAGATAAGGTTTTCATGTTTCAGCTGTTGATTTGAATAGTCATTTTGGCTCTTGAGTAAGCTCAATAAGAACCCCTCCAGACGCCTTAGGATGAACAAAAGCCACAAGCTGGTTGTGAGACCCGATCCTAGGCTCATTATCAATTAAACGCATTCCAGCTTCATGAAACCGAGCAAGTGCTTCCTTAATGTCATTCACTTTGATTGCGATATGATGGATTCCCCCACCTCTTGCTTTCAAGAAGTTCGAAATCGGACTATCCTCTGACGTTGGCTCAAGTAGCTCGATTTGACTCTCCCCAATCTTGAGAAAAGCTACGCGAACCTTCTGCGTTTTCACTTCTTCAGAACGAGATAGTTGGAGTCCTAAAACATCCCTGTAAAAACCAAGCCAGTTCTCAATACTCTCTACAGCAATTCCAATGTGATCGATCTTTTCTATTAACATGACATGTCGCTCCTCTCAAAGTATGTCAGGTGCTTTGTACTCTCCAAAGACATCTCGTAGTATCCCGCATATCTCACCCAATGTGGCATAGACCTTCACTGCGTCGATGATTGGAGGCATGAGGTTCTCATCGCTTTTGGCAACAGTATGCAAGTGGTCTAGTGTCTTCTTGACTTTTTCCTCATCGCGGGCCAAACGAACTTTCTTCAATTCTTTCACCTGTTCTTTCTCTGCCTTCGGATTGACGCGGAGATAGTCGAATTTTGACTCCTCTTCTACTGTGAACTTGTTTACTCCTACGACGACCCTCCTAGATTCATCCACACTCTTTTGAAACTGATAGGCGGCCTCACTTATTTCTCGTTGAATGAATCCATTCTCAATGGAGGTCGGAGCCCCGCCCATGGCATCAATTTTCTCGATGTATGCCACTGCACTTTCCTCAATCTTATTCGTGAGAGCTTCGATGTAATAGGACCCGGCAAGCGGATCAATAGTATCTCCCACACCAGACTCATGTGCAATGATTTGCTGTGTTCGTAATGCAATCTGGACAGATTGCTCAGTTGGCAGAGAGAGCGCTTCGTCACGAGAGTTTGTATGAAGTGACTGAGTTCCTCCTAGGACTGCTTGTAGAGCTTGAAGGGTCACTCGTACGACATTATTGTCTGGCTGTTGTGCAGTCAGTGTGCAGCCAGCGGTCTGCGTATGAAATCTCATCCGGCAGGAGTCGTCGTTCTTTGCCTTGAATCGTTCACGCATTATTCTTGCCCAGAGCCTGCGAGCGGCTCTGAACTTGCATATTTCCTCAAGAAAATCACTATGGGAACCGAAAAAGAATGAGAGACGTGAGGCAAAGTCATCAACATCTAACCCAGCATCTATCGCGGCTTGGACATATGCAATCCCATCAGCAAGTGTGAATGCAACCTCTTGGACTGCTGTTGAACCAGCCTCGCGGATGTGATAGCCTGAGATAGATATCGTATTCCAGAGAGGCATTTTCTCACTGCAGAATTTGAAGATGTCAGTGATTAGCCTCATCGAAGGCTTGGGCGGGAAGATGTACGTCCCACGAGCCACATACTCCTTCAGAATGTCATTTTGGATAGTCCCTCTGAGCCGGTCCATCGAAACCCCCTGTTTCACAGCCACTGCAATGTACATTGCTAACAGGACTGATGCGGGTGCGTTGATGGTCATTGAAGTACTCACCTTATCCAAAGGTATCCCTTCAAACAGCACCTCCATGTCGGATAGAGAGTCGATGGCTACTCCAACCTTTCCAACCTCGCCTTGAGCCAACACGTCGTCGGAGTCGTAGCCTATCTGAGTGGGAAGGTCAAACGCAATTGAAAGACCCGTTTGTCCCTGCTCCAGGAGGAAATGGAAGCGTTCATTGGTTTCGCGTGCAGTGGCAAACCCACTGTACTGCCGCATGGTCCAGAAACGACCTCGATATCCAGTAGGTTGGACACCTCGGGTGAATGGATACTGTCCTGGGAAACCCAAATCCTTCTCGTAGTCCAGCTCCTCCAAGTCTAGTGGTGTGTAAAGACGATTGACTGGTAGACCAGAGATGGTTTCGAACTTCTTTTCACGTTCGGGAAATCGTTTGACCGTTGTAGCAACAGCCTCATCTTCCCACTTATTCACCAATCCACGGAGTTTTGAGCTATCTTTCAACGCACTCACCTACTCTCACTAAACAAGAACTCTGCTATCAAGCGTTCAGCCACAGTGTAAGGATCCTCTTTTCGGGCGGCAATCTTCTTGATTGCAGCCTCATACTCCGGTCGTCCCTCCAACTTCTGGTATAGCTCTCGAGTGAGCTTATATCGCATTAAATCATGTAGTTCGTCTCGGCTTCTCTGCAATCCTTTCTGCTCAAGTAGTCCACTCTCCTTCAAGAACTGCAGATGTGCTTGTATCTTCTCAATGACCTCAAGCACGCCTTCGCCGGTTCTGCCGTTGGTAAGAAGAACGGGAGGACGCCAAGCTCTTTCAATAGGGTCGATGTCCAACATGGCATTGATCTCTGTGACCTTCCTATCTGCCCCGGGAAGGTCCTTCTTATTCACAACAAAGATGTCTGCGATTTCCATGATGCCAGCTTTGATTGCTTGGATATCATCTCCGCTGCCTGGTACATCTGTGACAATGATGGTTTGAGCGATTTCAATAATCTCAACCTCAGCTTGTCCAGCACCAACAGTTTCAACGAAAATGATGTCTTTTCCAAATGCATCGATTGCTCGAACAGCATCAGAAGTTGCTCTTGCCAGACCTCCCAGATGCCCACGAGTTCCCATACTTCGTACATAGACATCCTTGTCAAGAGTATGCTCCTGCATTCGGATTCTATCACCCAGGAGTGCACCGCCCGTGAATGGGCTGGATGGATCAACACACACAACTCCGATGGTCTTATTGCGCTTTCGTAGCTCTGCAGTGAGTTTTGTGACAAGTGAGCTTTTCCCAGACCCCGGTGGTCCTGTAATGCCAATAACGTGAGCCTTGCCGGTGTTTTTGTAGAGGCGGCTGAGAACTTCAGCAGCTTCAGGATCCTCATTCTCAATGAGCGAGATGAGCCGAGCTAGTTCTCTGCGCTTACCACTCAGGACACCATTAACAAGTTCGCTCACTGACAAGGATAGTTCCCCATGATGCAAGAATCAAAGCTTGACGTTTGCCTTGATATACTCGATTATTTCATCTAGAGGAGTTCCGGGACCGAATATCGCTGCGATACCAGCCTTCTTCAGCTCAGGAATGTCATCCTCAGGGATTATTCCACCGCCGACGACTAAAACGTCGTCAATGCCTTCCTCCTTCAAGAGTTCCATAACTCTTGGAAACAGCGCATTATGAGCGCCGCTCAAGATACTCAGTCCGATGCAATGCACACCCTCATCTAGGGCCGCTCTGACAATCATCTCAGGAGTCTGGCGAAGGCCAGTATAGATTACTTCCATCCCTGCATCTCGAAGTGCGCGGGCAACTATTTTTGCGCCTCTATCGTGCCCATCAAGACCAGGTTTTGCAACAAGTACACGAATCTTCTTGGATGAACTCAAAGACCCACCTCAGGCTGATGATTCGTCTGGTGAAAACCAAGGCACTGATATAAACTCGTTGTTTCGGCGTTTGTTAGTCTTCCATGATGTGAACAACGTTTTCACGGCCGTCCTTGAATCTTCGTACGAGACCTCGTTCTTCCAGATTATTGAGTATGAGACTGACCTTGGCCTGTGACATATTGAATTCAGTGTATAGATCTTTTTGAGGGCATGATCCACCTTTACGCCTAATCACATCTAGAACCTCCTCTTCTTCGGATGTGACACCGACGAACTTCACGGATCCGATTCGTTTGATCCGGTGATAGATGCGGGGACCACCAAGGGTTATCGCACTTCCTCCAATCAAGCCAAGAATTGCGATACCGATAGCCTCGAGAAGAAAAGAGCCGATGAAGACTGAGCTAGAATTGAGATACTGAAACTTAACTATGAAAGCTCGCTCCTGCCCTGCTTGGATTGAGTCATAGAACCAGATAAATGCCATGGATGCTCCATCTGTATAGTTTGAGTCAGCAGCCGGAAACAAGGGAACAACCGATTCTCGAGACAAGACTGCATCTTGAGGAAGAACCGCAGTGAAGGTGAAGTTTGCATACTCACTCATTGGCCGTACGTATAAATTGAAGTCTACATAGGATACAGATGGGTCCAGAAGAGTATGTGGTTCCGTCTGAAAGTCAGATGCTTTCAGTGTGAGCTCCACCCATGCAGACTCATTCTCTTCAAGTGGAGAAGGAAGAGAAACGACCACTTCGGTATATCTGCTCTGAAGAATAGATGTTGCTGATGTTAATTCTGAATCGACCAAAGAATCGAGGATGGCGACATTAAGGGAATCTATTCGGAATGAAACATTCGTTACACTTGTAGAGCCCTGATTAATTGCTCTTGCCCTAAGATTGAGAGTTGTGGTCCCATCCAGCAACATGGTTGCCTTAATCTCTATGGGATCAAGTAGGACATCCTCCATCTGAGCTAGTTGCGTATCACCTTGGACCGATAAGAACAGCATAGAGGTGAGAACTAGTGCAGCCATTGCTAATACTAATCGTCGCACTGTTAGACACCACATTCTCCTGAAATCATGACTTCATTAATTATTGATTCAAATTCTAATGTGTTCATAAGACTTCTCGTGAGGGAATAAAGGTGGGTAGTGGCTGGTGACCACTACCCTAGTGTTTGCGAGAGAGCTATTTTTTCCGGACCAACACGACGAGTATTGCGAGGAGCGCAACTACACCGATGCCGGCAACCACCACGTAGTTGATTGGGATTCCGATTGAGGGTGCTGCTTCTGGATACAGACCTATTGAGGGATCGTGCAGGATACTCCCATCGTCAAAGTATGGATATGCCAAGTATACAGCGGTACCATCACCACTTGGCACGTAAGAAGCAGTGACATTGACAGCTTCAGTTTCACCACCTGGCCAAGTGATAACTGCCTTATCCAGCCAAGTGAAGTATCCTTGTGCAACGTCAGTGGTGCTATCGACAAAGTCCATTCGCTGGCAAAGAGTACTGTTCCTTTGCTCAAAGCGAGTCTCGTTCCCGCCTGTGGTTGTCCAATTCATATCAGACTCAAGGGTAGTGTTGCGGAACCGCTCACGAGTCTCGATTC
Source organism: Candidatus Thorarchaeota archaeon (assembly GCA_011364905.1). GTDB lineage: Archaea > Asgardarchaeota > Thorarchaeia > Thorarchaeales > Thorarchaeaceae > SMTZ1-45. Next base: position 27,857 of record RDNZ01000015.1, read on the forward strand.
TATGCTGGTGCATATTCTGCATACCAGTCGCCTCGTTCTCGTTAAGCTTGACTCGAAGGGCAACACTTGAGTTCTCGCTGCTGAATGGGAAGTTTGCGATCTCGATGTCCGTCTTCAATTCAGACTTGCCCGCCACTGTGTAGTTGAAGTGAACTCCATGATCATCAGTGACTTCTCCCGTGTAGTCATTAAGATAGATATGAGCCCAGATCTGAATCGTCACGTCTGCAAATCTCTCAACAGCGCCCATATCACCAAAGCCATCATGAGGGTCGTCCATCATCATGGAACTCTTCACGCCTGACTTTGTGTATTTCAGCCAAACCTCTTGTGTTACTCCATCTACGACAACTTCACCAGTAGTAATAGTCCACTCATATGCGGAGAGAGGAGCGGAATAGAGAATTTCATCCATTTGGAACGCACTATCATTGTTCTGATCCTCAAACTCAATCAGATTAACATAATTTGATGAGAATCGGGCATTTGTTCCATTGTCGTCCGTTGTGAACCAAAAGTGGAAATCAGGCTGTTCAGGGCTTGCCATGACTGTGAGGATATCGGTATTGATCCAAACAGATCCATCCTGCATCCGTGTGTGATCAGGCATGCCTGGTACGGGTCTATCATTCGGGTGGCCCATATCTCCACCCATTGCAGCTGCATTGCTGGCCATGGTTCCAATGAAGGTGACCATCAGAAATGCGGCAATTGTCAGTTTGCGAATATTGTTCAGTGTATTCACCTAATCCGACCTGCAAAATTAGTATATATAATGACCACCTCGTGACAATGATATATGTCCAGAGGAATAAAGCCTATGCTTGCCCTTTTGTGATTTTAAACCTTTATAAATCCTTTAAATGCTTGATGTGACACCGCAAGGATTGCATTGGCTCAATAACGGTTATGACTATTATCCTCCATGGTTATTAGGCTTCAAGTACGAGCGAATCTGAGAAAGTGGTGGAGATCAATATATGGCAGCAGACATTGATGAAAGAACACAGTACGATTGGTTCAGCGTAGCTCGAATCCATGAAACGAAAGGCGAGTACGATGAAGCATTGAAGGCTTATGATGAATCAATAAAGATTGATGGCGACTACGCAAAAGCCTGGTTCTATAAGGCAAAGCTTCACTACAGACTGAACCAGAAGAAAGAGGCGAGGGACTGCATCAAGAGAGTTCTGGAGTTGAAACCGGAATGGGAGAAATATGTGAAACGGGACCTTCCGAATCTTTGACTCATTTTAGAGCAGTTGATGAGTCAGGGTAGAGAAGAACATAGACAGCTTGATTCAGTGTGAGTATTTTCCTATCGACCCACTGCATGACCATGTCTACATTTTCTACTGATGAGATACGAGTGAGAGCCTCGATAGTAGCTGGTTTGCAATTAGATATTCCTAGAAGTTCCTCAATGGTCTGGACAAGAATCATTTGACGGACATCAGGAGCGGTCTGGGTCAACCAATAAAGCACATTGTCTCTTGCACCATCATCGATTTTCGAAGATTCACCCACTGTACGGAGAGTATTACGGACTGCCTTTGCATCCTTGAGATCCGTGAGTTCATTTTGAATAATAGTGACGATTGCTTCGGTGTTCTCAGGGTCGTGGCTTAGCATATCAATTAGGTCAGAACGGGCTTTTGCCGGGCCACTAGCGTCTTTATCATCACTCAAAGTCCTTCCACTCCATTCTCTCAATGGTGGTGTGCTAAGAGTGAATCCTTCTATTGGTTAATATGTTTGTTGCGTCGGTATTGTAACCTGCAAAAATGTGCTATTCAAAGCAGCTCTCCAAATTCGGTGATGGTCTTCAGCACAAAATCAGGCGTTGTGGAAATCCCATATTTTGCCACCTGATCCTCAATAGAAATGGCACGATTGTTTATCCATACAGTAGTGATGCCTAGCAACTTAGCTCCAACCATGTCAGCATAGTACTCATCTCCAACATAGAGGGCTCTGGAAGCATCGGTGTTCAACTCCTGCAAGACTCTATCGAATGGCTCTCTCATTGGTTTGAAAGCGCTCACATCGCCGCAGTCCACAATCGAAGAAAAGAAAGAACTCAGTTCTAGTTTGTTGAGAATTATCCTCGCATTTCCAGCAAATGAGTTAGAGAGGACTCCAAGCTTGATGTTTCGCGATTGCAAGGTTTTAAGGAATTCATACACACCATCATGACCTGTAGAGAGTTCGATGTGCAGCGTCTTGAAATGTTCAGCTGCTTCTTTGACAACTGTTGCATCAACATTGTGGTTGATATCAATCAGACTCTCCTTCATTGAAGTATAAACAATCTCAAAGGCTGACCGATAGGAAGCCCCATCAGCAATAGCTTGGATTGCCTTTCTATACCTGATGACAAGATGACGAACATATGAGGCGATTACATCTTCAGAGTCAATCCCCGTCCTCTTGAGCAACCACTCACAGGCAACAATCGGATATTGGTGTGTGTCAGTTAAAGTGGAGTCTAAATCGAAAATGATAGCGTCAAACTGGTTAGGATTAAAACCGCTCAAGACGGGTAAGTCTCCGTAGAACTAGCCACCCTTGCCAAGATAGATCCCATTAGGATCAAGCTTGTGCATAATTTCGATTTGTTCTTGTGTCGGCTCGTTCGTGTTGGGAACATCATCAGGCACCAACAAATCAAACATTATATTGTCTAGTACGTCTTGGACTGTATATCCTGGATGGACAGACTTCAACCGTATCTTCAATGTTTCAGGGTCGAAGTCCATTTGACACATATCCGTGATGACAATATCCGGACCACCACCGACCATGGACCATTTCTTGCGAGATCCTGGACCTTCCAGATGACCCGGGGAAGTCATGTAGTCTAGCTTTTTCACAAACTTGCGTTTATCATGTGACATCATCACGATGAGCCGTTTGGCTGATGATGCAATATCGTTCCCTCCACCACTACCGGGGAGTTTGACTTTTGGTTTATCATAGGGACCAATGTAGCTAGTATTCAGGTTTCCATACTCATCAATTTGGGCAGCTCCAAGAAATCCAACGTCAATCCGACCACCCTGAAGAAGAAATCCCAAGGTTTCAATAAGACCAATTGAGGCGGAACACCCATAATAATATCGGCTGTCTGCTACCGAAAGAGGGACCTCACGGGGTCGAGCGTCAATAAAGCCAGCCTCAGAGATCAGGTTTGAACGAGGAGCATGAGTTTCTTTTGCCAGGAGGGCGGCCAGTAATGGCATCCCCGTTCCCCCAAAAACATTCTCACCATCGCGTACGTGGCTTGATGCACAAGCAATCAGAAATTCGGTCTTACTGTATTCCACCACTCTCAATACCCCCATGGTTTCTTGGCTTTTAGTTGATGCAAACGAGGCCAACCGACCAAGTCGAGATAGCCATAATGGTCTTCCACTCCAAGAATGTAGCCCTTAAGGTACTCCTGCCATCCTTCTTCAGTTCCTGTCAGTTTGTGGAACATCATGAGGTGTTCAAGGTCATAGTCATAATAGTCGTGACACATCATTGGATGAGCGGCAAAGGGTAAAACTACGACATGATCAACATACATTGCAGGAATCTTCGTCTGATCTGGTCGAGACCTTACCTCCTCCTCGTCTACGAGCTCCTCAGCGAGAACAATGAGTTTCTTCCCACATCGAGACCCCTCGATATCTTCACCAACAATGCCATCAATCTGTGCGTTGCCAGTTTTGTCCACTCGCTGTACATGCACGATGCTGAAGTCAGGTTGCAGGGATGGAACGACAGTCAGTTTCTGCCCTGTGAAGGGACAGTCAATGACCTTCAGTTTGTCTTCGCCTCGATAACGAGAGAGTCGAACCATATCAGTCCCCATCATGCTACGAAGGGGCATAAATGGAACATTGAGTGCCCCACCGAGAAACCGCATCGCCATAGCAAGATTGGTGTAGTCCTCAACTTCCAGAGCTCCTTCAGAAACGCGTCTTCTGATGTTGTTTGAGAGACCCAGAGCCTCTATTGCTGAGAATGCGATCTCAAATCTGCTCGCCACACCTGCGCCGGCCATAATCTCAAGGTCGACCTCAGATCCGCAGGTATAGATGGTCAGGTTTCGTTTTTTCTGTCTGACAAGCTCATGCGAAAAAGCGATGGGAGGTCGTTGAAATCCGAAACCTCCCCAAAAAAGGCAGTCTCCGTCAGATACTTTCTTTGCAGCTTCCTCCAGTGTGATGCGCTTATCTTCCACTTCAGCCTCGGCCAAATCTACTCACCTGACATAGAATATTCAGTGTATTCAGGCGGGTCAGAAACAATATGCCTTTTATCTTTGACCATGTAGAGAAGCACGTTTCAACCAAAGAGGGCGAGCAAGAGCGCCATGACAACGGGTATGATGAACACGATAGTACAGCAACACAGGCCACCGACGAGAAGAGCGTGTGAAGATGAAACATCAGGTGCTTCGTCCGAATCCCCATCCATCACATGAGGACCAAGAATCCCCTTAGACACTTTAATTTCAGGGTCATCATCCAGCGGAAAGGACCCTATTTCAGGCATGAATTCATATTGTTTACCGCAGGCAGGACACCTGATTTTGACAAAGCCCTCAATTGAAGATGAAACTGCATCAGTCAGTCTATGTTCACAAAACGGACATTCTGGAAATTCAGACATGTTGAACCTCACTCCTCCGTGGCTAGAACCATAGGAAGCCAATTCCGAGAACTATCGTCAATATGAACATAAGTAGAGGGAGGAAACAGCATATACACGAAATTATACAGCATGCAGTGCCGCAATTTCCCTGCTGGGGGGTTTCTGTGCCCCATGAGGTTTCCGGTCCGGAACTGCCTTGGCCATATCCGGGCATAGAACCTTCATACCTGACGGATCCTCGCTGGTCTTCATCCGGGAGCGAAAATGCACCAAATCCCGGTAAGTACTCAAAGATGCCTCCACAGTTTCTGCAACGAAGTCGAACTTTGCTATCATAGTCCAATACTCGATCGGTTTGAACCTTCGCTCCACAATATGGACAGTCAAGTGACTCAGGCATTTCAATATCTCCAGTCAGTTGTCGCTTAATTCTTCGAATCCACGAGAGGTTTTAAACTTCGTTAGTCATATGAACTCTTACCTAGCACTAAAAAGGAGGATTGTTGCAGCCAAAGCTATGTCAACCAATGAGAAGTGTCCGACACGGAAGATTCCGGGTATTCTTGGTATTCTTGGTCCCATAATCGCACTGGCAGCCATTACTATCGCGATTCTACTATCACTTTCTTGGTTTAGCTGGGATGGCAACGCATTAAGTGACCTGGGCAACTATGACAATGGGTTGCTTGCAGCCATCATATTCAATATCGGGCTCATTACTAGTGGAGTACTGTTGGTGGTTTTCCTAGTCTGCTTCACAAGGGCAATCAAAGACCTGCCAACAAAAATCGGGCTGATCCCCTTCTTCATCGCACTGCTCTTTCTCATTGGAATAGGGCTATTCTCAGAGAACGCTGGGCAAATCCATTTCTACGTGTCAGTAGGATTCTTTGGAAGTTTCCCCTTTGCTATGTGGATTGTGGGCGTAGGTTTTCTGAGATTCCGTAAATTCTGGTGGTTCTCACTCATATCAATTCTATTGCCATTTTTCTCGATATACATGTGGACATCATATTATGGCGGAGTCTTTCCCTTCTGGTCCGGCAATGCAATACCAGAGATCACTACAGCATTCACAGGTATTGGATGGCTCTGGATCCTCTGGCTTCTTCATGACAGAAACGAACTCTCAGTGATTACCTAGTGACACAAGACAATGAGAAGAATACGGCGACACAATGACCGTTCGTAGGAACTAAACTCGTGACTTTGAACAGATTTTAGTAGGAACCATATGAAGTCCGCCATCGTCGAAACAAATGAGTTATGTGAGTATCTTGATAATCACCTAGTGGTGATATGATTGGGATTGAAGATTAGATGGCTAGGTCACTCCGGTTTCCAGATTAAGACGGGAGAAAAGGTTCTGTATCTTGACCTCTATCGACCAAAGCAATTGAGACAGCGGGTCCCGGATGAATTAGAACCTGCAACAATTGTGCTTGTAAGCCATGGACACTATGACCATTGTTTCCCGGAGGCTATTGATGAGGTGCGAAATGATAGTACTGTTGTAATAGCTCCAAGGGATTGTGGAGAGAAGCTCAAATATGCTTTTGAATCATTAAAGCCCGGAGAAGAGTCGACCTACGAAGACATCAGAATTAGAGCAGTTCACGCATACAACGTGAAGCGTTTCCGGTCTCCAGGAAATCCGTTTCATCCCAAGGGATACGGCGTAGGTTATCTCATCAGTGCAGAGGGAAAGACCATCTACTTTGCTGGAGATACGGATATAATTCCTGAGATGAACGAGCTGGGTCAAGTGGATGTCGCGCTTCTTCCGTGCGGTGACACGTACACCATGGATAATCGAGATGCAGCTGAAGCAACCAAGGTAATCCATCCCAAGGTTGTAATCCCAATGCATACTTGGGACAAAAGCACTAATGAATTCAAAGAAGGCATCTCTGGTACCGACACGAAGTTTGTGGCATTGAAAGAAGGAGAAGAATACGTAGTCAGCGACTAATAGCTTGGAATCTCTGCATCCAATATCTCCAAGGATACTAGAATCAAAGATACATTATCCATTTACAGTTTTGTACCCTCAGGCCGATTGATGCCGAATGGTTGATATTCATTAAAACAATCATGAGCATGGCTCAGAGGGTGCTTAAAATCGGAGCTGCTTTAGAAAGCATTGTTATGCTTCTCCAGATTGGATTCATCATCACACTCGCAGTAATGATATTCGCGGTATGGAGAGGGATTCTTTCTGGTAACTTCAAGAGAAGCCTTATTCGAAGAAGACCACTGCTTCTACCCTCTCTCGTCTTTACAATCACTATCACCGCGGCTATGATATATGTTCCCTACCCAATGTCGACCTATCATGGAACCAATCAGCTTCTGGGCACTACCCCCTTTACCGGAACCTACAGAGTGTATGAACCGGGTATCTATGACGCAGCTGTACAAATCCGTATCTCAACAAGTTTAGATCCTAATGAGCGTTTAGAGCTAGAAGCCGACTTCCTGCAAAACAGTATTGTTGTGGGTTCTCTTGTCGTGAACCTGGTTGATAGCGACATAGATGCATATGGGAGTGCTACACGAAACATACTCCTGCCTCCCGGAGTGTATCATATAACAATCAATGGCACCTACTTCCTTGACGATGTTCCCCAAGAGAATCACTATATCAGCTTCTTAATCCATCAACCAGTCTCGTCCATCAATATCCCCGAATTGACTGACTGGAGCACCTTTAGGTTCTTTCTTGAAGTTGGTTGCTTCATCCTTTTGATTGCAGGAATCTGTATCGGAGGGGATAGAGCCAGAGGACAGCAAAAAGGAGCCAACCAGGGAAATGTGAATCCTGGATGGAGTATTGACTGAAGCGAAGAGCTGTTTCGACGCGAATCGGAATTCCTAATAGTCTAAAAGCTCTATCATTGCTAGAATTCGTGGGAATATTGAGGGGTTGAAATGGGAAAGCTCGACATTCTTGTGATGCTGTTGTTATTGGTGTCATTAGTCATAGTGGATTTTGATGATGTAGGTGCAAGTTTTCAAATTGCACAGGGAAATCCTCAGGGAACGGGAGAGCTTCTACCCGATCCAAATCTAATGACAATACCAAACGTAGAGATTGGTGCGTATTCGCCTGAGTTTAGTTATCAGTACCAAGTGGGAGAGAGCAATGGAAACCTAGACCTCAAATGGTCACATACAGCAGGCTATCAATTGGGTTACGACTATGGATATCCATATGTTCAGAGCAATGAGTTCGCCCGTTTCTGGCAAGTCTTTAACTGGCCATACAATCAGACACCAGTCACCCTGAAGATTCAAACAACTGTTGAGATATCCTGCACAGGGGACTTTGCGTCCCAAGAGAATGGACAGAATATGTATTCAGTCAATGTCTGGATCCGAAAACCAGAGCTCGGTAGTGCATATCTCCTAAAGGTCTTCGATGATATTGAGAGTGGCCAGAGCTATGACCTCGAGTTCCAGACTCAAACCTTTGAGGCAAAAAGCATCTTTTATGGCTCTATAATGTACGACTCCGTTCAAGCATATCCCAGCGATGACTATGAACTGGCTGTGGGCTTGGCGCCAACAAGTTCATTCATCTACCCATACAGCAATCCAGCTCCATGGGAGGTGGTTGAAGGAACTGTGACTGTAACAGTGAGTCACTTTTCATGCAACGCACTCCTACAGGTTGATAAAATCACTCCGGTATTGAAAGCCCCTAAGTATAACACCACGACGATGTGGAACGATACGGCAATGTGTTTTGCACTCGAGTCTATCGGGCAGAATTCCTTAGCATATGTGAGCCAAAACATGAGTGTCTATCCATATTCGCTTTATCTTGGAAAACTGGCCTCACAACATACTCCCATTATAGATGAAAAAGCACTACCATACGAACTCGTGATGTACGAAGCACGATCTTTCAAAGTAGCGGGAAATAAAATGTACTTACTTGGAACGGACCAGCTGGATTACAGAATCAGACTAATCACTTTCGATTCGTCAGGAAATGAGATTTGGAACAGCTCATTCTCCCTGTTCGATCAGGATGTGCCTTTGCTTCTTGATGTATCAGCCTCCGGATACATCTACATAGTTTCGTTATCAGCAAGACAAGTGGCCGATATATACCCTTACGACTTGGTGTTTAGTCTTCTATGCGTGAATCAAGGGGGAACTGCCTTATGGAACCAGACCCTGAAGGTGATGAGTTATGAGGAGTATTTGGCCGCAGCGTTAGACTTGCAACTTCCAAGAGGAGTTGGGTGTTCTAGCGATGATGTCTATGTTAGTATGATGGATTCAATCATGAAGTTTGACTCTAGCGGAAATCTAAGGTGGGCCAAAACAGTGGACCATGAAGCATTCTGCGTTGATCCTGCAGGAGGAGTCTATACCTGTACGAAACTATTTGATGATGACCTTAGATTGTGTAAGTGGAATTCCGCAGGTGTGGTCGTCTGGAACAAGTCTTTGGGTCTCAATTACGGATTAGGGTGGCGAGATAATCCCTATATTGCGGCATTGGATGTTGGTCCGAGCGGGCAACTCATCGCCGTCCTTGCATATTCGCAAATACATCCAGCCAGTTTAATTACAAGGATTTCCCCGGCAGGACAAATAGTCTCCCAAGACACAATCTCAGAGCAAGAACAGGAATATCCATTTTTCCCCTACGACCCATACTATTTCTACTACTATGGTGTATCCTACTATTCTATGATTCCATACATCTGTGACATGGCGCTCACACAAGACGGATTAGTGCATCTTGCAGTTTCGACTAACACCTATGGAGCTTATCCCTACAGCCTATTGACATCACTTCCGGCAGACACGCTTCTTACCTATGAGCTGTCAGGTCCGATTGTGATAACATTTAGTCCGGAGTCATTGATAATTACAGGTGCAGCGACCCTCATCTTTGGTGGAATCGCATGGGACCATTTCATCAGAGGTCGAACAAGACCGGAGGAAATACTACCGGAGCAAGAGAGGGTTGACCCATGGAAACTTTTGATGGGAGAGGCCGATGATGATTAGAATGTGAGTTGACTGACAATCTAGCTCCTGACTCGTTTTCTAGCCAGAAGTTCAGCCTCAACCCTCTGAAATCCTTCAGCATAGAAGTGATCAAGAATATCTTCATGTCTATCCTGAACCCAGAAGATTGCGTTCTTAGTCGTAACTTCATTGAGGGCGGCATCAACAACCTCAACACCATATCCATCTCGGTAGCTGAAAGAGATAACAGTGGAGTCCTGTTGCTCTTGGTCATACTCAAGTCGGACAAATCCAACAACCATGTGGCTAGACTTCTCTCTCATCACATAACAATTACCACCGCGAATGGAGTATTCAAGCATTTTGTGATCTCGGTGGCCCCAATAGGTATCAGGATTGAGATGAAGAAGAGTCGGTATGTCATCGAGCCTCGCAATATTGACCTCAAGGTCCAGTTCCTTGAGAGTGGAGGTTGCTTCTCCATCGAGGCGGAGGACAAGAGATTGGATTCCGTATCCAAGTCGTTCTACAAATGAAATTGCACGGGCATTCCGAATCTTCACACCAATCACAAAGTGTGTGAGGTTGGGATTCCGTTTTAGTAATGCCTGCTCTGATTCCTGCAGCAGGGTCGTGCCTATACCTTTGTTTCGCCAGTCCTTGTCGACAACAAGCTCCCAAATCGCACCCCAACCAAGACTGTCAAGAACAGCATTTATTGCAACACCCACAATCTTGTCCTTCACGACAGCTACCCTCCAAAGGCTTGGGAGGTCGCCTTGAACCTTACTTCTATTCCACCAACGTGAAAAGGCATCGAAAGTAAGTGTATCTACATTTGGTATGCCAGTTCCGTATACCTCATAGAACGAGGATCTTTCTTCCAATGTTGGTGGACGGACTATAGTTTCTGTCATGCATCTGCGCCTCAGGCAAAACTGGAGACTCGGTTCTCATCAAGTTATTACTGTGAAAACAAAATCTCAGAGCTGGCTGATTCTATTTTCATACCCAGATAAGTATAGTTGCGTGAACCAAATCGTCAATAGAAGGCCAGAAAGTGAATCTCTGACACCGAGAGTACTCAACCAATGGCAATTATTAATGCACCAAAGACCCCGAGAAGAACACTTGGAGATAGGAGCTTAGTGATGTAAAATTCTGGGAATCGCCTGTTTGGCAAACTTCTCACTCATCTCTATTTCATAGCCATAAGAGAATTGTATTTGAAAATGTGTGAATCCCATATTGACCAGATGCTCATATTGTGCTGTCACCTCATCAATTGATCCCGCCCAAGCTCCGGGTAGAGATGCTTGTTTCTCCAGATACTGTTTCACTGTGAGTCCCTGTTCAAATGCTCGCCTCTTGTTGAAACCTAGAATCTCATCTTCATCATCAGTGATGCAGCAATACCCGAGGAAGGTCTTGGTGATGTCATCATAGTCCCGACCTAGATCAGCACAGTGCTGCTTCAGTGCATTCAATAAATGCTCAAGTCTGTTTGGTCCCCAAGGAGAAAAATTACACATATCTCCATATTTTGCCACCAACCGAAGTGTCCTTTTTTCTCCATGTCCACCTATGAGAATTGGAGGATGTGGTGTCTGCAAAGGTTTTGGCGCAAACACTGCGTCAGCCAGCCTGTAGAATTCTCCCTCGAAGGTTGCCTGGTCTTTGGTCCACAACGCTAGGATGACTTGCAGAGCTTCCTCGAGTCGGTCCATTCGTTCCTTAGGTGAGGGAAATCTATACCCATAGGCCTGATATTCTACTTTTTTCCAACCAGCTCCAATACCGAAAATTAGTCGTCCATTGGAAATCATGTCTAATGTTGCAGCTATCTTTGCTAGAAGTGCCGGGTGACGGTAAGAGTTGCAGGTAACTAGAACGCCAATCTGCATTGTGGAAGTCTTCGTTGCAAGTGCAGTAAGTAAGGTCCATGCCTCAAGGCTATTCGTGGAAACTGAGTCTTTATTCTTGAAAAAATGATCACATGTCCATACTGAGTCAAATCCTAGTTTTTCAGCAGATAATGTGATTTCTTCGATTGTTCTATAATCAAAACCAAATAGAGGTTCAAAGTGGACTCCAAATTTTATACTCATACTAAGACCCTGACAAAACTGTAATACGCGATTGAAAAATGCTCTCCTCTTGCTCATAGGTAATAGAGTAGGAATAACTAATACAAGGATAGACGCTCTGGTAGAATCAATACAACTAGAACACCATGTTGCAGGGGATAAAGCATGATGACTGAAGCACATCGAACGCAGCCTTCTACGTATCGATGGGTTATCCTTACCCTTGTTTGGCTTGTCTATTTCGCGTTTGGATTGGTACTTTCGTCTATACCACCTCTTGTGAATGTAATAGCTGCGGACCTATCGTTGACATACTCAGAGATGGGAGTTGTTCTTGGGAGTGTTATTCTCATGTACGTGCCGCTTTCCATTCCTGTGGGTATAAGCATTGATCGATTTGGTCAAAAAAGGATGATCACAGTCGGACTCTTACTTATCTCTGCATCAGCCTTGCTCCGTTCATTGGTCTTTGATTTTCAATCGCTTCTATTCATCGTACTTCTTTTTGGCTTTGGAGGACCTACCGTTTCAGTTGGCTTGGCAAAGGTAGTTGCTTCAGCATTTGAGGGTAGGGAACGGGGTTTAGCTTCTGGATTGTACATGACGGGCGCGGCTGTGGGATCAGCATCAGCGTTAGCATTGACCAATTCTTTTGTCCTGCCCTTTGTTGGCACGTGGCGAAACGTGTTTTCTTTCTATGGAATCATAGGATTCCTCATTGCGCTGGGCTGGATTCTTTTTGCAAAGGAACAACCAGTCGATCCAACTAGCAGACCAAATGAAACACCGTTGGTGAGTACGCTTCAGTCATTGCTCAGTAATAGAAATGTCTGGTTAGTTGCAATCATTGGATCAGCAGCATTTCTTGTGTTCTATGGCTTTGGGAACTGGTTACCCACTCTATTAGAGGAGAAAGGGATGGATCCGGTTGCCGCTGGACTGTGGGCATCGCTCCCAGTCTGGCTTGGTCTTCTGGGGAGTGCGGTTATACCAGGGATTGCATCGGCCGGTTCTCGTAAGCCCATAATTGTCAGTCTCTTATTGGTCGAGGGGGCTTGTGTCTATTTGTCTAGTCTTGCCAACGGGATTCCACTACTAGTAGCATTAGCCCTCTATGGCATTGTCAGCGGCGCACACCTGCCACTTTTGCTAGTGGTCATGATGGACTTGCCTGCAGTGGGGGCAAAATACACCGGCATAGCCAGTGGCCTGTTTTTCTCGATTGGAGAGATCATGGGATTCGGTGGGCCCATTCTTGTGGGAGTTATCAGAGAGCTGACTAGCAGCTTTGTTCCAGCCCTGTTTCTTCTAGGTCTTATTGTTGAGTTTATGATAGTTCTAGCAGTGGTTCTAAAAGAGGAATAGATGCTAGATTACTCTCAAGCATCGAATTACATTGAGAAGACACAATCTCGGAATAAGTTGCATGTGAGTTCAAATCAAGAGAATGATAGTTACATTAACAAAAACCTGATACAAATGTTGTAAAAGTGATATCTGACTAGTATAGTGAAGAAAAAACGATAAACTCCAACTATGAAAGTTCAAAGAAAGTGAAGCAAAACAGGAATGCCTAAGTTAAAATATGCAGCTTCAACTACTGAATTGTTGGTAAAGTTGAGGGGTCGAAATGGAAAGGATTGACTTTTGCATAATGCTGTTACTATTGCTGTCGTTGGTCACGGTGGACTTCGATAGCTCTGGCGGTACTTTTCAAGTTGCTCAAGGAAATCCTCAGGAAACTGGGGAGCTTCTACCGGATCCTAACCTGATGACCATGCCAATCATCGAGATTGGTGATTCGTCTCCTGAGTTTAGCTATCAGTATCAATCAGAAACAAGTAATGGAAACCTTGATCTCATATGGACACATACGGCTGGCTATCAGTTGGATTACGAAAATGGATTTCCTAACGTCAAATGTAAAGAGTTTGCTCGTAGCTGGCATGCATTCAATTGGCAGTATAATCAGACGCCAATCACACTGAAAATGAAAGCAACAGTCGAGATATCCTGTACAGGAAGCTTCGCGTCCCAAGAATATGGAAAGGACATGTATTCGATCAACTTCTGGATTGGAAAACCTGAGTTGAGTGACGTATACCTGCTAACGAGCTTTGATGACCTTGAGATTGGACGGTATTACGACCTTGAATTCCAGATGCAACGTTTCCAAGCCGAGGCTATCTTTTCTGGCTCCGTAATGCTTGATTCCGCGCAAGGATACCTCAGTGATGAGTATAGACTGGCTGTGGGTATCATTCCAACACTCCAATTCTTCTATCCACTCACTAGCATAGCTCCTTGGGAGGAGTTTCAGGGAACTGTTACAGCCACAATCACGCACATATCTGTCACAGCACTCTTGGAGGCAAGAAAGATAACACCTTCTTTAAAGGCCCCCAAATACAACTCATCAGACATATGGAAGGAAACAGATAGGGGCTTAGCAATTGAGCCAATAGATCGGAACTCCCTTTCATACTTGAGCCAAAGTTCGAGTAGCAATCCTGCTTCTCTAAAACTAGGAAGGATGACTTCGCAACATACTCCCATTATGGAAGAAGTTCAAATACCGTACTCATTTGCAGAAACTCAATTCCAATCATTCAAGGCTGTAGACAATAGAATGTACATACTTGGACTAGATAAGATGGTATATGGTATTAATCTCATTGCAATCGATTCTAATGGAAATGGGATATGGAATAGCACATATTCTCTCTTTGATCGGGATGTGCCAATAGTCCTAGACGTGTCTGCATCTGGAAGAATCTACATCGTGTCTTTATCAGAGAGATACACCCCATTGCCAGATTCCCTAGCATACGACATCGTGTATAGTCTGCTCTGCATAGACCAATCTGGCACAGCTCTGTGGAATCAGACTCTGGATGTGATGAGCTTAGAAGAATATGCAGCAATGTCGTATAACTGGCAGATTCCAAGAGGTCTTGGGTGCGTTGATGGCGACGTGTATGTTAGTATGGTTGATTCAGTCATGAAGTATGATTCTAGTGGAAATCATATTTGGACCATACCTTTTGAACATGATGCGCTCTGTATCGACCCTGCTGGAGGATTCTACACTTGTTCAAAGGAGCTAAATGATGAACTTAGACTAACCAAGTGGAATTCAGCAGGAGAAGTTGTCTGGAACCGGTCTCTGAGTCTCAACTATGGACTGGATTGGCAAGATCATCCAACCATATCTGCGATGGAGGTTGGGCCTGATGGGCAACTCGTAGCAGTTCTTGTGTACTCACACATTCACCCAGTGATAATGATCACAAGGATTTCCCGAATGGGACAGATAGTTTCCCAAGACTCAATTTCAGAAGAAACGAATGACTTTCCATATTTCAACTCCGGCTTTTACTTCTACCCCTACACATATGCTATGAACCCATATGTTTGTGACATGGCACTCACAGGAGATGGGCTAGTGCATCTCGCAGTTCGGGAAAATTACTATGGAGCAGATATCTATAGCCCCTTTCCAGCATCCGTTGCGACCATTCTTCTCACTTACGAGTTATCGGGTCCGATTGTGATTGCTGTCAGTCCAGAGGCGCTGATAATAACGGGCGTAGCGACACTCATCTTTGCGGCAATTGCCTGGGATCATTTCATCAGAGGTCGGACCAGACTATCCTTGCCTCGGAAGTACTTTTCGCGATCTCTAGAGTGCCTTTTGACTAGTTTTAGTTTAATCTTGGAATACTCATCTGCAGCATTGGGATGTCCGCGCAAATACTCTCTAAAAGCGATGTGTCTATGAAGACTATTACTCTCCGTATCGCACACGTAGAGGTGATGCGGTGGAAACTGACATCCTAAAACAGAATCGACGAGGTCAAAGGCTTCTCGCCCTGCTATTCTGAGGTCTCCCAGATGAGAGAAACCAATTTCCTCCAGACGGGTCTTGGTTTCTTCGAAGTGTGACTTCTGGATTACTACATCAATGTCGATGATTGGCTTTGTTATCATTCAGGGAACGGCTGTGCTTCCAACGTGCTCAATCCTCACTACATGTTGACGAAGCCCAGATTGAAGAAAATCAGATAGCCTCTCGAACCATAGTACCCATTTCGGATTGTAACTCTCGACAGTTACAGGCTCAGAGGGTTTGTGCATTGCCATTATCACCGTCGAACTTCAACTTCCGAGTCGTGACCAGACTGAATACAAAGAAACCAAGGGACCCTGCCCAAAGCAGGGCCCACCAAGATAGAACTATAGAAGCTCATCAAGAACTTCAAGAAGCTCTACAACTTTTAGCTTTGATCCAACACCCGAGAGGTCCTTGCCAGTCTCTTCTTCTTCTTTCTTCAGTGCCTTGATTCCATCATTGAAGTTGGTTATGCAGAAGGGACATGATGTCATCAGGATGTCTGCACCTGTCGATGCAGCCTCACGGAGTCGCTCCTTCGCAGTTGACAAAGCCATGTCTGGGAATTGCGCTTTTACACCTCCACCAGCGCCACAACAGAAGGAATCGCCCTTAATCCTGTACATCTCGATCAACTCTAGTCCTGGGATTGCTTTCAGAACCACTCGTGGAATCTCATAGTGTTCTTCCTTTGCTTTCTCAGCGGCTCTACTATCGAGAAGCCAGTTGTGGGACTTTTCAAGAATATCCTTCTCAATCGCGATACCCACGTGACGAATACTATGACACGGATCATGCCACGTGACCTTCTTGTTGTAGGGCTTGTTGATCTTCAACTTACCCTCTTTCAGCAGGTCATAGACATATTCAACAGTGTGACGTGTCTTGAAGGGTAAAGGCTTTCCACTGACGCGTGGATAATCATTTCTGATGGTCTTGTAACATCCAGCACATGAGAAGAGTAAGAGATCGAAGTCCTTGAAGGTCTCTAGGTTCTTCTCCATTACTTCCTTGAAGACTGCTTTCTGGCCAGTCCGCAGGATTGGCGAACCACAACAGACTTCATCCGAGATGATGGTAAAGTCCACACCAAGTTTCTTCAGAATTGATGCTGTTTTGTCAGCGACATGTTGTTGCCGATACGCACCTGTGCATCCAACAAAGTACCCAATCTTGACATCTTTGTCAATGTTTTCTGCGTACTTTTCCTGAGCCCACTTTGTTCGATCACTTCGCGCCTCGTTGTACGGATTCCTCATGTCTTCATTGTGTACCATGTCGCGGAACTTCGCATGCTTTGGTAGAGGTTCTACGCCAGCCTCTATGACTGCAGCCCTCAGCTCTTCTGTCACATGTACAGTATCGATATAATTGGGACACTGCGTCTCACACATGCCGCAGGTCGTACAAGCCTCTGCTACTTCGAGGAGTTCCTGACTAGCAGGAAGCTCATTGTTTAGAAAGGCACGAGCCATCCATTGCTTTCCAGAGTTGAAATACCCTTCCCAGCCGAAATAGATACCAGCAGGGCAACCCTGAAGCATACCTGTGTACTCCTCGTCCCTTCCTTCTCGGTCAGGTTCTCCGGAGTAAGCGTATTGGCATGCTCGGCAGTGAATGCACCGCGCATTAATCCTTCGAAGGTCTTCTAGACTTGTCATCTCATTCATTTCTCCTTGTATCGTAGACGTTTATAGTGGTTATGTTTCGTAACATTTTTCACACCCTAGTTTCATTCTTTAGTCGGATTGGGAAGGTCCGTGACGCTCTCCCATGGGATTGCGAGACGACCTGGGTGCAATATCAAGTTCGGGTCCAAGACCTTTCGGAATTTGACCAGCATCTTGTAGTACTCCTTAGCCTGACTGAAGGTCTGTGGCGCATGGACGAATGGATCTGGCCGATAGTTGAGCCACCCTTTCTTCAGGAAACTCTTTGTGGTCTCAAGGTTGAACTCCCGAATCTTGTCCATAATGCCAGGCTCTGTCCAGTCAAAACAAAGGATGGGCATAACAATTGCTTGCCTTGCGTGATCAATGGATGCAACCCACATCGTTTCTGGGAAGCCGTGGTCCGCCATTGCTGCGCAGTACTCCTCCATCATCTTGCTACTCTCAAGCCATGGGCAGTACCAGGTGATGAACAGGAATCCTGCCTGCCAGAGAGAGTATGGGACCGCAATCTTATTGGGCTTCTTGAGCCGGGATGCGACCTGCTTTGGATGCAGCTCCTGCTTTGGAGTCGAGCGCTTCTCCCGAACCTCATAGTCCTTGTAGATTTTGTCAATACCTTTGAGGGTTTCATCGAGCTCCTCCTGAGACCACGCCCAGCACTCGTAATTCATCCACTTCTTGTCGACTCCAATCTTCTTGTAAAAGTCATAATCGATTGGAACATTCTCTTTGGGCCAGCGCGTCATGACAAGTTCATAGTTACCACCCTGCACCATGACAGTGCGTTCCGCAATGCCCAGTTCATGTCTAGAAATCTCCCAAGCGGGCTTGACAATGTCATCCCAAGATTCGCCCCCATAGGCTACAACTGTCTTATAGTGAGGATGGGGTACCATCTTGATGGCACACTTCGTGATGATGCCCATTGAGCCCTGAGACCCCAGAAACAGACCATCAGGGTTTGGTCCAACGCCCCATCTATAGAACGGTTTTGCACCGGGCAGTGCCCATGAGCCAGTGTGAAAGATCTCACCCGTTGGTAACACAATTTGCATGCCCATTATCATATCTGCCTGAGGACCATATACACCAGTTACGAGCGAGAACCCTCGCTCAATGGCATCACCAAGTACTGTGGCTGCAGGCGGTGCGCCATCAGGGATTGGCGGAGCCCAGTCTGGGTACTTGGTTTTGAAAATTCTCCATGCATCACCAGATCTGACACCAGGCTCCACAACCATGACTCTGTTCTCAGTATCTACTTCCATTTTGTCCATCCGAGTCATGTCCATGTAGATTCCGCCAGGTTCTATTGCTGGTAATGCAAAGCCTCCGCTGAGGCCTCCAGCTGCAGGGGTTACAGGGCTCAGGTTCTCGTTCGCCACAATGAGGATCTTGGATACTTCCTCTGCGCTTGCAGGTCGTACAATGACCTCTGGAACGACAGCCTCGAGGCCCATAATCCCTCGCGCCATATAGCTATGACGAAGCGGTTCACTGGTGGTGACATACTTCTCACCACAGATGTTTGTGAGTTTCTTGACCACCTCGTCTGTGACCTTGTTATACTCTACCAAATGACTAATCCTCCATCTTCAGCCTTAGGAGCTGATACGGTAGTTGTCGAAAGCAAGGTTTCGCTGGAGAAATCCATCATAAATAAGATTCGGCTAACAATAGATATCGAATGTGGAATAAAAAAAAGAGGATATGCGTTCCTCATTAATTCCCTTATTGTGATTCCAGTTTGACCAATCATGAAAGCTCTAAGTGAACTGCGATTTAGGTCACCCTTGACGAACTCAGGCAAAGACTCTGTTCAGGAACTTCGAATAGAGTGCTACTAAGATATTTCGAACCCAAGTCAGCCAGCAGCACCACTATTAGAGATTCTGACTCACGCTGATTGTGTAAATCTTTAGCTAAATCAAGAGCACCTGTAACCGCTGCACCTGCGCTATGACCAATGAAGAGACCCTCCTCAACAGCCAGATTTTTTGCTGTGCACTCTGCAGAAACATCATCTACGTAAATACGCTGGTCAAGAATTGTTTCGTCAAATATCCCTGGCACGTACTGAGTCTTCAAATCTTTCAGTCCTGCGATAGCCGCTCCAGTTTCAGGCTCTACTGAAACAATCTTGATTGTTGAGTCAAACTCTTTCAGACCTCGTCCTACACCCATCAATGTACCGGATGTACCAAGACCTGCAACGAAATGCGTGACTTTCCCATCAGTGTCTTCGATTATCTCTTGAGCTGTTGTTTCATAATGAGCAGTCCAGTTCATTGGATTCTCAAACTGGTTTGGATAATAATACATCTCTGGTGATTCTATGAGCCTTGCATCCACGTAGTCTTGAGCCCCATCCATACCAAGATCTGCAGATGTGAGCGTAACAGTAGCACCATATGCTTCCATCATTCTGCGTCGTTCAATCGACATTGATTCGGGCATGACCAACTCACATCTGTATCCTCTAATGGCACAGATCATAGCGAGTCCTATTCCTGTGTTCCCGCTTGTTGCTTCGATTACGGTCTTGTCCTTAGTCAGAAGCCCTCGCTCAATAGCGCTGTCGATCATATACTTGGCAATTCGGTCCTTCACACTCCCTCCAGGATTTAGACCCTCGATTTTTGCGAGAAGTGTGATATCGGGATATGGATTGAGATGATGGATTCTAACAAGGGGCGTATGGCCTATCATTTCACTTACATTGTCATAGTATTTCATAATCTTCCATTACTCATCTTCCTCTTTTGCTAATAGGCATGTCTGCAAATATTGCCCTCATTCTATCTTTATGCTCCATCACCGTTGAAAGCGCGCAGAAGAAATCCATCATAAACAGGATTCGGCTAGCCATAGATTCGAAAGAAGCAAGATAGATTAGCCTTCACCCTTATTTGTAAATGGGTAGTTTTCGTTTGGCGAGTATCAGTTTCGACCAAGGGATTGCGATTCTTGCATTTTTAACATCAATACTCGTTGGTTTGTTCATGTGGATTTACTTGGGGGAGAGAGCCGTAGATTTCAATGACCGTGTTTTCTCCACTTTTTTAATAACTACTTTATGTTGGTGCGGTTGGCTTTTTCTTGGTATTGAAATCACAACCAGATATCATGCTTGGAAAAGGCGATTCGCACAACCGCAACTGATGACTCTGGATTTGGAAAATTCTAATCTTGATAAGATTAATCTAGCAAGTATCGAAAATCTTGACCAATATGAGCGAATCGATCTTGGATTCAACGAACTGAAGACAATCGATCTCTCTCCTCTCACTGGGAGCACTAGCCTGAAGGAGTTGATTCTCTACATGAATCACCTGGAGTCCATCGATCTCTCTCCACTGGCATCCTGCCCGAATCTCGAGTATCTTGACCTTACAAACAATGACCTTGAAACGATAGACCTCACACCACTCGCATTGTGTTTCAAACTAACTGGTCTGAATATTGGAGGAAACAAAACCTCACACCTCGATTTGAGTCCAATATCGGAATGTAGAGAATTGGAAGTTCTAAATATCGATGATATGAATCTTAGAGAGATCGATCTCTCACCTCTAAGAAACTTCACAAAATTGTGGTTCCTAAAACTGAATGATAACGAGCTGAAAACTCTCGATATCACGCCACTATTCGAGTGTCAAAAGCTGTCTGATTTTGAGATTGATAACATAGAGCTAACAACCACGTTGGATTTTGATCTCGAAACTTGGCCAAAAGGTGTTAGAGAGTATAAACGCAGAATTCGTTTTATCTAGTATTTTTAGAAACACACGCCACCTGCGAGAACAGACACGGCCTTAGAATGACTCTAAGTGTCCGTTCATCAAAGAATTCCACCAGAGAAAGGATTCGGCTAACTATAGATTTGGTAAAAGCAAGACAGATTAGCTTTCATGAGTTTCCATCTGTAGGAGTCTGCTAATGTCTGAAGTGAAAATTGACTGGAAGATCGGTTGCTTGATATTCCTGTTTGTACTGATAATGGCTTCTTTATTCTTGTATGTGTTCGGATTTACTCCATATGAACTATCTGTGAGAATAGTCATGATTGTAATACCCATTTTTCTAGGACTTGGTTTGTATCTCGTGATAGCACAACTTATTGCAGTGACTTCAGTAAGTCCTAGACTTCCCAAGCTTTCACAAGTCTTCAGTATCAGGGACGCACCATTAACCAGGAATGAAGAATTATCGATTCTCGGTTTTTTGTGTGGTCTCATCCTCAGTCTACTAACATGGAGAATTCTAGGATCTCACGGGGCAGAGATAGGATTTAGATTAGCCATGTCTCTTGCAGCTTTCACCGCTGGTTTGGCAGGAGTACCATTTGCATATCTTTACGTTTCTTACGAACTGCAAGTAAGGCAAGAGGGGAAGAGTCCACCATCGCTGACAGCATTAGATTTGAGATCCTCAGGATTGTCCGAGTTTAGTTTGAAAGGAGTCCAGAATCTAGACCATATACAAAGTATCAGACTAGAACTCAACGAACTGAGAACAATCGACCTCAATCCTCTTAGAGGGAGCAATAGCCTTGTTGAGTTGGTTCTACACTCGAATCGCTTAGAAACCATTGATCTCTCACCACTAGCAACTTGTCCCAACTTGGATTATTTGGACCTCGCAGCAAACAATCTGAAAAGCGTAGACCTCACTCCACTCGCTTCTTGCACTAGACTAACAGCCCTAAACCTTGGAGGTAATCCAACTTCCGAGATTGACCTAAGCCCTCTCTCGGAATGTAGAGATCTGAAGATTCTGACTATAGATGATATGAAACTCACAGAAGTTGATCTATCCCCTCTGAGTGGTTTCAGAGAACTTGAGTTTCTGAAACTAAATGATAACCAGTTAGAATCTGTTGATATTTCACCGCTTTTTGAATGCGAAAAACTAGACTTACTAGAAATTGATAGAATAAAACTCACAACAACATTGATTCGGGAGGTGGAGGACTGGCCTAAGGGTGTTAGAAAACATAGTAAGAGAATCAGCTCAGTCTAAAAATCCCGGTACTATTTTTACCTAGAAATAACAAGTTATTATGAAGGACCAGGTTCCCTTTTTCTTCAGGAGTGAGGTAGAATTGAAGATTGGAATCCAAATCGAACCTCAGATGGGGTATACCTACGAAGATATAGTAACTCTTGCCAAGGCTTCCGAGAATGCAGGCTTCTACAGCTTCACGGTTTCGGATCACTTCTTTGGAAATCCTGAGAGTGTAGAGAAGCATGCTCACGATGCATGGACTCTTCTTGCGTTATTGACTCCACAGACTGAGCGAATTCGTCTGGGAGTAGTTGTTACTTGTCAATCCTATAGGAATCCTGCACAATTGGCCAAAATCGTAGCGACTTTGGATAACGCATCGAATGGGAGAATAGACTTTGGTATCGGAGCAGGATGGAAGAGATCAGAGTATGAGGCATATGGCTACCCATTTCCATCCAACAAGACAAGAGTTCTCCAGCTGAGAGAGGCCATCCAAATAATCAACCTCCTCTGGACAGAAACAAGACCAAGCTTCGACGGTGAGTATTATCGTATCAAAGAAACCATGTTCCTACCGAAACCTGTTCAGAAACCTCGCATTCCCATCTGGATTGGAACTCAAAAGTTGAAGGCTCCAATGATGGAAGAAATCATTGCACGTTATGCAGATGGACTGAACTATGATACCGAAACTCCAGAAGAACTACTAGAGAAGAAAAACCGAATGAGAAAAGCATGTGATAAGGTTGGACGCAATTTTAATGATCTGAAATGGTCTCTTTATCTATGCACATCTGTAATTGGGAAGGATGCGCATGATTTTGAAGCAAAGAAGAAGGAGCTCCTTAAACAGCACTGGTTGTTCGAGGAGATAACTGACAAGCAAAAACCGAACGTCCTCGAAGTTATGCTTACAAAGTACGTTTCGGGCACAGTAGATTCAGCTGTTGAGGATCTCTCCAAATACAGGAATGAAATAGACATCCTCATCTTGGGTCTTCCTATGGTTGGTGACCTTCGCAAGAACGGATTGTATACCATCAAGATACTAAAAGACCATATCGTGCCTAGAACCTGATTTTTAAGTATTAGGAACTCTGATAAAGCTTTTTTCATGTTTTTCGGGATTATGATGGTCGATAAGATTTGTAAAAATCAAGGGTCCTTCATGGTCATTATATATTGATTCTTCGTTAGTCTTGTTCAGGTGTTATAATGAACGCACGCATTGTAGAAACCCCCACGGGCGAACGGATTGTACTCAGCATAGTCCCACCCATGATCGAGGATGCGATAATGCTCTCCTTCGGTCACGCAATAATTGAATTTGAGGCCACTCTCTATGAAAAGTTCCTCCACCTGACATATGGTGTTGTTGTTACTTGTGACGAGTTCAAAGAATACCTACAAAACATGGAGGAAAGAGGGTTGATTGTTTCATCAGAGTTTCTTGGTAAACGCTGTTGGTCATGGAATCCCGAGATGAAACCAGACATCTACTAAGA
>RDNZ01000015.1:51669-62070 GCA_011364905.1 Candidatus Thorarchaeota archaeon
TTGATTGTTTCATCAGAGTTTCTTGGTAAACGCTGTTGGTCATGGAATCCCGAGATGAAACCAGACATCTACTAAGACATCTCCAATTTCTGTATAAACCGCAGGACTTGATCTTCAGTTCCGATTCCGCACTGGCAAATGGGAAAGTAATAGTATCAGTAAAACCACGAGAAGGGCGAGAGCACCTATGAGATAGACCCAGTCGCCCGCAATTCCTAATAATGCGTCATTACAGATTTCCCCTCTCTCAAGGTTTCAATCAATCTCGTTCTTCATAGTCTATAGAATTGAAAATTCAAACTCCTGAAATGCTAATCAATGTTCTAATCGCATATTCTTCAGCACAGGTATAAATGGCCTCAGGTTGAATTAAGACAGGGGTAGTAGGTTTGCTGCGAGCCATAGAGGACTTCGAAAGGTTCTGCCTTGGACTGTTGAATGAGTCGAGCCTATCAGAGGAACTTCTAGAGAAGATAGACAAGGTAGTGAAGGTTCTTAGACATGAGCTCAATGAGGAGTCCTATTTGCGAGTTCTCCACATTTGGCAAGAATCTTTCAGTGCTCTGGCAGAAACTGCATTTGATGGTCTTGATACTGACCAGTTGCTCCAAAAAGCGTCCAAGCAAGAGATGAAAGAGGTGTTAGAATCATCCTGGTTGAAACGGTTTGATATTGTTGAGTCAGTCTCGGCGCATGTCCTCTTGGATGCTGAAAAACGATTCAGGGAGAAAGTGCTTGAAACCATTCATGATTCATTGATAGAGCAGTTTGGTAGTGGGGACATTATTGATGTATTCATAGGATCATGGGCCAGTTCACTTGACAAAGAGCTGACTTCAAGAGGCGTGTTATGTAATTTCATTCTCTGTGAGAATGGACTCATAACAGACATCCTCTATTCACCAAAAATAACTGATGAAATCAAGGAAGAGTGGTGGATTGCCCCAAAGAACAAAAGACCATTGATATTCTACATACCTCTTGAAATCATCAATGCAGTAATTGCTCCTAGCGATTTGTCATATAGAGAGAAACCCAGTGCCAGCGCGTTTGATTTCAAGCTGCAACTAAGAGTTGAAGATGGGCTCGAAGAGAATAGACTGCCATATGTCATGAACAGACTCAGAATGCTCAGACATATGGTTGTTTTCAATGAAGTAGACATTAACATCCAGATTAGAAGATATGAGAATGAATCAGACAGAGATTACAATGAACGAAAGCATTTCATTATTCAGCATATAAAGGAGAAAGCTAGCACCTCACTAAGCAATGAATACTCGATAGCTAACATTGTGGAAGGAGAACCTAGACCTCCATATGAATCTCTCTTGAAGGCTATGGTAAGAGCTATCGATTTTGATTCAATGCGATTCTTCTAGTTTAAGGACGGGGTATGAAACTCAAAAAGGAAGGTTTCTTGAAGGACATTGCGACAAGCGATAACGAACGCAGTGTTCTCCATGTGGCTACTAAGAGGCGACGAATATGAAAGCAGAGAAGCTGTATTTGTATTTGGACAAGGAGTTTGAGATTGAAAAACTAAGAGAGGACGAATGGAGTCTTCTAGACCTCGGTAACTATGTCACTGAGAGTTTTAGGGAAACTAGGAAGGGACTCGTTCTAGACAACTCATCGGAGATTCAAAAGGTCTACACCGCAGTGTTTCCCAGTGAGTACGTGCTTGACAAACTCCTAACCACAGACGAGAGAGAGTTTCTCCTCTTCACTCATCACCCAATGATCTGGGACACAAGCACCGCAGGATATCCATTCAGGAACATCCCCAAAAAGTATCTCGAGGAACTAAGAGAACGCGAGATCTCATATTACGCGATTCATGTACCGTTAGACAGGAATGGGCCCTACAGTACCACAGTTTCCTTAGCTAGAGCTCTTGAGGTAGAACGTGAGAGAGAGTTCTTCAATTATTTTGGCGTGCAAGTCGGCGTTATTGGAAAGACTAGGCACAAGTCATTTTCAGAACTCTCAGACTTTGTCGAGAAGAAAGTGGGTCATCAGGTGAAGAGGTGGACCTATGGAGAATCGAAAATCACGAATCAAAAAGTGGCGCTCGTTGCAGGAGGCGGCAACTTTCCAGAGATTGCTGAGGAGCTAACTGATACCGATATCAGGACCTACATAACTGGAGTGACAAAGAAGAGTCGCGATTATGAACCATCTCTCAGGTTTCATGACATCTGTAAAGAACATGGGATCAATGTGATTGCAGCCACACACTATTCTACAGAGAAGTGGGCATGCAGCGCAGTTCTGAAGTTATTTGAGAACTTAGGATTGCTAAGTGAGTTTGTTGAAGATGAACCAAACTTGTTGGACTACGAATAGAATAATGTCACTCGGAATTAATCTCTTCCAAATTTGCAGGCGAAATTTCTTTCCTATTAGATGCTCTCAATAATTGATTCTTGAGTCCTTTCAAAGAATCACTATTACTGAGGTAGAAAACAGCCCAAGCTCCAAGTAGCCAGAAGTAGATAAAACGGTAGCATAAGAAAACTGCACTAGATACGATGATACTGAAAAAGTGATGACTTTGGAGGTTGAAGGTATCTCTTGAACGAAGTTCTAGGTCTTTAGTATCGAACAAGAGTGCCAGGAATGGCGTAAGTGCAAGAAGGTAGAATTTGTATGAACCTCGAGGATAGAATAGTTGGACACAAAGAACTGCAATGAACGCCAAGAGTATCGCCTTCATGAAGAGTGAGTGTTTCTTCTCCTGCTCATCGAGTCCGGATGCTTTCTGGAACATAAAACCACCATAGACCAGAACACCACTCAGAATCAAGAATACATAGTTACTGAGCAGAAATGCAATAGAATCAGTGAACCATTTCGGAAAATTGAGCCAAAGGTAGAACGTGTTGGCATGTACTGTCATCCAAGAGTCAGGGATGAAAACAATGAGCCGGCCATAGTATTCTGCATTCCAAGGAAACACTTGACTGAGAAAATAGGTAGGACTTACCATAAGGAAAGGCAATGATACTAGTCCAACAATAACTGAGTAGATTAATGAGTGTTTCAGGAAGATGAAGAACTTTTCTTTGATATTGAAGTTACCTCCCCGTTTGATGAACAAAATTACTAAGATTGGAAAGAAAATAACTGCAAATTGTTTGTATAGTGTTGCAACAGCCATCAATGCAACTGCCAGCTTTTCCTTCTCAATCAATGCAAGATAGAAGGATAGTGTAACGAAGAAGACATATGGAGTGGGATTCAACCACATGAATGCTCCATAGAAGAGGGTGAATGGATTCAACATATAGAGCATCATGGCGAATCTAGATCGGATTGTATCATCGGTCAGTTTGAGAGCAATCTTGTAGATGAGAATTCCAGTAGCGGCGTTGAATGTGAAGAGAATCAGTCCAGGCAACCATGAGGGAATGGAACCAAACATGCCAACAGTATAGATCCAAAGGGGAGGATACAGATAGGCCACCATATCTGCAGAATATGGCCAAACACCTTCCCACAGGCGGGGTATCCATGAGAGATAGAAGTACTGGTAGTCATTGTATGGCTCGATTTGGATCAGGTCCCAGAAGATAGCTGGTAGATTAAGACTGTATGTTGACAGAGTGAAGACCCGTATGAGAAAGAAGACTGACTGAACACCTAATGCCGCAAGGAACCAACGTTTCCATCCAGTGTACAATGATGTGAAACCAACAATCGCGATAAATGCTCCAGTAAATGCTACAAGGAATGTTGGATAGTAACTGATTGGAAGGACATAGTAGTAGTACTCCCAGAAAACTGTCGTATTGCCCTCATTAGCAAAGACCAGATAGAGGTTGAGATTATCACTAAGTGTCGTTTCGAATGAATTCTTGCCACCATCAGTCAGACCAATCAGTGCACCAGTTTCATTGAGAGGCGTACCGTTTAGATAATCATTGTACTGTGAAGGAAGTAGTAGGTAGGCGGATGAACCATTTGTTTTGATTTCTTCAGGACCTATGATTTCAATTCCAAAGTTATAGCCAACAGTGTTTGACAGGTGTAGATTCTGCACAGATGTGCTATAGGGATCAATATATGCAGGGAAACCACTGCGAGTCGTTCCGGGAGAGGTAAGGTGTAGCATGAGGCTTGTGGATGCAATTAGTAATGAAATCAAGATGACAACTTTCTTGACGCCTACCCAATCAATTTGCTTCATAGTCCCTCCATTTTCGAGCATCAAATCTGCAATATTACCCTTGAGGTACAATTTTCCAACGATTGCGTAAATCAATGGTTAATATGGTTCAACATGTGTTTGAGAGAAAGCGCGTAATGGCACCAACTGTTCGGCGACCATCGAACAGAGTAGACATTCTTGGGACGACTGCAAGAACATCAGGATTTGTATTCCTCACAATTCTTGTTAAACGAAAATTCAAGAAATAGAGTCAATTAGAGAAGACTTAGAAGCTCATTTTTGACCAGAACGACATAGCTGTCATTTACGACTTTTACTTTCGGTTCTAGATGAAACACCTGACAGAAGCGAAGTGCATGTTCCACATCCTTTGGGTTTTTTGTTGATTTCAGAAGAACAGACCACTCATTTTTGTGATGGCCGATGGCACGGTCAACCGCTTGGATTTTCTGCTTACAAAGTCCGTCAATGCAGTCAGTGTTCATGTCTATGCCGCACTCCGCAATGTGCTCGAAGACATCGATGCTTTGACCCACTGCTATACTACCCACATATTACGGTTTCGGTTAGAAATTTTGAACTTATGAACAATTACGGCACTTGAATATCAGAAAATCTTCGGTTCATCCCACTCGCCCCAGAGTTCACGCCAGACCTCGAAGATTTCTCCAATTGTGGCATACTCTCTGACAGCCTTTACGATGTGAGGCATGACATTCTCATCACTCTCAGACGCTTTTCGAAGTCCGTCTAACGCAGCCTCGACCTTCTTATTGTCGCGGTCTCTTCGAATCTTCTGAGTTCGCTCTATCTGACGGCGCTCCACCTCTGGATCAATCTTCAACACGGGAATCGTGACTTCTTCGCCTTCGAGAATATAGTCATTGACACCGACGATGGTCCGTTCACCACTCTCAATCTCTTTCTGATATCGGTATGACGCTTCTGCAATCTCTTTTTGGAAGAATCCCTTCTCAATAGCTGCTACAACTCCGCCCAGAGATTCAACTTTTTCAAAGTACTTGTATGCTTCATCTTCCATCTCGTTAGTCAACGCTTCGACATAGTAGGAACCAGCTAAAGGATCGATTGTATTTGCTGCACCACTCTCATGAGCAAGAACTTGCTGGGTTCGAAGTGCTACCATTACAGCCTCCTCTGTTGGAAGCGCCAATGCTTCATCCATTGAGTTGGTGTGTAGTGACTGTGTCCCTCCAAGTACAGCAGCAAGTGCCTGATATGCAGTCCTTACAATGTTAACCATCGGTTGCTGCGCTGTGAGTGAACATCCTGCAGTCTGAGTGTGAAATCGCATCCAAAGAGACCGCTCTTTCTTAGCCCCGAAGGTTTCCTTCATCTCACGAGCCCAAATCCTTCGGGCAGCACGATACTTGGCGACCTCCTCAAATATATCATTATGAGCGTTGAAGAAGAATGAGAGACGAGGCGCAAAATCGTCAACATCCAAACCTTGCTTTATTCCCACCTTTACATACTCCATACCATCGAGAAGGGTGAATGCTAATTCTTGAACTGCGGTAGATCCTGCTTCCCTAATGTGATATCCTGAGATTGAGATTGTGTTCCACCTCGGGATATTCTTTGTCGCATATTCCATTATGTTTCCAATGATTCTCAATGATGGAGCGGGCGCGAGAATCCATGACTTCTGAGCTATATACTCTTTCAAAAGATCATTTTGGATTGTTCCCCCAATCCTATCAGCTGACACACCTTGTTTTTCAGCAGCGACCATATACATCGCTAGTAGGATTGAAGCAGGAGCGTTGATAGTCATTGAAGTAGTAACTTTGTCCAAGGGTATGCCATCAAAGAGGATTTCCATGTCCTTCAACGTGTCAACTGCTACGCCGAGTTTTCCTACCTCACCATGAGAGAAAGGATGATCGGAGTCTCTAGCATAGAGTGTTGGTAGATGAAATGCAACGCTGAGACCAGTTTGGCCATTTGCCAGAAGAAACTTGAACCGCTCATTGGTTTCTTCGGCAGAGCCCATTCCTGCAAACTGTCTCATGGTCCAAAGTTGTCCACGATACATCGAAGGTTGAACACCACGAGTGTATGGATATTCGCTCGGGAATCCCAACTTCTTCAGGTAGTCAAAATTCGGGAGATCAAGAGGTGTGTATAACACCTTCACAGGCTTGCTGGAGGTTGTGACGAAATTCTTCCTACGGTCAGGATGTCTAGTCTGATGAGGGGCAATGGTATTCCTCTCCCAGTCTTCTTTAGCTGCTGCAATTTTCTTAGAAACATCGTCCACCATCAAATACTCCTCCAATTCGTGGATTAAGTGACTCAAAAAGGGGCAGAATATTAAGCTTATCACATGGGCTTTTTCAGAATAGCCTTTAGCAATAACAAACTCTCATGAAATAGATTTGCGCACTTACAGTCATCTAGTCAAGTTGCGTTATTCAGAACTCAAAGCCTTTGCGAGCACACACCTTCTTTCCTTCGTAGTAATGCTTGACCTCCTGCATCTCGGTAACAAGGTCTGCCGCATCAATGACTTCTTGCCGTGCGTAACGACCGGTCAATATCAGTTCCATTTTCTCAGGCTTAGTTCTTATGAGGGCAAGCTGATCTTCGAGAGAGATCAGGTTCCATTCAACTGCAACGTTTATCTCATCCAAAATAAGAACGTCGCACTTCTCACCCGAAATTGCCTCTTGAGCTAGACGTAGTCCGTCTTGCGCCATCTTGATGTCTATAGGATCGGGATTGTTCTTGTCAACAAAGGTTTCTCGACCTACAGGTACGATAGTGAAATTCGGGATTTCTCCAATACTTCTGAACTCCCCGTAATTGATATCCTCTTCACCCTCTCGCATTGCTAGCTTCGCTTTCATGAAGGAGATCATTAAGACTTCTAGACCATGACCAGCAGCCCTGAGACCAGCTCCTAATGCGCAGGTTGTCTTTCCCTTTCCATTACCAGTGTAAACTTGGACAAGGCCGCAGGTCACTATTACTCACCAAGACCTTGTAACCGTCGTGTCACTTCGACAACTCTCTGTCCAAGGAGAACACTGCCTTTAGTGGCCAGTTCATCATCCTTCGCAGACCTCCAAGATCCCTCATCAGTCTGAAGACTGCCAGACCCAAATGTCCCGTGTTTCACAGGACTTCCAACACTCCCTACTATAATCATACCATGACCCAGAGCATATCGATTCAATACATCAATTACATGCTCCTGACCGCCGTACCGGAGTCCAGCATAGGAGATTGCACCAAAGACCTTGTCCTTCAGTTGATGGTCGTTCATCTTCAGAGCGCGGGACCTATCAATCAAGTCTTTCAGAACCCCTGGAACAGATGTGAAGTAGGATGGTGTAGCGATGATGATAGCATCTGCACTGACTAGTTTCTTCTCAATCTCGGGCATGTCATCCTTAGCGCTTTGAGGACAAGGTTTTTTCCGAACGCAGGAGTCGCACCCTGTACAGTGCAAGATGTTATGGTCACTGATGTTCAGTAACAACTTCTCGTCATCATTGACTGCAGACAGCGCTTTCTCAAGCAGGTACTTCGTGTTTGAATTCTCGCTCTTCGGAGAGCCACATATTCCAACAACAAGCATTGAGAGACCTCAGGTTAGTATTGAAGGCGACCCCACATGCGCAATACTTGTGTCTTTCGTCATCTCAAGATGAGAAGGGATTTGGTTCTTTTCTCAAACGACGCCTGAATTCATCAGCCTTGAGGCTGCATTGTTCAGAGTTATCGTCATCGCCAAGATTACTATAGACATCTGATAAAAGATCGTTTGTTGTTGAAACCCCGAAATTGTCACCAATGCTTTCCAAAGTGGAATCGGCATCCTTTAGGACACGAACTGCTTGGTCATAGAGACTCCTCGCATTCAGCACTTGACCGCGTGTTATTAATGTCCACCCCACGACTTGGTTCATTGATGAATCATCGGGACATGCTTCAGCCAACAAGAACAAGCGTACCCAACTTTGTTCTGCGTGCTCGATGTCTCCACTGCTAAGGAATGCATTTCCGAGTGCAAGTAATGCACGTGCGACCTGAACGTCACTTCCAGAAGTTTCAGCCAAGTTCAATGCCTCAGTCGTCCGATCCACACTGCCATCGTTTCTACCGAGACCCACTAATGCATTGTCTATTACGAGTAGACATTGGGAGAGAGTTTTTCGTCTCAACTTTTCCAATTCAGGATTTAAGCCACTGAGTTGCTCAAGCGCCTTCTTTGCCTTTCTACACATTTCAAGTTCAGCAGAGTAGTCCTGGTCATGAGTGCTTCTCCAAGTTGCATGATCCACCAAAGCAGTGGCTTCTTGGATAACGCTCTCAGATTCGTTCATTAACAAACTCGCCAGTTTCATTATGATAATAATATCGGATATAACTGCTAGCTCATCTTTTCGTATAATGCATTCGCCATCTCACTGACTGTACTAGTTGCGTAGAGATTACTTTCGTTGGGTTGAGATGCTGCAACTGTGGTGAGTGAATAGACTTTCAACATCTGCAGGACATGGTCTCCCGATCTAATAGTTGAAGGCGCGATATCAATGACAGGCGATATTGCTCCCTGAGCAATCTCTACTTGAATGCGAAAGATGTAGACTTCAGGAACATTTCCCTTAAGCAAATCCCCTTCTGCATCAAATACACCAACAAATGCAATTTCTGGAAGCTTGAGCGCCTTGTCAATCAACCGCTCAATGAATTTGATAATCTTCGGAGGAGGTCGATTGAGGTCAACTGAGAGATAGTTGTTAATTAGAGCATCTAGGTCAGCAATATCGCTCATACTCCCATTCCATGATTTAATAATGTCCACAAAATCATGCGCAATCGCTTTACCCAGTGATTGCATCAGATTTCTCAGTTGAGTTACAGGCTCTTCTTTCGGTGCCAGTGCAATAAGAGCAAAAGATGGAAAGAAGATGTATGCCCATACATCATCATCCATCTCGAGCAAGTAAACCCTCTCCGAGGATATGCCCGAGCTTGACCACATCATCGCCACCGAATTACGAACTAAAGAGGGTAAAGCTGCGAGAGCCGAGTAGGCACCATCCTCAAATGTGCGTCCATAAAGAGGATCACCTTCTTTATTGATCATATATACACACCGAATCATTGTGGCTCAGACTCAGTGGCTTTAAGCGTGTGTCCCAAGTCATAAGGATTACTTGTCCCAATCAACACGGAAAATATCGCCGGGTACACTAGATTCTTATCTTCATTAACCAAGGACCATAGGAGGTCAACGTGGATGTCACCAGAAGAGAAACCGAAGAAGCGGAGAAAACGAGAGCTTCAGAAGCGAACACGTTATGACATCTATGCTGAATTACTTCGGGTAATTTACATCTGGGGATTTTGCCCTCTGACGAGAGCTGCTCGTTCTACAAACATGCCCGTAGATAGAGCGAAGGATTCCATTACCGAACTTGTGGAGAGAGGATTACTTGAAGAAGATGATGACGATGGAATGACTGTCTTCAAAGTGACAGTTCGTGGGCATCAATACCTAGAACTGTACAAGAGACTCGCAGGCCTCGTAGGAATCCCCATTCCGGAGCCGATCATTGGGATGTGAGTACTCTGAAAGGAGGTACTGAAGATAGTCACAACATGTGACCCTAATTTGTGGCCCCGCTTTATATAGCAAAAGAAGAACAATTTAGTTAGAAGTACACAAGGTGAAGGCCAAGATGGCTGATAAATTATCATTCAAAAACGAAGACACGGTCAAACTCGGAAATGTTGATGGTGATGTCGAGATTCGAAACTGCAGAAGTCTCGAATCAGAAGAGGGCGGACAAATAACAATTTCCGGGACTCTATACATTGTTGATGAACTTGAGATCAACAGTTCGCTGCAATGTGGAAGACTTGAGTCCAAGAGTAGAGACCAGATAACTGTACATGGAAATCTAACGGTCGAAAAATCAGCAACTGTTCCACGAGGCAGTCTTGTAATTAATGGTGACGCAAAAGCGCGTGATTTTGAAGTTGGTGCCTCTTTCAAGGTTGATGGGAACCTTGAATGTGTTTCTGCAAAGGCAGGTGCATCCATAAAAGTCACGGGTGATGCGAAAGCGCAGAGATTGACTGGCGGCGCGTCAGTCAAGATTGAGGGAAATGTGGATGTTGAGAGAGTTTCTGGCGGTGGATCAGTGGGCATCTATGGAAAGATTCAAGCCGATGAGTTTGATGCTGGT
>RDNZ01000016.1:0-5102 GCA_011364905.1 Candidatus Thorarchaeota archaeon
TGCAAATAGGATTGGGAATAATCAGACTGGATCTAGTCTTCGAATTCATCAGTGGATTAATTGCATTGATAGTGACGTACTATGCTACGAAAGCATACAACCTCACTGGTCAGAAGCGATTGTCTGACCTGTCCACTGGATTTCTGGTTCTATCTGCAGGTATGTTTGGCAGAATCATTGGCACGTGGTACTTTCTTGTGCATTTTGGAGCTGACTTCGAAGCTGGTGGGGTAGTCTTCTGGATTGTCACAATCGCATATGGTGTATCGAGAATTATGGCGTATGTTCTCTTCGTAATAGCAACAAGACCTCCCAGACGACATCCCCAAGAGGTGTCCGAAAGCAGTATGATGCTAATGGCGACCTTTTTGGTGGATCCGAGTCTTGAGGTCATCGCCATCATCGTTCTGGTCATTGTTGTCTTGCAGGCGATCATCAACTATATGTCAACTAGAAGTCGTTTTGCACGCTATGTTCTAGTTGGGTTCTTCCTGCTTTTATTGAGCCATATGATGATGGCCCAGGTTGCAGCCAATCCTGGGTTCTATCTGCTGAGTCAAGCGGCTCAGCTTCTTGGCTTCTTGTCATTTTTGGTCTTGTTAGTCAAGGCAGGCAGAGTAGAATGAGTGGAAAACGGGCCTATCGCTCAAAGATGCGCATCCTAGCTGATATGATGCGTGCTATCCAGAATGAGGGAGAAGAAGGAGCAGGCCCAACAAAAATCCTCTATGCAGCAAACCTGTCTCATGACCGATTGACACAATATCTTGATGAGCTAAAAGAAAAAGAACTCATCAAAGAAGAGAATTCAGATAATGAAAACAGAGTCTACTTCCTCACAGAAAAAGGGAGAGAATTCCTGAGGGAATTCGTGAGAATTGAGAGATTCTCTGAAGCATTTGGCATTGAAGTGTGATCTAGTAAGTACCAAACACTAAAGATCCTCATCCTCATGGTCTTCTCGCTCTTCTTCAATGCTCACAAGATGGTCAAGCATAGGTTCCTGAACAGCACCTGTGGTAACCTCTTCGACTCTGCCACCAGCCATGCTGTTGACATTTTCAGGCCTTGGATTAGGGTTTGCTGATTTTCGAACTCTAGAAGCATACAACAAAATTATGGCTGTAAAGACAATCCCATAAATCAAAATCATGAGCGGATCAACTGGATTGAATATCTGCGTTATTTATCACCAATGATAATTCCTTCGAATATAATTAAACGATTTATGATTGTGACATAGTGTCACCATCTGGTAAACTTCTTAAGACATACAATTGCTCACTGATTCGATTAATGGGCCGGTAGATCAGACTGGTAGATCGTCTGATTCGCATTCAGAAGGTCGGGGGTTCAAATCCCCCCCGGTCCACCAGTGAAAGCCGGATGTCGTTCACTTGATTCTGGTATCCATAGGAATTGTTTCAATCACCTGACGGATTTTATCAGGGTTTTCATTCAATCGTTGAATGATTGAGTGAGTTTGACCCTTTATGGTCCTCTTCAGCTTCTGACGCTGTGCTTCGTCGTTCACAAGAGTGGTTGGCTCAGTTCTCAAATCCCTTTGTATTTCTACCCTTCTTTTTATCATCTGAAATATAGTTTCTGCTCTTTATTTCAGAGTCCTATCTGCCGAGTTGTTACCAATTGCTCAAATTGACTCGTGATATGTCTTGAAGAAATAATCAGGACCTAGACGAATTGTTTCATTCAGCTGGTCTCTGCCGAGACTTGTTTCAATGACTTGAGCCATGTGAGCCCCTGTAACATACCAGAGTCTATCCTTGCCACTCATTCGGTCAATGATTTCCCAGTCGGTCGTATCGAGAGGGCTATCATCGCGGGTCTCTAATTCAGCGAGAATATCAAAGAATTCTGAAACGCGTTTTTTCCTCGCTCGACTATCCAGGAACAGTTTGTAGTCCCGGCTATCTAATGCCTTTGCAGATCTTCTCTGTTCCAAAGTTGAGTAGACCGCAAGACCTTCCATATGAGTGCAATATCTAATCGCATCACACAATTGATGGGTTCGATGAACCTGATTGAAATCAATAAGCGGATTATAGGCGGTATAAACCACGTGATGAAGCTCGTGCATTGATATAAAGAGAATTTCATCAGGATTCCTCTTGAATTCAGGATGTCCCAAGTTTATGAGAGCCATGCCCTCAGAAACAATTCCAATATCATACCCAAGCATGGCATAGAGAACGCTTCTTAGGTTCGTGCCTTCTGGCATGTAGTTCCATAAGTCCATCAGTAAGTCGTTGAACTTGTCTGTCTGACTATGAAGATAGGTGAGCGCACTTTTTACATGTTCAACCAAGTTCTCATCCTTCGATAGCTGCGCTAGTATTCCTTTCCAGAAAGGTGTGATACCCGCCTTGGTGTTTAGAAATCGGAGTGCATGTGCATGTGTCTTGATAGCAGCATTATGCGTGGTTATTCCAACCAATGATTCCTTACTGGGTTCTGACAGGTACTGGAATAATGGGACAATAAATGATGTATCAATCTTAATTGACAATGACATGATTAAGTCACTCGTTTCCCAAAAAAGTAATGAACTTCAGCTGGCCTTGGTCTTGAGAATCCATTAACTAATGTTTGAAGGGTATACTAAGTTCTCAAGACGGCCTATAATTGTCTTATGGCATCACCTATGCATTGTTTTGTGATGTACTTTGGATGTTCGAATCTCGCCCGGTGCACAATAGTATCTAGGTTTTAGTTACTAGAGTTGAAAGTCCATTCTTGCAAGTCGATTTCTGAAGGTATGGTCTAAGATTTGCATTATTGGTATTGCAGAGATCAATGTTATAGCCCCAATACCAGTCCTGATTGAAAAAATGTCGCCAACAAACGCAAATACCCCATTGAAAATAATATAGAGAATAATTGTCACAATCAGGATTGGCAACCAGACCAAGAAAGCTGCGTGAAATTGAAATCTGTGCCGGAATACTGATAGAGAAAGGATGAAGCAGATTGCTGCAAGAATAGATGGAAGAAACCATCCACTCAAAAGAAAACTCTCTCCATAAAGTTCGATGAATTCGAACAGTGAAAGACTTGTTCTTCCTTCAATTATGACAAAAGGCAAAATGAACCCTGAACTAAGTGTGACTGTTCCAATAATATAGGGAATCTCTCGAATCAAATGTACTCTTCCAGGTCGCCACATGTGAAGGTGAATGGCACCCAGTAATCCTATGCTGGAGAGAATGAGCAATAATGGAAAAAGGATAGAACCTGCCCTTCCTACAAAGACCCTTGATGATATCTGAGCTGAGTCTTCTTGAATAGTTGTGACGAAAAAGAGCACCTTTCCAATGGTCAATGGCACAAACTCACCAGAATAGACATTGGGGACGGCACCACTATTATTCCTCAATTCAGTATACAACCATACTGCACCTGGTTCGCTGGATCTCCAGCACAAAAAGACAAGATTGACATCGGTTACCTCTACTTCCGTTTTAACGATGTTTCCTTGAAGGACCAGTGGGCTTTGAATGGTCAGAGAGAGTTCTGGCAGTGAAGGCCCATCTCCGAAATGATTATCGATCCATCTGATAATATTATGAGTCCAGCGTGGATGAACCTCGTGTCCCCAATTGGGGACTATGTCTAGTTTGAGCTCCGTTGGTATTGCATTTACTGTATCCATCATTGATGTTATTGGGAAGAATTGATCATCTGTGCCAAACATCATCAAAACAGGTTTGGTCAGTAACCGTGTGTATGCAAGTGGATCGAACCATTTGATTATGTTGTCCATTTCAGTAGATCTGATAGTATATGCAGGTACTATTACAAGATTAAGTAGAGAACCAGAGGTCAATGCGTTGAGGAAATTTCCTGCGGCCATCATCGGAATAGATCCATCGACACGAGAGTCAATTCCGGATAGAATGAAAGTGACCAATCCGCCCATCGAGTCTCCTGCCACAATTAGCGCATCTGTTTCAACAAAAGGCAGCGATTCAAGCAGTGTGATTGCACGTGCTGCAGCCCATACAGAGTGAAAAAGACTGGAGTCCTCAGGTCCGCTAGTCACGTTTAAGAATGTAAAAGGACTCAAAGTAGGGTATCCTGTGGAATTGCCTGAACCAGGTTGGTCAATCCCCATCACTATGAATCCGGCGGCGGCAAACTCTCTGAGCATCTGCAGATGATCCGAGTATTGTTCACCATAACCATGAAGATACAGAACTGTTGGTTTCGGAGAAGTGATATTTTGTTTGGTAATAATCACTGAATTGATCCTCACTTCTACGCCTCTATGAAACTCGCTCACATAGTCAAAGTACCATTCATTGATTGACTCACTTTTATTTTGATACTCAATTACAGAGCTCCTTGATGAGTGATTGTTCACATTGACAGGTGAGATGATTGCACTTGTGAGGTTCCAAAAACTAGTATCATAATCCTCCTGTGAGGGAGCCGGTGCATATCGTTCAGGATAGTTCGAACCTACGAAGAACAGCATTACCGTGACGCTACCCAGGAATATTGTCATCGTGATCAAAGTAAGGATTGATACTTTTCTATCCATGGTTGTTTCACAACTTGTCATGATTGAAGATGACCATAACAAAGACTTTTTGGAAAACGAGGAAGGACCCGCTGTTTTGGGGCCAAATGCTCGCTTCTTTTTTCACCGTTTGAGTACCTCTTTGATCTTCTCTACTTCTTTCTCACCTTCGGGTGTGTCCTCAACCAAATAAAGAATGGACCCAAGGAACAGCGCAATGAAACCCAGTATAATGGCTTGAGGCGCGAGTGTTAGTGAAATGATTACACACGAGAGCGCGCCAAGAACTGGGAACAATGGTCCGAAAGGTAGCTTGAACCAATGTTTTTTGGATTCAACATAGGACTCATTTCTTGTCAGAACATATGCACTCACATTGACAAAAAACATTGCAATGATCTGTGCACTGTTCACGAGTCCTATGATTGTGTCTAGTCTACCATAGAGGATGAACAGTAATGCTACACCGGACCCCAAAATGATTGCATTCGTTGGCTGTTTGTGTCTGAGTTTGGCAAACCTCCCTGGTATTTGCTTCTCGCTCGCCATTTCCATAGTTATT
>RDNZ01000016.1:5110-9077 GCA_011364905.1 Candidatus Thorarchaeota archaeon
TGCATTCGTTGGCTGTTTGTGTCTGAGTTTGGCAAACCTCCCTGGTATTTGCTTCTCGCTCGCCATTTCCATAGTTATTCTGGATGCACCTGCAGTAAGCGCATTCGCTGAAGATAAGGTAGACAAGACTGCTCCGAGAGCGATTATAGCACTACCAATCGGTCCTACGAGTACCATCGCCGCATCAAAAACGCTCTCACTGCCATAGTTTGGAAGATTTGCAGCAAGTAAAGCAAGTATCACTCCAATATAGATAATGGCTACAATGACAATAGACGCGAGCATTGCTAGCGGTACTTTTCTACTGGACTCTTTTACTTCCCCACCCATCATAGTGATTACTTGAAAGCCCATATATGCAAAGAAGACCATCGTGACTCCTTGAAAAATGCCAGAGGTGCCATGAGGGAGAGACATCTCAAAGACCGAGCCTTGAAGCTGTAAAATCCCAATGATGGAAAATACAATCAGGATTGACACCTTCGTGACAACGACTGAAAACTCGAATTTTCCCGCTTCTGCAATTCCTCTTATGTTTAGCATTGTTACTAGCATAAGAGCCAATACAGCAAATACTCGGGGGTCAATACTTGTTGAGAGGAGCAAATTGAGGTAAATTCCAAACCCTAAGAGAATGAAAGATAGTGCAATGGGTTGAGCAATATACATAATCCAGCCCGTCAAGAATCCAGGATATTTCCCTAACATCTTTTCAGCATAGAGATAGCCTCCTCCATCCTCTGGGAAGATACTTGCAAGCGACGCATATGATAGTCCTGAAAAAGTGACTAGGACCGCACATATAATATATGAATACAAAGCTCCTGGTCCCGCAGTGTCAATAACCAAGCCGCTAAGGACAAAGACTCCGGCTCCAATCATTGTACCCACGGCAAAAGTGATTGCGGTGACTGTGCTCAATCCTTCACTCCGTTTATCATGACGTACCATTGTTGCTCAACTCCTTCTTCATGCCTGTTTTTCTGAAGTTGCTAGGACCAGACTTTCATCAACCACACCAACCCCAATGTTTCTTGCTCTATTTTCAATAGACCCTTTCGCCCTAGCTCTAGCAAATGGAGGTATTCCATCGAGTATTTCCAATGCTCCATCAGACCATTCTATTGGTGGAGCAACCTCCATAGATAGAAGCTTGATTTCTTGTGATGGTGCCTTTTTGTGGATTCTCCATCGCCTCAGTCTAACATGGGCGTTTCAAATCGCTTTGGGCCAATCTTTTTCGCTCGTCTCTGAGCCATTTGACCTCCTCATGATATTCAATGGAGTCCATATAATCATCTTTGACCTCATGCCAGAGTTCTGCCTGTTCACAGAGGTGTTTACGCTTCTTCCAAATCTTCGAGATTCGAACACTGAAGAGATATTGCTTATCTTTTCGAAGGTCTTTCACTAGCTGGGTGATACACTCGTCAATCTTTGACAGATCCTCCTTTGTTATCCTCTCTAGAGGAGGATAAGTTATAGAGTTTTCAATCATTTGGAGTACAAGAAGGGCGCGCTCGTCCAAATCTCCTCGTTTTGTTGCTTCATATTCCTGAATCAAGTCCTTAATGTACCGCATATCACTCATCACCATTTGTCTGATTCTATCTTATAATAGGTTTCTTCTCGAGCTCATCATGTGCTGCTCTGATGTCCTCCTGTTTAAAGACCATAGTTTCCATTTCTCTTTCGCATCTCATTTCATAATTCCTCTATTAGATTTAGGCCGCCATGTCTGTAAAAGAGGGTCTTGAGCACATCAGTGATAAGAAACCACACTAGCGCATAGCCCCAAACGAAAAGAGCGAGACCCCAACCCATTGCGGGGAGTAGAATGCCATACACTGTAATTAGTGTGGCAATGAATTGAGTACCAAGAATCGCGGAAATGAGGGGTAAGGCTGGTTTCACGGACCAGAATGGACCTCGCGTCCGAGCAACAAGAAGAGTGAGATGCCCAGCTACAGAGAGTTTCAGATAGATGAATGACCGAAGTACATCAACACTTAGGTGAAAAACTAGATTTCCAATCAGCAAGATTCCAAAGGATGCAGTCACCCCAATGATACCAAGAAAGGTCGCCATGCCCAGAAGCATTTTTGAGTTCCATCTCTCAGGAGTTTTGGAATACCTGACGTTATCATATGCTATGGTCATTATTGGTAGATCATTCAGTAATGCAAGTAAAACAATCATGATTGCAGTGACAGGGTAATCCCCAAATACAAGAATTGATGCTGTTATGAAGAGGATCACACGAATAGATTCAGCGATACGGTATATCGAATAATTACTCATTCGCTGGAAGATTTTTCGGCTGTTCTTTATCGCATCAACGATTACTGAGATGCCCGATCCTGTGAGAACAATTTCGGCTGCTGATTTGGCAACATCAGTTGAGCCTTGTACTGCTATTCCTACATCAGCCTTCTTTAGGGCAGGAGCATCATTGACACCATCGCCAGTCATTCCGACAATGTGATTCTTTTGCTGAAGGAGAGATACAATTCTGAACTTATGTTCCGGGAAGACTTGTGCAAATCCATCGACAGACTCTACAATGGGTTCAGCTTGCTCATCAGGAACATTCTCGAAATCTTTTGGTAGAGCCATATTCTGTCCGAGATGGACCTTACTAGCGATTTCTTTCCCTATTGCCTCATGGTCGCCGGTGACCATCTTGACGTTAATCCCCATTTGTTGCGCACTTGCTATGGTTTCCGCAGAGTCCTCACGAGGGGGATCAAATAGCGCAAGTATCCCAACGAACCGCCAGATGCCGGAAGAATCGGTCCTTGCCACACCTAGTGCACGAAATCCCTTCTCGGCAAGAGCAAGCACATCTTCGTCTATTTTCGCGCAAGTGTCTCTTGGCTCTTTTGAAAGCCCTGCAATGACTTGAGGAGCTCCCTTTGAGACCTTGAACTGACCACCATCTGATGATGGGAATGTACCTTCGGTGCGTTTAGATATAGGATCAAACGGTTGGAATTCAATTCGCTCTTCCTCTGATATGATTTCAAGACTCGGATCGGTTTCAGCGCGATGAATTATTGCATCATCAATAGCGTCTTTGTCTTCTTTCTCAGACGCCATTACTCCAAAACGCAGAACATCACCCTCTGAGAACTCGCCATATGGTATAATGTCACCCACAGTTAGTTTGTTCTGAGTTATCGTTCCAGTCTTATCAGTACAGAGGATGTCCACACCAGCCATTTCTTCGATAGCTGCAAGCTTACTAACAATTGCCCCTTTCTTGGCAAGAGCAATTGCACCAACAGCCATTGTGACGGAGAGAACTGCTGGTAGAGCTACAGGAATTGCAGCAACAGTTAGAACAAGAACGAATCTGATAGTATCTAGGATAGGTTTCCCCTGTAAAATCAAAGCTACTAAGACAATAGCTCCAGCAAGGATTGCTAGTTCAATCAGATAATTCCCAATCTTTCGGATGATTTTTTCAAAATGACTTTGTGTTACTGCCTCTTCAACTAGCTTCGCTGTTTTACCAAAATAAGTGTCCATACCTGTGTTGATTACTAGACCTTCCATCTCCCCCATTTGGACAGGAGATCCTTGAAAGGAAACATCGCCGACCTTTTTATCTACAGGCAAGGACTCTCCAGTCAGAGCGGACTGATCTACTGAAAGATAGTCACCTTCACTTAGTTTCAAATCAGCAGGGATCACATCACCAGGTCTGATCCTCACGACATCGCCAGGTACAACCTCTCTTGCTGGAATCTGTTTCCAGTCGCCATCGCGCAAAACTCGAGCTATGGGTGATAAGCGTTCCTTGAGTTTCTCAATTGCACTATCAGCCTTATTCTCTTGATAAAATCCAACAACTCCGTTCATCACCAGCATCAGTGTTATTATCCAGAAGTCAGGCCAATGCTGTATGATGACTGAAAGAATCATAGCGGCTTCTATCATAAAGGGAATTGGTCCCCAGAAGTAC
>RDNZ01000016.1:10829-57070 GCA_011364905.1 Candidatus Thorarchaeota archaeon
ACTAGAGATAGTATCAGAAGGGCAAAAAGGGTTAGAATGATTGAATATTGAAATGCAACCGCTGGTGCGTAAGAATCCCATAGGTATCCTATCACAATACCTGCGGGAAGTGCACTGATACCCACAGCCATCTGAAAAGCTCCAATAATGCTCGCTCTGCGCTCCGCCTCCACCAAATCAGCGACAAAACTTGTCTGGACTGGGTCTAATGCGCCGTTCATCAGACCAAAGAATATGAACATGGGAATGACCATTAACGGATCAAAAATCAGATAGATCCATACTGATGTCAGGATAAGAGAGAGGAAAGCAAGTGCCATGACCGTCTTTCTGCCAATCTTGTCAGACATCCATCCAAAGGGATATGCAGAAGCGGCATAGACAAGTGTGAATAATAAGTAAAGCAGTGTCTGTTGCGGTACTGAGAATCCCAGTCTTTCTGAGAGTAGAATCAATAACGAGTAGCTGAAAGTTGCTAGTGCAAAGAGAATGGAAGCAAACAGAAAGAGTTTCAGGTTTCGATCAAGCCCTCGAAAAGTGACTCCCTTGAACACGTCCTTGCCACGTGTTTCCTTTATCAGGACACTCACGACAATCACGGATCCAAGGCTTGGTATAGCTGCTAGCAAGATGATACCTGTGTACCCAAAGAAATCGAAAAGGAAGAAAGTAATGATGGTTCCAATAGCTGCTCCAGCTGTATCCAGCGACCTAAGTATACCAAATGCCCGTCCTCTTTTCTTTTCCTTTACATGCCCAGCCACAATGGCATCACGGGGAGGGCCTCTCATCTTACCCAGACGGTCTAGCGATTTCCATAGGACTATCTGAAAAAGCTGGTATGCATAGGTTGCAAGAATAAAACCAATGCGGGCGATCATTGAAAGCGTGTACCCCAATGTTATGAACGCCTTTCTCTTACCAGTGCGATCTGAAGCATATCCTGCACCAATCTTTGCTAGAGAGGTGACAGTCAGGGCAAGCCCATCGACAATCAGCACAAAACCATCTTCGAGTCCGAGTTGCTTTGTGAGAAAAGTAGGCCATATTGGTGCAATCATGTCTGAACCTGTGTCATTCAGGAGCGAAGCTGCACCAAATACAAGTGCTGGATTTCTCTGAGTTTCCTCATCTTCAGGCGGAGATTCATCGACTGCCACTGGTCTACACCGAAAAATGCTTCAAATAACCGACTCTTATCTTGTTTGGATTCTGACCCAATCCAAAGCCATATTATCGAGGCGAGTTGAAAAACAGCCATGATCGATGTGTTACGAAAGGAAGTCCCGTATGGGTTCGAAGAAACAGTAAAGAGAGTTGAAGATGCTTGCGTGAGTGAGGGATTCGGTGTTCAACTCACAAAGGGTATTCATGACGTATTCAAACAGGAACTTGGTATTGATTACCCGCAATACACCACAATCATGGTCTGCAACCCGCAATTTGCTAAGCGAGCTCTTGACATCTCAAAAGACATGGGTACAATCTTTCCATGCAGTTTCACAGTCTACGAAGAGGACGGAAAAGTCAAGATCGCTCACACATCAATCATGAAGA
This sequence comes from Candidatus Thorarchaeota archaeon, assembly GCA_011364905.1. GTDB lineage: Archaea > Asgardarchaeota > Thorarchaeia > Thorarchaeales > Thorarchaeaceae > SMTZ1-45. The sequence continues at coordinate 12,387 of RDNZ01000016.1, forward strand.
TTGGTGTGGAAATCGGTCTTGCATCTATGGATGATATGAAGGAGCTCATCGCAGATACTGGAAAGCGCGTTCGAAAGATCTGGGACAAAATCTAGAGTAATTCGAAAACTTCAGAAGAGCCAAGTCCCCCTTCAGCGGTATGGACGATAAAATCCGTGAACAGTGGGAGAACAATGCTGATGCTTTCGCAGGGCTCATTGATGGGATGGGAACGCCACACCACAGAGAGATACTAAATCCGTGTGTAGAAAGACTTCTGGGAGATGTGAAGGGCAAAAAGCTTCTCGATGCAGGTTGTGGAGAGGGGTATCTTGCAAGACACTATGCCAAGAGAGGAGCAATTGTGACAGCTATCGACGTGTCGAAACGTCTGATTGAAACATCCCAACAACTCTCGAAAAAAGACGCTATCAAAGTTGATTTTCGGGTTGACAATGTGTGCTATATCGAGTCCGTCCACAATCCGGAATTTGACATCGTTCTCTCCAATCTTGTCTTGCTGAATGTTCCATGCTTGGAAGATGCCCTCAAGGAGTTTCATAGAGTGTTAAAGAATGGGGGTATTCTTGTTTTTTCAATAGTCCATCCCGCCTTCAATTTCTATGGACCAGGAGCATGGCAAATGGGAGGAAGAGATCCTAAAACGCACAGACGTGAGGGGGTTTATTTTAAGGTTGACAGATATTTCGAAGAGAGGGAGTATGAGCGTTTCTGGAAGACCAAGGCAGGAGACACATTCCCCAAGCCAATCAGCTTTTTCCACCGAACCCTCTCAACATACCTCAATTCGCTGTCGGGCACAGGATTTCAGCTGATTGAGTTTGCCGAGCCACAGCCAGTTGGTGATGATGCGTTCTTTGATAGAGAACGGAGAGTCCCATTCTTTGCTGTGTTCAAGGCAGTGAAAAAATAGTATATTGCCAAGCCTAAACCCTTTTTCCTGAGTAATGCGCGACTAAGAAGTAGGTGTACCCAGTGAGCGAAGAAGCCAAGTTATATCCTATACGACTTGTGTGGACTGGCGGAAAGAGTGGTGATCTCATCGTTGAAGGAAAAGTCAACATCAGAACAGGGGTTCCTTCAGGAGGCACCGATGAGGCAAAGTATCACTCTCCAGAAGACCTCTTCGTTGCATCAGCAGCAATGTGCTACATGAACGGATTTGTTGAATTCGTAAGAAAGATGAGAATTGAGTTCAAGTCCTTTGAGTGTGATGCAGTAGGAACTCTCGAAAGAGTAGGTAGAAGTTTTGAAATGACAAAGATAGACATGAAGACAAGGGTCGTGATTGAATCAGAGGACATCCGAAAGAAGATTAACCGGGCTCTTGAGCTAGCAGCCAAGTATTGCTTTATCGGCAATAGCATGAAGTGTCCTATCTCACATGAAACTAATGTCACAATTGCATGACCAAACAAAATCCTTTTTCTATGCTGATTCTCCAGCGATTCCAAGTGATATAGATGACTGATGATGTTCACGAGTACTTGGCGACTGTCAATTGGAAGCATGGCCGGATTGGAGATTTGATCATTGAAGGCAAACCGAATGTTGAAGTGGCTACTCCTCCTGAGTTTGAGGGGCCGAAGGGAATTATCTCCCCTGAAGACCTCTTCGTAGCAGCTGCAACTTCATGCTTCATGACAACATTCGTCACTTTTAGTAAGAAGATGCGTTTTGAGTTCAAATCATTCTCATGCGATGGTCACGGTAGGCTTGAACGGGTTGACAAGGGATTTCAATTCACAAAACTGGTTCTGAAAACAAAAGTTTCAGTTGCTGAAGAGGATCTCTTACCAAAAGCTGAGCGAGCTCTTGATTTGGCTGGAAAATATTGCTTGGTCTCGAACAGCATGAAGTGTCCAACAGAACATGAGAACAGTGTTGTTGTTGGATAAATGAAAGGATTGGAGCGACTCCAGTCGTCCAATCACTCTTTCTTTTCGACAGGAGGACGAATGTATATCACATGCTCAGTCTCAGGAAGGTTTACCTCGATGAAGACATCGTCTTTAGGTTTGCCAAAACTTAGTTTCTCAATTCCATGCATCGCTTTAAGGTCTTGAGCCCATGGTTTGAGCTTCTCAGAGATGTATGCTTCAGGTAGACCTTGTCTCAGAGAGAGGTCGTTCTCTCGTTTGAACTTCCAGAAACCTGTGTTTGTCTGAAGCAACAAATCGGTGTGTTCAGTCAGCGATGACCGCCAGTCCTTCATAGGTTTTGGAAAGTCGTGTCTGTGAACACCTTTCTCGTCATAGAGCTCGCGGTATATCTTGTCAGTGATGAATGGTGTCATCGGCGCGAGGGCTCGTGCAATGACCTTCAATACCTCATGTAGCGTGAACCATGCAGACCTCTGTTCTTTATCAGTAAATGCATTGTCAGTGTTGAAGGATCTTCCCTTCACCATCTCAAGGACATGATCAGCAAAGAAATTCCATGTGAATCCGCGAATCTCAGTCGCAGGTTTATGGAAATCTAACAAGTCACACTCCGGCCCAATCCGTTCCACAAAAGCATTCGTTTCAGCAAGTATCCATTGATCCACAGGAGTCAGTTGTTTGAAAGGAATTGGTTCTGGAATTGGGAACATTGAGATGAACCTTGCTACATTGTAGAGTTTGGTCATGAACTTGGACACACCTGCTAGACGGTCCTCTGAGAATCTGACATCACTGCCAAGACCAGCCTCCAGTGCACCATAGATACGCATGGCATCGGCACCGTATTTCTCCACAAAGGGCATTGGCGGAGGTGAGTTGCCCTTTGACTTACTCATTGCCTCTCCCTTGTCATCTACCACATGTCCCGAAACCCACACCTCACTGAAGGCAGGCTTGCCAGTCAGCTGAAGTGTCCTGAGTAGAGAATAGTAAAGCCAAGTTCTAACGATGTCCTTTCCTTGAGGACGCATGACATTGCTGAAACCTTTCTTGAAGAGCTTCTCGTCATACATGTACCCCACAGCCTGCATTCCGCTAATAGAGGAGTCCATCCATGTGTCAAAGGTTCTATCCTCGCCTGTAAAGCCCTCCTCACTATTGCATAACGGGCATTTCTTGAAAGGTGGGTCTTCACGCCAGGGCTGGTAGTATTTTGGCACGTCAGTCAATTCTGGAACCACAGGTTTGCCGCACGATTTACAGTACCAGATTGGTATCTCAGTCCCGTAATACCGGCGCCTGCTGACAGGCCAATCAACACTCACTCGATTGAGCCAGTCTATGAGAATCTGTCTATGAAAGTCGGGATAGAAGGGCGTATTTGCAGCAATCTTGAGAAGTTCATCAATATAGTCAGTCTGTTTCACATAATACTCATCCATCGCAATGAACTCTATGGGACTACGACTACGCCAGCATTGTGGTGCCCTCTGAATGGTATCTTCCTGTTTGAAGAGAAGGTCCTTCTCCTTGAGATCGGCAATGATTTTCTCGCGAGCGCTTTCAATCTTCATTCCTGCGTATTTTCCTGCTGCCTCAGTCATGGTACCGTCTGTCGCAACTGCGGCGATTGGTGTCAATGCATAGTCGCGAAATGCCATCACATCAGCTTGATCTCCGTAGCTGCAAACCATCAGTGCACCAGTTCCAAACTCCATTTGTGCAGTGGGGCTTGATATGATGGGAACTTCCAGACCAAAGATAGGTACCTTTGCAGTTTTCCCTTGATAAGATGTGTATCGTTCATCACTCGGATGAACAAACACCGCACCACATGCGCAGAGCAGCTCAGGTCTTGTGGTGGCAATCTCAAGAGGTTCTTGTCCCTCAACCTCAAAATAGAGGTAGTTGAGTTTCGTTGGACGTTCCTTGTACTCCACTTCAGCATCAGCAATTGTGGTTCCACACTCAAAACACCAGTTGTTGGGACGATAGTCACTGTACACTAGATCCTTGTTCCAAATATCTATGAACGTGGCTTGCGTGACAGCTCTGTAACGTGGACTGTCAGTGCGATAACTGCCTTCGTCCTCGTATGTGTTAAAGGCTATTCCCAGTCTCTTGAAGCTGGAGAGTGATATCCTCTCGGCTTCGTCGAGGCGTTGCTTGCACAGATGAAGAAACTCCTCTCGCGGGGTCTCATGCATATGAATTCCAAGTTCTTTTTCTACTCGAACCTCTACTGGAAGACCATTTCGATCAATGCCAAGAGGAAAATTCACCTCAAGACCTTGCATCCGTCTGTATCGTGCAATGGTGTCTATCTGTGTATAGTGAATAACTTGACCCACATGCATCGGGCCAGAGAGATAGGGAGGAGGAGTGTCCACTGTATATAATTTCTTACCAGAGTCCATGTTGAATTCATAGGTATCCTCATTGGCCCATGCTTCAAGTAGTTCGGCCTCTGCTTCAGGCTTCCAACGTTTAGATTTAATCTTTGGTTCTAGCTTAGACAAAAGGATTAGCCTCCTTGATGTCAGCAAGGGTGGGCGTTTAACGCTCGGGCTCGAAGATTGCTTCTGGCCTTTAAGAGTTATGGCCAAATAGAACTAACCATACATAACGAAAGAGTTATGCATAACCATTAACAATTGTTTAGCCATGATATACAGAAAGCTTGGTCGCACAGGTCTGAAAGTATCACGGTTTATTCTAGGAACTATGCAGATGGGCTGGATTATCGACAAAGAAGCCAGTCATAGTCTTTTGGATACAGCTCTTGAGGCTGGATTAAACACCATTGACACTGCTGATATTTACAGCAAGTGGGGTGAGGGATCATACGCTGGAAAGTCAGAGGAGATTATTGGTAGTTGGCTTTCAGACCGGGGAGTGAGGGAGGATGTGGTGCTGGCTACCAAGGTCAAAGGAGAGATGAGTGATAGGTCTAATGATGGTGGACTCTCACGAAGACATGTCATGGATGCAATTGAGAAGAGTCTGAATAGACTGAATACTGATTGGGTTGATATCTACTGGAGCCACTCACCAGACCAAGATACACCTCAGGAGGAAACCCTTCGAGCCTTCACAAGCATCATCGAAAGCGGAGCAGTTCACTATATCGGAGCATCGAATCATACGGCCGCAGAGATTGTCGAGGCCCTGTGGGTCAGCGATGTAAATGGTCTGGCAAGATACGAAGCTATTCAGCCATCCTACAGCCTAGCACGAAGGCGTGACTTCGAAAAGCATCTTCAGCCGGTGATTGAAAAATACGACCTGGGCGTCACAAGTTATAGCCCATTAGCAGGCGGGTTTTTGACTGGTAAATACTCAAAGGACAAGTTGCCTGATTCCAAAAGAGCTGAAACGACAAAAGCCCGTTACTTCAAGGACCGCAACTTCAAAATTGTAGACACATTAGAGGAGCTGGCGTCAACCCATGATGCATCAGTCCCTCAAATTGCTTTGTCATGGGTCCTTGCTCAAGAGATAGTGACTGCACCCATAATCGGTGCAAACTCCCCTCAACAACTTGAAGAAAATCTTGGAGCCTTGGAACTCAAACTGACCCCAGATGATATCAGCCGGCTGAATGAGGCGTCAGACTGGATGAAAATGGATGAGTTGGCGCGTTAGACAACCTTCAGGCACATTTCTTTCTGGTCGAAATATCGACGAACTGGTCTATTCAAGAAAGCTTCATTAATAATATCCAATAGAAGAACTTGTCCGTAAGTGCATCAGAGGAAGTTCTATGAGAGCCGTACTCAAGATTGGAGGATCACTCCTCTATGATGATGACGGTCAAGTTCGTATTGACCGACTGAGAGAGTACGCTAACTCAATCAAGTCTTTGGTCAATGATGGAAACCTGTTGGTTGTCGTTGTGGGTGGTGGAAGACCTGCACGAGTCTACATCTCAGCAGCTCGAACCCTAGGCGCAGATGAGGCACAGTGCGATTGGCTCGGAATAAAGGCGGCAAGAAATAATGCCGAACTCCTTGGTGCAGCTCTTGGTGATTTTGCGTATCCCAAGGTTGTTGACGATTACGATGAGCTCGAGGTGGCAGTCAATCTGGGGAAGGTTGTACTGCTAGGGGGCATGGTGCCTGGTCAGTCGACCAATGCAGTGGCTGCGGCCTCTGCAGAACTGATACATGCAGACATGTTGTTCAACGCGACCAATGTTGATGGTGTATATGACAAAAATCCTGAGAAGCCAGACGCCAAGAAACTAGAGAGCGTGACTATCTTTCAATTGAGAGAGATTCTCTCAGATGAGGGAATCAAAGCAGGACAATACAATTTGTTTGATCCTGTTGCGATCAGGATTGTTGAACGATCACAGATCCCAACTGTGATATTCAATGGGAACAACCCAGAGAACTTGAAAAAGGTATTCAACAAAGAAAAGATTGGAACCCGAATTACTCATGGTACGAAAAAGTGAATCCAACAAGAGGGAAAAAAAATGAAGATGTTGCTCGAGAAGATTTTTGCATCCCGCGCGCAGACCCGCGTTGTCCAGCACTTCCTAGACCGTCCAAAGGAGTTCTTCAATCTGAGTAGGTTGGCAAAGGAAACTGGGCTTGCACACTCTACGATTCATCGTGTCATGCAACCTCTTGTTGACATGGGACTGGTGAAGGAGATTAAGGCTGGACAACAGATTAGATTGTTTATTCTTGAGACCGAAGACGACAGATCAAAGATAATCTCAGACTTTTATGCCAAAATCAGACCTCACCTTGAAACAAACTGAAATCTTGTGCTGCTCGCCTTTTTCATTGTTTAAGCCAAAACGGCTATATTGAGATAGAATATTCCTGCAAAGTATGCCGAGGTAGCCAAGCGGCCAACGGCGGTGGACTCAAGATCAGCTAAACATCGCTTTGACTCCTAGGAGAAATCCACTCTCGCAGGAGTACATGGGTTCGAACAACCATACGCTTCGTATGATTGGAACAAATCCCATCCTCGGCACCATCCCTGTAACTAACTCTGAGTCAACTTCCTCATTTCCTGATACGAACTATCCTCGCACGAGTAGCTCTCACAATTTCCTCAGGGCGTATTCTGAGGAGATGATGATCTGTCCCGCCCCCTCCAATCACCTCAGACATCTCCATAACTCTTGAATCAATAAGGACATCAGCATTTTTGATAGCTATCGGAGGGGTCCCACCAACTTCGAATCCTGTCAGATTGAGTGCCTCCTCAGGCGACGCAAGTCTGGGAGGTGCAATACCAATGGCAGCGCCCAATCTCTTTGAACTTGCACGGTCGGTGCCATTCACGATGGCAAGAATCACTTTGTCGTCAACTACGAATACCACTGTCTTGATGATTCGTTCTGGAGGAATCCCAAGTTCTTTTGATGCAGCATCGACTGAATGAACCCGCCCCACCATGGTGAGAATTTCAGCATCTATGTTGTGTGATATTATGTAACTCTGGAGATCCTTGTCATTCAACCACTGTCACGTCCCTGAAAACGAACGGAACTTAATCTTCAGGTTATAAACGAGTGAAACGAGTTTAATTTTCCGTAAAGAAAAAGAGTAGTGCTCATGTTGCTTCCAACGCGAGCACTTCAGCCACAGAGAGGACGCTACCATCTCTGGTCTTGTTATTCTGGGCCTCATTCGAGGACTTCTGTACTGGCGAGTCGAACTTGACCACCGAAGATTACCTCCTGAAGTAAGCACGAGTGATCGCGTCAGTAGACATTCTCTTTCTGAGATGAGATTCCATGTGTCGTTTCTCAACATTAGCAAGAGCCATGAGATTACCTCCGATAAGTGTAGGCATAGGTCAGAGCAAAGGTCGAGACCTTCGCTTTCTCGTTCTTCAGCACTGATGTGTTTCGTGAGTTAGTTGTTAGAGCCATGATATTTCACAAGAATTAGTACTCAGATTTAGTATATATAGCGGAGCCACTTGAGAGGGTCACAGGACGAAGTCACATCTTGTGACTAGCAAAAGCGGTTTGTGAAAGCCTTTCAGACCCTACCTACTTCTTAATCGCCTTCATCAGTTCCTTCAGATGGTAGGTGTTGATGACGTCATTCGAGGTTAACCATCCCCGGCGTGCTTGAAAGACTCCAAACTGCATGTTCTCAAGCTCTGAGATTCTATGTGCATCAGTGTTGACTGCAATCTTTAGACCCATTTTAATAGCTGCACGAAGATTACCGGCATTGAGGTCTAGTCTCTGTGGATACGCATTCAACTCCATGACTACATGGTGCTTTTGTGCGGTCTCAAAGACTCGCTCCAGATCAATTTCGAATTCTGATCGTTTCCCTATGAGACGTCCAGTAGGATGCCCTAAGATATGTACATGGCTGTTCTCCAGAGCGCGGCAGACACGTTCTGTCATGGTCCCCTTGGTGTCTTTCATCCTGCTATGAATAGACACAGTGACAACATCGAGCTGGGATAAAACGCAATCCTCGATGTCAAGACCACCGTCCGCCAAGATGTCCACCTCTGCACCCTTCAGAATCCTCATTTTCCATCTGCCTGATGCGTTCAGTTCGTCAATCTCCTCAATCCGTTTCAGAAGGCGGCTTTCATCCATGCCATTTGCTATTGTAAGGCTTTGAGTATGGTCTGATACGCAGTAGTACTCGTAATTCAACGCCTGTGCAGCATCCAGCATCTCCTCAATCGTATTCTTGCCGTCAGATTGGTCTGTATGACTGTGAAGGTCTCCCCGAATGTCGTCCTTGGACAGCAGAGCAGGAAGCTCTCCTCGTTGTGCGGCCTCAATCTCGCCTTTGTCTTCTCTCAGCTCAGGAGGTACCCATTGGAGTCCAAGTGTTTTGTAGATGCCCTCTTCATCCTCGCCTGCTACTTTCTTCTCGCCTTTGAAGAGACCATATTCATTGAGACGCAACCCCATTTTTTGAGCAATCGATCGTATTCTGACATTATGGTCCACGCTACCAGTGAAGTATTGAAGACCAGCACCGAAACTATCATCGGGCAAAACTCGAAGGTCCACTTGCAGACCAGAGCCCAAACGCACTGACGATTTTGTGGGTCCTTGAGCCTGAATCGAGGAAACTCCATCGGACTTGACAAAGGCGGCCATAACAGCCTCGGGATCCGTTGCAACCACCAGAATGTCAAGGTCTCCGATGGTTTCTCTTCGCCGACGAGTTGATCCAGCAATCTCAAGTTTTTTGATGACCTTTAGTTTACGGAGTGCATTCTCTATTCCCTCAGCAGCCAGCATGGCATCAGCAAGAAGCGTTCTTTCGAGTCCAGCTCGAACAACCTTGATTCCCTCAATGATTTGAATTTGGGTTTTTTCACCAAGACCTGGAAGACCAGAGAGTTTCCCCTCGTTTGCAGTTCGTTCCAGTGACTCGAGGTCTGTCACACCAAGCTTGTCGTACACAAGTTTGATGGTCTTCGGACCCACGCCTGGGATTGAGTCAAGCTCAAGGGCTTTTACTGGAACACGTGTTCTGAGCTCCGTAAGAAGCTCCACCTCTCCAGTTTCCAGGTACTGCTTGATAACTTCTGAGAGGCCCTTTCCAATACCCGGAATGTCTGTGAGCGCATCCCGTTTGGCTATGGTCTCAACATCCTCTCCCAGGGATGCTATGGACCTCACACCACGATAATATGCAAGAGGCTTGAACTTGTCTTTGCCCTCGATTTCTAAGAGCAGACCAATCTCTTTCAGAACACGAGCCACCTCAGCATTCTTGGTCATTTGTACACCCCCTATTCGAAGTCATAGGGATTAATTGACCGCACTGCATCTCTGACAGCAGAGATGTTCTCTTCTGGTGTATCGACTGTGATGACACAGCCAGGAGCAATGACTAGGCGGTCTGGTCCAGCTTCAACCATCGCATCAAGTACTTGTTTTTGGGCCTCTTCTGGACCACCTGTTCTGAAAATGCCATTATGATCAATGCCTCCGAGAGCAGCTCCTCGAAACCGTTTCTTACCCTGCTTTAAAGAGAGTGCTGAGCTTTGGTCCTCCCAGTTAATGGCATCTACGCCTGGAGTCTTTGCTATCTTGTCAAACCGAATCTCTTCGTTCTCTTCGCGAGCATGGAGATGTAGGACAATAAACTTGGCCTTACCTCTGAGTCGTGTAATCAGCTCGAGATCATAGGGATAGACAAACTCCTTGTATTGTGCATCTGTGACAGAGGACTGGGTGGAGTGTTGAGAAGCTAGGAATATTCCATCAGCACCAGCGTCGATTGTTGCACGAGCAAAATCAACCATGACATCGGTGATTATATCAAGTGCACCTTTCAATATCTCAGGGTATTCATCTGCATACTTGGTAAGGTTCTTGTTTGATATCTTGTCAGCCACCATTGCGGGATCGAACACAGTGGCCATTGTGGGAACAACGCCGTGAGCGTACTTCTGAATCAGTCCAACTGCACGAATCTGATTGCCAAGTTCCCCTGAGTTCACATCCAATGGCTCAAGGGTTTCCCAGTCGCTCACATCATTTATTGCAGCGCTGGTCAAGGTTGTAGAGCCTGACATTTCTCCTTCATAGACTGCCGTGCAGCCAAAGTCAATACAGGGATAGTGGCCAAAGAAGGATATTTTCATCAAATCATGGTCGAAGAGCCTATGAAAATCAATCTCAGCTTGAGCAAGACCCTCAGGGGTCCTGTCTATTTCGGGATGATGTTTCCAGAGGGAGATAGGAATCTGCTCTCCTAAATTACCCAAGAAGGTCTCTTTAATCAAATCATATTTCGACATTGCAAATTTACATGCTGATTACAGAATAATGAGGCTTTCGAAGCAACTAAGAGAGTTCATAGCCAGCAAACATAAGAGCAGAATAGAACCAGACTTCCAAGTCTAAAACACTATCCGGGGGTTCTCCGATGTCAGAGCTCACAGCCGTATTTGATCCAAAGGCGATACTTGATCTGGACGGTATCGACGAGCTTGACAGAATGAGGACAGAACCGAATCCTTACTGGAATCGAGCAAGATTAGAAGTCACATGGAAGCTACCGGTGATGTCAGGGCTCCTCAGCAGTCCACGAATATCTATACAACCTATGCGTCTTGCAACACGTGAAGAACTCCTACTGTTTCATGACCCATCATATATCGAAACACTGGAGCTCTTCGGAAACATGGGTACTGCTTTCTCTGCACGCTTTGGGTTAGATACCGATGAGTGTCCAATCTTCCCAGGCGTGGACAAGTATGCAAGCTATGTAGTAGGTGCAACTATTGACGCTGTATTGGGAGTAGCTGATGGCAGATTCGAGGATGCTGTATCATTCTTTGGAGGCCTTCATCATGCAACAGAAAGTCAAGCCTCAGGATTCTGCTATTACAATGACTGCGTTATTGCATTAAAGAAATACCAAGAGAAGTATCCAAAAAAGAAAGTTCTCTACCTCGATACTGATGCCCACCATGGAGACGGCGTCCAACATGCATTTTACAACGACCCCAATGTCCTGACTATTTCACTTCACGAGCTAAGTATGGGATTTTTCCCAGGAACAGGACGAGTAGAAGAGAATGGCATCGGCGAAGGAAAAGGATACTCGGTCAACATTCCTTTACCGCCACTAACAGACGACGTTGAATGGTGGCGAGCCTTTGAGGATGTTGTCGTACCAATCTGGCTAGCGTATAAGCCAGACTTCGTCTTTTGGGAAGTTGGTGCGGATGGGTACATGAATGACCCGTTGACCGATTTAATGCTGACCTACGACACCTATCAGCGAATGTCAAAAACTGTCCGTCAGCTTGTCCATTTGGGAACAAGAAAGCTGGTTGTGACCGGAGGCGGCGGCTACAATGCGGTTGCTGCTGCAAAGATCTGGAGTATCTTATTGGCAGATATTGCGGACATCGCACTGCCTCCGACAATCCCAGCAGAGTGGATTGAACTGTGTCAGAAACACGGATTTCAGGTGAAGAGAGGTGGATGGACCAGCAGACCCTTCAGAATGCCTAGTGACCAATATCCCAAGATTCGACGCGCTGTGGATGATACTATTGAGAAGGTGAAGAGCCTGATTTTTCCAACCTTTGGACTTGAGGACCAAATTTAGTCAAGGTGCAATTTGGCAATGACACATCGATGACCCGTTTCATCTAGATAGACTTCTTGGATTTCAAACGATTGAAACTCATAAGGGATCTCATCTTCTGTGAAATAGTGATGAGGGATGCCACTCTCCCATCCACTTTGAGGGATATAGGTCCCTTTCTCTACCTCTTTCAGTTTCCAACCATCGTCCTTACTGGCTGGGCTAGCACGTAATATAGGAAAAGTAACAAAGAGGACTCCATCTGGCCTGAGAACTCGTTCTATCTCAAGGATAGTCTTTCTGATATTTGTGATTAGATTATGATGTATGACTTGAGTCGAAATGACTGCGTCAAAGAAGTTGTCATCGTAGGGAAATGGTTCTTCCATCCTGTGTTGACAAAGATGTGCGTTCAGAGATTCTTCGTCAAGCCAGTCTTGAGTCATTCTGATTGCTTTTGGTGATGCGTCAAAACCATAAACATCGAAACCAAGTTTGGCAAGGTGTATAACATGTCGTCCAGACCCGCAGCCTAATTCAAGGATTCTTGAACCGCTTTTGTCTTTAATCAGTTTCACTACTTTATCAATTTCCGAGTGAGGACCTGTAAACACCCGGCCTCTGTCGGCAAAGATGCTGTCCCAATCTGGCATTAGTGAGTTCCTCAACATTTCATGAGTGATATGGATATTGGATGTCAGCAGACAGAAATAAAGCACTGGATTCGGTACAACAAAACTCACATCCCTGAGAGGAGCAGGGAGTCGACCCCCTGTCAATCTCAAGAAACTCAGAAAGACAGAGATTCAATTCATTCAAAGGCATGAGTTCGTATCAAGAAGGCTTTTTTCTATAGATGTTATGACAATCAAGTTACTCAAAACGGCTGTGGGTTCAAGATGATTAGACTGGTGGGTGTTCTGACTGAAGGCGGCGTACCTATCAAGTTCAAAAGCTCAATGGAGGCAGAAGGAGAGCTAATTCTAGGACCACTTATCGAAGCCACAAAGGCATTGAGTAACATAATTGGTAGTGGTGAAGTAAGAAGACTAGCATTCAAGGACAATACAATGATTGTCACAGAAACCAGCAAGGGATTCACAGTAGTGGCATTGGTGACCAAGGCTGAAGACTACATGGATAGCCTTCTACGTGTGATTGCGGAGAAGATAGATGAGTCTGAGATTCAGCGCGCGGATGGATCTGTAAATGAGAAACAGACGAGTATTATAGAGCGGATTCTTGATCCCTACGTGAAAGATCATATCGAAGCCTCCTTTCCTGATGCGCTCTCGAACCTGTGGGACCCAATCCATGAAGTACTCAAAAGTGACAGTCGTTTTGCCGAGGTGACTCAGGAGATTGATGCCCTTTTGGACAGACGTGCGCCTGAAAAGAAGTGGAGCCAATTGAAGGAAGACTTCACGGGCTCGCTGAGCGATGCCTTGGCTCATGCTCTGAGAGGAGAATTTGATAGAGCTTGCGCAATTGCTATGGGCTGTGAGGGAGAATTAGCAGGAATATTCAGTATCAAGATGGGTGCTTTGGCACACTCGATGACGAAAGCCACTCCGCCGACGCTCGTGGAATTAAAAACGATTGCCTCTAATCTGTCCGACAAACACCAATTTACCAAATTTGCTAGAGTTCTAGTTGGATCTATAGCAGGCGAGGTCATACCCGCAGACTATTATCGTGTTTTCAGGGAATCCATGAATCACTTCGAGTTCATTGATGATGAAGAGCATCTCATACTGGGTTTTCTGTTTCTTGATGCTCGAGTAGTTGACTATTACGAGTTCTCTGAAAAACTACAGCAAATGTATAGGGGAAAGTCTGAGGTGTACTGTTCATTCATTGAAGCAATTCAGGAACGGAACAACATCTTTGCTAAACTTTATTCCATAACTAGCTATGATGGCTTCAAGGACGAACTTGACTTATACAAGACACAAACCTCCAGTATTTTGAGTAGTATCTCGTGGGTCACGAATGAGGAATTGATGTGGGAGCTTCAGAAGGAGGGAAAAGCGAACGAGGTTGGAATCACAGCATCGCTGAAGCTACAGAACTATATTGCAATACTAACTGCTCTGGCGGAGTCGCCAGTCTTATCGATTGGCGAAAGAAAGCACTTTCTTGAAGAGGTACTCATGCTCTATCGTGACTACTTCAGGGACCTCATGAAGACTGAGATTCCTCTGTTTGCTTACACCTTGGACAGCGTCTTTCAGAGCGTTGGTGTTACCCATGCGGAGTATTATTTTCTATCTACAGGCAATGCCAGGGAACACCATGTTCAGAGGACTATAGAGTTTCTCGGTGACATTTATGAAACATTGGACGAAGAGTGGTCAAAGGCTCGAGTTCGATTCTCCCTTTTCGTTGTCACCAACTCCATCTCTCCTGTTCTCACACGGGCAGGAAAGCTGCCAGAAGCAGAGATTCAATTATTGTATATTGCTATGCAACTTCTTGATGTCAATACAATTGATGCAACACAGATCACGAGACCAACGACATACGCAACATACTTGGGTAACACCAACACCTCACTTATCGCCCTAGCCTCAAGACTGCTTCAAAATGAGATAAGAGCAAACGCCCTCAAGACTGGATTGAACATTGCACTAGATGTACAGGAGTGGTTCCTCTCCTATGGAGAGGTCATCAGAGATGATGTAATGTCTGCAAGCTATCACGCTTCTTTGATTGCTGATACGTTGAATGAAACAGAACTGAAGCTAGTCGTTGATCGTGTTCTTGACCTGAACAGAATTGTGGTTCAAGATCCGGACAAGTTTGACTATGAGCTAGCAATTATGTCTATGCCCTTAATGGACCTCTTATCCAAAGCGTGGAGAAGACTTGAAGACAAGAAGTACATGGAGATAAGTAAGGACACCTATGATTCAGCCATTGCAGCATGGAGAAAGTATGGATTCAACGAGAAAGCTGAGAACTTCGAGAGATCTTTTGGAGGGTTTCTAGAGTCCTAGTAAATCCACTGTGATGTCCCAGAGCTTTTTTTGCAGTTCAGTATCATTCGATGTTTCAGAGGTTTCAATGACTTCCTTCTTTTCAAAACATTTTCCTGTAACACCTTCAACATCAGGCGAAGATGCCACATATACCGATGTTTCAGCACCTTCCTTCGGACTAAGCTGGAATGGTTTCATCATCCCAAACATGATTCTTGACATCATACTGTTGCTACTACGTCCGAGATTGGTAGCTACGAAGCCAGGTAGAACTACGTTGACTGCAACACCTGCATCCTTCAGCCGGCGAGCCATTTCATAGGTGTGCATTATGAGCATGAGTTTGGCGCTCTTGTAGGCATCCATGGACTTGTAGGATGACTCACACTGTAAATTATCCAAGTCTAATTTCGCAGATTCATGAAGTCCAGAGGAGAGATTGATTACTCTGGAGGGTGCAGTTCGTTTCAGAACAGGCAGGAGTTCATGTGTAAGTAAGAATGGTGCCAAATAGTCTAGGGCAAATGTTTGCTCGAATCCCTCAGGAGTTACCTGTCTTTTATTGAATACAGCCCCTGCATTGTTAATTAGCACATCCAGTCGATTGTATTTGTCCTTGAATTCAGCCGCAAATTGACGAATAGCGCTCATCGATAATAGATCACATAACATCAAATCCACTGAGTGATTTGAGCTCTCACGAATAATTTCTGAGCGAGCCAGTTCGCCCCGCTCTTTGTTTCGAACAACCATAATGACCTTTGCATCCATCTTAGCCAGCGTCAATGCTGTTTCCTTTCCGATACCTGAGTTACTGCCAGTGACAATGCATGTCTTGTCCTTCAAACCAATTGCTCCTATATGATGAACATGAGATATACAATTCACATATTTCAGCTATCTACTTTAAGATGTGGGTGTCCTAAGGGAATCATGTCACTGATCGAGAAATTAGTGGGCTATCTAACTTGGGCGAATGAATCGATATGGAGAGTAGTCAAAGATCTTAGCGACGATGAGTTTATGCAAACTCTAGCTACCGGAGCAGGTAGCATTCACAACAGGTATGTCCATCTTGCCGAAGATACATGGGAGTGGTTTCAGGACTGGCACAATAAAGAGCCAGAAAGGCCAGATTTTCAAAATATGTCAAGGAATGAGCTATATCGGTTCATTTCCGAATATTCGATGAAGTGGTCGAGTCTGATTAAACAAAGGTCCATTGATGAGTTCACTGATGAACGTGCAGGGAAGATTGTCGTGATTTCCTTCGATGAGATGATCTTTCACTTGGTGAATCACTTCACCTATCATAGAGGACAGATTGTGATGGGTTTGAGAATGCTTGGAAAAGAAGTCCCAATGACTGATTACGTACCCTACAGATTCTCTACCAACTGATAGGCCAAACGAAGTTGTTTGAATGAAAGACAAGACCATACATATGAACGCGGTTGTGTAAAGTGAGAATCTGCTAACTTGTCATAATCTCGTGGATTGCATCAATACACGATTCCATGTTCTACATAGAATTTCATCAGTGTGATTGCTTCGCCCCACCCTGCGGCACATTCCAGTAGTGCCGCCCTTCCAGATGGTGTGTCATGATACCCGTACTCTCTTAGCCGGACAACAGTTCCTTCCTCAACTGCTTCAAAATTGATTTCAATAGTGGTAGCATAGCTCGGGTCATCAGAATACCACTGAAACACAAACCGTTCCGGTCTTTTTGCCTCTAGTACAGGACCTCTAGATACCATTGTGTATTTATCGGGTCCCCAGTCTTTCCAACTGAATTTGATACTTCCACCCGATCTTGCATCAACCTCAGATCCTACTGTGAACCAAGCATCCAGACCTTCCCCGGTGGTCAGAGCATCATAGACTTTCTCTGGTTCAGCACGTACAAGCGTGCTCTGCTTAATCTCAACATCAATCAATTCGGTCATAGGAATTCTCCTTTTAATTCTTAACTATAGTTATATAATTATCGTAAAAAGCCTTGCGTCGCTGATATATTGTAGGCTATTCCTGCAACCATCTCAGGTTGGGTGTTTCAAAGGTATTGAGATGTCAGTAGTCTAAATCTTCCTTGGCTGGCTCTTCTGGTAGTTGCTCCTGGACTTTCTTCTTTGAGCCTTTCGCTGCTATTACAGGCTTTTCCACTTCCTTGGCGGCTAGGCCTCTAGCAAAACGCTGGATAAACCCAACTGATCTTTTCTGTTGATGTTCATTCAAGAGCACGACCGGCACTATGAACGCCATCACAAGCAAGGGGATACCAATTGTCCACAGACTGCTGATGAGAAGTAAACGTGGTGTGGGAGAAATGTCTCCAATGATAAATGGACCGATAAAATGCGCACTCGCCATCGCGATTGGATATGCAAGCAGGGAGTAGCCTCCGAGCATACTGCCATACCAGCGACCTACACCCTCAGTGTTTGGACATTGTCTTACATTCATCTGTCCTTCCTTGAGGTATGTGACAATACCAGCGTCGTTGAGGACCCAAGTGGGAATGAACAGTGCAAGGGCAATGGGCATGATTATGAGCGCGCCCATCAGAGTTATGCTTAGTCCGACTAGATATCTTTGATCGGGTGGGAGAGACGAAAAGTTACCTGCGAGGATTCCTTCAATTAGGCCCGAAACCAATCCTGCAGAGCTTATGCTGAAAAGAGCTGGGGTTGCGCTCCTACGGAGCATTCGATAACCGCCAAAATCCTTACCGATATCCATGATGCTGAAATTGTAGGCAGCTGACTTAATCAGACGACTGCCAATAAGGAATAGAGCTGCAAGGGGAAGTGCAATGATGAAGTACTCGATAGCTATCACTGGAATTGCTACTCCCAGAACAATCACAATATCAGTGAAGAGCGACCCTTGAATAAATGGAAAGAATTCAAAGGAGGGGACCAGTATTGTCACTCGGTACATGATATACAAAGCGGCCGCAATTCCTCCAACTGAGAAGAGAACAGGAAATACGAATCTAGCTTTACCCATTTTCTCTAAACTCCGATTCTGTTATCCTAACACGTAGAACTCGGCAGTATTTAGACAATTGGTATGACAAAGAGGTTTAAATCGCACCCAGCAAACTGAGGCGGAAAGATGGCGCTTCAGATAGGATCGAACCAAAGTAGATTCGTAGCATTTGTGGCCACTTTCACAGCCATGATAGCTGTCCTAGATGTGATTCCAACTCTTCCAACATTCTATGCCGGAATATGGGACAGCTGGCCCTTTCTTCTTAGTCCAATAATCGGGATCCTGTTAGGTCCATATCTTGGAGCCTTGTCTGTTGGACTTGGTAGTTTTCTGGGGCATGTGATCTACTTTCGTGACCCTACTGAGATGCTATTCATGCTGGGATTGCCCTTGGGAGCTGCAATAGCAGGCTTTGTGTATCAACACCGGTGGAAACCAGTATTTGGTATCTACACACTAATGCTTCTCGGTTACTTCGTCTATCCCGTTTCTTGGGGGCTCCCGCTTTGGGGAATCTGGGACATTCTCGTTGGATTTGTGATTGTGTTGATTTATTCTGTAGTAACAATGAGAGATGTCTGGTCCAATTCGAGTGAATCCTACAAGTTGCTCTTACTGGTTTTCTGCTCGGTGATTGCACTAGAAACTGATATTCTATTTCGGGTATTCGTGCTAGTGCCGGGGCAAGCCTACTGGTTCTTCTACGGATGGACACCTATTAATCTCTATTACCTTTGGCTAGGTGCTGGATTCATTACTCCAATTAAAGTCCTGATGGCAACAATAGTCACTACCACTCTTGGACGACAGGTGCTGCGAGTTCTTGAAACGCATGGTGAGATGATCCCCATGGATAAGGAAACAGCAACACCCACCTAAGTAGGAGCTTTCGCTGAATCTGAAAGAATTCCATCTTGTCGCATGGGGAACCAACCTGCCCAAGAGAGCATGAAAAAGACCACAATGGTGATTATAGCCCAAGAACCGTATGCAACAATCTCGTAAAGTGGGTAGTGAGTTGAGATTCCAATCAATGGGAAGACATAGATGTCAATGAGAATCCAAGCAATAAACAGAGAAACTGCACCTACTGTTCCAATGATACGTCTGCGACTACCAGGTTCTAGACTCATTTTTCTCACTATAAATGTCGCAGGATGTGATGGTTTTCTATGTTGTCCTATGGTCAATTTGTTGTGTGTGTGTACAGGGACTTGTCAGTCGAATCAGTGATGCAAGTTCATCAACCAGTGATGTACTGGAGCGATCCTGACAGCATGTTCATAGCAGGTTTCAACAAGCTCTGGTCTTTTCAATACGCTTATGGAGATCTTAGGTGAACTGATATACAATCCGTCATGTTTGAGTAGTTTTGCTCTTGGGTGGGCAACATCATATCCTTTCGGAACACGTTTGTAATGCTCCCCGCCAATCTCGAATCCAGGTTGAGCCCTAATCTCATCAATTAAGTTTGCTAGACGCACACCTGATTTCTCATTATCCACTGCCGCTCTAAAGGCATCTTGTGTGGGCTTAACAAACTTGTAGAGGCCTCCAAGTAGCTGGCCTCCAGTATCATCCAATCCGAAGAAGAACCCCGGATATCCACTTTTTTCGCCTTTCCCCTCGTTAAACCTGAATCGAAGCCGAGTATTGTAAGGAGTCTTGTCTTTGCTGAAACGGGTGTCACGGTGTATACGTAGTATTGACCCTCTACCGTTCGTACGAGTGTCGTATGTGAATCCTTTTGATATCCCCTTCAGGCGCTCACCAAGAGCAACCACAAAGGTCTGAGCAGGTCTTAGAACATATTCTTCATACTGATCTTTGTTCTCGTTGAACCACTCTCTGTTGTTATTCTCCTTGAGTTCTTTGAAGAATCTCAGAGTTTCCTTTGGAAATCCGACAAACTTTGGAATCTCTTCCATGACCTTCTTCTCCAACAGACAAAACAATAGTTAAAACAAATAATATGTTTTCAGGTCTGTGTTTTTGAAGTTGTTCATATTTCTTTGATAATGCGTACTATATAGTCGTGAGAGATTCACGCTCAAAAAACTCCTGCATTGGAGAATAGATAGTTTGGTACTTCGACCAAATGAGGGTTGTTAAGAATAAAAAATAGAGAAGGAGAGGCCCTAGTGGGCACTCTCATTTTATTATTCCTATTTGATTCGCTCTCGGACCAGGGTTTCAACGACTGTTGGGTCTGCCAGGGTCGTGGTGTCGCCAAGGTCGTCGATTTGACCTGCTGCGATCTTCTTGAGGATTCGTCTCATGATCTTGCCTGAGCGAGTCTTCGGTAAGGCATCAGCCCACTGAATCTTCTCGGGAGTCGCGATTGGACCAACATCAGAACGAACGTGATTCTTGAGTTCAGCCTTGAGGGCTTCGGTCTTCTCCACGCCCATCTTCAGTGTGACGAAAACATAGATTGATTCACCCTTGATATCGTGGGGGAACCCAACAACAGCACACTCTGCTACTGCAGGATGCTTGACCAAAGAGGACTCAATCTCAGCAGTTCCGAGTCTGTGACCTGACACCTTTAAAACATCGTCAAGGCGGCCCATCACAAAGATGTAGCCATCCTCGTTGAAGCGGGACCCATCACCAGTATAGTACATGGGTTCACCGTTGTCAGGATTCTTGAACTGAGACCAATAGGTGTCCACGAATCGCTTGTGGTCCCCATAGACTGTTCTCATGAGACCTGGCCAGGGTTTTTTCATACAGAGATAGCCACCCTCATTCGCACCAACGGGAACACCATCTTCTGCAACGATGATTGGATCAACTCCGAAGTATGGAAATGTTGCTGAACCAGGGATGGTTGGAGTTGCTCCAGGGAGCGGAGTGACAATTACACCACCGGTTTCAGTCTGCCAGTACGTGTCAACGATTGGACACTTCTCCTTACCAATCATCTTGTGGTACCAGACCCAAGCTTCTGGGTTTATTGGCTCACCAACTGTGCCAAGCAGGTTCAAAGACGACAGGTCATGCTTCAGCACAGGTTCGTCACCGAAACGCATCAGAGCACGGATAGCGGTTGGAGCTGTATAGAACTGGTTGACCTTCCATCTCTCAACCTCTAGCCAAAAGCGGTCGTTGTCAGGATAGGTTGGCACTGACTCGAACATTAGTGTCGTGGCACCGGCTGAGAGCGGCCCATAGACAATGTATGAGTGCCCGGTTATCCAGCCGATATCGGCCGTGCACCAATAGACGTCGCCCTCATGCCAGTCGAAAATGTGCTTGAAGGTGTGGGTCACATAAGTCATGTATCCGCCAGTTGTGTGAAGTACACCCTTTGGCTTCCCAGTTGATCCGGAGGTGTACAGAATAAAGAGAGGATCCTCAGCATTCATCCACTCAGGGTCACACTTGTCATCGACCTTTTCATATTCCTCGTGATACCAGACATCTCGGCCCTCAGTCCATGGAACATCAATTCCAACTCTCTTGACGACAAGTACTTTCTCAACCATATCTAGATCAGCAACAGCAGTATCAGCGCCCGCTTTCTGTGGAATGACCTTCCCAGCTCGGTAGTAGCCATCTGCTGTGACAAGTAGTTTTCCCTCACAGTCAATAATCCTGTCTTTGACGGAGTCTGCACTGAAACCACCAAAGACAATGCTGTGAACAGCACCAATCCTGACACAAGCTAGCATGATGATTGCTAGTTCAGGGATCATTGGAAGGTACATAGTTATCCTGTCGCCCTTCTTTATACCGAGGTTCTTTAGGACGTTCGCTGCTTTGTTGACCTCACTAAGGAGTTCACTGTATGTATAAGTCTTAGACTCTTCAAGGGGTTCACCCTGCCAGATTAGAGCAACTTGGTCGCCCCTGCCTGCCTCAACATGTTTGTCAAGACAGTTGTAAGCCATGTTGGTCACACCATCTTTGAACCAAGTGAATCGTATGTCCTTGATGTCCTCCCACTCAAATCCTATAGTTGGTTCTTTCTTCCAGTAACATAATTCCTTCGTTGCCTTGAGCCAGAATTCATCAGGGTTTTCGACTGACTCCTTCCAAATCTTCATTCGCTCATCATGGCTTTTCACATAAGCCTTGTCAACGAAGCTCTTTGGAGGATTAAAACGCCTTTCTTCTTGGCTATAAACAGTAATTTTCTTTTCTTCAGACAAGTGCGTCACCTAATACCATCAATTCGATGGCCGACGAGCTAAGAATTTAGTATATGAAGATTGTCAAATGCCACTTGTTTTTCTTGAAAATCGATTGATTGCAAAGAGCTCTGCAAATGACGGCTGGCGAAAGCATTCCTGCTGAGAGCCTTTCGTCTGGATACAACGTAAGCAAAGCCGCTTGCAAATGCCTATATGCAAGTTCTTAGCGAGAGAGTTGCCAACAAGGGGCGATAAATGATGAGTGTGACAGAGTGGACTCAAAAATACAAGAAAAAAGTTGTAAGCGCGTCAAAGGCAATTCAGAGCATTAAACGCGGCGCAAGAATCTTCCTAGGGACCGGCTGTGGAGTGCCTTATCACCTTGTTCAGGAACTGGCAAAACATGCAGGACAAATGGCGGACAATGAAATTGTTCACCTGCTCACACTTGGCGATACACCGTCAGCAGACCCAAAGTTCCAGAATGAGTTTCGACACAACACTTTCTTTGTGAGTCAAAATATACGTGAAGCTGTGTCAGAAGGACGAGCTGATTATACGCCCATCATGCTCTCAGATATCCCTGAATTGTTTAGGCAAAGGAGGATGCCTCTTGATGTTGCAATGATTCAGATCAGCCCTCCTGACAGGAATGGGTACAGCTCTTTGGGTATCTCTGTGGATATTACCAAGTCAGCTGCAGAGAGCGCAGACATTGTCATTGCCCAGGTAAATGAGAAGATGCCCATCACACACGGTGACTCATTCATAGATGTCAGGGATATCGATTTCCTCGTACCACACAATGAGCCACTGAGAGAGTTTCAGGCTGCTGAAATCGACGAAACAATTGACAAGATAGGGCGTTACGTCGCTAGGCTTGTTGAGAACGAATCAACCCTCGAGCTTGGGATTGGTGCACTGCCTCAGTCGGTATGTAATAACCTGTTGGAAACAAGTGTGAGAGACCTTGGAATCCATACGGAAATGTTCAGCGACAGTCTAATTCCATTGATTGAGCAAGGGATTGTCACTAACAAGAAAAAGACCCTCCACCGAGGGAAAGTAATAGCTAGTTTTGCAATGGGTTCTGAGAAGTTGTATGACTATATCAATGACAATCCTATGTTTCAGTTTCATGATACTGCATATGTGAACGATCCATACGTCATTGGACAGAACAATAAGATGATAGCTATAAACTCAGCTCTTGAGGTGGACCTCACCGGACAGGTATGCGCAGACTCGATTGGACCCAGATTCTACAGTGGTATCGGAGGACAAGTGGACTTCATACGTGGTGCTAAGAGGTCGGAAGGAGGCAAAGCTGTCATTTGTATGGTCTCTACGGCGATGGATGGTCAAGTATCCAGAATCGTCCCGCGTCTGAGTGAAGGTGCTGGAGTTGTGACCACTCGCGGAGATGTGGATGTTGTAATTACTGAATATGGCTTTGCTACGTTACATGGCAAGACGATCAGGGAACGTGCTCTCTCGCTGATTGCTATTGCGCATCCCAAATTTAGAAACGATTTACTCGAAGCCGCTAAGAAGATGCAGTATGTCTTTGAGGATCAAGTCCCATTCCTTGTTCAGGGAACATATTTCGCCACAGAATATGAAACGCAAGAAACTTTCAAGACTGCAGATGGACCTCTTGAGGTTCAGTTCAGACTAATAAGACCAGATGATGCTGATAGAATCAAAGAGCTGTTCTATGACTTGAGTGAAGAGAGCATCTATTTCAGATTCCTCACTCCGCTGAAGTCGTTACGGAGACAAACGCTTCAAGACTTCTATAATGTTGATCAAGCAAGCGATATCAGTGTGGTCGCAGTTATACAGGGAAGCGAAGAGGGAGATGTTGAAAAGATCATTGGTGCTGGAAGATACCTTCTGAACAGAAATACAAACGAAGCTGAGTTTGCTTTGCTTGTTCAGGATGATTATCAGGGAATCGGAATTGGTACATTTCTTCTTAACCATCTCATGAGAATTGCCAAGAGTAAGGGTGTTGAGGCGTTTATTGCCTTTGTTCACCCACAGAATCAACCTATGATTCGATTCATTCACAAGACCGGAAAGGTTGTTGAGAGTAGACTTTCAATCCAGGATGAGGAGTATCTGTTTCGACTCAAGCTGTAATGACATGTAAGAGAATAGATTCCATGGATGCGTGATTAACACGCAAAAAGGATCGTTTGGACACTAAATGTACGTGTGACGAATCTGAGCAGGACGACCCTTGACATGAATTGTTTCAAGAAAGGTTGTCATCGAATCGTTTGGAAACTCATACCCCTGATCGAGAATCTGCTGTTTCAAGGTCTTGAATAACTCCAAGACTGTTTCAAATTTCGGATCATCCAAAACGCTGCAGAACAACCTGTAGGTTTCTTCGGACATGCCCATCTGCTTTACGTGAGGGGTCCACCATTTAAGAGGTGGTGTCCACGACTTCTGCATCGTGAACCATAGATTGACCGCTGCCACTACAGCACGAAACACGTTCAATTTGGAGTCATACATGAATCCTCTTCGTTGGTTGATGTCGGCATATCCTAGAGATCCGAGTAGGGTGCAGTACTTGTTCTTAAGTCGGTCGAGGTGTTCCTCCTCGGGATATCTTGCCAGCTTCTGTCGCCACTCCTCTAGTTTACCTGTTGGGTCGTGAATCACAACACCTTCGACATATGGAAAGTGATCCATATCCAGTGGAGAATCAACCTGTTGTCTGAACCAAGCATCAGATATCGGAGAGAAATCGATCACCAACTTGCGAGGCTCGACTGATTCATCGAACTCAAGCCAAAGGGTATCTTTCAACTCAAGACTGTCATAGTACTCCTCGGTGACATAGATTAGGGCGTCCCAGTCGGTGGTTGGAGCACCAAATCCAGTGGCTCTACTCCCCCATAACATAACGCCAAGCACATGTGGCTCCTTTACAAGACCCTCAAGACGTTCGCGGACTATCTTGTCATCTATTTCTTCAATGCTTTTTACAATAGGAATCTTGTTTTCGATCACCAGATATCGCCTTAGTCAATTTCGAATGTATCCGTCATTAAAGCGTGATTGTCTGCGCCAAAAAGAGTGAAGGCGCCACTCCGCCGGGAAGCGGGAACGACAGACACTAGAAGTCGTGAATAGGGACCGTGGCGCTCAACATACATGGATTCTGTTCCTATCTAATAAGCACCTAGAAGTTTGGCGAGGTTAAATTGAAACCATCAGACTAGATTCCATGACAGACACTGCGTTCCTTTCACTTGTGAGAAAATTCACAAAAGAGCAACTCCAGGCTATTGAGTCAATCCTTAATGTTCTCGACCCGGAGGAGTTTCGTGACTATCACGATCAGTTCGGTGTCTGTAATGCACCAGACCGAATCGAACTGCTTAGGAGAGAGATACATTCCGCTTTAGAAAGGAGATGAACTACACGACCACAAACGCAGGTGGAAACAGGACAAAATACTCAATGACAATGGAAAGGACAATACCACCTAAGATGAGCCCTTTTCCTCTGTTCGGGTTGACATCCGTGAACCAGAGTATCGCACCAACGAGAACTACAATGACTCCTGAGATCTGACCGATGAATATCAAGAAGTCCCAAATCTCAGCAAGGTAAAAACCAATCATCTGTGCAAAGTTCTGTAACGGAGATTGTAGTAGTACAAGATCCATTCTCTCAACCCAAGAGATTGTGTGGCTTTCACGATTTAAGGTCCTAGAGAAGCCATTAGGGATACATGCCCTACAGAATTCAATATACTACTATAGTCTGTAATATCGCCTGGCACTTGGAATAGCCAGTGAGATGATCTCTGCTCCAGCAAAAACATCGATAATAGCAAAAAGAAGTTTTGAACTCACATGTCCGGCATATGGCCAAAATGCAAGACTCTGGAACATAACCGGCGCCACCAATAGAATTACAATGCTCATAGAGATTCCGTAGAACCACAATATCTTACGCTCCTTCTTCATCCATCCTAGCATTATAATATCCATGAAACCCATTAAGTAGAAAACTGGTGGAAACGCGATGATCATAACGTCTATCGGCAGATGCGGACGATGGTCAAAATGAAAGATAATTACCCAATTGAAGACAATGAGCATCATTCCTCTGGTTGCCTGAAGTAGTGTACCTAATAGGACACTGTCCGGCCTCTTTGTTTGAACCTCAATAGTTGATTTCAATATTCCCTCAGCCACCGGATAATTATGAACTCGAAATCTCTTTTGTTTTACGATGGGTTTAAAGAAAGTCCAGCAGAAGTGGTGGGCCCGGTGCAAAGTTCTGAAGCAGAGATCAAATTGGTATCGGATTCATTTACTCTGCGTATTCAAAGCGCTTGCATGTTGATTCATGGTCTTGGAGGTTCTGGGTCGGAGTAACATCAATATGGTCTCATGTAACAATTGAACGAGGAGTTTCATGAAGTTGATAGAAGAAAAAAATGGTGTCCCACAGAAATGCGTGTGGTGTGGTAAATCGGTCACGAGCGATACTTGGAGTGAGTACTGCTCTTTCAGATGTACTGCTGCTGGTAGGTATCGTATGTATGTGTTGCTTTCTATCATTGGTCCAATAATATTGACAATCATGTTGTTTGTGCTAGTTATGATGGAATTTGATTCATGGACTTATCTGCTAATACGCCCGAGTTTGTTATTTCCACTCTTTATTATTACTGGAGTGAGTATATTCTTCATTTATGGAACATATGTGGGAAGGATATTAAGAAACGAAAAACAAGTGGACACTATAGAAAGTTAGTCAAACAAAAACGGTGGACCCGGCGGTTTAATCCTTCCCTGTCTTTTTCATTCTCAATTTTTCATTGGCTAGTGTATTCATTTAGCGCGGGGATTTGAGAGAACCGATAATTGGGGACAGACAGAATATATCAGGAGTTTAGATCCGTAATTGAAGAGGGTCCTGAGAAACTCTCTGGGGTGTCTAGAATGCATTGTCGGGCAATCCCATATTTGTTGAAGAAGCAAAAGAACAAACACTTCATAAGATGGATTGCGTTGATTCCACCAGGGAGTCACTAATAATGAGGTCTAGGGAAATACGGGTTTTTCTCATTCTTTCACTTTTGTTGATCATCTACAATTGCCTTGATCTCAATCAGGTTGAAGCACAACAGGCAACTTGGCATGAAATTGAACCCGGTAGTATGATTGAATGCAGTGAAGAGATTGGTAGTGGAGAAACCATCCAGTATTCTGTACTTGTGAATGCCCCTCAGGCATATCAGGTCAAGGTCCTGATCATGAACGATGCTGCATTTTATGAGTGGTGGTATGAAGAGAATTCAACCGGAGTCGTCTATGAGGAGTGGGCAATAACTGGAGAATTGTCTACGTATGAGATGCAAGCGCCCTATAGTGACGAGTGGTACGTTGTATTCTATAACACAAATCAGTATGATTCAGCAAATATAGATGCGGAGGTCCACATTGGTTCTTGGACCATATATATTCCATACGAAGGTACCGGTGGGCGTTCATCGTTGTCAGGAATCCTCTTCATAGGGGGACTTGTTCTCGTCATAGCTGTAGCGATATTTCTGCTTTATAGGCGGCGAAGATCGATAGTTGAAGCGAGAGAGAAGAATCTTCTAGAACAGGGAATACAACAGCTAAGTGTTGGAGGTTTTGATGATGCAGAAGTGACTTTCAGGACTATTGTTGAACAAAACCCTAAGTCTGCGATTGGGTGGCGTTATCTTGGTGATGTCCTTGTGTTAAAAGATAATATACCCAATGCTAGAATATGTCATCAGACAGCAGTTAGGTTCAATCCAAAGTACGGGTATAGTTCAACAATTAAATCAAAAACAAAGGTTTCAGGTGAACCTTGGACTGAGTCAACAGTCACTTTGGATTTGACCATGAAAGTGCAATCACTAACAAAACCTCTGCCATTTGGAATTATGGATTCTGATGCGAAATTGTTCGAACAGACGCTAGAACAGCAACAAGAGAAATTAAAGGAGAGTCCTGATGATTCTGAACTAATGAAGAAGGTGGCTGAAACTCTATACATGATTGGAAGAAATAGAGAGTCAGCAGAAATGTATGGTAAACTACTAGCTAAAACTCCTGATGACTGGAAAGTTCACGATTCACTTCTAATGTCTTTGGGCGGTGCAAAGTATCAAAAATAAAACCGGAAACTCAAGCAGAAGTGGTGAGCCCGGCGTGGATTCTCTGAAGTTAGAGCGCAGTGATTCTGTCCTGAGCTAATGTCCTAGGAATGCAAATGAGGGATTACATGAAAGGTCATACTCCATAAAACTCACGAGCGTCTTTAGTGATCAATGCTGCAAGTTCAACTACGGCAAACAGATCAATGATGACATACAAGAAGGAAATGTGGATTGATACGAAAATAGAGAAGAAAAACGGGACTACGAAGAGAATAACTATGCTCGATATTATACCGTAACGCCAGCCGTTCAGATTCTTCTCCCATACCAAATTCATCATGAATAGGTCAATTACGCCTATTAGAAAGTAAATCAAAGGCGGAGGTAGAAAAATGATATTGGTTCCGGGAATTATACCAACGGGTATTATTCTAATTGAGCCGTATCTGAAATAAAGAACCAAGTCGAGAATAATGAGAAGAATGCCTCTATCTGCTTGGAGCAATGTGCTTACTACAACACTATCTGGTTTCCTTCTAGGAACTTTGGATTTTGTTTCAGAGATGTCCCTCAACTTCCTTTCTCTGATTTTGAAAAATCCATGACTCAGTTTATTTGTTTTACGAATAGAACTATGGAATAATAGACTAGAACACTATAGGCAAGTAGGATAAGAGAAAATGGTGGGCCCGGCGTGATTTGAACACGCGATATCCGCCTTATCAGAGCGGCGCAATAACCAGGCTATGCCACGGGCCCATGAGTGAGTTTTGCTGGCGCGGTCTGGATAAAAACGTTATGACTGTGTGCGAGTCGATACGTTCCATAATGAGGTAAGAGTTGTCAAGAAATTTATAGAGTCTATGTTATCAGAAAAAAGGCATGAAAAAGCTAATCGTTGTGGGACTTCTAATTATCCTCGTTATTGCTATTGGAGTTCTATTCATTCTAGGACTGATCCAACCACCCACATAACAACATATTTTAACTATAGTTAAATAATTGGTATGGGGTCTTTGCCTTGGGCGAAAAAAACGAGATGAAGCGAATAGGCGCTAACGATTTGCTACGGTTCATCCTTGAGCTTTGGGCACTGGTGGCCTTTGGATATTGGGGTTTGAATCAGAGCTTTGGACTCATTAATTATGTACTCATGATTCTGCTTCCTGTACTGGTGGCTGTCCTTTGGGGAGTTTTCGCAGTTCCAAACGATCCGAGTAGATCGGGGGGCGCGCCAGTCCCTGTTCCTGGTACTATCCGTCTACTTCTGGAGTTTCTGATTTTTGGGTCTGCATTTTTAGCGCTATATTGGGGAGGTTTATTCTATCTCAGTCTAGTCTTCATATCACTGGTAATCATTCACTATATTTTGGCGCGCGAACGAATCAGATGGCTCCTCAACACCAAGAGTCAATCAAGAGCCTCAGGGACAACATCCTCAATGTAATCTAGGGACTCGCCAGCCTCATCCTTGGACAGTTCAAAGATTATAGGACCTTCGAATCTATCGTTTGATAATTCAAGGAGAAACTCGCGCAAGACCTCATCGCCCATTAGTCCTCGCCCTAGAGCTATGTGGTCCTCCCGAGCAACTGCACCCTCATACTCCTTGTAAGTTGCATCTTGAAGATGAATCTCGGTGATTCTGTCTTTGTGAGCGTTATAGAAGTCCATCACAGACTCGTCACCCGACATTTTAGATAACAGGTGTGCAGTGTCAAAACAGATGCTTGTATCCAAGTCATCGATCAGGTCTCTCAAGACTGTAAAGGGAAATTCAGTGTTCTCTATGGCCAGTCTATGTGGTTTGATTTCAGTCCTGCTGATAATGTCCTCCACGCTTGCAGCGGCATACCCAGCTAACAGAGTGCTGATAAGATGGACGAGGCCGGCATCATAGTTCAAGCCTGAAAACTCGGTAGCAAGAGCACCTGTTGTATGAAGAACATAAGCCTCAGGCTCAAGAGGCTTGGCAAGCTCAATGGCCTCAATGGTGCTGGTGACTCCTCCCAATCGCACATGTTCGTTGAAAGAGGCTAGCTCGACTGACCAGAATGGGAGATGCGCCGTATATGAGTGACCGAGCTCTTCCTTTAGGTCCACTAGGCGGTCAATGGACTCGGATGTGAGTGAGCCAGGAATGATATGTAGCACATCCATTGTGATCTCTATGACTGAGTAACCATTTGAGACGGCCTCTCGAACAATATCTACGACATCTAGACGAGAGAAGTCAGGAGTCCCATCAACGATTACTCGCCCTGCGACCTCTTGAAATTCCAGAGCTGTTAGACCAAACCTAAGAGGCATTATCAAGCACCACCTTGTGGATATGGTGTAGGACCTCCCGATAAACTGTTTCATGTCATGAAAGACATATACGTTGGTTTTTGATGCATGATAGCAGTGAAAACTATGACAATCACGATTCGGTACTTAGCACATGCAAGTTTCCAAATCAAGACAGCAGATCAGAACATCTACATCGACCCCTCTACAAAGAACACAGGTCTGAAGAAGGATGCTTTTGGTCCTGCGGACTTGATACTGGTCACACATGGTCATGACGATCACTTTGACAAGGACTTGATTAAGAAGATTCGCAATTTTGGAAGTCCCATCATTGCGCCTCCCAATCTCAAGAAAGAGATCAAGGGAGGAATTGTATGGGACTTGAGCCCAGGTCAGTTCATGAAGATGATAACAGGCGATGGAACTATTTGGGCCACAGAGGCATACAATGTAAAAAGAGTAAGATCCAATGGAAAGCCATTCCATCCAAAAGGGTTTGGGATGGGATTACTCGTTAAACTTGAGGACAAGTACATCTATCATGCAGGTGATACGGACTTCATCCCAGAGATGGAGAAATTGGCTGCACAAAAGGTAGATGTCGCACTGCTCCCCATTGGAGATACCTATACCATGGATGCAAATGAGGCTGCTGAGGCAGCTCTACTCATTAAACCAAAGGTTGCCATTCCGATGCATCAGAAGGGGACCGACCCGAATGTCTTCAAGGAGAAGGTCGAATCTCAGTCAGACATCAAAGTGGTGATTCTTGGAGAAGGAGAAGAGTATACCCTAGAATGATTATGGAAGGGACAACAGGTAGCAGAGCTACCTGTTCATTCCATGTATGTTTCCGAGTTCTACATTTTCTGAAGTTCATGTGCTTCTATGACAGGATCTACTTCCAGTACTTCGACCTTGAGCATCTTATCGCCTTGACGAATGCTCCTAACTACATCCATCCCCTCAACAGTCTTTCCAAAGACAGTATGCTGGCCATCAAGGTGTTTGGTCTTCTCTCTTGTCAATACAATGAAGAACTGACTTCCTCCGGTATCTTTTCCAGCATGCGCCATCGAGAAAGAGCCGGGTTCATGATGTTGCCTTGGACCATCGGTTTCACAGGGAATGCGATATCCAGGACCCCCTGTTCCATCGCCCTTAGGACAGCCTCCCTGTATGACAAAATCTGGAATGACTCTATGAAAGGTCAAGCCATCGTAATATCCACTCTGTGCAAGGGTGACGAAGTTTTTGACAGTATTAATCGCGTCATCGTTCCATAGTTCGGCTATGATGTCTCCGCGGTTTGTTTGTATCTTGATTCTAGTTGGCAAAATTCAATCGCCTCTATGTTTCGCTTCTCCATACCTTCTTAGCAGTTCCGGATTGTGCGGTAACCAGGGTGGTACGGCCTATCTGCTTATTAGCGATTCCGCGATTTTTGGGATAAGAAGATGACTATCGAGAAAGAGTACACTGAAGGTAGGACTACGTTCCTGAGCGCAGATATAGAGCACTATAGTGGTGGAAAGAAACAACCAACAGCAAGCTTACCAGTGTTCTATAATCCAAGGATGCAGCTCAACCGAGACCTCTCAGTCCTCTTTCTTGTGGCATACATGAAGAGATATTCAATGGATCTGATGTGTGAACCCTTGACAGGCTCGGGTGTCAGAACTCTGAGATATCTCAATGAGTGCCCAGGCGATTTTCGGGCGATACTGTGCGATGCAAACCCATTGGCTGTAGAAACAGCAAAACGGAATATTGCATCCCTTGGGTTCAGTAATCGAGCAGAAGTAGTACATGGCGATGCAAAGGTGCTATTGACAACAGAGTCACAGGAGAAGCGCTTTGATTTTGTTGATGTAGACCCATTTGGTACACCGGCTCCGTATCTCAACGCAGCCATTCAATCAATGAATCCAAGAGGAGGACTTCTTGCTGTGACTGCTACAGATATGCCAGTTCTATGCGGCATTCATCCCAAAATCTCACTCCGAAGATACGGGGGTCTTTCTGCTCGAACGCCGTTCACCCATGAGATTGCAGTTCGGCTTCTCAATGGATTCATCTATAATGTCGCGGGGTCCAATGATTGCTCGATGCAGCCTCTAGCAGTTCTGAGTACAGACCACTATGTCAGAACATGGGTAAGGATTGAAGCAAGCCCCGAAAAGGCCAATCTTCAGGCTAGTGAGATGGGTATTATTCTGTATTGTCCAGGATGTATGCATTCAGAGGTGAAACCACTCACATCTACAGTTCGAGATGTTGATTTTGCACATGAGATTGCTGGCTGCAGTGGACTTGTACGCATTGCGGGCCCTCTATGGATTGGTGACTTGTATGATACTAAGTATCTCAGCGATGCTTTTGACTTGCTTTCGGGAGAGAACCCTCAAATCTATCACCGAAGAGTGCCAAATGTGCTTGAGAGAATGATGGGAGAATCAAGTCTAACAGACAGACCATATATCGACATTCATGCCTTGTGTGACCTCCATAACCTGACCCCTCCCAAGAACCGGTTCATAATCGAGAGACTAAAGGACCAAGGTTTCAAAGTTGCAAAGACACATTTCAAACCAACCGCAATTCGGACAACGGCTTCAGGATATGAAATAACGAAGATCATAGAAGACTACCAAATGAGGTGATAATGTATGGGACGACCGAGAGGAGGGCAGAAGGAACGAAAAAAGGAGCATTACTATCAGGAAGCCAAGAGGCATGGATACCGAAGTAGGTCCGCATACAAACTGAAACAAATTGCCAAGAGCCACAAGCTCCTTCACGGTGTAGATCGGGTTGTTGAACTATGTTGCAGTCCAGGAGGGTGGACACAGGTTCTGAAAGAGCTTGATAGTAGTCTTCAGATAGTGGCAGTGGACCTGAATTCGATGTCACCAGTGGAAGGTGTGAAGTTTATCCAGGGCGATATTCTTGATGAGGAAATCATTGCAAGATTAGAAGCACTCACTGGTGGCACTGTCGACCTCGTTATTTCGGACTGCTCGCCAAAAGTGACTGGACAGTGGAACCTAGATGTGGTCAGACAACTGGCTCTTGTGGAGGGAACTATTAACATTGCTCACCGATTACTTGGAGAGAGAGGAAAGGTCCTCGCTAAGGTGTTTCAGGGCCCGGGGTTTCAGGAGTTTCTCCAATCAGTCAAAAAGAGATTCAACTCTGTAAGACTAATCAAGCCTGCTGCATCACGAAAAACCAGTGCAGAGATGTACCTTCTTGCCATTGGACCGCGCAACAGTGGGTCAGAGAGCGAAGATTAGCTGACTGCCCTACCGAGACCAGCGCCTAACCATTCCTCAAGCTCACTACATGTGACTGGAGAGTCGGGCTGTCTGATTCCGCATCTGCCGATCTTCAGGCAATGGAAACACGGGCAACCGTTCATATCGGATAGAGCACCGGGTTCTGCATCGTCTGTAACTGGAGTTTTAATCATGTATCTTTCTTCTTCGAGTTCTTGTTTTTGCATTATCAGTCCCTCAGACATCAATGTGTTGATTGTTTTTGCTATCTCTTGAGAGTCGATACCCAGCCTATCCACGAGTTCCCCGATGAGTAGACCATTCTCACCTGCGTCACGCAGAGCCTTAAGGATCTGGTCAGCATCATCGTTCATTGAAATGACCTTGAATAGACACGTGGCAACATCAACCGAAGTGCACGAGATGATATTTAAATTTCGGAAGCTGCTATCCATATTCGGCAAATGTCGTATTCAATAGGACGTTGATGTATAAAAGTGTACATCATGTTTTCTTTAAATAAAGCATTTGACCGACTAGTTCAGACACATTGAGGCCTCGTTTTGGGCGTACAGCCACATAAGGTTCCTTCACAGGTCCAAAGACATCTATGATTTTTCCTACCTCTTGTGCTTTTTTGTCCAGAACAATCGACCTTGATCCAGCAGGCGGCGTTTTTTCTGTGCGTAGAATAATCGAGCCGCGTTTTGAAATATGAAGAACTTTCCCAAGACGTCTCAACGAGTAACACCCACTTGATGATCATTTTCTTCGTTTTTTCTTACTCTTGCTCTTCTTCTTCTTTGCAGCTAATCGAGCTGATTCGCGTTGAGCAACAGCTCTTCGAACACCCTTCGCAAGCATAAGAAGCACTCGTTTCTTCTTGTGTCTTTCTGGATTGGAAACAAGCAAGTAGCCCCTGTGTTCGGAAAACCCGCGAGAATATTCCTTGTCAGGTTCACTTTCATACTCAAAACCGGACGATTCTGCGGCCATCTCAAGAATCTTTAATGTCACATTCGATGCAGCCAAATTGCTTGGTATACGACGACCCTGCATTCTTGTAAGGTCTTTTTCAAAATATGCAGGCCAAACAATTAACATTCCATCATGTTTCTTCATTATGTGCTGCTTCCAAGTTCTGTACATCAACTTCAATTTGGATGTTCTTTTTATCTTTCGCATTAGAGGAAAACATACAGGATAGTCAGGTACCGAAGGATGAACTTGATAAGTCAGTAAACCTGCCACTTCATAACGGAACAGAGGATGACTACAATTTGACCAGAAAGAGCAAAGATGTATACTTTGCAGAGATAGCAGACCTAGTATCATCACGCAGTACATGTATGAGGAACCAGGTGGGAGCCGTCATTGTCAAGGATTCACAGATTCTGAGCACAGGCTACAATGGTGCTCCGAAGAAACTTTCGCATTGTAAAGATGTAGGATGTCTTCGCGAGGAGAGAGGGATAAAGCCAGGAGAACGTCATGAACTTTGTAGAGGATTACATGCCGAACAGAATGCCATAATTCAGGCAGCTTTTCATGGGGTCAGTGTGGACGGAGCTAAGATCTACTGCACAACACGACCTTGCAGTATCTGCACTAAAATGCTCATCAATGCAGGCATTCATGAGATTATCTACATTGAGGAGTACGAGGATGCACTAGCTGCACAACTTATGAAAGAGGCCGATTTGAATCTCCGGCGTGTTGAGATAGATAGGAAGTATGGTAGGAACGCCAAGTAATCCACCGAGTGAAACCTTGTCTGGAAAGGTTAAAGAACAACATCGTTTCGTTCCAGCTTGAGTGGGTGTTCTTAGATGGGAAAACTTCAGAACTTAATTAGCATCCATG
The DNA here is from genome assembly GCA_011364905.1 of Candidatus Thorarchaeota archaeon. Taxonomy (GTDB): domain Archaea; phylum Asgardarchaeota; class Thorarchaeia; order Thorarchaeales; family Thorarchaeaceae; genus SMTZ1-45. The sequence goes on from RDNZ01000016.1 coordinate 48,056, forward strand.
ACCTTGATAGAAAAACCATAGACCATATCCTCGATGAGGCATCAAAGATGGAGGATGTGGCAGTTAATAGAAGCAAGGATTTGGACTCAAAGATCATGGCGGTCTTGTTTTTTGAACCTTCTACCCGTACACGACTCTCGTTTGAGAGTGCGATGCTTAGGCTTGGTGGGGGTGTTCTTGGATTCGCTGAAGCTGGAGTGTCTAGTGCAGGGGGAAAAGGTGAAACACTTGCCGACACCATACGGACTGTCGAAAGATATGCGGACATCATCGTGATTCGTCACCCGTTGGACGGGTCTGCAAGAGTGGCTGCTGAGTTCTCAAGCATCCCTGTAATCAATGCTGGGAGCGGATCTGAAGAACATCCGACTCAAGCGCTACTTGATCTGTACTCTATTAAAAAAATGAAAGGGAAGATAGACGGTCTCTCAATCTCGCTCTGTGGAGACCTCAAGTATGGACGTACTGTCCATTCTTTGGGAATGGGACTTAGCCATTATGATGTAAAGATCAAACTGGCAGCACCTCAAATGCTCCGGATGAAACCAGCCATCATTGAGCAAATGAAGAAGTCGGGAGCCGATGTCGTAGAAGTGGAAACTGTAGAAGAGGCTGTGAAGGATGTCGATGTCATCTATACCACCCGGATTCAGAAAGAACGATTCCCTGATATTCGTGAGTATGACAAGGTGAAGGACAGATTTCGAATCACTGTTAGTGACTTGGCACTGATGCGAAAAGATGCGATTATTCTTCATCCACTTCCTAGAGTGGATGAACTTGACCCTGAAATCGATAAGACGCCCCATGCAAAATACTTTGATCAGGTTTACAATGGAGTTGTCCTACGGATGGCTGTATTGAAATTAATCCTCGGTTAGGTTGACTTTATTCCTCTTAACTCACGAATCAAAGATTCCACAGGCCCCGCTTTACTCGTTGCTAGAGGAATCCTCATCTGTTCGGAAAGTTCCATAGCAAGTCGATCAACCTCGGCAACACCATGAAGAACAACAAGAGATGGTTTGAATTCCTGCGACTTTATGGATATCATAGGGGCTCGACCTGTGTTGACATTGGTGAATATCAGGCATCTCTCGGTTGTTGCACCAAAGAGTTTGAGAAAAGCATCACTATTCAGTTCCTTAACAGCCCGTTCCACGTCAACGATGGTATATCCAAATATCTCTCTCTCGAGAAGCTTCTCTCCAGTCCTAACAGTGAACTTCAACCGTTGACAGAATTCCCTCGCAGTCATCGGAGAAGGAAAGTCACTCATTGCTAGCACTATATTCAGATCAACAAGGCTGACATCCATAAGACGAACAAATGCGGATACAACCTGTCCACCATTTCGCTCATCCAGTGTGAGCAAAGCCATGACGAAACGTCGTATTGTTGAGGTTCCGGGGGATTTCCTTCGTCCAGATTCATAGTCGCTAATCACACTAGGGCTGACGCCAAGATAATCGGCAAGAACAATCTGAGGTTGCCTGAACCGTTCTCTCCAGACTCTCATGGTCTGACCCGGATGGTCTGATAATGCAATCTCCCCTGCAATCCGACGCGCAAGACGCTCCCGGACAGATGATTGATACGACATTAAACGAACTTCTTGGTGTTTTGAACATAAGGATTTCGACTATTGACGAAGTGTCGTTTATGTGATAATCAGAGTGTTATACTGGATATGCAGCAATATACAGACAGGTATGGTGGGCCGGCCCGGATTCGAACCGGGGATCCCCTGGAGTCTTGCTTTCGAACATGAGTTCGCTAGACCCAAACCAGGAATCATAGCCAAGCTAGACCACCGACCCATGCTAAACGGGCAGTCCTCCAATTGGGGTTATAAGAATAACGGAGCTGTTTCAAAACATCAGTCACGAATAAGGTCTTAACTGCTGGGTAATATTAGATGGTGAGTACGATGAGTCTACTTGGCCCAGATGACTTTGACTTGGACAAAAAAGGTCGAAAGAAGAAGCTGGCAAAGGATCTAGCACCCTCGGTGGCAAGGGAGATTGAAAAGTGGCTAGACAGGGAAGATGATCCTGAAGCGTTCAAAAGAGTATCAGACCTTGTTGGTCCGGAAGAGGCGGCCCGATTATTTGCAAAGCATCATAAACAAGGTAGAAAACCAAAGCCCGGAGACCCGCTACTTGAAGATTGACGATGGGACAACATTGACAACAGAAAAATACGAAACCAATGAGAGACAGGAACACAACATTACTAGAACATCGTTGGCGCTGATACGTACAATTGATGCTGAGAAGAGAACTCACCTTGCAGAACTTCGTACTGGAATTGGCATAATCACAATAGCGCTATCATTATTGACGGTCATCATTGCTATCGCAGAGATTTACTCTGTGATTGAAGCCCTTGGATTCACAGTCACTCTAATTGCAGGCATCGCTTTCCTATTCATAATTGGAGGATACCTTGCGCTTACATCACTAAGAAATCTACGAAAAGACGCTTTCCTCCGAAGCAAGTGCGAAGATCTTTCATGTCTAGTATCAGAGTTTGGCAATCACGATCATGATTAGAAGCTGTAGGAATACTAGAATCGCAAGATGGAGAGTTGTTCTGAGTTGGTCATTATTTCATTCAGTGGGCTTGTTTGTCAAACTTTTTTTGGTATAGTCTAGCGCAGCATAATACCATACTGCAAAAACGATGATTCCTAGGTAGAGTCCGAGATAGATCCCGAATATGGCGAAAGTCCCACAAACAGCGATACCGATACCAATGATCAGTTTTGTGGCCCACACTTTCTGTTGCCATATTGGTAAGCTTGCGCAAAGCGAGAGGATTCCAAGTACTATCAATGATATTCCGAAAAGAGGGGAGAGAAGAATTGCCGATATTACGAAAAAGTAATAGAACTGACAGCCACTGTAGATTAGTATTATTCCTCCGAGAGCCATTAAGATGGTAGCATTCTTGACTCCTGAAGGCTTCTCAACATCATTCAATCAGACTCCCTCATATCGGACAACTCTATTTCCGTGGAGCTTAATGGATTTTGTTACTAGCAATAGTGCGATTCAAGTCAGTGTATGACGAGTATGGAAAAAGTGGAGCCCCAGGCGGGATTTGAACCCGCGGCCTCCTCCTTACCAAGGAGGCGATCTAACCGGTCTAAGCTACTGGGGCATCCGTAAGACAACCGAGGGCTGTCACTTCGCCTTCCGCATGAAAATCGGTGATAAAGATTTCTACAGTGGTTCTATTCTTCGAGGGGTACAACGCCAAATGACGCGGCTGAACCTGCAAATCAGAACAGAATGGAGATAAAACGAGTGCTTTGGACCCAAAATCGAAGAAGTGATAAAAACAAGATATCCATACGAATGTTGGAGATTGGAGCAGGTGGAAGACTATTCGGATGTATCTGAACCCAAAAAACCACTCGGAATACGAGCCTATGGCATATCTGGTTCAACTTTAAGGAAGGAAATTGAGAGTATAACTGGTGTAAATCCTGGGAATGACGCAGTATATTCCAAAGAAACCGGCCGCGTTTCAGTTGAGTCTGAAGTATTTGGTGCCGGAGGCTGTGGTGGTGGGAGTAATTGCTACTGTGATGGCGGTGGTGGTGGTGGTGGTGACGAAGGTGTCGCTATCTGCCTCATTATTGTTCTAGCGGTTATGATTGCCTTTACAATTGTATGGTTCATCGTGATGCTTGCCTTCTCAATAATGACAATAGGGGGCTTCTTCAAGAGGCGTTTTCGGACTCTTGTTGTGGTTGAGAATGAGAACAAGGAGTTCATCGGAAAACTTGCTGCAGCCACAGTGCAGAAACGAGGTGCTTTAGATTATTCATTCGGACAGCTTGAGTATGATGATTGGAAGGCCCATACATTTGGATTGTTTCACAGGCTGAAACTTCTTAGACAAGTTGGATTCTTCTTTGGGTTTTGGTGGGCAGTTATTGAAATCGCATTCAAGTTGAACGAGTACATCAATCACCAAGGGGGTTATAATCTATGGCCACTTCGCTATGTGATGATAGCAATCTTTCTCCCTCTTCTACTCTATAGTCCAATACTAGAGATTCAATTCAGGCACAATTTTGAAACTGGAGAGGAGATGATTCAACGACTAATCAGTCATGAGCCTGCATACTCACCAGATCAACCCATGATGTTCTCAGAAACGCCAATTGCGGCGGGAAGGATATCACCAAATGGTACAAAGAAAGACTGACTATTTGAACAAATCATGGAGATGGATGTGGTACTCTCCGAGCTTCCCACCATAGTTGCCAGCGGTAATCTTTGTGATTCCTGAGTGACTGCACACTGCTTCTATAGCGGCCTTCATAGCCTGGGCAACTGCTGATTCGCTGAGCCCATTGATGACAATCTCTTGAACAAACTCACTTCCCTTGGGTACAAGTGAGTTGGGGACTATTGCTCGCAGAGTAGGGCAGAACTTCTCATTTGTGGATGCAAACAGTACCTTGTATTTTGATGAGGGCTTAGAGCCGGATCCAACAAGGCCTCCAGGGAAAGGAGTATACGCACCTTCTACCCCCTCGATGGCTTCCACGGCAGCCATCCCACTGGTCATACCACTCTCCACATCCTCACAACAATAGATGATGTTCCCACCTGCCACTCCTTTCACACGACCAAACATGTTGTCCATAATGCACGTACCACTCATTCGTGGGATAAACCAGAGGACTCTTCCATCAATGGGTCCCTTCTTCGTCTGGAATCCATCACCAAACATGGCAATTTTCTTTCCAATCACATACTGTTCTTTTGCATTAGGAGTATCATCGTAAGCAGAGGCTGTTGGACTTGTCAGGACACATTGTCCAAGTCTTGCAAGCAGCTGTGGCTCGAGCGCCTTTTTAGATCCCACAGCAAAAACAACTCGTACCCCAGGTCGTCCATCAGGAGTCTTTTCAGGGGGCAGGACGTATTCGATTCCAGCTTCTGCAGGAGCCATAATCACTGAGGTCCCAAATCCTGTGGCTTCGGTTGCGGTTACTCGTGCCCATTCTTCGGTGTAGGCTGTGATTATTGTACGATTCATATGCATGCCAAAGGCTTCAGCAAATGTGTCTTCAATCGGAACGCCATTTATCTCCATTTCATTCCACCAGCTGCATCAATTTCGATGACAAAGCCCTCTTTTCTTTTTTCCGTCAGCCTTGAGACCCGCAAAAGGCTTTATCAGTGGGATATTCATCAAGAAAATTTCAGGTGGATGGGCTCATGACAGTGATATTGTCACTTAGAAAGGCTCCAGATATTCCAATTGAAGCCGACACAATAACACCCACACATTTTGCTGGAAAGGGTGTGAAAGAAATTGGAGAGATTCCCATTCAATGTGGCAATGAGGTCCTTAGACTCAAAGACTTCTTTGACATCAGTGGGAAAAGTGGTCCTTCTCCAGATGAAACCGAAATACTGGTCAAAGGCGACCTCAGAAAAGTGAAGATGATAGGGAAAGGGATGAATGGTGGTCAAATCACTGTGGAAGGAGACACAGGTATGTATCTCGGTGCACAGATGATTGCAGGGCGTATTCATGTCAAGGGATCGGTTGGACCTTGGGCAGCCGCAGAGATGGAGGGCGGAAACATCCAGATAGAGGGAGATGCTGGAGACTATCTCTGTGCTGGGTATCGTGGAACTCCTGAGGGGATGAAGGGTGGTCGAGTCTACGTCGCAGGAAATGTGGGACGTGAGATGGCAGCACATATGCGAAAGGGATTCATCGCTGTGAAAGGAAATGTTGGGCCTCAGTCAGCAATTCGCATGATGGGCGGCACTATCATTGTGGCTGGTGATATGGCTGAACGTGTCGGCGTTCAAGCAACAAAGGGGATGATATTCTGTCTTGGAAAGATGGACTCCCTGTTTCCAACCTACAAGTTTAGTGGCAAGTCCGAGAGAGAGTTCGTCAATTATTACCTGAGATACCTGAAAGAGCATAGACCAGATTTTCTCTCTGAGGATATTGGAGTTTCAGAGAAGTGGGTTAAATACATGGGAGACTTTGCTGAAGCAAATCCGGGAGAAGAAGTCTACTTTCGTGCTTCCAAAAACCAGCATTTGATTTGAGGCGAGAAAAGATGAAACTTAGTGTGAATGAAGGTGCGCATGAGATTACTAGGGAGATAATGGACCAGAAAGAGGACTTAGACTGTACTGTCAAAGAACTTGGAAATGGTACAACCGTCATCGATGCAGGCATTGAAGTGAAAGGTAACGAAGAGCTTGGGAGATTAGTAGGCGAGGTCTGTCTGGGAGGACTTGGAGTGGTCAGACACACCAAGATGCATGTTGGCGACTTGGACCTTCCAGCAGTTGTTGTGAGTTCGGACCATCCTAAGATAGCATGTATGGCATCACAATATGCAGGTTGGACTATCAATGTTGACAAATACTTCGCAATGGGATCCGGTCCAGCAAGAGCACTTGCACGTGTGGAGAAGAAACTCTATTCAGAGCTTGATTATGAGGATGATGCGAAAGTTGGTGTGATACTACTTGAAACAAGAGAAGTGCCCCCTGAAGAAGTTACACAGTATATCGCAGACAAATGTAACATCTCACCAGCAGACCTCTATTGCATTCTGGCACCAACAGCCTGCATAGTTGGTTCAGTACAGGTTTCTGCAAGAGTTGTTGAGGTAGGAATGCATAAGCTGCATGAGATAGGATTCGATCTTGATAAAGTCAGGTCAGGATATGGTGTTGCACCAGTCGCTCCAGTAGCAAAGAAAGATGCGAAAGCGATGGGCATTACAAACGACTGCATTCTTTATGGAGGACGGACATTCTACTTCGTCCGCTCAGATGACAAGGATTTGGCAGATGTCATAAAGAAGGTACCATCCTCCTCTTCAAAGCAGTATGGTCAGCCATTCTATGACCTCTTCAAGAGTGTGGAGTTCGACTTCTATAAAGTGGACCCGCATCTGTTCAGTCCAGCTGAAATCACGCTTAATCACATCGAGAGTGGTAAAGCGTATCATGCAGGTGAGCTGAATCCAGATGTTCTAAAACTATCATTGGAGAGCGCAAAATAGAGGACTTAGGTAATCTCCATCCCTTGAACCTCGTGCTGCTCCTTTTCGGTAGCAGGGACTAACTCCTCAGCCCTAGGTATTGGATTTTTGAAGGCAGCCCATATCATTACGACTGATAATAACGATATGATAGCGCATATCAAAAAGGTCAGCAGGAAACCCCCAGTGAATGGAATAAACCATCCAAAGAATGCAATGAGTGGCATAGAAACTAGCATCGTGAGTGTCGGTTGCAGGGAGTACATCGAGTTTCGAATGCGGTTGGGTATGACATCGAGCATCACCCTCTGAGTTAGGATGTCCGCAATCGATCCAAACAAGCCTAGGCAAACGAAGAGTATGAAGAGGAGAATTACAGGGATGATTGTCTGAGCAGGAACCTCAATCAGTGGGAGGTCTGTGAAGGGAATGAATATCGTGTAGAACTCGATGGTCGCAGAATCTGTTCCTGCGGGTATGGTAGGAAAGACATAAACTATGATAGCAAGTATCAAGTAAAAGACGACGCCTGTGAACTGAAGTAATCTGAATCGGGGAATCCATTTCTTTGGCTCGAATCTTTTTGCCAGTACACCACTTCTCTCACTAGCAATAGCCTGCGGAATGAAGACCACAGTTCTAAAGGCAGACACAGCAACTTGAGTAGCGAGAAAACTGAAATAAAGAGGGAAGAGGATAAGGTTCCACCAAACTGGTCCAATGCTCCACATAACGACACCCCCAAGCATGATGAGCGTCACAAACCTGTTGGACCAGAGAAACCGGAAACCATCCTTGAGAAGCGACGCATATTCGCCGAGTGAAGGTTGTTCCGCTTGTTCATCTTTGACTCCAGGAAGGTCTCTAACAAGTCTGAAGACGATAAGGGCGAGCAGAACAGAAACGACTGCCTGAAGACTAAACACCCATGTTTCCCCATAGATGTATGCGAGCCAAGACCCAGGAAGTAGGACCGCTGTGGCTGATACTTGCCAGACCATCCCGAGTCGACCTTGGAATACTCCATACTGTTTCCGGTCACGGTCATGAGGCATGGCAACTCGGTAATTGTTATCAAACCAGGCACTGAAAGCGCCACTCTCCTGTGAAGACCCGAGTCCGAAGAGAATGTAGATAGAAACATAGAGCCACATTGGTGCAGGAGTGTTCTTCGCGATAAGCGATGACAACTCAAAGGCCAGCGCATAGCAGATCAGAGCAGAGGCTATTACATATCGCTGCCCAATCCAGTCCCCCAAAGCCCCAGTGGGATAATCGAACATGGTCTGTATGGCCATCTGAATGACCACTAGGAGACCAACAATGGTGAGACCCGCAAAATAGTCGCCATTGCCTAAGGATTCCGCGATATAGATCATCCAGAACGTGGTGCTAATCTGAAAACTTGCAGCAAAGGTTGGAAGGAGCACAGATAGAATCTTGACTAGACGAACAGCATTTTCCGTTGGTGCTGCAATGCCGAAAATTCTGGCATACCTGCTGGATACAACTGCAGTCTCTTCTTGCTCTTGTTCCACAGCCATAACCTCGAGCTATAACCATCCAATATAGAGCTTGATACTCAAGCATAAATCAAGCAGTTTATCAAGCATTCACTCATCCAGAGTGAGTGGCAATGTACATGAGAGTTGTGCTTAAGTTCAAAGGACCTCTAGCCAAGAAATTCCAAGAGGAAATCATTGAGATTGAGGACAACGCCGCCCTATTAGATTTGTTTAACATGGTGATTGAACGAGAGGAATCAGTTAAAGAAAATTGGTCAAGTCCAGAGCACATTGACCGGGATGCATTGGTCCTCTGTAATGAAACGGATATCGGTCTCACAGGAGGACTTGCTACGAAACTAAATGAGGGCGATACTGTTGTGATCCTCCCGTTGATTCATGGAGGCTAAACGAGTTCAGCTCCAGCCATTATTGCCTTTAGGTCCATCTCCAGAGCCCTTG
>RDNZ01000017.1 GCA_011364905.1 Candidatus Thorarchaeota archaeon
CGAGGTCTTGGACCAACTACTCTACCTCCAGGATCACGGAGTAATAGTTCCTATTGGTATTCAGACAATTCTCCAACGCCAGGGTCTCGCATTGGTGAATGGGTCGAGTGACCAACTTATGCAGCCCCCGGCAGCAGTGGAAGAACCATCATCAATTGAGGAAAAGCCCAAAGGTAAAGGAAAGGAGAAGGCAAAGGAGGAACCTCCCGAGGCTGCTGAAGAGCTTGAGTTTGATGAAATTACTGAGGAATCCCTAGAAGAGCCTCATGAAGAGATTGTTGAGAAACCAGAAAAAGAAGAAGACGAGATGGAAGCGTTTGTCCAAGATGTGGAGTCCCTTCTCGTTGCAAAATCCAAGGAAGAGAAGAAGGACGATGATGAGCTGGACAAGTTCGTGAAAGAACTAAGAGCCAAGATTGGCGAAGATGAGGACGAAGAATCTGAGGACTAAGCCAAGAACACTTATGTACCACACAAATAGGACAGGAGTCGTGCGTAGAGATGCCATGGGCTGTTGACAATTACAATATACTTGATGGACGCATCTTAAGGGTTGAAATCACTGTACCCCTGATTGAATTCATGTATCTCAAGATTGACGATGTCAAAGAGGCATGGATAAGATTTCTTGGGCAGTTCATTTCTGAGCAACCAGGAATTGACTTGTCTTGGGAGATGGAGCCAAAAGATGATAATGCGCTGGTAACTCTCAAGATTGCTAAGATTGGCGATCTCCCAAAATTCAGTGAAAAAGAGGCATTGGGTGCGCTCGATGCAGTTGATGCGCTCTTTGATAATTCGTGACCTAGGGATTTCGTAATCTCGGAGTCGTTCTCAAACCATCATTCAGTATTGCCACTTTTTTGCTGGAAGCAAGCATACTTTGGGCGGTCTCGAAACCTTCCTGCAAGTCTTTCACGGCAGTGCAATGTAAATGCTCCTCAACAAGTGACTCGCGAAGGCTGCTACAAATTATCACGTTTCTGGAATTCAGTACATTCCAAAAGAAGCAAGCCTTTTCCATCCCAAACTCGAAATTCGTGTCTGAGGCAATGAGGACTTCTTGCTCAGATGAGTATTCCGACATTCCACGAAGAAAACCATTGGGGCCAACATCTCCACTGCACTCAGCCAGAAGGACAATTGAAGCTCCATGTTCGGTCACCTCAAGAGCAGGATAAAGACCATCAATCGCATCATAGAGAGTATTGTCGAGTGGATTGCCTCCAGCACTTACTACTGCAATATCGGCTTTTCTGGTATACTCCACACTTGCAATACGAAACGCTGATTCTATACCTGATTTCCATGATGAGCGAGAGTCGCCAGCCACTACTTGAGCCAAGTTTCCTTGCCAATCCAACACTGTATTGATGATGAAATCGAGCCCAGCTATCTGCGCTACCTCCAACATATCAATGCAGGAAGGGGTTTCCATCATGAACTGGCCTATGTTTTTGCCAACCCTTAGCTTCGCATTCCTGATTATTGTCTTCAACCCGGATGCGCTCGGAATCACGGACATTCTTCCACCTGTCGCGCCATAGAAGACATCGGGTCGAATCTCACCTAGACCAATCTTCAGGTCGGCGCAGAGAAACGCTTCGTTGATATAGACAGGTGTGGAGTAGCTTGGAGTTTCTCCGATATGATTCAGGTCTGCTTCTTTCTCAGGTCTATGAAGAACTAATATGTGCCCACGTGCTTCGGGATTCCCCAAGAGGTCATTGACCTCGTCTTTCATAACTCGTTCTCCAGGTATTAACGGATAGACTATTGTTACATTGTCTGGATCGAAAGCAAGGGTTTCAACACTACTCAAGAGAGAGAGCAGGAAATCCTCTATGAGTTTGTGATGTTCGAGTCTATTCACAACGATTGCAATTGAGTCAACCTCTGAAACCCTCTCGGAGAGAGGTGGTGAATCTACTGGAGACTCCTGTACACGAAGTAGCTCAGAGAGAACATTGGGGTGTTTGGTCACGGTTTTTGGTAAAAGCTGCTCAATGGTGAGATCGCTATCCAATTCAAGTGGAAGAGACCCCTCTCCATATCGCAAGTCAACTCGCATAACCATTCACTCTCACTGTTGTGTCTGGTCCGCCTCTTAAAGTTACCATACTTCTTGTGACAATGTTCATATTCAGGGTCGAAAAGCTCCTTCTAGAAGACAATGAGGAATAAAGACAAACTCTTGCTAGTGTCAGTGGTCCTGCTATTACTCTACCTAGTCTTGAGTGCCTTAGTTCCTGGTCTCGTTAGCCCTTTTGGAGTTGCGTATAACTGGCTATTAGATGTCTCACTCGTTCTTGGCTATCTAGGTGCGTTCATCATTTCACTAGTTGGAAATGCCACAATTCTGTTTCCCTTTCCCTATGTTGGTGTGGCGTTCATACTCGGAGGACTGAGAAACGAACTAACAACAATGTTCCTCTTTGATCCTTGGGTGATTGGTGTTGTCGCGGGAACCGGAGCAATGCTAGGGGAGATGACTGGGTATTTCATAGGGTATGGAGGCGGACGTCTGATTGACCAGAATCAGACAAATTCATTCAAGCTCTTTGTTGATGCGCATCCAAAAGTCACTCCATTTATTGTTTGGTTTCTCGCAGCAACTCCAATCCCTGATGATGTCCTAGTTGTGCCATTGGGAGCAGCGCACTATTCATGGTGGAAAGTAGCTCTGCCTCAGTTGATAGGAAAATCAATGTTCCTGACGACAATCGCATGGTCTGGAAGGATAGGACTTGATTTCATAGGAGCAATCCTCGGGAGTACTAATCCATTGAGTATTCTCTCACGGATGATTGAAGTGGCAAGTGTGCTACTAGTGATTATTGCAATATACCTCCTTGTCAGCATTGATTGGACCGCACTCATTGATAAGAAAGCCTTTGAACATCAGCCACTCTCATCATCTTGATTTTGTGAGTTTCCAAAGATTTTGCCACCCGCCTTTGTTAAAGACACAAACCCATCTTGCAGCATCTTTCCGATGGTTGCGACATTGATTGATTTCAGAGAAACTGGGATATTCACCATGCCTATATCATTCATTTCGCCGAGTAGTTGAAGGTACGCTCCTAAACGATAGAGAGCGAGTAGTCCGACACAGTTTGCAAAAGCTCGTTTGACGCCTGTGACAACGCCTTCTCGTGGATCCTCGAACTCTTTCATTGCACGTTCAATCTGCAAGAATGAACAACACATTGTCTGAGCGTTCTCATCAGGATGATCCATAAAGTGACCTGGCGCCTTAAGCATGAACGGATCTCGGACAAATCCCTCAACCTTTAGACGAGCCTCCTCATCAGGTATCGTCCACCATGAATGCAGGTGTTTGTCAGACAAGGGTCGCACCTCTAGACCTTCATCAACCTCTGAGTCTTTGAGTTCAGAAGGTAGAAATGAATGCCAACCGGGAATCATTCGGAAAGCAGTGTTTGGTTTGAGATGGACCTTGCGAGTACAGTAGTGAATTGAGTCATAAACCGCATATTTCCTAGGTCCGTCCAAGTATACAAAAATGGGTTCATAGTCACCCTCATGAGCTGGTACGGCCTGATAGTCCCACACGTAGAAATACTGCAGACAGGTCCCGCCTCCTTGTCCATTCTGCCGAACAACTCGACCAAATACTCCCACGAAGTCTGTATCTCGCAACGCATCGCGTGTGGAGTCTGGCATTACAGTGTCTAGAGTGTCTGCAAGTAATCTGTCACCCGTTACAATCCCTTGGGTTCGAGGAAGATGCTCTTGTAGGAGCTTCTTGTCAAAGTTGGCGGAGAGACCACTCTCATGCTCCTTAAATGAAAGATTAGCTAGAGGAACCTTAACATGCAACTTATCAGCGAATTCTTTCTCAACCAACTCATTCGGACCTCTTCTTTGAACGGGATTTGTATCATTGAAGCGATTCTATAAAAAGAAAGGGATTGGGACTTCTTATTGAGAGAGCCCCAATTGGATTATGCAGGTTTGAATGCGAGATAGGTCTTACCTGACTTCCCCTTCTCGTAGTCAAGTATTACAGGAATTCCCAAAGTTACTTCTTCAGGTTTTAGAGGATCGAATCCAAGAAGCCTTGCACTCACTCGAGGACCTTCATCAAGCTCGATTATCGCAACATAATATGGAGTTTCTTCTGCGAACTCATCAGGTGCGACATGAATGACTGTGAAAGAAATGAGCTTACCTTTCCCACTTACTTCGGCCCAATCGATATTATTGCTGCCGCATTCATAGCAGCTGCCGGAAGGTATCGCCATTAATGATCCACAGTCTACGCATCGATAAGCCTTGAACATCCTTTCTTCGATATTCTTCAGATATTCCTCGATTGTCGGTTTATTACTCATACATCACTCCTCCTCATCACCGTCACGACACATGTAGCACCTGTGCCTCCGAAGTTATGAACAATACAGGTGTCATGTTTTGGTACCTGATTGGGGCCAGCAGTCCCAAGAAGTTCTTTGTAGGCTACAACCACCTGCTTAACACCAGTGGCACCTACAGGATGACCAACTGCTTTCAAGCCACCCATGGGATTAATTGGTCGATCACCATCAAGTGCCGTCACACCATCACGCACAGCCTTTGCTGCCTCGCCTGGTTTGAAGAAACCAATGTCCTCACTTGCGATAATCTCTGCGATTGTGAAGCAATCATGGACTATAGCGAAGTCCATATCCTTAGGTTCCAGACCAGCCATCTTGTAAGCAATTCTACTTGCATCTACACTCGAGCTGAATGATGTCAGATCACTCCGATTGCAGAGATCCATAGAAGCTGAAGCCTGACCAGTCCCAGTGATTTTCACAGGCAAGTCAGTGTATTTCTTAGCCTTTTCATTCGATGTCAAGACAACAGCTGCTGCGCCATCAGATATAGGAGAGCAGTCAAAGAGTTTCAGTGGCCATGCAACATATCGTGGAGTCAAAGCCTTCTCTAGGGTTATCTCTTTCTGGAACTGAGCAAGAGGATTCGTTGAGGCATTCTTGTGTGCCTTGACAGATACAAGCGCCATGTCTTCCTCTGTTGTTCCATACCTCTGCATATGTGCCACAGCTGCAATACCGAAAACCCCTGGGAATGTCAGGCCAATGCTTGACTCAAATTGGTCATCTGCTGCAGCCGCAAGTGCCTCAGTCACTTTGGCTGTCGAGGAAGATGTCATCTTTTCCACACCAGCAACCAGAACCGTATCATAGATTCCTGATTCTATAGCCATAATTGCAGCCCGCAGAGCTGTTGCTCCAGATGCACATGCAGCTTCATGTCGAGTCCCAGGTATTCCTTTTAAACCAGCGAAATCAAGAAGCAATGGAGCAGTATGCCCTTGGTGAACTAACATCTCGGGAATGAAGCTTCCAATGAAGGCTGCCTGAATCTCCTTTTTTGGCACTCCAGCCTGAGTTGTGGCTTTGTCCACAGCCTCAGCAAACATCTCTCTGAAGGTCACGCCTTTGAGAGCTCCAAACTTTGTCTGGGCTGCACTTACAATGTTCGTGTTTTTCAGTGGCAACTAACGATTCCACCTCTCAATTTTACATGTCGCCACGAAAAAACAAGTACAAAAATGTAGGGGCGTGAGAGCTTTTTCCGATCTCTGAAGTTCGCATGCACTTTCGAGCTGGTCCGAAGACATAATAAGTCGGAGCGAGTGGTCACTGACGATTGACAATGGACTTCTCACTATCCGAAAAAGAGCAAAAACTATGGGAGCGAGCAAAAGAGTTCACACACGAAAATATCACACCACGAGCTCAAGAGCTTGAAAAGAAGAACGAGTTTCCAAAAGAGGTGGTTCAGAAAGCCTATGAAGCTGGTTTGATGAATCTCCATATCCCCACGGAGGCCGGTGGGCCTGGCCTGTCGCTGCTAGCGGAAACCTTGGTCTCTGAGGCTACCGGATATGGATGCGCAGGTATCGCGACATCAATGATGTGTAACAATCTTGCATTCGCACCCCTTGTCATTGGAGCGACAACTGAGCAATTGCAGACATATGTACAACCACTAATCACAGGAAAGGACGCGAAGTTTGGGGCATTCTGCTTGACTGAAAGAAAAGCAGGATCAGATGCGGCTGCTGTGGCCACAAGAGCTGTCCGTGATGGAGATGAGTATGTGATTAATGGGATGAAATGCTGGATAACTAACGGGCCAGTGGCCTCACTCTACACTGTATTTGCCTCAACTCAGCCAGAACTTAAACACAAAGGATTGTCTGTGTTCTTTGTTCCAAAGAGCAAAGGCGTGAAGGTTGGTCATATTGAGAACAAAGTAGGCCAGCTCAACTCCATTCAGAGTGAAGTGATCTTTGAGGATGTTCGGGTACCCATAGACTGTCTGGTAGGCAAAGAGGGCGACGGTTTCAAAATCGCCATGTTGACATTAGATAAGACAAGAGCTGGGATTGCGGCCATTGCAACTGGCGTGGCTCAACGAGCAGTCGATGAGGCAGCTAAATTTGCCAATATTCGCCATCAGTTTGGCCAACCAATTGGCAAGTTTCAAGGTATCAGTTTCACGCTTGCTGATATGGCAGCTAAGACAGCAGCAGCTCGATGGCAAACCCGATATGCTGCCTGGTTGGCAGACCAAGATTTGCCAAACTCAAAAGACTCGTCCTTTGCGAAGTTTTTTGCATCGGACACCGCAATGCAAAACGCTATCGATTGCATACAGATAATGGGTGGCTACGGGTATGTACAGGAGTACCCCGCTGAAAAACTAATGAGAGATGCGAAGCTTCTCCAGATATATGAGGGGACCAACCAAGTGCAACGGCTTGTTGCTGGAAACGTCATCCTCAAGGAAAGCGTCAATCTCGACACGGGCTTTCGGTTCAAGTACGATGGCCATGATGCACCAACAATGTAGAAGACCCTTTGGCTGTATATCAAAAATATAGCAGGCGAGAGTTTATCTCGCCTTCCTGCTTTTTTGGTGATAGACATGAGAAAGAGGTTCATCATACCCCTATTCATCATCGTAGTGTTGTCGCTCATGACCATCTACGACTTAGTACCATATCAAGAGCAGATACAGATAACACAGTCTGATTTTGTTCAGACTCAGCATGAACTACATATTCTTTACAACAGCACACAGGGATTCATTCTCAACACAACAATTGAGATCAACAGACCCAATTTTTCCATCATCGATTCCACTATCCTTTCATCACACAGAAATCTGACCATGAAGATATTCATGACCAACACATCTTCTTTACTATTAAGTACAGAGTACACACCTGGTATGCAGCTCGTTCAGAACAGCTCAACGTTCTTCCTCGATAATATAGGCCAGAGAACTTTCTCGGTACGGTTTTACTCCTACAACTCATTCGGAAACTTCACATTTCGGGTTACAACTGTTCTTGGATATCAGATAACGGTCTTATTCCAGAGACTTCACAAGGTCCTCTTTTCAGAGATATTCAGGGACATCTTCAACGCCATTGACTCACCCCTATTACCATTTATTGTCATCATGTCAATAATGATTCCCCTCGACATTCTAGCCTACCGTTATCTCAAGGACCATTGATATGTCCCTATGATTCGGCGTAAAAATTGAATGGACATTTGACAAAATATTCTCTTAAGCATAATAAGACTCGTCTTGCTAAGGAGTTGAACACTGAAAAATGAACATTAACTTTGACCTCGATGGAACCATCTGCTATATAGCCAGAGATCTTTCACCGTCATTTTTCTCTCTTTCTCAAACATTGAGGTCATTTGGTTACTTACTTAAGAGTGATTTACCCCGACCAAGTCATCACTGTCTGGAGACACAATCTTGGATGATAACGAAACTCTGCGAACCATAAAGAACCGTCGGGCCATACGAGACTACGATACATCAAGAGATGTTCCTGATGAACTGGTGTACAAAGTAATTGAAGCTGGCGGATATGCACCAAGTGCGGAGAATCAACAGCCATGGCGGATCATTGTTATTCGTGATAAGAAACTGCAGGAGTTTATCGGTCAAATCGCTGTGAACCGTACAATCGAGCTGTTTGGACGTGCTACGCCACGACAAGAGATCGAACGGAGATTGAGCTATATTCAATCGAAGGCGAGCCTTGAACGGACAATTGACATACTGATATCTGGCGAACGATTTGAATACATCAAGGGAAAACCGGAAACAAATGGAGCACCAGTCCTTCTTGTCTTGGCTGTTGATCAGACGCATGTCGGTAATTCACAGCCAACTCTGAGGGGAACTGGTGGAGTCTATGGGTGGTCATCTCCAAGACACGCCATTATTGCAGGGGCGATGATGTTACAGAACATGGCACTAGCGGCAACTTCACTAGGCCTCGGTAGCTGTGTCTCATCAGTCCAACTTGATCACTTTGATGATGTGAGAGCAATTTCTGAAAAACTCGGGATACCTCATCCTCACTGGGTCCCAATCCTCTGTTTGACACTCGGCTATGCCAAATATGAACGAACACTAGGTCCACCAAGGCAACCTCCTGAAGAAGTCGCCTTTGTAAACAAGTGGGGCAGTCAATTCAAGGGGGCAAAGCGATGAACGATTTAGAAACTCTCAGAACAAGCTTTGTTGCATTCATCGATGGTCTTTGGTGGGGCCTCCGGGATCATACAGGACCTTTGTCCATGTACGACGGATACAAAAGAGGTTTCAAACAGATTGGGCTCGAGGTTGCAGAGAAGGTTGGCGGAAAGGGAGCTATTCCTGCTGCGGAAATCGCAGGGAAGGTGTTTAGTGCAATTGGCTTGGATGTTTCAGTAGATGAAGCAGTTGTCACAGTGAAGAGATGTCCTATATGGGAAAGAATCCTGGAGCGCGGTCTCGAATTTGCATTTCATATTGAGGAGATTTGCTGGATACCAATGCTCGAGGGCATTGGCGAAAGAACTGGAGCGAAGCCTGAGATGGTATCAGCATTAAGGCTCGTACACAATGAGAAAGCAAAAATCGAGCATAAAAAAGGAAAGGCAAAATCTGCTTTGGATAAGGGCCGAATCTCTCGAGAAGAATATGATAAGCAAATAGTTATGCTTGATCAGACACTAAAGGACTCGCCCACCGTTGGCAAATACCAATTCAAGTAGGTGGAACTCTTACAGGTAGGCAGGAACGATGGAAAACCTAGAGAAAGCAGGACTTGCCGTCAACTACAACAAGGTATCCGAAACGAAGTCAAAATTCCTGCCCAAACGAGTATTCATTTGGGATGAAACCCTGAGAGACGGTGAACAGACCCCAGGGGTTGCACTCACAATCGATGAGAAGATTGAGATAGCAAAGAAACTCGACGAGGTTGGAGCAGCAATCGTTGCTGTAGGTTTTCCAGCTGTAAGTAATGAGGAAAAGAAGGGCGTAGCTGCTATAGCAAAGGAGGGACTCAATAGAGCCTCAGTCGCTGCGCCTGCACGCGCGGTGATTACTGATGTTGAGGCATGCATTGAAGCAGGTGTGCAAGAAACCCCCATCTTCATAGCAACCTCGGATTTCAGGCTGAAATATCAGCTCAGAATGACTCGGGAAGAAATGCTCGAGAGACTCACAAAGTGTATTGAATTTGGAAAAGAGCACGGTCTCATCATCGACTACATTGCAGAGGATGCAACTCGCAGTAACATGGAATTTCTGTGTCAGGCATACAGAACTGCAATTGATGCAGGGGCTGACAAGATATGTATAGCAGACACAGTCGGTTTCGTGCGACCTGAAGTAATGAGGCATATTATCAGGGAGGTCAAAGAGCATCTCTGGAGCAAGTCCAAGTACAAAGTGCCCATATCTGTTCATTGCCATGATGACTTTGGTCTTGCGACAGCTAATACCTTAGCAGCCATCGAAGAGGGTGTAACGTATCCTCAGGTATGCGTTAATGCATTCGGGGAGCGTGCTGGAAATGCAGCCTTTGAAGAAGTTGTAATGGCTTTGGAAGAGCTATATGGCATAGAAACAGGGATTGAAACAGAAAAACTCTATGCGCTCTCAAAGTTAGTCGAACGCCATTTTGTCATACCCCTGCCACTGCACAAAGCAATCAGCGGTGATAATGCATTTACTCATTCAAGTGGCATACACTCACACGGTCAACTTACTCACTCTATGACTTACGAGCCAATCAACCCAATCCTTGTCGGAAGGAGAAGAGAGTTCCATCTCGGAAAATTCGTCGGAAGGCACTTTGTTGAATATCTTCTGAAGATGGGAGGGGTGAAAGCAACACCAGAACAAGCTCGGGAGATAACAGATCGTGTCAAGCGTACTCACGAGGAGCATAAAAAAACGCAATCAAAAGCTGCCTTTGACAAAATAAAGGGCGAATTAAAAGATCTCAGGACCGGGGTCACAGAGCGTGAATTTTGGGCAATTGTCTTTGATGTGGTCTAATTCTGTTTCAGTGATTTGCTAAGACTCCTTCGCATGAGTACACCAATGTCCATAATCATTATACCAAGTAGAAACACAACACCAAATCCGATCAAAACCCAGAGTTCCTGTGGTCCAGTCACGGGGTCCAGACCAGAGAGCCAATGACCCGCGAAGTACCGGTAGGCAATTTCTACTAGCAGAAAGACTGTTGAAACAATAAGGGAGAGTTTAATCCCATCGCGGAAGACCTTCGTTGCCCCAGTTGCCCTCTTTGTGAAGTCACTAAGATGTGCTTCAGCAGCTTTTGATTCCACTTTTACGAAATGGCCTCTCTCAATCTGTTCCTTCACAAAATTATCTAGCTTAACGAGATCCAGCTTAGTGTGGTCAGCTTCAATGAAAGTACCTCGAATGTATTTGAATGAGGCTCCGCCACTAAAGATGGCCAAGACAAGTATCACAATGATAAAGACGACCACCTGCCAGAAGGCAAATACTGCAAGGATGATAGCGACAACGATGAACATGATTATCATCTCTAGGAGGCCCCCAGAGCTCTCTACACCGCCTTCAAAGAGAAAACTCAATTGCTTCATCACATTGACACTAAGCCACGTCTGATAGAAACTTTCGTCTGAGAGTTCAAGGTTCCGTTCAATAGACTCCTTCACTTCATCCCGTCTTCCCCCATAGACCGAAATCTCCATGGTTGGTCCTGACACGCTCATTCACTTCAATCTCCCAGAGCCTAACAATATCTATTGAGTAAGGTTTGATATAACAGTTCCTCATATCCAAGAACTAAACCGGTTTACTTTTCCGGAAGCACACATTGTGATAATTCATGACAGACGCGTGGAGCGAGATCATGCGGGATGCTGCAGATGGAGTGTCAGGACAGTACCTCATTGAGAGAGACGACGGAAGAATCGAAACACTCGAAGTTGGCGATTACATCAAACCATTCGAAGAATGGGATGAGCCTGAACGTCAGGCAATCAAGCATGTTAAGGGGAGAGTACTTGACATAGGGTGTGGTGCTGGAAGGGTCGCAATCTACCTCCAGGTTCTTGGATACGAGGTTGTCGGCATTGATCTTGCGCCAGGAGCTGTAGATGCAAGCAGGAGAATGGGGCTCAAAGAAGCCTATGTCATGTCTGCAAATGACTTGACTTTCTCAAACGACATCTTCGACACCGTAGTCATGTATGGGAATAACTTCGGAGTCGCGGGAGAAGAAGAGCATGTCCTATCGATGCTACGCGCACTTCAAAAGATCACATCACCAAACGCGGTCATTCTTGCGGGAAGTGCAAACGCAACAAACACTGAAGTTGAGGACCATCTGAAGTATCACCAGATGAACCGGGATAGGAACAGACCGCCAGGACTTGTACGAATCAGAGTGAAGTATAAGGACTATGTCACTGAGTGGTCAGACCTTTGGCTTGTCACCCTGGAGGAGTTGGAAGAACTGACTGAAAAGAGTGAGTGGCAAATAGATAAAATATACCAGACCGGTAAGATTAACCAACCAGCATATGTTGCAGTTCTCTCGAAGAGGTGAACATCATAACAATCTACGAGCTTGGAGGAAAGAAACCAGAGATTGCATCGACTGCTTATGTTCATCCACAGGCGTCGGTCATAGGAGATGTGAAGATCGGAGAACGAGTCTTTGTCGCCCCCATGGCTTCAATTCGGGGAGATCGCGGCAGAATTGAGATTGGTGACGAAACGAATGTGCAGGATGGAGCTATCATCCACTCGGACCAAGCTTTTGTGACTAAGATAGGCCAGCGGGTCAACATCGGGCACAATGCAACTATCCATGCAGAATGCATTGAGGATAATGCTGCTATTGGAATGGGTGCAGTCCTGATGATTGGAAGCAAAGTCGCCAGAGGAGTAATGATTGCGAACTCCGCCCTCCTTCATAACAAGACAGTAACTGAGCCAAACAAGATCTATGCTGGAATCCCAGCGAAGTATCTACGCGACATCGACCCTGGAAGCGATGCACGAAAGGCCATAGACAGGTATCTGGAAGACTATATCGAAAGCATTGAGGACTATCGGGAGAACCTTCGAGAAACTGCTTGATTTAGATTCGACAGACCCATAGCTTTTTACGCGTCATTAATTATAGTTAAATTATGGACGATATTATAGAGGGAAAAATTGTCGCTTCGAACATGGGTGAGTTCTCGAAGAAGCGAATTATGTATGGATTTCTTGGAATCGAAACATCAGACAAGAAGCACTTCAAGGTCAAAGTCGATTCCTATACTGAGTACGAAACCCTCAAACTTGGTGATGAGGTTGAAGTTGAAGTGCATGCCTTAGCTGGTACAGATATTCTTGTTGCCAGGAAAATTCACTTGAAATCCGGCGGAGAATCTTCGCCGGAAGAAGTCGAAGCGATGACATAGCTGTTAAAGGCAATTGGTTGATGGAAGGACAGCGGCATACTTGTTTTCATCGCTATCTCTACGGAGAATTAAAAGAGATAGACAGCTTATTGATTCATTCGTATAAAATGAGTAGGAATCATTGGCAGTATACGTAACTATTCTGTGTGCGTCAATATGGATCATGCAATCCCGTTACAATACACATTATACTTTTAGCGAAAGATGTTCTATCATCAATTCATCACTGAGATGAGGAATATATCATGCCAAAACTCCCGTTGCGGTACTATTGCTATGTATGCGGTCACGAGAATGACCTCGAAATGGACATTCCTCTTGCACCTGAGATCAAGCGGAGTGAGATCAAGTGCAGCAACTGCGAGGATGTCACACACCTGCTACTTACTGCATGTCCAAAGTGCCAAAGCACTTTCAGATACTATCTTTCTGATCTCGACTTCCCGGAAGAGATTATATCTCTCGCTAACGTTTATGTCAAACTCCTTGCAGGAGTTCGTGACAGTCTTAAGGATCATATCAAGGACTTCAACGTACCTGTGCCAAAGAAATGGTCTGTCAAGCTCAATTGTGAGTGCGGCGAAGAGTATACAGCAGAAATCCCCCTGCCGCAGCTATAAGACGTTTCTCCACCTCACTCTTGAAGAACAACATCATAATTCAGATGAACCGGGCATTTCATTGAGTTTGCAACCAGACAATACTGATGGGCTCTCTCTGCAGCCTTCATCATCCTCTTACGGTCTTTTTCAGTATCGACAATGATTGTTGCCTCGATGGTAATCTGTTCAAACTCCCATCCAAACTCGCCTTTCTGTAGTGTACCGGTTCCAGTCAAGTGAAAGTCTTTGAACTCACCATGGTACCTCTTAGCTGCGCCAGCCAGAGTTACACCATAACAGGACAGGGCAGATGCAACAAAGAGGTCTTCAGGAGAAATGAGTTCATTCGGACTTTCGGCCCAAAAATCAGAAGGGGTTGCCACTTGAAAATCCGGTTTTCCTGCTACCTCAATAGTGACGATTTTACCTCGGACCCAGTTGCTTGACATACCGTAAACGTGCTCTTCTTGCATAACTGTCATGTCTTTTCGTGCGTGTTGATGTATTGAATAGCCTTTTGCTACCGGAAGCAAACAACTTCGTGCGAGTTCAGTCATACGGTGAGGCTTATTAGGAAGCATGTGCATTCCAAAAATGGTGGACAGGCGGCTGATAGGGCAACATTTTCTGTAACATGCCCTCATAACTCCCCCCCTCCTACCATTTGCCTTATTGGCGCTTGCCACCAACCGCATTTTAATTCCAAGAGAAGACACTGTAGGAGAAGAGGGTGAGAGTTGAATCCCCCTCACTGTGCTAAATGTTACTTACGTTTGACTATAACCACAATCTAACGACACCTTTCAAAGCTTGAAGAGATAGAGGACACTGCAAAATATATTGCCCTTGACGTCATGAAAGGATAGTTCTATTTCCTTGATTCCGGTATCAGAACTTTGGCTACATCGTCAAGATATTCCATGCTTTGAGATTTTGAGATCATCCGGACTTCGGTAAGTAACTTTTCTGATTGTTTAAATTGCGCTTGTTTGTAAAGGAACTTGGCCTTCAACAATTTCAGATGGCCTTCGATTGCAGGAAGGTCATTCTTCTCAACATGTTCAATCAATCTTGCCATCCACGGACCTGAGAGATCCGTCTTCTTATCTTCATAGTCAAATGTTTCAATCTCGATGTCACAGAGATTAACCAAAGAAACGTTTACGAATGCGAGACTCATATATCGCTCAAAAATCTCGAGTGCTCTTTCTAGGGTGAACGATGCAGCTCCATAATCACGTTGAGCTTTCTCGATAAGCCCTTCGACCATGTAGACTAGTCCAAGACGGACCTCATTGCTAGACTTCAGGATGATTTCCTTGGCCTTCATGATTACAGGTTCTGCATCATTTACATTTCCTAGGTTTGTCAAAGCCCAGGCTTCTTGGATTAGGACATATGGATCATCACTCAGTGATTCATGTCCATCATTCGTCATCAGTTCTAATGCTTTGGCTCCATCTCCCATCATATTATACAAGAATGCAATCTTAGGTCCTCGCATATACCGGGGCCGACCCAATTCTTCAGATATCTCAAACTGTTTGACATGATACTGAACAGAGAGGTTGAACTCACCTCTTGCCATTGCTATGTGTCCCATCTCCTGGTTATAGTTGTATAACCCAGAATTCATCCCGATCTCTTCACTGATGCTTCGAAGCTTCTCGAGAGTGTTCAGTGCCTCATCAACATCTACTCTTTTTATCAGGTTCGCCTTCATAAATAGACACATCATTAAATCGTCATAGTTTTCATGTTCTTCAGCATGCTTTATTGCCAGATCATAGAGTTTGATCGCTTCATCTATTCTACGTTCTCGTGTGAGTCTATTGGCTCTCAGTCTGTATAGACCCGAGAGATAGAAGCTGAATTCTTCATCCTCCTCTATCTTCTCTTCCAGAACATCCAATCCTTTGAAATCTGTAGCACTCTCCGGAAAACCAAGGTTGCTCTCGACGCCTAATCTCCAAGATAGATAGACACCGCAAGCAAACCAGTCATTTGGAGCAGCTTCAATTGCCCTACTGACAGATTGCTGGACATCACTCCAGGTTACATCAAATCGTTCCTCGGAAAGAATACGACTGACTATGATGTCAGAAAGAGCTGAGTGCTTCCCAGCATCTTCCAGTCTATGGATGATGTGATGATTGCTTGCATTGCTTGCAAAGGAATAAGCAACAAATATTGTCAGTTCATTCACTTCCTCGCTACAGACAACATCACAAAGTATCTCAGCAAAATCTCCCATGTCTTTAGCTTTGTCCATAGCAGACTGTAGGATGTTCCTTGTTTCCTCATCAACATGCGGGAAACATGCAGTTATCATTCCGAGAGACTTCACTCTGATTCCTCCGACCGATTCTGAGCTAGTGACCCCTTTGAAACGGATTCTGCTTAATAATTCCATACGTTTCTAATAAATTGGTTCACCAATTACGACTTCCTACCATTTGCCTTATCGGCGCTGGCCACCAACCTTCTGAAGATCCAGATGTCTTGCTAGTTCTCTAAAGCTAAAACAATTTCCTATTTTTATAGTTATTACATCCTAAGAATCCTAAATACACATACTGAGAATATCACAATGATTGGATAGCCATATTGAGGCAGTTCCAACTACCCTGCACCAAATTCAGGATGTTAAGGATTCAAAGGTGATTCGAAAAATGACGCCATCTTCGTCAAGATTTAGACCTACTGTAAAAGAATATGCTGGACGACACGCCTCCATTTTGAAATGGAGTTTAGTCTTAATCACGATAACTTTCCTGTTGATTTCATCTTCAGACACGGGCATGGTGCAGCCCAAGGAGGGTGATGATGTCAATCCCATAGAGTCCAGCTTTTCAACGTCATCCAATTTCATAAGAGTAAAACTACCATATCAAGTGTATTCGATTGCTCCAGGAGTAATTCCTATAGGGTCTGGATTTGCGTATGTTCACGAAGACACAATACGTTTCAAAGACCCTGTCAACCAATTAAACGACTCATTGTATATTGGGATGGGGGACACGTTCTATGAAACGCTGACAGGATACGACATAGATAATGACGGCTATACTGAATTTCTATTCATCATGTTTAATTCAACCATTGCTAGTGAACGACTGATTATCGCTGATTTCGACGCGAGTTCAGTCACAAACTATGATTGTCCCGTATCTGGAGCATCTGAGATAATTTTCGGTAATTTCACGCCTGATGGGCAGACTGATGTCGCTATCTACAATATGGACGCTATTGCAAGGATTGACCTAAGTGATGGAAGTCAAATTGGGGCACCGTACAAACCCGGTACAGAGATAAAGCGAGCTGTTGCGGGCAATTTCTCAGCAACTTCGGAAGATGAGATTGCCATTCTCAGTACAAACTGGGGGAGCGGGAGAGTCAATATTGAAACAATAAGAGGAGATGGCTCTCCAGTACTATGGATTGAGTATCCATCTATGTCCGTTGCTAGTGATATGACACTGCACTCATGGCGGGCTGAATCGGACGATTTGGCCATCACAGTTACTAACCAGGATATTGGGACTAGTGAGCTTGTAGGGATATATGGAAATAATCTGACAGAGAGATTCATCAAAAAGATTCCAGAGTATTTTGGAGACACCTTTGCAAAAACAGGCTCTTTCAATGATGATTCTATAGATGACCTTGCAGTTATACCAACAATGTGGCATACGGCATGGTTCTTCGATGGAGAAACTGGGATGCTAATTGGACATACAGAAGAGCAGGTGTCATCTTACTGGAGAAGAGGAGTTGCAGTATCTGTGTTGGACTCAGATGCCTATACAGATTTGGCTGTGGAGGGTCCAAGAGGACAGTTGACTCTAATCAGAGGAAGCAATGGCAAAACAGGATATGAAGAAAACAGAATACCTGGACCATTCTATCAGGTCGTCTCCTTCGATATCAATGAAGATGGAAGAGACGATATCATTGCTCTAATGGACAGTGTTTCAATTCTATTGAGTGACACTGAAATTCCTAATGTTAGTTTAGATCCACTATATCCAACACATCCAACCATCTATGACACCTTCATGAAGGTGGAACTTACAGCAACAGACAACATCTATGTTGCACGTGCTACAATTTACATCAAGTCTACTACAGGCGGGGTTGCTGCACCATTCATGGCTAATGAGATGATAAGAGTCCAAAATGACAAATTCATTTACATTACGACGGATTTGCAAGCCGGAGAATACCAATACTATGTTAAAGTGGTTGATGCTTACCTCAACACATTTTCTTATGGAAATGAAACAAATCCAGAAATCCTTGATGTTGAAGATCACTTTGCGGATGGATACTTTTTCAACGCGACCATTGATCATGCAATGGGACATGTCTTGGCAGAGGGAAACAACACAGCTGGTGAAGATCTAATATACGTCGTCACGGTAGAGACTTCTTCTAGGACTGCAACACTCAGAGCTTTTGCACCTAATGGAACAACCATTTCAGACTTCGTGATACCCAACACATCTTCATCTGATAGTTTCGAGGTTTATTCTGGTATGCATGATGGAGACTCGATTTTAGATCCTGTCGTCGTAAGATCCAACTACACCCATACTGTGTTCTATGTGTTTCATGGAAACGACTTGACTTCTTGGAAGAACGTGACCTACAAGGAAATTCCGATACTCGATGAGAGGGCAATCAGCGTATTCGATGACGATAATGACGGATTTGATGAGGTTCATTATGTTCAAGGCAACTACTCCGCTCCGACTATTAGAAGAATTGAGCATGATTTTTCAGTCAGCATTAGTGATCCGCTTTCAGACAACGGTGACGTAGTAGGGATGGCATATGCCACAATTGAAGATACAGAACCCCAGATAGGCCTTCTTAGAGCCAACAATAGCGTAGACATCTATCAGGCATACAACCTCACGTTACTAAAAACTCTGGATTATTCTTCACCGGGCTCAACGCTAGGAGATAATCCCCTGGGAATCGTGCCTTACAATAATGCTACACATACAGGAGAACAATTCCTAGTAGCATATAGCAGCTGGTCAGGCGACACGCCCACGATTTACCTTTGCTTAATCGATTCTCAAACATTGCAAGTAGGAAGCGCTCCATACACAGAGTTACTTGGGGATCACATCAAAGGAATATACTCCTATGATGTGGATAAAGACGACATTGATGAACTATTCGTCTTTGAGGAGTCCGGGAATATTTCATTATGCGAGCTTGGCGAAACAACACCCAGACAATGGTCAGTGTTTGTAAGTGAGGCTTTCCCAACAAGTGCTATTACGTTGGACTATAACGGGGACGGCGCAGAGGAGTTTATAATCTCAACATCAGATGACATGTTAACGGCGATTAGTTTCCAAGGCACTGTTGAATATCAAGCCAAAATAGGAATGATATTCAATATGGTTAAAGTGGGAAATGTCGATGTTGGTGTTGGGGAAGATATAGCAGCATTTCCAATATTTCGTGCTAGGTATAGTCTGGCAACAATCCGGGACATTGATCTCCTCTACATTCTCGATACTACTTTTGGTATAGAATCAAGCACAACTCTTCAGGGAAGCAGCGTCTGGGCTAATGCCACGGTCTTAAATGCATATAATGAACCTGTATCCGATGCAGTGGTTTCACTTACAGTTGAATACGAGTTTGGAAGCGGGACGACTCAACAAACACTGGGCTTAGTCTATAATGAAGTTTTACAGCTCTACACAACCAATATTGCTCCAAACTGGCCAATTGGAATGGTAAACATGACACTTAGCGGGAATCATGATTACTATGATCCTTTCACACAATTCCATGCGGATGCATTGCGAGTAGAGTCACCATTGACTATTTCTATAATTCGTGAACCAGAGTTGTTACAAGGCAATGATCTTGAAGTCAATATCACTGTTTCAGACAGCTTGGGCGGAAAGGTTTCAAATGCAGATGTGACATTGACTTTTGACGGGACTGACTACATAGCAAACCATGTTGGCCAGTTCTACTACATAATCATACCAAGTGTAACCAAAGCTCCTGGAAGCTACAGCCTCCTAGTTACTGCCAATCATAGCTATGCAACAGGCATCAAGACTCAAGTAAGCTCTGTTTCTATCTATACTAACACTTTGAATATTGCAAGAAGCTCCCCAAGTCAAGTGACTCAAGACCAGTATTTCGCAATCTGGCTCAACATAACTGATACATATGGGAATTCTATCAGTGGTGCAGATGTGAGAATAAGCTTTGATGGTACTGAGTTTATACTCAGTGAGATTGAACTAGGAAAGTATCAGCTAAATGCCACAGCGGCCTTGCCTGTTGGCAATTATTCAGCAAGAATCACTGTGGAGCACTCCTATGTTGAGGGAAGGAGTTTTGGTGGATTCTACATGGCAGTCATAGGCGATCTCTATCCTGTTGTCAATTATGAATCCACAGTTAATGCAGGACAAAACTTCACAGTTTCAATATTCGTCTACGATTCGTATAGTGCTTTTCCTGACGGTGCGTGGGCAACTGTGGAACTGGATGGAAGTAACTTCACAGCCCAGTACATAGTAGGTGCTGAATTCAGAGTTGAATTAAATGCATCTTTGGCAATTGGACATCAAAGCTTCATAGTATATGTTGGATCTGATTTTAGTACGCCTAGGTCAGACTATCAAGACCTCTACGTTTATTCACGGGCCAGTATGAATCTTGACTCTTCAATTGGTTGGATATTGAATCAAGGAGACTCAACATTTCTCACACTCACGCTAGCGGATTGGGATGACAATCCAGTTACCGGTGCGACTGTTACAATGCTTCATCCAAGCAGTCTTGCCTTTATTGACAACTTTGATGGAACATATTCAGTGACACTAGATACAGAGGGATACTCCCCTGGTAATTATTCGTTGATTGTTTATGCAGACCATCCATACTTGATTGAGGCGGATTTGCATACCATCATAACCGTAAACGGTCAAGCTGCTGTTGATGCAGAGATACCAGAACTAGTTTGGAATCACCAAAATGTGACTATGTATTTCGCAATAATTGACATATACGGTAATCCTCTTTCGGACTTTAATTACGCACTTTCCTTTGCAGGGATCTATTCCAAGTCCGGCACGTCAGTTTTGTATGGACTGAGTTGGGAATTCTTGCCTGATCTGTATCCGGGATCGTATCCTCTGGATATTATAATAGATGGTGATTTCCTTGCTCACTATGAAAACACCATCTGGATAGATGTGAGGGGGAGTGCAAATTCAAGTATCTTATCCCCTATGAATAGCTCAATAATTTCTCAAGGTGACCAAATAAACTTCACAGTGTTTGTGGAAGATTTGAGTGGTTATGATATATCGGGCTGCCAAGTAAGTGTTACAATCCATGGGAGTAGTTATACTCTGAATGAGGGTATTTCGGGGATATACACTCGAAATATACCAACTGCTGGATTCCCATTAGGTCAGTATAATCCGATAATTAGAGTTGTTCACACATATCTTGATACGCAGGAATTATCGATGATTATATCATTGGAGGGCTATGCGGATGTCAAGTTATCATACTCACCATTCCCTGTACAAAACAAAATTGACGTCACATTCAATTTCACAGTAACAGATCAATATGGAAATCCATTATCCGGTTTCAACTATTCTTTGGACTTTGCAGGAGTGTATAATCAAACTGGAACTGCATCTTCCTATCGATTGTCTTGGACAGTCGATCCTAGTTTTACTCCGGGTAAGTACTTCCTGAATATGACACTTAATGGAACATACCTGCTACATTCGGTATTCAGCTTCAGCATTGATGTTCAGGGAGTAGTTTCCGCTAGCATTCTTACGCCGACAGACTATGCGGCTTTCTCACAAGGAGATCCAATTCAGTTTACAGTGCATGTACAAGATGAGCTGTTCTTTAACATAACTGGGGCAGATGTCGAGCTTGATTTACTTGGTAGCACTTTCGCTTTAACGGAAACATCGCCAGGAATCTATATTGTCACAATTTCTACAACTCAGTTGTCACTTGGTGAATACACTGCAAAGATCACAGCCTCACAAGGCTTTATGGACACATATACAGCCTACGTGCATTTCTCCATCATTGGTAGTGCTCATATTGCAGTTATCACAAATCCAACAGTGGTACTAAACTACGAGAATGTAACTTTTGACATCAGTGTTCTTGACCAATGGGGCAATCCAATTTATGTCTTTGATTACACTTTTGACTTTGGCGGGGTATGTAATGTATCAGGAACCTCTACCTCATCACTCAAGTCTTGGCAATTACTTCCGGATGTTGTACCAGGAGCATATGCACTTAATGTCACTGTTTCAGGAGCGCATTTTCCAACAGAAACTCTGATTGTTGACGTATACGTCCGGAGTGATACAATCGCATCAGTACTCTCTCCACTTAACAACAGCCAGTATGTTCAAGGTACTGATGACATTCTCTTCACCCTAAACCTTGAAGACATGCTTGGAAATGTGATGATTGGAGGGGATGTTTCAGTTTTAATCCATGACTCATTCTACATACTATCAGACTTAGGCAATGGTACATACTCAATAGTTGTATCTACTGACGGTTGGGCGGCGGGTCTGTACAATTACACACTGATGGTCGCTCATGGTTTCTTGTCGCAAGATGCAACTATCAGAGGCTCTGTGGAGATATTTGCAGACCTAGTTTTCGGCATTGAATATTCCCCTAAGGAACCGGTAAAGGGAGAATATGTAAACATCACAATTGAAGTCACAGATACGTATGGAAATCCAATGTCGGGTCTATCAGTTTATGTGACATTTCGAAATCATACTGAGATGGCCACAGAAACAGCGCAGAAGGGGACTTATTTCACCAGGTTTGTCGTAGCTGGAGAAGGTTTTGGTGACTCTACTATCGATGTTGGTGCGGAAGGCGTTAGATGTAATCCAGGAGTAGGAAGTGTAAATGCATATGTCGTGGTTCCGGCACCTCAATTAACAATGGATCCTCAGAGCTTTGGATTCCTAGCTCTGGGCTCATTCCTAATTAGCTTCCTTGGTCTACTTATGTACTTCAAAATATCATCAGGGCTTTCAATCACAAGCGGATCTCAAGAGCAGCTAATCCGTGGACTCCGGAGGTTGGATTACCTCTATCTAGGAGTTGTTGGCCTTGCCGCATTGACTGTTTCCCATTCATATGTGTCCGCGGCGGCAGGCAACTACGATTTGGCAGTACTAGAGAGTGTACTCTTACTCGGTATTTCACTAATCCTATATGGTATCTGGCTTTACAGAGATGCCACATCGACAATTCTCCAATCGCAAGCTGTTAGCAGAAGAAGGATGTTTCTTGGTCTCTGGCATCTGATTTTTGTCCCATTCGTGATCATGCAGCTGTTTGATTGGGGAAGACACATCGAGTGGTTGAATTTCTACGTATTGCGGAATGTGTTCCATCTCGGTGAACTTGAACTCCCAAGCATAATGCTGACAATATTCGCAGCCTACATATCTTCCATTGTGATAGTTGTTGTCAATCTCTACAGAGAGATTAGTAAAGGACTTTCTAGGATTAATGAGATGGCTGTACTCGGCACACCACCAATTGTGGTTGAGCAAGAATGTGTAGATCTAGTAGAGAAGCTTGGATCCTCAATACGCACGAAATTCTTCATGTTCCTTGTTGTTCTAGCAGGAACTTCCGTACTGACAATGGATTTCCTCAAGAGCTATTCTCTTGGTGTAATTGTCCTGATGCCAGTTGTATTCTTGGTGTTTGTTCCCTATGTGTCATCCAAGATGGCAAAGGGTATTACAAGAGTATCCAGTAGCCGCCGGGAAAGACACACTGATGACAAAACCTTAGTAGAGATTGCAGATGGAACTGTTGATTCTGATACTTCATTTGATGCCAAGCCATACTATGACTCAGAAAAGGAGATTAAACCCTCAGAGATAGAAATACCTCCTTTGGAAGAAGAAACTGAAGAAGAGCAAATTGAAGAATCATTAGAACTCCAAAAACTTACCAAAAAAGAACTCATCGAAAGACTTCCTGAAAAAGTGAAAGAATCAATTGGCCTCGACGAACTGAAGAAGCTCTCCAAAGACCAACTTAAAGCGTTGGTACAGCTAGAAGAGATTGGATTAGAGAGTAGCGATGACAAAGAAAGTAAATAGTCAATAGTGTACGGACCTGAACTCAGCTGCAAAGAAAAACATCCTAGTCATAGGAAGTGTACAGCCTAATGCAGCACCTCATGAAACTACTTTCGTGACTTGGATTTTAACTGTCTTACAGCCTCGCGGATGTCTGCCTCGTCAATCTCCTGTTCCTCCATCATGAGGTCGTCACTTGCAGCAGCTGGGGCACTTGCTGGTCTGGCTGTCATTGCTCTTTTCGTTACTCCCTTTGCTTGAACCCTTGCCACAATCTCAGAGATCTTGTCCTCGGTGAACTCCTCATCAGCAGGAAACTCGTCCATGCTGACGCCCATGTCTTCCAAGATTGACTTTTGGATTGCTAGCTTATCTATCTCCTCAACCGCAATACCGGTTATGATGTTTACAAGTAAGTCAGCTTTCTCCAGCGGGAAAAATCTACCTTGAGAGTCAGCAGCAATCTGCTCATAGGTATTCACAGCATTTTGATAATTGGCAATCTCAGGGAAACAACCAACTGTGTGTATGACGACTCCTTTTTCGAAGGCTTTCTTTGACTCCTCAGTCCAGTTTGCCCCATCAGGAGTGCCCTTAGGCCAGCGGTCACCCTCTTCAACTCCATGTGGCGGCGCATCTCCAATCAGCACTGCTATCTTTGCAGACTCGTTAAGAAACTCCATCCTGTTCATCACTTGAAGCGCTGATGAAACAGCCTCAGGACCATCCCCACCCCCAGATGCTTCCATCTGCATGACATAGCTCTCAATCTTCGAGGTGTCTGAAGTCAGCTCGTATTTTTGTGTGACATAGGTGGTCTCTTCTGGAGGGTGGTCTCGATACGATACAAGACCAACTCTAAGCCTATGACATAACTCCTCCTTTTTGATTGTGCGAATTATCTCTAGAATCTTTGTCTTCACTGTCTGTATGTAGGGACCCATAGAACCAGTGTTATCAACGACGAAAACTAGGTCTAGCTGTCCAATTCTCTCTGACATATTAGTCTCCTCTTAACTAGCGTGCTATAGCCCAAAACCATAGCTCCGGCCAGAAACAAAACTGAACAAAGATAAGTCTTAGCATGGCTGTAGCT
The DNA here is from genome assembly GCA_011364905.1 of Candidatus Thorarchaeota archaeon. Lineage (GTDB taxonomy): Archaea > Asgardarchaeota > Thorarchaeia > Thorarchaeales > Thorarchaeaceae > SMTZ1-45. The sequence goes on from RDNZ01000017.1 coordinate 24,677, forward strand.
CTTGTCCAACTCGTCTTTAGACTTCTCAAACCTCAGAAGAAACGGACATTGGAGAATTCAATCTATAAAGAGCATCCAAAGCCTTCTATTTCATCATCGAAACGCGATGACGAAACTTCTGGTTTCACTCCCAGAAATGATTTACAATGGGCATCTTCCATCCTATTCCAAAAGACTTCTTGGTGATGCGGATGCAGGGAGGTGCCTGCCACCTTTTGTACTCTGATTGGCGAACCCGTCTGTAAACATCCTCAACAATCTCCAAGGGATATCCTTTGCTTAGTAGTTCCTTCTTTCCTAGTCGATCAGCAACAATCTCATCAACCATGGGACTCACTATATCAAAATCGAAAGGATCAAACTGGTCGTCCTTGAGCTCTGCTGAGGGTTTCTTTGTGATGGAGCCTTCTGGAACGATCTGTTTCCCTGCCTTTCGGTTCACATACTTGGTCAACTTGTAGACTTCCAATTTACTGACATCACCAATTACGCCGACCCCACCTGTCATATCACCGTACAACGTACAGTAGCCAAGGGCAATCTCTGTCTTATTACCAGTATTGAGAACGAGAATCCTGAGGTCTTTCAAGCGATTGGAGATATCCATCAGTGTATTACCCCGGACACGGGGTTGAATATTCTCATCTGCGACCGGATCATCCTGTGAGGATTCTATGTTGAAATGAGTGCGCAACTCCTGCAAGGGCTTCTCCCATGTCTTGTGATATGAGTCAACAATCTCTTGAATGGGGATTTGGATGTACTTGATGCCAAGGTTCTCAGCCAGTTCTTCAGCATCAGTCTTGGAGTGACCACTTGAATACTTAGAGGGCATTGATACACCGATGACATTCTCCGGACCCAAAGCATCTACTGCGATGCACGCTGTAAGAGAGGAGTCAATACCACCGCTTAGGCCCAGAACCGCCATCTTGAATCCCGTCTTTCTGAAATAATCACGAATTCCAAGAACAAGAGCATTATACATCTCAGCCTCTTTGTCATAGAGTGGTTTCTTTCGAGGTTCTCCCTCTCCAGACTGACTATCAATCTCAGTTATCACAAGGTCTTCTTCGAACTGCTTTCCCACAGCGATTATTCTTCCCTTGGAGTCCGCAGCAACGCTTCGTCCGTCAAACACGAGTTCATCCTGCCCTCCAATAACATTAACAAGAAAGACCGGAACTCTGTTCTTCTTCGCCTTTTCGACTACTAACTTCTCGCGCTCAAACTGCTTTCCAACATGAAAGGGAGAAGAGGAAATGTTGATGATTAGTTCTGCACCCTTTGAACAAAGGAGGTCTGTGACCTTAATGTCATAATCATCATCCCATAAGTCTTCACAGATTTCAACTCCAAGACGAACCTTCTTGCCATCCACCTGTACCGTGAGAGGCTCAATTGACTCCCCGGGTTCGAAATACCGCTCTTCATCAAATACATCATAAGTCGGTAGTAGTGTTTTGTGAACATATCTGTGGAGTTCCCCATTCTCAAAAACGGCAGCAGCATTATAGAGACATCCCTCTGCATCTGAATCCACAAAACCAACAACTGCTACAATTCCCTGCGTCGATTTTGTGATTTCCTTGATTGCGTCTTGATTCGCACGAATGAATTCTGCTTCGTGAAGCAAATCCTGAGGAGGATATCCAGTTATGACCATCTCTGGAAATGCAATGATTTTGACTCCTTTTCGCTTGCACTCGTCAATCTTCTCAAGGACCTTGCTAAGATTTCCTTTGATGTCACCGACAGTGGGATTGATTTGAGCCATAGCTATCTTCATAACTGGACCACCAGCCTCAACGACCGCATAAGCGAGTAAAGGCTTTTGTCCCACAGGTTGCAGGCAAAAAACGCAGCTATTCAGAGGTCACGGCGAAGATTACCAATTGCCACCAGGCAAACCAAAAAAATGCTCGTTTTTGAGGAAGTTACTAAAGCTGCGAGCTAATCAGTTGGTCTTAGGAAGCCAGAACCTGAACATTGCCCCTTGTGTATAGTCACCATCAATGCGATCAAGAATATCGAAGGTCCCACTGTACTTATTGGTAATCTGGACACATTGATGAATTCCAATCCCTCCTGAGCGTCGTTCAGGGTCAAGTAGATTCTCCTTCATCGAAGCACTAATACCAGGGCCATCATCCGCTATTGTAACGGCATACCCGCCCTCAACCTCGTCCAATTCTACCCAGATGCGCTTAGGAGTGTTTTCATTGTATTTCATTGCATTGGAGAGCATGTTCATGATGAGATGATTGAGAAACGAATCAGCATTGACAATCGCTTTTTTCTTCTTGATTCTTTTCTCAATTACTACATCCTTGTGGTCTTTTGAAAAGACATCAAGACATCTCTTCAGAGAAGAATCAAGCGACATTTTTTCAGAAGGTGTCGTCAGAAGAGCTGCTGTAGATTGCACCGATGAAATGAGCTCACTGCATTCAGTGACTGAAGCACCAATGTGGTCGAGAAGAGATATTCTGGTAGCATCAGACTCATCAATGCAAAGCAGATCAGAAGCGATTATTATTGCTTGGAGGTAATTTCGGATGTCATGACCAGTGATATCTTGATAGAGAAGCGCTATGTTGTGAGCTGCACGAGCCTCCTCCTCAGCCTTCTTCAAATCTGATATGTCACGCATCACAACTACAACACGTTTTCCATCCTCATGAGGACTAACACTGATAGAGAACCATTTCTGAATGCCCCTAGTATCAAGCGAATGCTCGAAACTGAGAGCAAATTGCGATTCAAGTACTTCACTAGTTGTGTCCATGAATCTCGAAACAACTACTTCGGGAAACAAGTCACTCAATTTTTGCGCAATGTGTTTTCCTGGACTAGCGTCGGGTATGAGACCAGTCTGGGAGTATAGTTCCGAAATTTCACCTTTTTTCCCCATTACGAACACTGTATCAGTAAGTGACTCGACCAGCATCCGGTGTTTACGTTCACTCTCACGAAGTGCCTGTTCAGTGGCTCTTCTTTTCCTTCTTTGCTCGGCCTCACCAATCTCACGCCGAATTGCAGGTACCAGTCGACTCAGGTTATTCTTTGTGAGATAATCATGAGCACCAGCATGCATCATTTCAACCGCGACTTCGTCAGAGATAGTACCTGATACTATAATGAACGGCAAATCAAGATCCTTGATTTCGAGTTCCTTCATCGCATCTTCAACGCTGAATTCAGGCATCATATAGTCACATAGGATGGCATCCCATGAGTCATCCTCTAGAGCGCGACGCATCTCTATGCCATCGCACACACGTTTAATGGTGACTGAGAGGCCCCCTTTTTCCATGACTCTTTCTATGAGTAAGGCATCATCCTCAGAGTCTTCAATTAGAAGGATCCGTGTATCTTCACTCACAATCCTCAGGACCTCCTTTTGGATTCACATTGAGAACTAGCCAATAGAGACCCATAGTACGAATAGCTTCGACAAACTGGTCGAAATCAACAGGTTTCTGAATGTATGAATTTGCACCATGATCATAGCTTTCACAAATGTCCCGTTCCTCATTTGAAGACGTAAGGATCACAACGGGAAGAAACTTCAGCTGGTGAATCTGACGAATCCTTTCAAGCAATTCTAAGCCGCCCATTCGTGGCATCTTCAAATCGAGAAGAACAACAACTGGCAAATCACTTGAATCACGGCCGGCATACTGACCTTTTGATGTCAGATAATCGAAAGCCTCAGCACCATCACGAGCAACAATGACCTCATTCAAAATATCTGCTCGTTGTAGAGCTCTTAATGTCAACAACACATCATCCGTATTATCTTCGACCAGCAGGATTTTCTTCGATGACACTTTGGTTCGCTCCTTCAGTCAGGAATGGTGAAGTAAAAGGTCGACCCTTCATTCACTTTACTTTCAGCCCACACCTTACCACCATGACGATTTATAATACGTTGCACGGTTGCTAAGCCGATACCAGACCCTTCGAATTCTTCGGTTTCATGTAATCGTTGGAAGGGAACAAAGAGCTTATCAGAATACTCCATGTTAAAGCCTGCACCATTGTCTTTAACAAAGATTATTCTCTCTCCCTCTCGTTCTTGACTGCCAAACTCGATTTGTGCCTCAGGAACCTTACTTGTGAACTTCCACGCATTGTCTAAGAGGTTTTGCAGAACCAGTTTGATTAGTCGCGGGTCACACCTAATCTGTACATCTTCCGGGATTTTGACAGTGACTTTTCGGTCGGAGTCAACCTCGCGCAAGTCATCAATAATATCACGGACCATCTTAGAGAGGTCAACTTCCGTTCTAATCATCTCAGTCCGAGTCACTCGTGTAAGCCCAAGAATGTCTTCAATCAACGAGCCCATATGAGTAGCTGCAGATCGAACTCGGCGCAGGAAATCTTGACCCGTTTCATCAAGAACATCGGAATAGTCTTCAAGCAGAGCCTGGCTAAAGCCATCGATGGTACGAAGAGGGGCTCTTAGATCATGGGACACCGAATACGAGAATGCTTCAAGCTCCTTGTTTGCAGCAGCCAATTCTGCGGTCCTCTCTTCAACCCGACGCGAAAGCTCTGCGTTAAGCTTCTGAATCTCACGGTCTTTTTGAATCCGTTCGGTGATATCTGTTATGACTGCCACTGTCCCATCAACCAACCCATCATCATCTCGGGAAGGAACAGCCGAAACCCTGACAGTTCTATGCATTCCATCCTTTCGAACAAACTGATGTGTGTATGCTGAGCTCTTGCCGCTCCGTCTTACTTCAGTCTGTTCTAGAATTGTTGGTACGTTGGTTTCTGCGACTATCTCGAGGATGTTTTTTCCGACAAGCTCGCTTTGGGAGTAGCCCAACATATCAGCAAAGGCATCATTCACAAACAGAATGAGTTCATCTAAGTCCACTATCGCCATTCCCTCGTCTATATTCGTGAGGAGTTCTCGGTACCGTCTTTCGCTGATTTGTAGAGCCTTCTCTGCTTTCTTTCGCTCAAGAACAGATCCCAACATACTCACAATTGTGGAAAAGATCTCTAAATCCCCCTCAGAATAATCTCGTGGCGTATAGGTTGCGAGACTTAGGACTCCAAGGAGCTGCTGGTCATCATCAAGAATAGGATAGGCAATCGCGGATGATGCACCAATTTCCACCAATCGGTGAAGAAATGGACTCTCTGGGGCCGCTTTGGCAACATCAGGAATGAAAATCGGTGTCTTGGAAAGCGCTGTTTTCACAATGATGTACTCATTTCCAAGCTCGGAGGTTAAAGGAAGCTCTTCATGGATGTCTTTAATATCAACACCAAGAAGAGCAGAAAACCGAAGAGCATTCTTCTTCTCATCATAAAGCCGAAATGTGCCAAAATCGAATTCAAGTGAATTGATAATACCTTTCAGGAGCTCACGCGTCAACTCTCGAGTATCCTTTGCTTGAATTGCACCCTCAGCAATAGTACGAAACACTTTCCGATCACGAAGAAGCTCCTTCTCAGCTTCAAGTCGTTTTGTAATGTCAATCACAGTTACTTGTGCAGCTGGCGTATCGCCATATTCAATTGCTCCCGCTGAAAAATCCACCCAAATCTCTGACCCATCCCTGTGAATCATCCTGACCTGCAAAGGTTCGCCTGGTTCGGTTTCTTCTATGCGTCTGTTTAGATAGTCATCAATTCGACCAACATCATCGGGGTGTACTAAAGCACTCACTTGCTCACGATTCATATGAATTAGCTCTTCCTGAGAGTAGCCAAGAATATTGCTCATCTTTGGATTGGCAAACGCAATGCTCTCAAAACCTAGAGGAACGATTGCTATGCCCATCAATGATTGATCAACAACGCTACGGTATTTTATCTCCGACTCTCGTAACGCATGAGCAGACTCAGTGGCTTCAGTGATATCCCAATAGATCCCAATAATACCTACAATGTTACCTTCATCATCACGAACAGGAGCTTTGACGGTATGTGCAAAACGCGGTTCGTCCACACGCATGTATGGTTCATCCACTTCGAAGGTTTCTAAGGTGTCAAGAACCTGCTGATCTGATGACCTGTATGAGTCAGCGAGCTCCTTCGGATAGAAATCATAATCAGTCTTACCTATGATATCACCAACGTCTTTTCCCAAGTCGCTGGCAAATGCAGGATTAGCAGCGATGTATATGCTGTTCCTGTTTTTATAGAACACTCTTTGTGGAAGGTTTTCAAGCAAGTTTCGGTATTTCTCTTCACTCTGTTCCAGTGCTTTTTCAATCACTTTTCGTTCAGTTATATCGAGTAAGGTACCTATTGCTCGCTTCGTTCCGCCCTCTGAGTTCCGTTCAACCACCTTGCCTCTTTCAAGAACCCACTTCCATCCGCCAGCTTTTGTGCGCATCCTGTGCTCAGAGGAATAAAGGGGAGTTATACCATCAACATGAGATCTCCATCTCTCCTTCGCGAGCTGAAGGTCATCAGGGTGAACAAGGTTTTCCCAACTAGCGTATTTTGGTACAATATCTTCCAACCTGTAACCAAGCATTCCTACATATCTATCTGAGAAGATCATCTCTCCAGATTCTCGAGTCCAATCCCAGACCCCCAAGTCTGCACCTCTCAACGCAAGTTCGTAGCGATCACGACTCTCTTGTAATGCCTTTAGCGCCGTGACTCGTTCAGTAATATCGTAACCGGCAATCACTGCGCCTATGGTCTTTCCGTTATCTTGAATGGGGCCAATTCTCAGAATATGCCATGTAGTGGGTCTTCCCTCCACGGATTCAGAGATTTCAATCTCCTGATTTATTCCTCGCTTCATTGCAGTCTCAAGCTTCTGCCGAAACTCCTCTCTGTATTGAACACCAACTCCATCGACGACAGGGGTTCCAATGAATTCGTTCGCAGATTCACTAAAAGCTGGGTTTACATAGATCATATTGAGATCGGTATCAACTACGACCATCTTCAGATAGGCACTTGAAACAATGTTCTTGAAAGCAGGTTGGTGGTCATCCTTGTCGTCTATCACAACTAGGAAGCCCTTAGACTGACCACCTTCAGCGAGGCCAATAATCCGCACTTGTCTACTCCGGTACTCACCATCATGGTTTATGAAAGCCAGACTCAAGGATTGGCCTTTCTCCTTGGCAAGTTGTAGAGGCAATGTCCCTTTGTCCTCGTCGGCAACCAAGTCATCAAGGTGGCGATTGAGTAACTCGCCAGCTGAGTATTGGAGGAAGTCTGCAAAAGCTTGGTTTGAGTGGACAATCACCCCAGAATTATCAATTATCACAAGGCCCTCATCTAAGAGGTCATAGAGTCTGTTTACCTGAAGAGTGCTTGTCCATGGAAGTTCTGACATATGCTGTCACTACCCTTTTTCTTTGAAGCGCTTAGGTCCCTCTAGGCACTTACTAGAATACTCCGGCGTGGTTCGATGCCCTTTATTATTTTTCTAGTAAGGACCAGATATAATTGAGCAAAAACTCCCAAATTCAATGAGGGTTTCAATGACGGAATGGGAAGCGTCAAACCTTAATAGTAGGCATTCCTGTCATTGAGTTGCGATATCTTTGATACGCACTGGGGTTGGATTATGCTTCCGGGCGAGTCTAGGCATAGTCGCATATAGTACTGTAAAGTAGGTACAGGACATTGAGAGGTGGAGTTTAGTGACCGACGTCACATCATTTGCCAGAAGTGTCAGAATTGAAAAGAGCAAAGCATCGGCACTACTTCTTCTAGCTCTTCTCACTCTTCCATCGCTCATTGCTAGTGCGGCTCCAATAAACGACAATGCAACTCTAGGAACGTCAGAACTGATTCAAGAGTTACAACCAGCTCCCGATGAGTCGATTGACAAAGAGGCAGTGATCGAACAAGCTCAATCGTTTATGAGAAGCCAGTTTACTGAGAATAAAGGACAGGTAGGAAATGACGAGGTCATGTTCTACGGAAATATACCAAATGGCATGATTGGTTTTGGTATCAGTAGGGTCTTCGTCTGGCTCGAAGGTTCAGATAGAAGCATGATTTTCGATTTCGTTGATTCCAATCAAGTCGTTCCTAGTGGTGGTTGTGTAACATTTTCAAGATCGAATTACTTCCTTGGAGACCGTGGCACCTACACTGATATCAATTCCTTTACTGAAATTTGGTATCCCAATTTATGGTCTGGAATTGACCTTGTATATAGAGCTACACCTAATGGTGCAAAATATGAATATCATGTGGCTCCGGGAGCAGACCCTCAGAACATAGCAGTAGATGTTCAGAATTATGATGAGTTACTTGTTTCAGACACATCCCTAATTGTCAAGACATCTGGTCTACCTTTCTTTGATAATGGTCTCATAGCTTTTCAAGACATGACTGAAGTAAAGGTAGGATTTGACCAGATTGGTTCATCAACATTTGGTTTCAGTATAGAGTCTTATGACAATAGCAAGTCCCTCATAATTGACCCGCTCATTTACTCTACATATGTTGGTGGTGACTCTGAGGAGAACCCCCAAGATGTAGCCATTGATTCCACAGGCGCTGCATATGTTACCGGAAGTACACACTCTGAAGGCTTTCCAATGGTGAATCCGTTTGACGGAACATTTAGTGGTCCCTCTGGGGGTTCAGATATTTTTGTCTACAAATTGAATGCAGCTGGTAACGGGTTAATCTATTCCACCTACGTTGCTGGTAATGAATGGGAAACCGGGTGGGGAATTGAGGTTGATAGTTCAGGCTACGCATATGTTGCTGGCTTCACAAGGAGTGATGATTTTCCAACAGTCAATGCCTATGATAGCACATACGATTTTGGAATGGATTGTGTTGTTTTCAAACTAAATCAGACAGGAAATGGATTGGAGTTTTCGACATATGTTGGCGGCAGTTGGTACTATGATGAAGCATATGATTTAGCTATTGACGCAACTGGAAATTCCTATGTGACGGGGTATACTCAATCAACTAATTTCCCAAGGGTGAATGCGTATGATAGCTCTCACAATGGAGGAGATGACTGTTTCATCTTCAAGTTGTCATCCACCGGTAGTACGATGATATACTCAACTTTCTTTGGTGGATCAGGAGATGACAGAGGACGCTCGATAGATATTGATCAGTTTGGTAATGCCTATGTAACAGGTCAAACGACTTCATCTGATTTACCTATAATCAACGGGATTGATGACACATATAGTGGTTCGACTGATTGTTTTGTGTTGAAGCTAAGTTCTGCAGGTAATGTTGTTGATTATTCATCATATTTGGGCGGGACAGGTATTGACGAAGGATATGGGATTAGAGTTAAAGATGTCAATCAGACCTATATCACCGGAGGTACTACATCTGTTGATTTCCCTGCAACTGGTGGGTATGACTCGTCACATAATGGAGATCGAGATATTTTCCTGACATATCTCAATATTGCAGACAACACGATGCCCTACTCCACGTATATCGGTGGGACCGGATATGAACGAGCAGATGCCCTCCACATAGATGACTATGGATCCGTCTATCTCGTAGGATTCACCTTATCCTCCGATTTCCCAATGATTAATTCTTACGATGATACCTACGACGGAAACTCAGATGCCTTCGTTTTGAAGGTGAATAGTGCTGGAACAAGTATTCTCTATTCGACCTTCTTTGGTGGAGCTGATTATGACTATGGACGAGGGATTGCAGTAGACTCTGATGGATATGCATATGTCGTCGTAGACACTAATGGTGGGGTCCCTATTGTATCAGCGTATGATGCAACCTATAACGGAGGAAGTGATCCTTGTTCTTTCAAGCTTGCAGATTTGGGAGATAGTGATTCTGACCTTTTGATAGACTATCTTGAAGTCATGAACGGAACTGACAGGTATAATCCAGACTCCGACTTCGATAAGGTGAAAGACGGACATGAGGTCATCCTCTATGGCACTGATCCTCTCAACGCGTCTGAGCCAACCTGGGCAAGTACAGTAGGTTACTCGACCTTAGTTGGAGGGTCAAGTGAGGACATCCCCACGGATATCACAGTGGATCACCTTGGAAACGTGTATGTGGTGGGTATAACACACTCAACTGATTTCCCCATGTACATGAGCTTTAATGATACCTATGCTGGGGCTTGGTATGACGCTTTTGTGTTCAAACTGTCTCCCGATGGGAGTAATCTAATCTTCTCAACATTCATTGGTGGTTCAGGCGAGGACTATGGACTTGCGATTGAAGTTGATGTACTTCAGAATGTCTATGTGACTGGTGTGACAGAATCATCTGATTTCCCAATTTTCAATGCGCTCTTTGACTCATACACCGATACTGACTGCTTTGTCCTCAAACTGAATCCATCAGGGGACACATTGATTTTCTCAACCTTTGTCGCAGGAGGAAATACAGATGAACCATGGGACATTTTTGTTGATTCCTCCTACAATGTATATGTTTCAGGAACTACTTACTCTACTGACTTCCCGACGGTAAATGCCTATGATTCTGTATATGATGGCATTGGCTCTGAGTGTTTCGTATTCAAACTGAATAGCACTGGCAACGGTCTTTTTTACTCGACGTACTTTGGTGGAAATAGCACTGAAGAGGTTGGTGTACTTGCAGTAGACGAGTCCGGTTCTGTTTACCTTACAGGTATGACTGAATCAAAGGACCTCCCTTTGAAGAATCCTTTTGACAGCATCAATGAAGACCATGACCTCTTTCTCTGTAAACTCAACTCAACTGGAAATGGTCTGGAATTCTCGACCTACTTAGGTGGTAGTGGTTACGAGATCGTATGTAGCATTCAGTTAGATTCAGCTGGAGATATCTACATTTGCGGATCAGCTATGGCATCTGAATTTCCATATACCACCATGATTGGTAGTAGTGCCGACTCTGACGATATCTTCGTAATGAAGTTCAACTCGACTGGTAATGGATTGATTTTCTCAACAATCGTTGCAGGAACTGATTGGGATGAGCCTCTCAGTATGGAAATCGATTCCACTGGTGCTGCCTACGTAGCAAGTCCAACAGACTCCATCGATCTTCCTGTAGTGAATACAGATCTCTCGCCTCCCGGGAGTTATGATTCGTATGTCATGAAACTAAGCCCAGATGGCACTCACCTCGAGTTCTCTAGCTACATTGGAGGTTCAGGTATAGACACTGATCCATACCTTGCTTTAGACTCATTTGGTAGGGTTTATGTCACTAGCTTAACAACATCCTCAGACATCCCCTTCGTCAATGAGTATGATGACACACCTAACGGTGGTGATGATGTCTTTGTCATTCGTCTTGACTGGTCCATCGATAGTGACTCAGATGGATTGCCTGATTTCTGGGAGGATGAGTTCGGTCTCAACTCATCAGACGCCAGCGATGCGTTAGAGAACTGGGATGCTGACGGCCTCACAAACATTGAGGAGTATCAGAACAGTTGTGATCCGACTGATGATGACACAGACAATGACACACTTTCTGACAGTGATGAGGTCTATGTGTACGGAACCAATCCTACCAACAATGACACAGATTATGACCTCATGCCTGACAACTGGGAAATTCTAAATTCGTTGAATCCTCTTCTTGATGATTCAAGTGGTGATTTAGATGCTGACCAAATTTCAAACATTGTAGAGTATCAAATTGGGAGTGACCCTGATGACAGTGACACAGACAATGACCTGATGCCTGATGGTTGGGAGTATCAGAACAGTCTTGATGTCTTGGTTAATGATGCGGATGATGATGCAGACACTGATGATGCCACCAATCTTCTTGAGTTCAACGCAGGGACAGATCCTAATGATCCTGACAGTGATGATGATCTTCTAACTGATGGACAAGAACTCAATACCTATTCTACAGACCCACTAGATCCAGATTCAGACAATGACAACTTGACAGACTTCCAAGAGATCATCACTTATGGTACGAACCCATTAGTTGTAGACTCGGATCTCGATAATCTGAGTGATGGTGACGAAGTCCTACTGTATTCAACCAATCCACTGGATGTAACTGATCCTGGTTGGAACGAAGCATTGACATACTCATCGTATTTTGGAGGTAGTTCATCCGACAATGCTTGGGACATCGCTTTAGACTCTGCAGGTAACATCTATGTCGTGGGTTCTACCTACTCTTCAAACCTGCCATTAATGAACCAGTATGACGGAACCTTAGCAGGTACAACCGACTGCTTTGTTATGAAGATGGATCCCACAGGTTCTACTCTACTCTTCTCAACCTATATCGGCGGCGGCTCGTCTGAGAATGGGCGAGTAATCGAGGTAGACGAGTCTGGTAACGTATTTGTTTGTGGAGACACACAAAGTAGTGACTTTCCCACTGTTAGCGCATACCAGTCCTCTCATGCAGGTAGCTATGATCTTTTTGTTCTCAAACTTCACAGTTCTGGCAGTAGTTTGATTTACTCCACATATCTCGGAGGTAGTGAGCATGAACTTGAACCAGGAATGTGTATTGACAACGATGGTAACGCCTACATTGTTGGTAGAACTGGTTCATCTGACTTTCCGGTTTTCAATGGATATGACATGACCCACGATTCAATGTCTGATGGATTCCTCACAAAAATAAACGCCACGGGCAATGGTGTTTACTTCAGCACATTTGTTGGAACAAATGGAGATGATTTTGCTTCTGCAGTAGCAATTGATAGTGGTAGGAATATCTACGTTGCCGGTAGGACATCATCATATGTTGGATTCTCCACATCTGGGGCTTATGACGAAATACACAACGGTGGATATGATGCCTATGTCCTGAGAGTTGATTCTACAGGTTCTACTCTCGAATACTGCACTTACTTAGGTGGCGGACTGGGCGTTGGTTCTGGCACAGTTGAATATTATGAGTTTGCTGAGGACATCGCAGTCGACCTGAATGGTTCAGTATATGTTACGGGTTTTGCCAGGTCATACAACTTCCCGGTAGTCAATGGATTTCCCAAGCCTGAAAGTGGTGGCGATGATTGTTTTGTAGCTAAATTCAACCCGGACCTTAGTAGTCTCCTTTACTCTACATTCCTTGGCGGTCAAAGTGATGATCAGGGCTACTCAATCTTTGTTGATTCATTGGGTAATGCTTACGTGACCGGTTATACAGACTCACCCGAATTCCCAGTTAAGATTCCGTACGATGGTATTTTTGGAGGGTCATCGGACATCTTCGTTTCAAAGATTAATGCAACTGGGAACGGGCTTCACTTCTCTACTTTCATTGGTGGAAGTGATACAGACAGAGCCTATGGGATTGCACTTAATGCAACTGGTTTTATCCACATTGCAGGCTATACCTACTCAACTGACTTTCCAAAGCTCAATCCATATGATGGTACTTATAGTCAAACTGAGTGCGCTATTGTCATTCTCGCTGACTTCAGCGATTCAGACTCAGATGGGCTCAGTGACTACAATGAAAGCCTCATTGGCACAGACCGTCTGAGTTGGGATAGTGACTCTGATTCGTTAAGTGATAAAGACGAATTGGATGTTTACCTGACTGATCCATTGAGTAATGACACTGACCTCGACCTGATGCCTGATGGCTGGGAGGTCGGACTCGGTCTAGATCCAAACTCAGATGACTCGATGGGAGATCTAGACACTGACGGTTTAGAGAACGTGTACGAGTTCCTATATGGTACATTGGCTGACAATAATGACACAGACTCTGATACACTACTCGACGGTTTGGAGGTCTACACCTATGGTACTGACCCACTCAGTGTTGACACAGACTCTGACATGTTGTTAGACCCAGACGAGATTTTCGTGTATGGAACTGATCCAACGACACCGTACAGTGATTCAGACATAATGCCCGATGGCTGGGAGATTCAACATGGACTCAATCCACTGGCTGATGACTCAGGTGGAGACCCTGACACAGACCTCTTGGTGAATGAAGATGAGTATATTTGGGGCACAGACCCTCAAAATCCGGATACAGATCTGGATTCATTCACCGATGGGTATGAAGTCCATACTCTTGGTTCGGACCCATTGGATCCACTCTCGCCTCTTAGTTCGAAAGAGCCAGAGTTTTCCACGTTCATTGGGGGAAGTAGTGATGACACCTTCTATGATGCCATTGTAGACTCTGAAGGCAACATCTACATCACTGGATACGTCAAATCATCCAATTTCCCGATTGTCGGAGCATATGACGGAACCTACAATGGAAACTGGGACACTGTCGTTGTTAAGTTGAACTCCACTGGAAATGGAGTAGTATTCTCAACCTATATAGGCGGCTCCAACGATGAACGAGGTCTCGAGTTCTACATTGGCACGGACTTCTCGGTGTGGTTTACCGGATATACTGCGTCCTCGAACTTTCCAACGGTGAATGCCTACGATAGCACCTACAATGGAGGGTGGGACGGATTCATAGTTCATCTGAGTGCCAATGGCTCATCGCTCCTCTACTCGACATTCATTGGAGGTAGTGGTGATGACCTGGCAGAGTTCATCACATTTGATGATGACGGGTATCTCTATCTATCAGGTTTCACGCGCTCCTCGAATTTCCCCGTGGTTAATGGTTATGATACCACATTCAATGGGGACCGTGATGCATTTGCCCTGAAGATGCAGCCAGATCTTCACGGCTTTGTCTTTTCGACATTCCTTGGTGGGTCTGGGTATGACTATACCTATGGTTCCCGAATTGCTGCAAATGGTGACTTCCTCATTGCTGGGGTCACTACATCGACTAACTTCCCCATGCTCAATTCATTCGACTCAACCTACAACGGTGGTGACGACATATTCGTCACAAGGTTGAATGCCGCAGGTAACGCCCTCATTTTTTCAACCTACATCGGAGGTTCAGGAGAGGAATATTTCGGAAAATTCGATCTTGATCAACAAGAGAATCTCCTAATGGGAGGTTCAACAATGTCTTCGGACTTTCCGACTCGTAACGCCTATGATTCCACGTTCAACGGGGGAAGAGACGCATTTGCCCTTAAGCTAGCCAGCAATGGTAGTGCTTTGTACTTCTCGACATACATCGGCGGAAGTGGAAGCGATACAGTATATGGGGTCCAGGTTGACAGATGGAACAACATCCACCTCTCTGGTGTAACCACCTCCACTGACCTTCCGGTAAAGAACGCGTTCCAGAATGAGTCACAGGGCATGGATGACACCTTTGTGTTCAAGATAAATAGCACAGGGAACGGCCTGCTCTACTCGACATACCTAGGCGGTTCTGCTGATGATGGGCAACGTGGTATGGCAATTGATAAGCTTGGTCGTGTCTATATAGTCGGATGGACGCAGTCTTCAGACCATCCAGTTGTAAACGCCTACGATGATACAATTAACAGCGTGTCTGATGGATTCATCACATGCTTCCGGCCCTTGGATGATGAAGACTCTGATGGTATACCAGACGATATCGAAATCTTGCTTGGCACAAACCGGTTTTCAAATGACTCTGATTCAGACTCGATGATTGATGGATGGGAATACTTCCACGGGCTTGATCCGCTTGTCAACGATTCATATCTCGACCTTGATTCTGATTCACTGTTGAACATAGAGGAGTACGCTCTAGGCACGTTTCCAGAAACCAATGACACAGATTCGGATATGATGCCAGACGCCTATGAAGTGTTCTATGGTCTGAATCCATGGGTGAATGATGCTTCTACCAGCCTCGACAATGACTCGTTGTCAAACTTATTGGAATATCAACTTGGTACCTTGCCGAATTATTGGGACTCTGACTACGACCTGATGCCTGATGATTTCGAGTACTGGTATGGACTTGATCCTCTAGTGGATGATGCTGATGGTGATTTAGACTCAGACACTTTGACCAATCTAGAGGAGTTCTATATTGGAACATTTCCGAATAACATTGACTCTGATTACGACCTGATGCCAGACGGATGGGAGGTTGATAATGGCCTACTCCCATGGTTTGATGATGGCGGGGATGATCACGATGGTGACGATTTGACTAATTATGAGGAGTTCGTCCTAGGTACAGACCCACAAGATAGCGACTCCGACTCCGATTTGATGCCAGATGGGTGGGAGTACTCCTATGGTCTCGATCCGTTGGTGAATGATGCAGGACTTGATGGTGATTCCGATGGCCTGTCAAACCTCGGTGAATACAATGCACAAACTGACCCGACTAATTCTGATTCCGACTCTGACCTCATGCCAGATGGTTGGGAGGTCTCCAATGGTCTTAATCCGATAGCTGATGACGCGAGTAATGATCCAGATTCAGACACCTTAACGAACCTTGAAGAATATCTCAATGGAACTGATCCCCTCAGCTCAGATAGCGATTCTGACACAATGCCTGATGGATGGGAGCTTGACAATGGTCTAAATCCTCTACTCGATGATGGTGATGCGGATGCAGATTCTGACGAACTATCAAATGCCCTGGAGTATGAGTACGGAACAGATCCTCAGGTTGCTGATAGTGACTCTGACAATTTGATTGATGGTCAAGAGATTACCTATGGCACCGACCCCCTCATCGACGATACGGATATCGATATGCTACTTGATGGAGACGAAGTCCATCAATACGGAACCGACCCAACATTGTACGACACGGACCATGATACATTATCGGATGGTGAAGAAGTATTGATTTATGGAACAAACCCGCTTCTAGCGGACAGTGACTTTGATGGTTTATCAGACTCTCAGGAGATTGCCATGGGCCTTAACCCGATGATCAACAACTTCGTCGCGAATGCAGGCATCATTATCGCAGTTGTAGCAATCATCGTAGTGGTGATTGTTTACTGGAGGAAGGTCCGCATTCCTCAGCAGAAGGCAAAGAAGCGACAGATGGTTGAGCTTTTCATCGAGAACAGCAGGGAACGAGGGGAGGTCGATGACTATTATATTGAGGAGAACTCGCCCTTGTGGTATGTTGGGACCATCTTTGCATCTTACAAGAAGAAAGGAGGCAAACAGAGAGATCCCGCTCCGGTCCTTGAACACTTAGTGACCAACGAATTCCCAGGAAGCTTTGAACAGGGAGCAGAGAAGACGCTGATGGGCATGTGCCTTGAACTTGCTGCACATCAGGAGTTCTCATTCCTCTCATGGCTGAGTGCAGCTATCACCAAGAAGATGGCGGCTGGGCAGTTCTCGTTGAAACTGAAAGATAATGACTTCAGAATGAAATGTTGGCAGGTGGCACAGTTAGGAACTCCTGCTTGGAGGTCACGTGGACTAACAAATGAAGATAGGGCAAAACTGTCAAACATCATTACAGAGCTGCAGAGTAAAAAGGATCTCCAAGACGAGTTCATCCCCTATGTCGCTCAAGTGTTGATGGTCTCATGGGACAGCTCAGCAATGTCTCGCTCGTGGATTGCGGATCTGTTCAAACCAATGTCATTTGAATACAAGTTTGAATTCCTAATGCAGTTTCGTAAGGTCGGTGGGACCTATGAGAAGATGTTGTTGCTTGATGGCATACTGAGCGGAATCAAACTCAAGGAGCTCTTAGATAAACCTGAGGAGGAGTGGGAGAAGATAATCTCCGAAATTGTAGGAGCCGGATACGCCAGTAGACCAATTCCTTTTGACACAGATGACATTGCTGGGTTCCCCTTTGAGAAACGCTTCAGCATGGCTTCTGTGATCCAGAAGAACAAGACAGACCTCAAGAACGAAGAGAGCTTCTCTAAACTCCTCTTTGTTGACGCAAAGGACCACAAGAAGTTCTATGACTACGAGATTCCTCAGGGCATCCTAACGCATAGTATGAACATGCTGAAGAGCCGTGTCCGTGAAACTCCTGCCTACATCAGCATCAATCGTGTTGGCATACTGAGCGTGCTTCGTGAATACCAAGATAAGCGGATAGATTTGGAAACGATGATGTCGTTTGTGAATAATGTTCCAGAAAGTATTCAGGATAAGATTCATGCCAATCCTGGCACACGTGGAGCCTTCAGATATGCAATTAGTACAGTCATCATCGAGAAAGTCAGGAAAAGCGACTTCGATTCAGTAGCGCCGCTTTTGAAGATCTATCGCGAACCGTTTGATCTTGTTCTCAACTTTGTGGAAAAGACGATTAATCAGACTCTTGTGGCTCATGGCAATGACAAGAATCTGCAGCAGTTCTTACTCACACTACAGGCTGAACTCCTAGAGTCTGGTTCTGACAAGAAGAGTGTCAGGAAGATTGTAGATTGGTTGAAGCTTTGGAGTCTGATCTATGAAACGACAAAAGGTGCAAAGCAACATCATGGATATGTGGCTGGTTTACTCGACGTGGTTAAGGAAACAAAGGGATCTTTTGAACCCAGAGCGATAACCGAACAAGTCCTGACTATCATAAATGACGAGTTTGAAAGAACCGTCAGAATATTCAGAGGTACTCCGCGACTAGACAACCTGACATATCGAACTAGAACTGATGCAGCCAAGGCATGGATGGAATCAGTAAAACATGCGTACTACAAACTCCTACTGATGGCCGATAATAGCGGACTCGAACTCTCCGATGATGACCGGGACCATATGAGAAAGGTTGCGCACGAGATTCTAGGATTCGTCATAAGGGTCAGGAGAGAGGACTTCCTTGAGAGAATGGAGCATTTCCCGATAGACATTGGTGATGTCATAGACCCAGGGCATCTGCTAAAGAGTAGCATTGAGAAGTCCCATTTCGTCCTTCTTCCCGAATCGTTCCACACCTTTCCATTACCTGCACTGATAGTGCTGAACGAGTTTCTTAGGAATCCCATCAGACTGCCATTTGTCGGAAACAAGCAGCAAGGAGTTCTGATTAACCCGATGTTCTGGGTGTTTGGGGCCTCAATTAGCCTGGCTCTTATACCGACCATGGTGATGGCTGAGCAAACATACAGCAATTATTTCATCGGGGAGTACCTAAAGACTGCTGCATTGGCGGTGAAGCAGGCAGAAGAACCCATTGGAAAACTGCTCATCAAGGTTGACCCCAACCTGACAGCTGAGAATATGATTGTGAAGTCATTCAAGCAGCTTATGGATTTGCATTACCTACAAGGAGTCATAACGAGAGAGATGGTTATTGTTGCCCTCGAGTTTGGAGGTTGGAATACTGCTCTTGCGGACAAGATCATCGAGGAGAAAGACTACTGTGTATACTGCTCGTTCGAGCTGCCAAAAGACGCTGAAACATGCCCCAACTGCGGAAAGCCCGTCGTGGTGCTTGATGTGTCAGCCATCACGCCGGATGAAGTACAAGTAGACCTCTCTGAACTTGGTCTCGATATGGCCGAAGGCGGTCCAACCGAGCCTAGACCTGGTGGCGGAGGTTTGGAGGTGGAATAACATATGATGAATTTAAAGTTAGAAGATTTCGGTCTGTTGCATCCGATTTACCCTAAAGGAACTATGAAATTCAAAGGAACAGGTTTGATGACAGCAAAGACATTGAAGCTATGTCCTAACTGTTTGTTGCCAGGAAACATCATGGAGCACTTTGGCCCATTTGTCGTCGGAATGTGGAGAGTGACCATCCCCATTTCCACCCATAGGGAATGTAGTTCTGGCTGGTCAAATAGGAACATTTCAGGAAGTACACGGGTTTGGGCCGAATCAGGGTATCCCGGATACATATGTTTTGACTTCAAGAATCCAGTCTATGCAATGCTCTTTTCAAGAATCAACTTTCAGGCTTTGTTTGATGGCGGAGGTCGACCACTGACTGCAAGATACGATGATGAACTTGCAAGACTTAGAAGGGTCCAGAGAGAACGCCAAAACAAGTTGGGAACATGTCCAAGGTGTAAAAATGACCTCTATGAGGAAGCAGATTCGTGTCCCTCTTGCGGGCTCAGTAGGAAAACGTCATGGGTGAGAATGACGCCAAGACCGAGTGAAGAAGTAACAGAGTCAATGGAGAGCTTAGAAGTTGTTGTCAAATGCGCCGAGTGCGGAACACTGATGCTCAAAGAACCAAAGTTGAAAAACTGCGGAAAGTGTGGAAGCCCACTCAAGGACCAGGAATCAAAAGAGGAAACGGAAACCGCATAGAACCAACTCATTGTTCAAAAAACTCAATCTCAATTGGTTGGTTCCTAATGACATAGTACTGTTTGAGTTTGAGCTTGACAGAACTATTGGTTTCTCTCTGACTGTCATAATAGGCAAACAGGCGGACCGCACAATTGTACCCAGCAGAGATACCTATGTATCCACTATCAAGTGTCAGGTTTACAGGTTGGGATACGACATCAATTGGGGCCCATCCGATTTGAGGATCATAGACCTCAGCCCATGAATGCATCTTCCATGAACGACGATGCCGCTGTAGACCCACCATTGCTCTAGAGGGGATGTTATTGTTTCTAGCTAGAGCTAGGAAGAGATGAACAAAGTCGCTACATGTGCCTCGTCGAGACCTCAGGGTTTCAAGTGCGCCTCTGTAGTTTTTGTCCTGCAAATCGTAGCTATAAACGATGTATGTATTCACCCATTGCGCAATTGCGCGGACAGCAGACCAAAAGCTTTGGTCCTCATTTACAATCTCGCTAGCCAATTGGCTGATCTCATCAGCACCGGTCTCAATATAGTCATGCGATTCCAGATAGTCCGCGATATCAGGAATTTCTTTTAAAATTTCAGGGAGGTCAGCAATACTGGTAGCATCACTAATCCTGTATGGATTGCGCCTTTCGAAATCTATGTTCAAGATAATATTTGCACTTGCTTGTTTAGTGCGCGGATCAAATGCTTGATGATTGATTTCGAGGTTGTATAATGTCGACCATCTCTCATGAGTCACCTTGAAGGGATGGTTTATGCCAATTAGCTCAATCTTTTGGCGTGGGTCAGATGAAGGGCACTTAAGAAAAACACGGAGCGTGTCGAAATCTCCATCAACATGATTCAGCATTGTATGAATGATGACCATGTTATTCCAACGAGGTATTGACACGCAGGTTAACTCTCCGAACAAGTGCTTGAGCTATTGGTGGCATCGATTTTGAGATTTACTATTCTGCAATTAGACCTTATTCATCGTCGTCTTCGATATCTTCCTCTTCTGAATACTCGAGTTCTTCGTCTTCGTGCTCAGTCTGATCCTCATCAACAGTATCATCTTCCCCGGAAACTTCAGCTTCATCCTCGGCTTCAACCTCGTCGGGCTCTTCCTCCTCTTCCTCTGGCGCTTCAACATCAGCGGATCTTGGAGCCTCCTTTACAAGGAAGTCTCTATACATGGTGGCTCTCGGGAAGTACTCAACAATCGTACGATAGAGGCCTCTACTGTCTGACGCAAGCACAAGTAGGTTAACATCTTTCGGTCGTTTTCCGAAGAATCCAGGCTTTTTCCTTTTCACATAGACCTCAATTATTTTGATGATTGTGGGATACCCGTAATCGCTGTAGTCTTGTTCGTGTCGAATCTTGACATCAATCCGAGATATGGTGTCCCATTCTACAAGATTTGCCGACAGATGTGACATCGTTTCATGCCAAATGTAGAGAATTCCATCGGGTTTTATGGCGAAGGTTGTCGGAACCAAGACATCTTCCAACTGGAAATTCTGTCTAACGGTTTCAAGCTGCCGTCTCCAATCAAGTGCCAAATCCTTAGAGTATGTTGGCCGAGTATCCATCTTCGATAGTAGCTCCTCCAGGTAGTCAACTTTCATCATCATGGTATTGAGCTTGAACTCATTCTCTTCCATCGGGATGAATGCGTTTATCAATTCGGTGTCACCAATCTCCCTTGCTGATTCAGAAGACTGCAGAACACGACGGAACTCGTTGAGGAACTCCATCTCGACAGAATTGCTCACATCAGGTTGCAACGTTGAAACTTCGATTTCAGTGAACTCCTCTTTTTCAAAAGACTTTGTTTCTGAGGACTCTGCGTCTGAATCATCATTGAGATCTTCACTTTCAACTAAGGTAGATGTTCTTTTCAGGATTCCATTGAATCCCTTAACCGCATTGTTGATGGGATCCACGACGATACCAAGGAATTCCGGAGAGAGTCGGGTCAAGTCTCTGAAGCTCCTGAAGTCTGTCCCCGAAAAGAAGACTCCAAGACCAGGATGGGTATGAATCCAAGCCCCCGATCTGAAGTTGTACAACTCTTTCTTGTCTGAGGTAAGCCGAATAATCTGCTTTGTCACAAGTGGGAACACTTCTTTTCTAAACTCACAGTAGGCACCGGATTGGATCTTCTGCGGTGGCAGGACAATACCTCTTACATGAAAGGTATCGCCTTCCTGAAATCCAACGCAAACACCGCCCCATTCTGATGCGCCATACAGTTTCGTATAGACTCGGAATTGCTCATATACAGATTCATCAATGGTTACACGTTGAGGAATCTCCGGTTGATCATAGTTTGATGTAATTATAGGGTCCTCCAGTTTTGCTATTCAGTGGGGAAGAATTCGAATGTGCTCTCTTCGGGTGGAAGATTGAGATGCTGAGGACAAGAATCTTTCATCTTGTGCCTGCAGTCCTTTCCAGCCTCACACTTCGCCAGCATCTGATAGCGCGGATAGTATTGCACGAAGTGTGTGACCTCAACATCTAGCTTTGAGAGACTGGCAACTGCAATAGCTGTCTGCATTGCGCCAATGGTCCCAATTGTAGACACAATTGAGGGAATTGGAATCTTGCCTGTACAACTGACGACCTCTCTCTGTTCCTTAGTTTCCTCCCCATACCGACATACGTAGCAGTCTGCATCAGGCATGAACAAGTCAACTTTCCCCTCGAACCTCTCTGCTCCAGCACTGATGACCGGTATCTTCAGAAGCTTACCTAGGAGAGTCGAAACGTAACGCGTTCTTATGTTATCAGGTCCGCATATGAGGAGGTCCGATTGCGAAAGGGAATGCGCCAAAACTGATTCCTCTCGGAGGATGTCAAGTGGAATCTCGATACCATCTATGACCTGAGTCTTGCCCACGCCCTCACTCTTCTTTTTCTCATACTCGTCCAAAGGCATAAAGTCCTTCATGACAATGGCATTTGCGGTTCCTATTTCAGTTTGCCAGGGCAAAGATACTACCTTGTTTGTGGGATTGATTTCGAGAAGTTTTTTCCGTGCAGCAATTGCTTTAGGTTTGCCTATTGAGTCTCGGTTGAAAAGGATTTGACGATTGAGATTATGCTCCTCCACCTCGGCATCATGATCGTTGAGAACAAGTGTGCAGTTCTCTGTGTTTGAAACACTGAATAAAGCAGTACTCCACGAACCAATGCCTCCCACTCCGAGGAAGTACACCGTCTTGTCAGTGAGCGATGTCGGTATTTTCACATCTCTGTCCTTGATGTATATCATATCCTCTCTCTGTTCGACTTTGGTTTCTGCTAATGGAGAGAATAGAAGCGAAATAGTTGGTCTGAACATGTCGGGAGGGACATCATCTAGAATCTCTATCTGGTCTGTCAGCATTCGTGTGAGATAAGAGCCACTAGGGAAGCCACACTTCAGTATAATTCGATCCGGATCCACTTCGACTGTTTCTTCTACTTTCCCCCCAACATAGCGCGTAGTTGTGGTGGTGAACTCCTCTATTTGCGTGTTTAGTATTTCCCCACCAATTTTCATCCTGACCTTGAAAGGTAGACTTTCTCGTTTTTTCTGCGAGTCCCTGACTTTCTGCAGGATTCCCCGTTGCTGAATCACACATCTCAGATTCAAGTCCCTCTGAAGTAGCTCCGATGGACGGATCAGCATATTTCGCCGCATGATTTCCGTCACAGCAAACCCAGCAGCCACTGCAGCCAAAGATGGAGTGAGGACATCAAACTCATGAGGTTCGATGACTGCTTGTCGAGTACCCATATAGGCTGCAGTCTTAGAACAGACAGCCCAAATTGGAGCTTCAGTTTCTGGCAGAATGAGAGAGTTAGTAGGGTCGCTGTTTGCACTTCCGGTTGCCACAACAGCATCATAGTTGTATGAATCAAGATCATCAATCCCGATTACAGCGATGTCCGATGCAATCTCACTCTTCACATGATCTCTGATTGCTTCCCAAAGTGGCCGTCCAACATCCTCTTTTTTCAAGAGGAGCTGACCTTTCACATCTTCCTCTCTGACTTTACGTTTCTTATAAAAGCCAATGAATCCTTGGGACGTTCCAAATCCAAGAAATGCAAGGTGTGTGACCAAATAGCTGATCACTGGACCGGACCCCCCAATGAAAACTCGCATGTCCTCGATTCGTTCTTGGTACACCAGACCGACTTGTCGGTCAACACGCTCTGAGTATTTCACCATTTGAATAATATCTCCTCTACCATGATGCTTCGTAATTGCAGCCAGCAATGATTGTTATATGTCAAATTCATCCTTCATTTTCTTGCTGGGCTGTTGAAGTTCTCATTGTTCAGAATTCTCTTCACACCCTGAAGGAACGCCATGATATGACGGTATTTCTGGAGCTCATCTCTGAGGTTTCCCAGGCACATGAAAGGATACTCCTTATTGAGCTTCGGACAGAGTTTCGGATGAAAGATGTTAATGTGCCTAATGTCCTTGTCCTCAATATTCAGGATGAAGATATCTGGCATTATGTTGGGGTAGTTTGAAAGGTCGATGAACGTATGATATGGTATCTTTGTTTTGTCGCCTTTTCCGACTACACCATCGATTACAACAGTGACAGCAAACACAAATTCACCTGATTGAGCCACAGGTTTGAGCGTGGGAAAGAGATCCTTTGCTTCTTCTAGCTGAGCCATGTGAATAGGAGAAATCCCAGTTCACTCCTGAACCTCTAGGTGCAATGAAGGTAAGAGAAACCGATCAAGCTCCACCAGCAATGTCCTGGCCGGGAGTGATATGAGCTACGCACTCACGTTCCCCGATAGGAAGATCGGTAATATCGTTACCATCTGTATCTAAAACAGTCCACATCACTTCTGGCGGTGCAAGAGAATAGCTCCTAACCAACTCACCATAAGTGATGTTCTTGTCAGATGCAATTACAACGTTTCGACGCCCATTAAGGGTGTTAATTACCTGAATTTCTGTTTCCTCGGTCATAACGAGACCCCTTCCGTTACCTTGCCTTACGGGCTGTACCTATTAAAGCTTGTCTTGTTTTGTTCCGTCAGTTGTCAGAATCTTCGTATCCGAGTATGCATCATAAACGCAAAAATCCGAACCATTTGATTCCATTTTAGACGGATTGCATAGCATGACTGGTCAGAAAAGGCACCGCAGAGTACACATCAATAGATATTGAAATTTGTATCGCCAAAACTCGGTGTTTGAAAATTGGCATTCGCTAAACTTAGGAAAAAAGTGAAACCTGAACCAGATCTGAAGGAGTATCAGCAACTGAAGGCGCATATGCGGACGGAAGTCTACAGAGCCTCCTTCCAGAGGTAAACACGATGTCATTCATCTCTAAGGAGAAAGTATTGGAAACCCTAACGGTCGTGTGCAAAGCACGGCCGTCCCCTTCTTTTTTATTTGTCAGATTTTAGCAATCTCAGAAACAGCTTGTTGTTCCTCAATGAATCAAGGTCGGAGTCGTTTCGAGCCCATTCCTTGATGGATCCATCCTCCTGAAACGCGCTATCGAGATATTGTAGTGCGTCCTCATGTCGCCCCGCGACACAGTTGTAACACCCAAGATTATAGAGAGCAGATCCAATTTCATTAGGTTTCGTTGTAAGTTTGGTGGCTTTTAGTGTCACTTCAATTGCATCATCAAGTTGATTTAGTTCTTTTTTCACATAGCCAAGGCTGAGCCAAAGCCAGAAACCGTTTGGATTCAGTTTTGTTGCAGTTTCAAACGCAGAAGCGGCTTCACTGAAGTTCTGGTTTGCAACAAGAACGTGACCAAGTTGATCCCATAACTCCCAAGCATCCTCATTGTCACTTATCGCTAGTCGTGCTAAACGTTCAGCCTCATCAAATCGCTTCTCTTTTCGCAGTTCCACGATTCTCTCGGTCATCGTTTCAACTTGTGACATCCAAGATCAGCTACCTGATTGTCATTTACAAAAATTATATTACTTAACCATGGTTAAAGGATTTTGCCAACAAGCACTTTTTGAAGTAGGAGACTGTATTAGCAATGAAGACCCCCGAACTAAAAGCTGCCATATTGAGACTTGCTGGGAAGCGAGAGTTCTATGGATATGAGATGCATAAAGAACTGGAAGAGAAGAAAATCAAAATTGGAATTGGTCGTCTCTACTCCATACTATCTGAAATGAACGAAGAGAGCCTTTTGAAGGATAGATGGGAAAAGAGCCAGTCTGGTCCGGAAAGGAGAATCTATAGAATTGATAAAAAGGGAGAGATAGCGCGTGAAAAGATCCTCAAGGAAGCAATTAGAACTGTCCATGAATTCTACATCGAATATCTTCGGGATCTGCCTCCAGAGAGTAGCGCATTTAAAATCGTAAGTGGAATTCTAACGAGAGGAATTCCCAAAAATGCAAACGTGGCTTATGTAGCAACAATGTTCAGTGGACCATTGAGGAGCATTATTACTCAAATGAGGGAAGATATCTCAGGTGGGAGAATCTATGCGATCTCAGAGTCGACGAAATCTACTGAACTCAGACTTGAGGACGTGTCTACTATTGAAGGGGTTTTTGATGATATTCCGATGAAGGATGAGTACCTAGATCTTCTCGTTATCTCGGGAAACATAGACAGTGAATGCTTAGAGCGATGTTTATCGGAATGGAAGAGAGTATTATCGAAAAACGGAACTCTCGCGATTGTTACACCCACAGCGACTATCACAACTTACAAAGATCCGCTTGGAATTGGAGAGTTCGTTGAGCAGAGAGAGCATCCGAGAATTAATGGTGAAGGAATGTTGGATTCAGAAACTCTTTTAGCTGAAATGAGGCGACACTTTGAAAGCGTGGATGAACAGAAAGTTGTCCATATATCTGTCCTATTGGGGACAAAGCATGTTTAAGCTATATCGAAAAGTGACTTTACCGAACTAGCGATAGCAGTTTATATTCTCACAAATCGGTTGTAGAACTTGAGAGTTTATTCATCTGTTGGCGAATTAAGCTCTCCTCCTACTTCAGACTTAAGGTAGTGTAGTACACCTTTGGGAGGAGGCACTGGTCCTGCTTCCTCCATCTTCCTACTTTTAACATCAATTATCAAAATATTGGACAAATCAGTGGGAACTTCGTTTAATCTTTGCTGCTCCCAGATATTTGGATTCATCTAGTTGAAATAGCATTGTCAAAGTCAAACACAACTTTTTCTAAAACTTGGAAGAATCGATGAGAGGACTTCACATTCCAAATCAAAAAGAGGAGTTAGCTGGCAATTGCCAACTAACTCACTCATTGACCACAAACAGAGGTCAATATTCAAAGGTATAGGAGTGCCAGTAGTGCAGCCACATTGGTGTGCAATCTGAACAAGCCTGAATCTCATTGGTATAATTAAGGACAAATATCTCAGCACTGAGACTGTATTCGAAATGGATAGGAATGAAATAATCCGGCTGCAATTTTGCAACGGCATCAACGATTTCCATACCAGACATTGATTGACAACCAGGACCAAGTGGAAGCAACGCCACATCTATTTGACCAGAGATCTGTTCATACTCAGTTATGTTCTTGGAATCACCGGCATGGAAAATCTTGAAACCGCCGATATCAATGATGTAACTTGTCCAGTTTGCCTCAGATGGGTGGCTTGCGAAGCATTCACCATCAATCCAGATTTCAGTATACATATAGTAAGCAGTGATGGTAATCTCTCCAACCTGAACACTGTCAAGAGGATTAACTCCCACTGCGTTGTGAGCAGAAACCTCAGTGGTCATATTCTTAGGCATTATGTTCACTGTGTTTTCCTTTTGCAGCATGTCAATACATGCGCTGTTGTAATGGTCTCCATGGGGGTGTGTGATCAGGACAGCGTCAGCAGGTAACGAAGAATAGTTCGAGGGCAGACTTATTGGATCTACATAGATGCGCATCCCATTAGCCTCAATCATTACTCCAGCATTATAAAGAAGAGTAAGCGTGACTGAACCAGTAGTGGATGATGGAGGAGGATTGAGCAGCATATAACCAGCAACAACTCCGCCGCCCATGACAACAACCAAGATAGCCACAACAGCAATTGTTTGGGTTTTACCTGTTGGACTCATGTTTCCAAGTTGAATTAGATTTGTTTTATTTAAGGTGAGGTTCTACGCAGCTTCTTGCCCTTATTTATAAGACTTGGAGAAACCGCATCAAAGACAACCAGAATTGATACTAGAGGGAGTTGAATTAGTGAATTTGGGGAGCATTATGTACGGATTCCTTTACTTTATTTGTGAGATTCTGATTGTTTGTTTTGTAGTAGTTCAATGGACTAGTAAAAGAGAAAAGAGCCAAGAAAGAGCCGAATACGGACTCATTTTGGTCCAATTTCGTGTGAAGCACCAAGCTTATGACAGAACAGCAGGTCCTTCAACTTGGTTATTCCAATGACTTCCAACGAAGCATTTGAACGTGGGAGAGAGGAGATGCAGTCAGGCAGACTTGAGAAAGCGATTGAAGCCTTTGATGAATCAACGAGCCAGTCACCTTCCTCATTCGATGCATGGTGGG
>RDNZ01000018.1 GCA_011364905.1 Candidatus Thorarchaeota archaeon
CACATATTTCTCGTACTCAGTTTCTGAGAAATCAGACAGGGAAGATATCTTGCCTTTCGTGTAATCTCTGAAAAACGGGAGCGTCAGGGTGGCAATGTCCTTCAAGGGATAGATATGGGCAAGGGTTTCAGCCAGTTTATCACGGGCATCGTTCCTAACTCCCGAATGCCAGTGAATTTCTATGTGAGGTTGCTCTCCCAACTCTGGTTCCAATAAAGCACCATCAATGGGTGAAAACAAGTTCTCAGATCGTGTGTTTGTGTCAACTAGAATAGTGGATGTGCTAATCAGATGAATACGAATATCATCCAGTGTCATAAGACTATCAGTGCCTGAACCATCAATTGCTGCAACGCGATAGTCATCTTCAAGAACTACGTCTGAGGGGTAAGGCGTAAAAGTGTCAAGAAGACGCTCCTTTATGCGAGCCTCGTCCTTTGCAAACTCCTGTTCATCGCGCCGGTCCTGTTGGTTCTGGATGTCAGTGAAGACCATCTTCAATGTTCTTCTGAATTTCTCAGTCAGAATCTTATCTAGCATAGAAACCAACTCGCTTGAAACAACTCTGTGGGATTTACAGGACCTCTAAATCTCTGTCTTGTTAGAGTCATAAAAAGATAGCACTCGGCAAGTCGGAGAATACATGAGCAGCGCTAAATTGGGCTCCAAAGCCACAATTAGGCCAGATTATCGCATAGGTTCGAAATTACCTTATTAATAACGGTCACAACGAAAGAAGTGCAGCAGTCATTCTGGCTTGACCGTGCCAGTGCGCATTGACGGGATGTGATTTGTTGCTCAAAATACTGTACTTTGGAAAAACTTCATTCGCGCTCCGCTATAATGAGATAGTCGTCGTTCTAAATCCAGGGATTTGGGACGGGAAGCCAATTGTTCCAGACGATTTCAGCGCGCGAATTGTTGTCGCGACGAATCAATCAGATGATGCCGTCGGAAATGCAGCAAGCATCGCAGTCAATTCAAAAGCATGGTTCCTTGGTAATCAAGGAGCAGCTGACAAAGCCTCTGAGAAAGGGGTCAAACCTTGGTTACTGCATGTCCTCAAACCGGAGGTTCCGTACGAGGTTCCAGATTTGAAGATAACACCCTACGAACTATCAAGAGTTGATGAGTCAGAGGGTGGCAGGATTGAGAATCTCGGGCTCTATATAGAGATTGGAAACATGAAGATTGGATACCTCGGTGATACCGAAATAAGAGGTCCATTCGAGCAGCTCGATATGGATGTGCTCATTGTTCCTGTTGGTGGTGATGGAGTCTTTCCCGTGAAAGACGCAGTCAGTCTTTGCATCGATGCAAAGCCACGACTAGGAGTCCCTATGAGATGGTCATCAGACGAGGATCCTAAGAAATTTGCCAAGTATGTTCAGCAGTTCGGTCAAGGAATTACCCCGGTGATAATTGAACCAGACCAGGTCCTTGAAGTCCACTGGGCGGCGGGAAATGAATTCAGATACGAGCTAAACTGATATTCTCCTGCGATGTCGGTACACAAGCTAGAAGATTCCAAAAAGAATGAGCATTAGACAATGGGTGTGCATTGAATGAGCGAAAAAAGGAAGGTCGTGATTGACCTCGAAGAGTCTGAGAAGGTCCAACTTGATGGATTCTCTGAGTTGAACAGTGTGGACGCTTCTGGAGTCCTAAGTGTTAACAATGTGTCGGAAAGAAGTCGCATCTGGAATGTGAAGGTCCTACTAGGATCTACCCGAGATAAGACGGATATTGACGAGGATACAGTATCTGCAGGCGAAATAGATGTTGGTGGAAAGTGGGAAACCAATTACGGAATAAAAGTTGAAGAACCGATACTGACATTCAAAGAGGTGTTTGATACCTGTGGAACTATTGAGACCGAACAACCACATTGGGCCTATGTGAGTGGCAAAGAAAATCCTGTTAAAATCACGCTCACTGTCACCAATGAAACGGATGAGGAACTGGACAACATTATTCTCAACAAGACTATTGCTCCAGAGTTGACTGGTATTGAAATTGTGTCTGTAAAGTCGGGGACTGCTGAGTATGACGAGGGCACAAAGCAAGTGGTCTGGAAAGACTTTGTCATCTATCCACATGAATCCTCTCAACTTGTGATTAGCGCTACTGGAGTCGTAGAAGACACTAACCCGAAGAAGAGTGGAGATGTCGTTATCACGTATCGAGGTGAAGGCCAACAAAGGTCCGCACTAGAGCCTGATTTGAACGCACTCACCGAGTTTTTGACTGGAATCGAAACTGCTGAAACAGAGCCAAACCAATGGCAATGCACGCTGGAATGCACAAACGAGAGCGATCTAGTCGTCAGGCTCGACAAAGCAGAAGTATTCCTCACTCCAGAAGATGGGGGTGAGAAAGAAAAGATGATTGATGAGGCACCAGGTGTTGAATTAGCTCCAGACCAAGAATGGGCCAAATCGTTTGAAGTGCAGAGTAAATCGACTCCAAAATGCACACAGGACCTTGTTTACACACCTATCGGGACTATCAAAAAGAGAGTACTTGGAACCATCGAGAAGGCGGCTCAAGAGATTCCAGTTTATAGTATCGAATATTCCAAAACATTTGACCCGCCATCCGTAAACAGCTTTGACAAGACTCCTGTTGAGGTCGTTGTAGAAGTGACGAACAACGGGTCAGCAAAATTGAATGAGATCACCATTGAGGACCAGCTCCCTGATGATGTAATGCCACCGACCAGTGAACATGTCACCGTCTGGATTAGGAACGAGGAGTACTCTGGGCCTTACGAGTTTATGATTGATCCTGAGGATCAAGACCCAGAGACACCACACAAAATAACTTTCAGAGTTGAAAACCTAAAGGATTCTGGTGGGGAGCTTGAACCTGGCGAAAGCATCAAAATCAACTACGCAGTAATGGCGTGGCGTAGCAGACCTGAGAAAGAGTATCCATCACCTGTTGTCTGTACAGCAAACACTGACCCTGCAGGAATTCCCGTAGTGATGCAGAGTCCAGAGGATGGCCACAAAATTGGGGTCATCTACAAGAAGCGTGCAATCTCAACAAAGAAAGCAATCAATAAAGGAGCTGGAGCAGGAGAGTATATTGTCGTTCTCGCAGTTTCAAATAATGGTGAAGTGACTGCTGAGAATATTCAGGTCACAGATTGGATCCCTGCAGGATTTGAGTATGTTTCCACAGATCCAGAGGACGAAGAGCCAGAGGTTGTGTCAGCTGGTGACGGAAAAAGTATGGTGTGGAAATGGACTCGAATGAATCCAGGCGACAAGAAGAAGATCAGAGTCACCGTTCAGGGCGAAGGCGAGTACGAACGTCGTGAACCTGAGGTTTCTTCAATCTAGAAGGACCAGTCCATTTGGGATGGGTGTGACAATACCGCACCCATTCCAAGGACCTAGTCTTCCTCACTCTCTATTTGTTCAAGCTCCTTGCGGGTCTCTTCCAACTCCGCATCTATGTCCTCAAGAGGAACATAATCTTCATCGCCCTCGGAGAGATGCGTGTCGAGATTATAGAGGACTTTGAACCCTGAGAGTGTCTTGTGCAAAGCATTTGATGTTTCAATGATTGCATTACCAAGGTCAGCTTCGGTCATATCGACGTCGGAGTGCTCATAGACAAAATCATATGCACCCCTAACGGGCTTGAATCCCAGTTCTGTGAGTTTACTTATCACCTGAGCCGGTGAAGCACCTTCACTATAGAACCATACTGATACACGGGTAACATATTCGGGCATTGTACATCACTCTCAATAATTCAGAACGTGCGACCGCCGTCTGATATTCTTATGACCTTTTTCATAAGACATTAAATCATCTATGAACCACTAAAGCGAAATCCTCATGCTTCAAAACATGTTTCCATTGACTGATACACTCACATGTATGATTTTGGAGCACAGTTGAATCCTGACTTATTGAGAACTGACGGATTGCTTCAACAATGCCAGTATCGCATTTGCCGCAGTTGTGAGCGCCTCTTTGCTTACCCCCTGCCACAGGGTCGCAGACAATCTTCATCCATCTATCAGTTCCACTCCCCGCGTTTCGAAGCACTTCTAAGACACTCCACAACCATGGAGGCCTGTATCGACCCTTACTCCATAGTTTTTCAACGAGCGTATCCTTCTGTACATTGACAGGGTTAAGAGAAACAGTCGTCACTCCAAGCGCTTTTGCCTCCTGGATTGTTTTGGTGGCATCAAGAAGTGCATCCCGTTCAGAGAGTAGTGGAGGTTTCAGCAGTACATAGGCGCGTATTCCTATATTGTGATTCTTGGCGGTTTTCAGGGCAATCTTGAACGCATTCAAGTCGAAATTCTTATTGATGCAGACAGATCGCACTGTATCGCTTGAGCTTTCGAGACCCATACCGATCTCAATGATTCTATCACCAAGAATAGACCGAACACCTGAGAGAACTTGGTCGTTAATATACTCAGGTCTTGATTCGAGAACGACCTCGCGAATTCGTTTATCCTCAGCTATAATCCGAAGGATCTCTGACCTAGCAATTGGGGGTATTTCATCGGGGTCCAAGAAGCTACCACTCGTGTAGATCTTTATTGATAATGGAGCCGATTTTGATTCTAACTCGGCCATCGCAAGTCTGAACTGAGATAAGATCTGCTCTGGTGTTGGGCTCTCCTCAACACCATCTAGAAGATAACTGCACATGGTGCATCCTCCAGAGTCACTTCGAGCATGGGCACACCCTATGGTAGAGAGAACAACGGCAAGAGCGGTTCCTCTTTCTCTGCCCACTCTGGCTTCTGTGATCCACCTAGCGGCTGGTCGTGTAGGATCTCTCTTCTTTCTATGCTTGAGTGAATTTCCTCTCGCATGGATAGTCGCATTCTGAACGACCTCATTGATT
Organism: Candidatus Thorarchaeota archaeon; assembly: GCA_011364905.1. Classification (GTDB taxonomy): domain Archaea; phylum Asgardarchaeota; class Thorarchaeia; order Thorarchaeales; family Thorarchaeaceae; genus SMTZ1-45. Next base: position 4,885 of record RDNZ01000018.1, read on the forward strand.
TCAGCTATATTTCTTTCCATGTCACTCACTCCTTCTTATGACGAACAGAAACAGCTCGACCCCTCGTCAGTTCGCACATCTCGCGACCGGACATGTCACTTCTTCCAACAGCAATAACATCATCTGCCCGATTAATGACAAATACCTCGTCGCCTGGTCTTATTGCAAAATCAGCTTCTTGAACACCTACAGCAAAGACACTGCCACCTTTCACCTTCGGAGCTTCAAGACGGACCCAGTATCGCTTAAGCGGAGCCAAAAGCCTTCCGCCAGCGAGTGTCAGCGAGAGAGACCCACTTTCGGCCACAAAGGAGCAGACCTGTTCACCATCGACGCTACATAGTATCATCCGGTAAGGCTTTCCTTTGAGCTTGGCATTTGCAGGTACTAGAACATTTCCAGCTCCGGTACCAAACTGGTAATCTGCTGTTGCAGATACGATTTCCTCTAGTTCAGTCCGCGGGCCTCCAGACAGATTGAGAATACTCTTGATGTCTTCAAGGGTTTCTTTCAACGCTTCCAGTGAAGGACGACTCGTTGCTCGACCTTCGGGTGTGGTATAGATCAGACTTTGCTCAATTCGAGATTCAACAGCTCTAACAATATCGAGATAGCCACCTGATACATGAGCAATGACCACTGCGGAACTGCTGAACTTCCTGAGATGAGTTGCAAGCGCACTAGCTCCGATTTCAATCTCTTCTGCATCCCAATCTCCAGTCACAGGAATATCATATTGTCCAGCAGGATAAATCCGTTCGAGCTCTCGAGGAACAAGGCCAAGTGGAGATGTGAGTATGACTTCAGCAACCCTAGACTCTAATCCAAACATCGCAGATTGTATTGTAGATGCAAACCTCCGGTGCGACTTGGAATCCGAGTAAGGTTTCTTAGCAGAGCAAGGAAGAAGCACAACTATTGACTTGTTAGCCGGAGGAGTATATCTATTCGCAACAAAGTCACGAAACCTTTGCACCACTGGAGCATGATAAGATTCTGAACCTATCACCGGCAGTGCCTTAGGACCTGTTGTTGGAGAGAACTCCTCAATGTAAGAGTATAGCTCATTATTCACGGAGCGAACAAGCGAAGCCTGGGCAGGGCTATTATGAGTGGAACTCTCAACTAGCCATCGTAGTCGACCTGTTTTCATAGCCTCTTGCGATTCAGAAAGGACAGACCTATAGATACTGAGATTGTGTTCGAGAAGAATGCCCTGCAAATCCTTCGTTCCGGCAGTGTCAAGTTTTGCGCATGCTGGGCAGGAGCAGTAGCGTCGATCCTTCCCCAGTTCTATTTTCTCAGACCCATTCTTCCAAAGCCTTTCACTGGCTGTCGCTGATTCTTCAGCGTAACCAACATCGATGACATCAAACCCAGTGTAATAGAGAAGAGGGATTAATCCAGGTTCGATTCGACCAGCCGCCAGTGTCATCATGTGGAGCGGTAGACGACTTCGGGTTTTTATTGCTCCGAAATCTTGCGGGCCTAAATGACCGTTGAACGAGAACATAGCGCCAAGAGGACCGACTTCGGTCAATTTGGATAATAGGACGGAATCTGCATCTGAAGGAATGCGAATGACAGTCCTTGATGCATCTAAATCAGGTGTGGTCTTTGAGAGGACTTCATGCTGGTATTTGAGGACCAAGTTGGATGCATCAGAAGAGAGTGATGCAAATGATATCAGGGAGGGGAGGATAACTGCATCTGATTCTCGTATCTTAGAGAATGGAATATCGTCTATATGACCAGCAAAGGGTAGCGCTACTAACATTGGTTTGTCTGAGAGGGGGGAGTCTCGATCCAAAGCACCATATGCGATGATTGTGTCACTACTGGTGAAAGAAGAAGCTAGGAGTGGAGTAATGTAGGTTGTAGGTCCAAGAATATACTCGCCTACCCGAGCGGGGCCATCATGGCCACGACCGACACGAAATTCAGCCATCTTTGTTTCTCCTCTTTAGACTAAGGGTTGGTACCCAGCGTAACCCTCTGTATCAACGGTTGTTTCTACCTTTTCGAGGATGCGTTCGATGCTTTCGAGAGCACCCAGTTTGAAAAGCGGACTGTTGTTATTACCGCAGTGGTATGAATATGTACACAAAGGACAGCCATCTATGGTCTTGCAATCACATTTTTCAAGTATTGTCTTTGACCTTCTAAATGCTTCATCTAATTTTGAGAACAGCAATTTTGATGCTCCATTTCCTCCTGGACTGCCATCATATACAAAGATGATGCCTGAGTCGCCCATTGAAACACCGCCAATCTCATGCGTCCCTCCGCCTGTGAGCATATCACTTGACTCAATCAGAACATGCTCAAGTGCATGAAAAGCCCCACCAAAAAGCTCTGCAGGACCCAAGTGGGGGCCTTCTAGGTGATTCATCTTTCCTGACGAGAAATCATTGACAGTCTTGGTTGGTTCTGGAGCCGTAAATGCAAATCCACGAGTTCTGTATTTATAGACAAGTGGCGTCGAGAGAGGAGATCTGTTCAACACACGTCCAGTCCTGGTTTCTTTCTTTACATAGCCATCAACTGTCTGGGTCATCTCAAGTGTGCAATAAACTGCATTCAAACCTAGGATCTTGCTCCGTTCTATGATGTTAATGATTCTAGGCATGGTTGAATAAAGAGGCTTTGTGTGAGTGCTTCTGTCTTTGTAAGGAACAACAGTGGCACGACCCAATCCTGGTGTGTACTTGAAGTCTACAGACAGGTAGTTCTTCCCACCATGAAGATAGATGGCTCCCGGGTGAAGCTCCTGAGCCGCCATTGGCATAGAGCGTTCTCCAAGACTCTTCTTCTCTGTCTTTATCTGAACAGTATCGCCTATCCCCCTGATGCTATAACTGCGCCATGCTTTTCGTGCTTGATCAAAATCAATGACCCGAACCGAATCATCATCTTTGATACGAATCATCCCTTCATCTTTGAGAGTTTCAATAATCGCTTTATGTCGTGCGAAGTCAGACACCTTCATTTTTCCGCTCAATGCGGCAGCGATTAGCTGATAATATCCAACAACCTCATTCTCAGGTTCCATATAAGCAGCATCGATGTCAGAGAAGTATTTGTCCGGTTGATGCCGATAGAAAGATGAGATAGGGTCATTTTCCCTCAATGCGAGAATTGCCACGCTCTCTTGCCCCTGTCGTCCAGCACGTCCTACTCGTTGTGTGAGCCGCGTGATTGAAACAATCATGCTGACCACACTGTCCAGATCACCAATATCGATTCCAAGTTCCAGAGTGGGTGTGGAAACAATAACTGGCAGGTCACCGGACCTGAACTGGTCCTCTACGTTGCTTCTATAGCTCTTTGACAGTCCAGCTCTGTGCACCTTTGATGTAATCCCAGTGTCCGAGATAAGCATGTTAAGAACTTCAGCTTCTGAGTGTGTGTTCCCAAAGACCAGTGTCTTGAAGTCGCCTTGTTGGAGCTGGCTAACAAGGTCAACGATCATGCTGTACTTGCTTCTCATGCCAGGATAGTACATCATGAAATGTACTGGCCCTCTTTTTGCAGTTTCTGACTCAATGAGTGTGACTTCCGAATCAAAAAGCATCTCAGCAAACTCTTTGGGATTCGAGACCGTCGCAGAGGCTCCTATCTTCTGAAACCGTCCACACTCGAGTTCTAGTCTTTTCAAGACATAGTAGACATTTGTCCCCATGGAGCCGGTGTATAGATGAATCTCATCGAGAACAACAAATCGCACGGTTCGTAGGAGAGGTACGAGTCGAGATTGTGACCACCCAAGATGATAGTGTAAAACATCAGGATTCGTTAGGAGTATATCAGGTGGAGCGTCGTATATCTTCTCTCGAGCGTTTTGAGAAACGTCGCCGTCAAAGATTGATGCTGTGAGATTTGAGGCTTCACACATCTGCTGTACCTTGTCGAACTGGTCTCTGGCAAGGGCTTTTGTTGGGTATATTAGAAGCGCTCTGACACCGGGATTGCCAAATGACTCTTGAACGGAGAGAAGCAGCTTCCGGATTATTGGAAGTATAAAGCCCTCTGTCTTGCCTTGCCCTGTTGGAGCCGCAATGACAACATCCTGACCGCCCTCAATTGCGTTGAAAGAGTCCTCTTGAAACTTGTAGAGCGTCACAATGCCCCGGTCACGGAGGTAATCTTTCAGTCGAGTGGGGATACTGAGTTGGTCGATATCAACGCCATATTCTGCATCTGTCGCGGGCATAAGCTGATATTTGACAAGATAATCTCTTCCGCTAGTGAGTAACTTTCTAATGGGATCTGGAAGCTCATCTAAGTCGCCTCCACCCTCACTCACCAATTTGGCAATAGCTTCGTTTGACTGGACCCGAGAGCTTGGGTCCAACTTACGCTTCCTCTTTGTTTCAGTAGCACCTGACCCAAGATACTTCTTCTTCCGGTAGTCTGTGATTGAAGGTGCGGTACCTGCTTGAACCTGTTTTGAATATGCTTCATAGGCATCAAAAAGGTCGGTCTTCCTACCGCCCACAGTAACCTCTACATTGCAGGACGAGCAGGTCACAGTCCAGATGTCCCCGCCTTTCTGAAAGTCAAGACGAGAACCGCATTTTGGGCAATGTAGTACAGGCACAAGTATCACCGGAGTCGCTGGATTTCACATCCATTGCCTATGTCTTATCAAACTTTGGAACAGGCTGATTCAAGGGCTGTTCAGGATATTCGTATTTGATTAGGGCAGAATAGAAGAAAAGCCCCCAAAAACCCCTGATAATAATCTTGCTCCAGAAAACCAAGGTGATAACAACAAGTTTATAACGGCTGTGCATGCAATTTGCACAACCGACTCGCACCGGAGACGGGAGATAATTACAATGGTCGAAGACATTAGTTCGGATGATTTGCAGAAAGTCATTGGAGAGCACAAGGTTGTATTCGTGGACTGCCATGCAGTCTGGTGCGGCCCCTGCAGAACCCTAGGTCCAATCCTCGAAGAGTTGGACGAGAAGTATGAAGGTAAAGGTCTGAAAGTCGTAAAGCTCGATGTTGACAACAATAGGGAATTCAGCATGGAGAACCAAATCACTGGTGTTCCAAGCGTGCTTGTATACTCAGAGGGCAAGAGAGTCATCTTTGATGATGGCGCAGGCAGAAAGATGGACAAGCTGGTCGGTGTGATGCCTCCAGAAGTCTATGAGCAGATTGCAAACAATCTTCTTGCTCCGGAAGCCGCATAGACCTATGAGGGGAAAATCTCCCCTTCACTCTTTCTTTGTAGGGTTGAATCCTAGTTGGATTAGTATCCGACATGGAAGAAACAAAGTTGAACTTCGAGTTCTATGATTGTAAGAGAAGTACAAATAGCAGAGTAAAAGGGACGTAATAGCACTCGTAGAAAAGAGCCCTTCTAATCCAATAGCCCTTGGTGTGTATTTTGGCTTTTAGCCAAGTGGCTACTTCATCAATTTCCTGAGAGTTTCTGAATAACTTAGTTTTCTCCAGATTGTCCTTCAGATCAGACCTTCTTCTTTTTAGAGAAGATGCGACCCATATTATGAGTAAAGGCAATGAAACTGCTGCTATTATTCCACTCAGAATTCCATAGACAAATCCTAGTAGGTATGCACTCATTGCCATAATTAGTAGGAATACAAGTAGATGCAAGATTGGAAGAAAATAGAGTAATGGCCCATGTCGGGACCCGAAAGACCGTGCCACTTTCAACCGGGTGTTTGCTAGAAAAGCTGCAGCCACTTTAATTGCTTCCTGTGTGTCTCTTGCATAGATATCAAGTTTCAAACTAGTTTCTTCGATAGCGGGAATCACCCCGACATGGTCTTCGTCCTTTATGGGATAGTAATTCATTTTGATAGCAGACGAAGGGATGTGCAGTACTTTCGCTATTTCCAGATGGTCGTATACTCGAATTACCTCACTGACCATCTCACTGGAATCGGACATCGTAATCCCCTTTATCAATTCTTGTTCATGAATTAGGATATATCTTACTGACCAAAGTCATCAAGGTGTAAGTCATCGTCTTTTATCCAGCAAGTAGTAAATGCCTGTCAAGCAAGATTCATAGCCTGCCGAGTATCCGAGAGCACATGGTCGATGATGTATCTCCCGAAGTAATCGAGCAGGTCAGCAAGAAGGCCAAGCTACTCTTCGTAGATGCATGGGCTCCTTGGTGCGGACCGTGTAGAGCGTTGACGCCTATTCTTGAGGAGCTTGACGAGAAGTATGTGGACAATCCAGATGTCAAGTTTCTAAAAATCAACACGGAGAACCATCGAAAGTTTGCAATGGAAAATGGCATTCATGCAATTCCGTGTGTATTGATCTTCTTTAACGGAGAACCGGCCAAGTATGAAGTTGATGATTCCAAGGGCGGGGGCAAGAAATTTCTGAACAGACTGATTGGTTTGCGTCCGATAGAACAGTATGAGAATGTGATTAGATTCTTCAGCGACAAATGAAGCACGCAACAAGTCGCATGATATTTTATATGACTGCACGGGGGCAGTTATTCTATAAAGAACCGAGGTGTGATACTTGCCAGTACTACCATTTGGTGACAAACGTCCAAAAATAGATCCGCAAGCATATGTGAGTCCTCAAGCAACAGTCATGGGGAATGTAGAGATAGGTCCAGGTGCTAGTGTCTGGCCGGGAGCAGTTGTTCGTGCGGACCAGGCTTCAGTCCGAATTGGAGAGAACACTTGCATTCAGGACAGTGTTGTTATCCATGCTCATAGTGAGGAAAACCCTACTATTATTGGAAATAACACTATCATTTCCACCGCTTCTGCCATACATGGTGTCTATGTGGGAGACAATGTGAACATAGGTGAAGGGTGTGTTATCTTTGATGGTGCTACCTTGGGAGAAGGAGTGTCCTTGGCACCGGGGAGTATTGTCCCGCCCAATATTGTAATTCCTCCCAGAACACTGAACTCAGGAGCACCTGCTGCACAGATCAGGGAAATCTCACGTGAAGAGATTGAACAGCATACAATCCGGACAGAAACAATCACGCAAGTCTTCCTGAAACTGCGGAGATGGCAACAGTCCATCTGATCATATAGTCTCTCGAGCTAGCGATGTGAGATTTTCGCATCCATCCTCTGTTATCAGGATAACATCAGCCATCTTGACAATACCCACTCCCGCAACGAAACCAGTGGGATAAATAGAGAAGACCATGTCCTCTCGTAGGGATTGCTGAATCCCAGGAACAATATAAGGAGGCTCATGGAGGTCGAGCCCTATTGAGTTGCCCATGGGCTGCACTATTATATCAGAAGAGAAACTCCTGCCTAGCTTTTTCAAAGTCTTCTCAGCAACATCCTTAACCTGAGCTTGTGGCTTGAGTCGTTTTTCAAGCCCCATAGCAGCGTTGGACACGTATTCAAAGAGCTTCCTTTGTTTGTCCGTGGGTTTACCAAGGTGAATTGTTCTTGCGACACTCCCGAAATATCCTGCGTGACTTACTGTAATGTCCAGAACCACAAATTGATCATTCCTTATTCTTGAAGTACTGGGCACTGCAAAAGGAAGCTGAGCCTGAGCTCCTGAGAGAACTGTAGCGTGGATTCCACGCTGTTGACCACCTGCGCCTCTCATAGCTGATTCTATCTCTAAAGAGACCTCTTCCTCTGACTTATCCGAGGATACCAGCTCTAAGGCGGTTCGAATTCCAATCTCGCCAATGTTCACAGCTTTGCGTATCGCATCAATTTCTGCTGCATCTTTGATGTTCCTTAATCTCCATAGGTTCTCAGAGAAGTCCTTGAATCCAGCTTCGGGTAATGACTGCTTTAATATTTCAAACTCTCGCACTGAGAGCCACTCGTGCTGCAATCCTACCATGCTTCCAGAAAGACCGTATTCTTTCAAAACACCAGTAATCTGGTTCCAGAACCCAGCTCCTCCAGTGCCTGACCAATCGGCGAACCTGGTTTCTTTGAATGGTCGGATTTTCGCCATTACAGGATCTCGATTGGAGACGAGTTCTTGTTTGTCAGAAAGGAGAAGCTGTGGCTGATTATTCTCAGTGATCAGACAGCCAATTGGACCGTCCACACCTCTGAATTGATAGCCGGTTAAGTATTGAACGTCCTGTCTATGAGTGACGAGTAATGCATCGATTTCTTCTCTGCGCATGGCGCGATGCACTTTGTCAATTCTCTGAGGTGTGAACTGCATGATTCGGGTCTCGCTATGGTTTGAAAATTTCATTCTGTATTTATGCGTTGCCGATTTTGGTAGTTCATTTAAGCTTCTTGTCGTAGTAAAATCGACCTTGAGGAAACATAAATGATGGCGGGACCGCCCGGATTCGAACCGGGGATGACCAACTCCGCAGGCTGGTGCCTTATCCAGGCTAGACTACGGCCCCGTTCATCGAGGGACCTGATTTGACTTATAGAGTCTTCGCTGGGAGAAGGTTCCGATAGGAATCATTGAGCGTTACACGAGCTGCATTTGAAGCAACTCGACCACTGCACGTCCTTTTAGCTTAGTAACGCGAAGTGTATGATCTGAAGTCTGGAGGATGAAGTGTTCGCCCTCTTCCAAATTCTCGAGTACAGACTTGCCCATGGGACCATTAAGGTATCGAGTGAACCTGTTTACGACCCGATTTGCTGATTCACCCCGTCCAGTTGAGAAACTCATGTGATTGACCTCGTTTTCACCATTTATGTCAGTCTATGTCTTTTAAACTCCGAGAGAGAGCAGAAATTAAGAATACATGGCGGGACCGCCCGGATTCGAACCGGGGATGACCAACTCCGGAGGCTGGTGCCTTATCCAGGCTAGACTACGGCCCCAAAAGCTTGGCTGTTTTTAAATCTTTAAAGATTTGCTACATTAGACAATGATATACTCCAGGCCTGTGAGCCACCAAGCTCCTCGTTTATTCTTGACGAATCCTTTCTTGTATTCCAGAACAGGACTCCCGAACAGTGTTACTGCACGATTATTCAACCTTTCAATCCTGGCAAGGACGGTCCTACGTTTGTTGCTATTTCCGAGAAGGTCTCGAGCAAGTTCGGGTGTGGTGGCTCCTTCGTTTCGAATAAAGTACGCCAACAGCTTGCGATCAAGCTCATCAGCACACAGGTCATTACGAGCAGCGTCATTTAACTCACTAAGCTGGACGCTAGTCCCCTGCGAACTTTCGAGATGCTCAACCCGAGCTTTTAGATCATCCACATCTTGAATCAAGTCATACATAACGGGTGGTAGTTCCTCATCCAATCTCCAGACAACAGCATCATAGATGTACTTCTGGCGACCTCTCTCTCCTGCTATCTGATCGATTCTATCTAAAAGGTCCTGGTCAATCCTAAAACGGATACTCACCATTTCGGGTTTTTTCTTCTTACTCATAAAACGACCACCCTTAGACCTGTTTGCACTTGCTGTTGACGTGAAAAGGTTTCTCTTCTTTATGGCCCGACACAGTTATAAAACAATCACAAAGTGTCGCTAATAGTGCGACGGTGGTTCAATATGGTAAACAAGGAAAAGGCCATCAAACGTGAGTTGACTCGCCTCAGAAAGAATCAGAATCCACAGCAGATTGACTTCAGAAGAATGCGGAAGCTCCGAGCTGCCAGAACGAGTCTATTGAAGCTAAAGCGCAAGAAGACCGTCGCTCCAGTGCAAGTGGCCTCAGTTGATAAGAAGAAGAAAAAGGCTAAGCCCAGGAAGAAACCAACGAAGGAAAAGCCCGAGCTTGAGTTCATCGAGGAAGAAGGTGAATTTGAAGACTTCGAGGAGGAGCCTGAGTTAGAAGAAGTTGCTGAACCGGAACTCGAAGAGATTGAAGAGGAGCCAGAACTGGAAGTCATAGAGGAAGAACCAAAGTCAAAGAAGAAAAAGAAAGAACCCGAGCTCGAAGTCATTGAAGAAGAGCCCGATTCAGAAGAGATCAGCCTCGAAGACCTGTACTCTTATGATGAGGACATTGATGAGGAAGATATAGACGAAGAAGATGACTCTGAGTAGTCTTTAATCTGATTTATCAATCGCATGCAAAAAAATAAGACTGAGGGAACCCTCAACCGCCTGCGTGCAGAACCGGTACTGGTGATATCATGACCACTCTTCTGGATATTATAAAACGCTTGAGTGAATTATCTCCGAGAGAGAATACGATGCGCGGGCTTGAAGGAAGAGTTGAGATAGGGCCCCAAACTGAAACCGAACAGGCTAACACTACTATCAATCGAATTCTGATTGCCACATATCCTTCAGCACGTGTGGTCACTAAGGCCACTCAGGATAAGGCAAATCTCCTTGTCACATACCGTCCATTGTTCCCGTTTGCCATTGATAGATTATCGGGATTAGACCTTGTTAGGGTCCGACTATTGGCAAAGAACTACATTTCATCCTATGTAATTGGAAGTGGGTGGCTTTGCAATAGGGATGGATTGAATGATGCTCTAATAGAGGGACTGGGATTCAAGAAGATCGGAAATTTCATGACTGAGAGCGATTTCAATCAGTCCATAGCAATTGGGAGAATCTGCAAACCAGCGGGAGTAAAGAACCAGTCAGGCTTCGTCAACTATGTTGCAGGGAAGATTGGATTGGATACCGTTCTTTTCTCTGGAGACCTTGATGATGAGGTCAAAGAAGTGCTCGTCATTGCTGGAAACAGCGTGGACATGCCTGAGATAATCAATGCAAAGAATCAGAATCTGGATACGTTGATTACGGGAGAACTCTCTCCAGAAATTAGACTCCTTGCCAACGAGGAGGGCATCAATACTCTGGAACTTGGTGCATTTGCTACCGAAGAGCCAGGAATGAAACGACTCCGAGATGTCATTAGTCTTGACTTTCCAGAGATGAAAGTAGAATTCACCGAGTCAGGAAGCATTGCCAAAGCGCTCAGACCATACAAAGACGACATGGCATAGAGCATCTAACGCGGTTCTTGAGGCGCCCGTATCATGACCACATTCTTGTTTCTAGGTACTCCGATATGTTCGGCCACTGGAGCACATTTTGTTCTTAGAATGTGAATTGTGGGACAGGTGGGATTGAACTCCGTCAATGACTCATAATTCCCCATACCCTTGGCTACTATTAGTTCAGCTGAGGCAAAGACACTTTTGAAAGTCTCCGAGCTGCGGTCTAGGTTCACTCCAATTGCTGCGGCTCCTGTTTCACTTATTTCATCTGCGCACTCCGCTAAGCCAACGTCAATAGCATCAATCATCGTAGCGTCATTCAAAACGGGGCCACTTTTTACTACTGCCACAACTCTTGGACCTAAGCGTTTTATCTCTCCGATAAGAATCATATCGAGAACAATCTCCCCTGCGTTGTCCATGAGATATAGGACCTCACTCACATCTTTCGCATATTCCCTGAATTCATCCACTTGATCGATGACAAGATCGCTCTCGACATTTTCCAGAATCAACCTTAGCTCACTAAGGCTGAACTCACGTCCTGCGACATCAAATTCGATTGCGTTAGCTGCGGCTGCAATCAATGTGGCTGTGCGAAATCGTTGTTGTGGACTATCACTCTCATCCACAAGCTTCTGGAGCTCCGGCAGAATACTCAAAGCCATTTCATTAGACTGATGCTTGAGTTCCTTGTACGGATCCGTTCCAGTCATCTTTTGAACGAGTAAGTCCCTGTCAGTACCAATGTGACTAGGGACGGCATCACCATTGAAGTTCTCACCCAGGAATTTCGTCATTGCTTCTACTACCTTCATCCTAAGGTCTGGATCATCCGTAGCCAGTGTAATCTGGTTGACAGCCCGTTTTAGAAGGCAGTGCGCACACTCCAAAGTGACTTTCATGTTGACTCACCTACGGGTGGCGCTTTGTGTCCAGTGAAAAATCAACCGGAAGGTACTATTTGCGCAACGAACTGGCCAAGCTTTTTAGGACTATAGCTGGTTTGTCGGATTTTGCGACCGCGGAAGCCAAAAGAACTCCCTGAGAACCTAGTTTCATCGCCGCAGACACATCCTCTCCAGTACTGATGCCTGCACCACAGAGTATGACCACATCTTGGTTCACATTACGTATCAGTTGCACAGTACCGCTAATTACCTCAGGTTGTGCTTGCGAAACTGAAATTCCCGTGCCAATTAGCTCAGGAGGCTCGACAGCAACAGAGTCAGGATTCATTGTGGCTGCAGCAACACTGACAGCCGGATTGTTAGTACAAACTACTGTGTAGAGACCTAGCTTCCGTGCCTTTGTGATAGCCAATTCAACATCTGCCAGTTGCATCCTTTTTTCTGAATGATTCAAGAGGGTGCCAGAGCAACCAGCTTCTACAAGTGCTTCAGCTAGCACGTGACCAGTGAATCTACCTTGCTCACCAGGATCCATATGTTGTGAAAACACCGGGAGGTCGACAGCTTGTGCCACCCGATACAGGTCAGAAATCTGAGGAGCAATTACGATTGGTACACCAAACTCTTTTGATACGCTCTCACAAGTTCTTGCAAGCTCAACAGCCCTCTCACCTGTGGCCTGTTGATATGTCTTGAAATTAATGATAACCACTGGAGTCTTAATCTTGGTCAAGATACTACCACCTGAATGACTCAGAATGGCTTGATGCAGGATTTTAAACTATTGCTAGAGTTGTCTGGCCTAGTATGCTGCGCCTATGAGCAGCTTTAGCACAGGAACACGAGCGTATCCTCGACGATTCAGGTCTATGATTGGTTTTCGTGCCTCTATCTTGACGAATTTTCCAGCATCAGAGTTCTTGTAGTACTTGAGGTATATCTTCGAAAATTCTGAAAATGTGGCAGCTCCAAGAAGCTCAGCTACAGCATCATTTGAGATCCTGATATGAGCGTCTTCATCATCTGCCTTCCCAACCTTTGTTTCTATTTTGCCAAGTGGAGCTTTCCCAATCCAGAATCGTTCACCCATTGCCATGAACTCAAGCATGAACTTATGAGTCCCCTCCAGGCCATCAGCCATTTTGGGATCATTGAGCATATACTCCAAGCGGTCTTGAATTGAATCATGATATGGTATTATGTCCCCTCTGCCCTCAGGTACGGGTTCTGCAACTTCCGCTGCTGGCTCTGCAACTTCTTCAGCGGGTTCCGCTGGTGCCTCGGGTTCAGATGGGGCAGCCTCGTTAGTTGTGGTTATGGTCTCTTCTTCTGGTAACTGCTTGGTTTCGTCTTTGTCTTTCTTTTTTCGTCGGAAGAATCTTGACATTTATGAGTTTGCTCCTAATCTAGAGAAAGCAATACTAGTCCCTGTCTTGCTCTTGCCTTTGTAGCGTACGTGTATAGAAAAAGATAGTTAGGTTGTACCTAGGTAGTTGGAGGTTCTTGAGGAATCTCAGGAGTCTGAGCTAGTTTTTGAAGCTGTGCCACGAGAGGGAGATTGCTAGATGGCTTTCGGTCTCCCCAAAGCTCGTCAACAAGTAAATCGCGAATCGCAATCCTGATCACTTCTGATCGATTCGGATACTTGTTTTGGCCAATCAGCTTATCCACACCTTCAACGTAGGATTCAGGGAGACAGATAGTGACGACTCTCAATGTTCATCAAAACTCTCCTATACAAACAACATAATGAAAGGGTGTCTGATTGTAGTGCGTATCGGGGTATTACTAGGTTGGTTATGGATTGAGGACTAGCTTTCCAAATTGGTCTCCTTTTTCCATAATCCTGTGGGCTTCCTCAGCCTTTGAGAGCGGGAAGGTTTGATCTACTATAGGTTTGAGATGTCCATCCCAGACAAGTTTGAGAACTTCGCGAAATTCAGAGCGACTTCCCATTGTGGATCCTAGAATCTCGAGCTGGTTCCAAAATACCAGGTTGGCATTGATCATCACATTAGGTCCTGATGTAGCACCGCATGTCACCAACCTCCCACCCTTTCTCAGGCTTCGTAGACTCTTCGCCCATGTAGCCTCCCCCACCGAATCTACAACAACGTCTACGCCCCTTCGATTAGTGAGTGACCAAACCTCTTTGTGAAAATCAGGAGTATTCCGGTGATTGATCCCAAAACTTGCCCCCAGTTTCAGTGCTTTCTCAAGCTTCTCATCAGAAGAACTTGTAACAAGAACGCGAGCTCCGGCAAATTTAGCAATCTGAAGCGCTGCCAAGGCTACACCACCCCCAATCCCTATTATGAGGACATCATCACCGGGCTTGATCTTTGCCTTGGTGATGAGCATTCGCCATGCAGTCATAAACGTGAGTGGCGCTGCAGCAGCTTGATTGAAATCTAGTTTACTATGGTCGGGAATTGGGACCACATATTCAGCCTTCTCGGAGATGAAGTCTGCGTAACCGCCTCGATAATGTTCTCCAATTATGCCATAATGTCGGCAGAGCGACACTTCGCCGCGAATGCATTGTTCGCAGACACCGCACGATCGACCGGGGTCAATTATCACTTTCTGACCAACTTCTAGGTTCCCCGAAACATCGCTTCCTAACTCTTTGATGACTCCAGAAATGTCACTCCCTAGAATATGTGGCATCTCAAGTTTAAGGCCAGGGACTCCAGCCCTCGTGAAGAGGTCTAGGTGGTTGAGGGCTACAGCCTTGACATCAACAAGCACTTGATCTGGTCCAACGTCAGGGTTCGGAAAATCTTCATATTTCAAGACCTCAGGAGGACCATGTTCATGGAATACTGTCGCTTTCATGCCGTTTCAACCTCTGCTATAGCAGTTTCAATATTATCAAAGATAAAGCCTCGGATAGGTGAATCTTGGGACAACTTTAAGTCCCTATCATAAGAGGACAAAAGAGAGTATTGGTGAACTCAATGGCAAAAGGAAAAGCTGGAAAAGTACGGACGAGCCACATTCTCGTCGACAAGCACAGTCAGGCTCTTGCACTAATCAATAAGATTGTTGAAGGCGCAGACTTTGGGAAGATAGCAAGAGAATATAGCAGCTGTCCATCCAAGAAGAGGGGCGGTGACCTTGGCTGGTTCACAAAGGGGCAAATGGTACCAGAGTTCGAAAAGGCAGCATTTGCGCTTAGTGTCGGAGCAATGACAAGAGACCCTGTCAAAACCAAGTATGGCTACCATATCATAAAGAGGACAGGATAGTCCAGCTTCTGTTTGCCCGTCTTTGTCAAAGAGAAGGAATTGAATAATCTACAATCGATTACTCCGCTGAGTCAGAAGTGTCTTTTGTTTCTCCTTTTGGTACAATCTCTTCTTCTACGAACCGCGTTTCACACTTTTCTAAGACCTTTGGCAGTGTGGTATATTCCATCTCATGCTCACCGAGGCGATGCGGCTGAAATGGTCCAGTACGGCGGAGATAGTCAGCAATCTCCATGCCTCTCTTCCGTGTTATATCAAATGCTACATCAGAGAAGAGATCTACAGGGCCGATTAGCATGCCATGAGAGACTTGGAATCCAAGACCAACAACACGCGGAGGCCCATCAAACCGTGTACACCTCGAGTCCTTCAGACCGACTGGGAGTAGTGGACCTGCATGAGAGCCACGCATCCAGCCAGACACCAAATGTGGCAGTGTAAAGGCTTCCAATACTTCACCCATAGCAGGAAGACCTGAGTGAGCCCTGATGATTGCAACAGGATCGTCTTTTCCTACGTATTTGCCAGCAATTGCATGGAGCTTATCAGTACTCACTGATGCAGTAATCATTCCATCTGCTCGATAGACTTTCTTAATCGTGAAGCGACCAGTACTTCCAAGAAGTGCCAGGATATCGTATGACTCCTCTGGTGCCTTCATTTCAACAAAACAAGGAACCTCCTTCATGATGTCTTGAATGACAAATCTAAACCCGTCATGTAGATTCGGATCAATAACGAGACCGGCTGTGTTGAAGGGGTCAGCATAGATTTTGAATAGTGGATAATTGAAAGCGCCTGGTTCTGTCTTATCAGCCAAAAAAACTGCAATTGGTTCGGACCTGCGTTCCTCAAAGGTCATCTCTGCGGATCCTGGACCCATGCCTTTTACATTTCCACTGAAAGTGTCAGCGAGTATATCTTGACCCGCTGCATAAATCTTCTTCTCACGTGCAAGTTCTGTTCCTTTGATGAATGTGTCCCAAGCCAGCTTGTGAACATCCTCAGCCCCCTCACCCTTGTTGTGAGTCATGATTAACTCTAGGTCATCACCAGCATTGGTAACGTAGAAGTCATTGATAATTTTTTGATTCACACCTTCTTTCAGTGACTTCCTGGCTGATTCGAACAGGAAATCAGGCACAACTACATGTCCAGCTAGTGAGCCAATGTCTGCTTTAATTATGCTAATGGTAGTTTCGACCATTTGTCAGTCCGCTCCAAATCTTGCAGTCAATTAGAAACCCCAAAGGGGATTCCATTGACTCTTCGACTATTCTTTACGCATATAATAGTTCTCATCCGTTGAAATCAATACGTGTTTAAGAAACTACGACTCCTTTGCGTTCAAAATAATGCCTTTCAAGGTGTTGGCCATCTTCAACGCGTCATCCCAATCTCGCTGCCAGATATTACGACCGAAAACGAGTCCGGAGGCGCCATGTTCCATGCAGATCTTGGCGCGTTCGATGACCTCTTCATCAGTGGCCTTTCCACCACCAGAGAATATGACTAGCGACTTTCCCGCAGACCTCACCACCTTGGCTACCATCTCTTCAGTACTAAGGTTCAAGGTATCGTATGGTGATGGCTGCATTGATCTGCTCTTTGCGGATGTGGCGGGAACATTCAGCTTGACGATATCAGCCCCAAGCTCATTGGCAACTCTGGCTGCATAATCGATAGCATAGAGAGAGTCTCTGCCACCTTTCGCATCGACAGCTTCACCTCTTGGATAGGCCCAAACCATGATAGGCATGCCATAGCGCTCAGCATCTTTCTTCACCTTTCTGAATTGGTTGAAGTCTGTGTATTGATTTGGACTTCCGACATAGAGTGTATACCCTACTGCATCAGCACCAATCCGTACAGCGTCCTCAACGGAACCTGTCATGGGAGACACAGGCTCATTTGCCGGTGGAATACGGGTCTTTCCGTTGATCTTCAAGACAATGGGAATTTTTCCTGCGAACTTCGGCCCGTACTTCTCAGCCAGACCCAGGTGTAGTGCAATAGCTGAAAAGCCCCCTTCGATTGCGAGTTTGAATTGATACTCAGGATTCAGACAGTCATGTTCTGTGAAGAAATCGACAGGACCATGTTCCAATCCCTGGTCAATGGGTAATATCAAAAGAGTGCCGTCTCCGGGACCATGTTTGTACAACATTCGATTGAGACGAGTACGTTTCCCTAGGTTGAGATGATATAATTCGTCAAGCTTTTCCATGTTAGTCCACCTAAGAACTGATTCAATAAAGAGTGCGTTCCCCTATATGTGATACGAAAGTAACAAATCGAGCTATTCACGATTATAACAGGTGGTTTATCATGACTGACAGGAAAATCTCTGCAACTCGACCAGTCACTGAAGACAGAGAACAGTATCACCTTGAGGTGAAGCAAGGCGATGTTGCAAAAACGGTTCTGATTCCAGGCGATCCACAGAGAGTGGAGAGAATCAGCGCACTGTGGGATGAGTCAAGACAAGTTGCCATGCATAGACAATTTGTGACTCACACAGGAAAGTACAAGGGTGTGGACATCTCAGCTTGTTCTACAGGGATAGGAGGACCGGGGACTGCGATTGTGATTGAGGAGCTAGCAAATGTAGGAGCAGACACATTTCTCCGTGTTGGTTCATGTGCCACTCTTAAGGAAGATATTGATATTGGGGACATCATAATCTCGACATCATCCGTAAGATTGGAAGGCACTAGCAAGCAGTATGTACGACCTGAATACCCAGCGGCTGCATCCTATGAGGCTATACTCGCATTTGTGGAAGCGGCGGAATCCCTTGGATTGACGTACCATCTTGGTATCTCCGCATCAACCGACTCATTCTATCTTGGACAATCGCGACCAGGATTTGGTGGGTATACACAAAGCATGAGCGAAACCTTGATTCAAGACCTCACTAAAGCAAATGTGACTAATTTTGAGATGGAAACTGCGACACTCTTCACTCTCGGGAACATCTACGACGGGTTCCGGACAGGAGCGGCTTGCGCGGTGTATGCAAATAGGGTAAAGGACGAGTTCGCAGTTAAAGGAGAAAACGACGTAATCAAGTGCGGAAATGAAGCTGTGAAGACTCTCTCTGAGATGGATCAAGAGAAGAAAGGCAAAAAGTATTGGAACCGCAAACTTCTCAGGAAATAGCCTTCAAGAGAATCAATACCAATGCAGGTTGAAACACGCTAAGTACTAGACCTTGCCCACGTAGTAATACTCACCCGATGCCTTCTGCTGTTGATCCAACTTCGATCCGTCCTTATTGACCCTTGGTCGACCGGTTTGGGGGTCTCTCCTGAATGTTACACCCATCTCCTTGAGGAATGTGTTCATCCCATTCCTTAATGTCCTAACAGATGATGCCGAGCCTGACCGTCCAGGAATCCCTCCGAACACCACAAGACTGTCACTGAGATAATCAGCCATGAGGATTGAGTGCTCGACTATAAAGGCGGTCTTCATGTTGTTTCTGACATGTCGTCGTATCGCTCGCGAACTAACAAGCCTTTGTTCAATATCGAGGAAGGCAGAGGGTTCATCAAAGAGATAGATGTCAGCCTCACGGGCAAGACAAGCGGCAATCGCGGCTCTTTGGAGCTCTCCTCCACTTAAGTCAGGAACCATATGATCCATCAGGTTCTCAAGTCCAAGTCTATTGATCACAGAGGTCCTGAAATCAGCACTGTCAATAGTATTCCCGCCTGCAGCGCGCAAGTACATCCTGAGGCTCCCTTCAAAGTCTGCTGGAATGTACTGTGGTTTGTAACTTATTTTTAGTTCCAGTCCAGTGACTGTCTTCTTGGGCGCCTCTCCTTCATCAGGCTCAAGGTCTCCTGCGAGCATCCTGACAAATGTTGTCTTTCCTATTCCGTTTGCTCCGAGAATTCCGACAATCTGGCCTTTGGAAACACGGCTTCCCTTAATCTCAAGGGTGAAGTCTTCAAAGCTCTTTTTCATGTCGCCATACTCGACCATGGCCTCTCTGGAGAGGTACTCCTCATCATCCGCAGTCATCCCCTTGAATGAGATTGCAGTGTCACGGAACCGCATATTCTCATCAGGGATGAAACCATCAAGGAAGATGTTTACACCTACACGAGTCCCGTGTGGATGCGAAACGATACCATAGACACCGGGGTCGCCATAGAACATACAAACTAGGTCTGAAACATAGTCAAGAATTGAGAGGTCATGTTCCACTACGACCACAGTCTTGCCTAGTGAGGAAAGTTTTCGAATTGCGCGGGCCATTCGGAGACGTTCTCGGACATCGAGGTATGCTGTTGGCTCGTCAAAGAAGTAGATATCCCCCTCACGGACTATGGCGGCTGTGACAGCGACTCGCTGCAGTTCTCCGCCGCTGAGGAACTTGATTGGACGGTCCCAGATCTCGTTCAGACTCATGTCATCCTTAAGCTCATTCAGACGACCAGAGGAATCGGAGGACTCTAAGAGATCACTGATGGGGCGGTCTGCAAGGTCCTTTACCTTGGGCAAATCTGTGATGTTCTGAGGCTTCAGAATGGGCACCAATGAGCCTGCCTGTATCTTCTCGAAGAACGGTTGGAGTTCTGATCCGCGATACGCAGTGATAATCTCGTCCCACTCAGGAGGGTCATCAAATCTTCCTAGGTTGGGTGACAACTCGCCTGCCAGAATTCTCACAGCTGTGGTTTTACCCACTCCGTTCGGACCTATTAGGCCTAACACTTGTCCATCCTTTGGTATAGGAAGTCGAAACAGCTTGAATCCATTTACACTGTATCGATGACTCGTATCGCTTTCCAACTCTTCAGGCAAGTTCACAATGCGAATGACCTTGTAGGGGCATTTCTTGACACATATCGCTTCGCCTGAACAAAGAGCCTCCACTATGACAGGTGGCTTGTCCGGGCCTTCCGGGAAGATGACTGTTTCGTCACCTGTTCTCACCCGCGGGCAAAACCTCTGACACTCGTGTGTGCAGTCCTTTGGTCTGCAACGAAGTTGGTCAACAATTGCGATACGCATGAGATATGTCAACACCTAGGATGAAACTGACGTTTGATGTTTTTGCATAGTATTTAGCACTTTGGCTGGGTGCGATTGACGGGATGGCAATCCTTTTCTGCACATTCACGGATTATTCCGTGGAACTATTGACAATGAAGATATTTGACAGACTTCTTGAGGTATTTGGGAGGAGACGCTCGAAACTCCTGGGAGCAGCAACGCAACCAAATGATCTGATGGCATACATCCATATGGTTCGTGCCAATGCATATTTTCGAATCACTGGAAAGAAGCTCCCAATTCAGAACCTGCCCACTGATGAATCCGCAGAGGATCTTACCAGTAAGCTCTCGCCGTCCCGACGTCTAGCAAGGCGAGACCTCTAGTTTGTCACATCAACCTTATAGCCTTCTGCGAAAAGTTGTTCAGGGGATAGAAGATTACTCACAAGGCTGTTGCACTTGTCATTGTTTTGTTCCTCCTACTTGCGTTAAGTATGCCATTTCTATTCCTGGTCAGACCTACTCCTGATGATAACACACTAAGGAAGCTGGCCTTGGTCTATTCATGCAACGAAATGACTTACACTAATCAGTCAGGGTGGACGGATCAATCGAGCACTGACGATTTCGAATATTATGTAGCTCTCAGCAATATGGAAATAATTCTGGGAAATCAACTCTACTACAGTCTTCCTCTTGGAGTTCCCATAGAGTCATGGAATGCTTATTCAGCAGTGAACATTGGTTCATACGGAGCAACCATAATGGACTCAGACAATCTAAATGGCTATGATGTCTGGCTTTGCATGATTTCAACAGAAAATGGTTCACTTACTGCCAGCTACGACAGGCAGTTCGGTGTTCTTGTAACCGGAAATTGGACTGAGACAAACTTTCAGAGAATAATCAACCTCCAAGTAATGACCTTTAGCCCGCCTCTGGTCCCATTCGTAAGAAATGAGGGAGTACTTCTGGCAGGAATCTTTGTAGAATTGGCCGTCATAATAGGGCTGCTTGCAGATCGACTGAAGAAGTCGTAGTAAATCCCAGCGAAGAACCTGCATCATATTTATAGCCCTTTGTTAGAAAAACCATCAGGGGATAAGAGATTTCGGACCGCTTAATATGGGTTGCAATAGGACTTCTTCTGGTCTGTTCAGTGAGTATGTGCGTTATTTATCTTGATTTGCCCAATGATGATAGACTAAGAGAGATTTCAATCAACTATCAATATCACCATGCAGTATATACATCAAATTCAGGATGGAGTGGTAGTACTGAAACAGAATCGGTTTCGTTCATTGTATCACGAGTCGATATTCATCAGGTCTTGGGAGGACAAAACTATCGAGGGTATCCAATATGGAAAAATGTGAGTTTATGGACTCTATCTGCGGTTGTTAACATTGGAGGAGTTTCAGCGCATATTACCAATGAATCAAATTGGCGAGGACATGATTGCTGGAGATGTGAAATTGACGAGGCTACTGTTGTGTATTATGACAAGAACAGCGGATTATTACTACAAAGCCTATCATCTGCCGTAGGAGGTGATGTATTCACGGACCTCTGGATGTACACAGAGGAAATCACTCTTTCAAGCGTGAATTACGCAGGGCTCTACACAATTGAAGTGAAACAAACAGGAGTCATTCTTGCAGCGATCTTTGCAGAGCTTGCTGTTATAACTTGGCTATTTGCTAGAAGATTGAGAAAGAAAACCGAATGAGGACACCTGAGCTCGACTTCACGCCGCGGGCAGGGTCAAAATTACTTGTGATAGTTGTTAATGAGAATCATCTCAAGATGTTCGACATCATGGCATCTATATAGTAAAATGTCAGAAGGAATCTAGAAAAGCTGTGAATACTCTTTAAGTAGTACACTCTTTAGGGAAAGGCGTCGGGATGATGATGAAGTAGGGAAGTGAGCGACCTCATCAGCGCTATGAACACTAAACCGCAATCTGACCGATACATTAGGAGTACAAATCAACTTGACACCCTTTGTCTGCAACCACGATGGGACATGCGAGGAAGTTCGTGTGTGCTGCACTGAAACTGAGATGACCTTGACCCGCGAAGATGTGGAAAGAATCGAAGCTCTGGGGTATGATAGGAAAGACTTCTTGGTGCGTGTGATGGCAGGTTTCTGCGAACTCAGGAATGTAGATGGCAAATGCTTCTTTTACGACCCTGTGACCAAGATTTGTCGCATTTATGAGAATAGGCCAGAGGGATGTAGATACTACCCCATCATCTATGACATGCGAAAAAGGAAGTGTATTGTCGATAAGGACTGTCCCTCGGGAGAAACAGCAACGCGTGATGATATACGAAAAGTATGCCACAAGGTTCGAAGACTTGTAGAAACACTACGAGAGGAGGCTGCACACGGTGAGAGCCCGTGCTGATTTACATACTCACTCGTCCGCTTCTGATGGGACTGACTCACCTGTCGAACTTGTGAGCAAAGCGGATTCCATGAGGTTGGGAGGTATCGCACTTACCGACCACGATTCACTTGATGGCATCCAGGAGTTTCTGGGGGCAGATGCATCAGACGAGCTGAATCGAGTCTCGGGACTTGAGATAAGCACCGAGTTCGATGGTGTGGAAGCACATATTTTGGGATATTTTGTTCCCGATGACTTCAAGCCTCTCAATGACAGACTTGAATATCTGAGAGCAGCGAGATTCGACAGATTACCTAAGATAATTCGAAAACTAAACGAGTTGGGTATTGAAGCGACGCTGGATGAACTCAATGAGTTTCTGGAGGGTGTAGCAAGTCCGGGTCGACCTCATGTGGCACAATTACTGGTCAAGAAGAAGGTCGTAGAAACAACACATGAAGCGTTCGAGAAGTATTTAGCCTCTGGGAAGCCAGCCTTTGTAAAGAAGGAAAGAATGCAGTCAATCGAGGCTATTAAGCTTCTAAGAGCAGCAAGAGCTGTCCCTGTCCTAGCGCACCCGCTTACAGTAAAGCAGCAAGATCTACGAAAATTCATAGAAGTCCTGTTAGGTGAGGGGCTCATGGGGATTGAAGTGAATTATGACTATAGCTTTATGGGAATGCATCGTAACTCTGATGAGGTCAGAGAACTCATTCGCGGGTTAGATGTAGTCCGCACAGGAGGAAGTGACTATCATGGAGCTATCCATTTCACCGAGCTTGGAAGTGTCACTGTCCCCGTCGAGGTGATTGACACTCTGAATAGACTTCGAAGTGATCTATAGAAGGTGTTCAAATGAATGTCATTGATGCGCATACACACACATGGTCTAGGGAGATCATAAGTAAGAGCGACTTGGATGCACGTCGAATTGCAGCCGAGCGGTCAGGCGTTGAGCCTGTGCTTGATTCCACTGTCCATGCGCTCCGCAATGCAATGAGTGCAAGTGGCGTAACACGTGCTGTTGTACTTCCTATAGATAGTGCACTAAATCAGAAAATGCCACTCTCGCTTACCGAGAAGACTGATTGGCATGCAGATGAGGTGGCAGACGACCCAGACATCATCACATTTGTCGGTATTGATCCGAGAAGGGGCGAGGAGGGACTGAAAGAACTAGAGCGTGCTGTGAATGAGAAGGGGTGCCGCGGATGGAAGATGTATCCTCCGAATGGATTCTATCCGGATGCAAAGGAGTTTGACCCATACTATTCACTCTGTGTGGACCTAAACATACCAATCGTCATCCATCAGGGATTCACGTCCAGATTCAAGCAAGTCAAATATGCCAGACCCGTGTATGTCGATCGCGTTGCGGTAGACTTTCCGGATCTGAGGATTATACTTGCCCATGTAGGTTTTCCTTGGCAAGAGGAAACGTTAATGATTGCTTCAAAGAATCCGAATGTTTCAGTGGATGTCTCAGGATGGCAAATGTCAGCTTCTACGGTTCCATCAAAGGTCTATCAGATGATTGGAGATGCACAGATTCTGAGAGTGTTCCCAAACAGAGTGATTTTTGGGAGTGACTTCCCACTCTTTGAGTATACACTGCCACTCAAGAAATGGGTTGACTTTTTCACTGGATTGCAGCTTCCTGTATCAATGCTAGATCAAGGGTATAAACAAATCAGGAGCGATGAGATTGAGAAGGTCATGTGGAAGAACGCTGCTCGTATCGTCTTTGGTGAGAGCCCATGAAGACCTTCATCGTTGATGCAATGCTTGGAAAACTAGCTACATGGCTTCGCCTCGCTGGTTGTGATACCTTCTATTCAACAATAATCGATGACGACGAGCTTCTTCGCCTTGCTGCGGAGCAAAACAGGACTTTGTTAACCTCAGATGCAATCCTAGCAGAAAGAGCACAGAATAGTGACATTTCAGTTATGTTAGTAAGGGGAACGGTAACCGAGGAAATTGCCAGTGTCTTCAAGGAGTTCAAAATCGTCCCGGAAGCAGACCCCTCTAAATCGCGATGCACAAAATGTAATGGGATTCTAACGCACATTAAAAACAATGAGAAAGAACGTATCAGAGGACTAGTTCCGGACCAGACCTATGATCATTACAATGAGTTTTGGCTCTGTGGATACTGTAAGAGTGTCTTCTTTCAAGGTAGTCAATGGAACAATATCGAGGCATACATGGAGAAGATTGCTCAATTGATGAAAGAACTAGATGCCTGATGTGCTTTCGCGAACAGAAACATCGTACTTGAAAGGGATGCAGTCTTTGATAGTTCTTGAGAGATGGCAATACTCGCGCATGAGCTCCACACAACGCTGACCGGTTTCAAGCTCATCCTCGCCAACAACTACCTCGCCAGTGACCTCGACCCCATCAATCTTGTAACCCTCTCCATCAAAGCTAGCAGTTGCTTTTCCATCGAGCTTGAATGACACAAGTTCCATTTCAAACCGACGCTGAAAATCAAGGAATGTGTTATTCAGACAGCCTAGGACAGCAGCTATGAAGATCTCATCCGGGCATATGCCTTCACCGCGTCCAGCGTAGGTCTTCGGAGTGTCATAGACTATCTTACGCTCATCGCTCGCAGTGATGGTCCCACCAGTCTTCCCATCCCACACGCTCTGTGCATGGTATTCCAAGTGTTCAGGATATTTAGACCTAATCCTCAATGGTGTTCCTTCCGTTTCTTGGCTCATATGAGCTGTGGTTAAACATTATGGTGTGCCAGTCAGGAAGTGATTTATACACACTAAAGAAAGGTGCAGTGGGAACTGACTCATGACTCGTAAGATGAAAGCTGCAATGTACTATGGTATTGGCGACGTCCGATATGAGGAAACGGAGGTTCCTGAGATTGGCCCGGGAGAACTCTTGATTAAGATAGGAACTGCACTTACATGCGGGACTGATGTCAAGACCTACAAACGAGGCCATCCCATACTGATTAAACACACTCCCGCCTTATTTGGTCATGAATATGCAGGAACTATTGATGCGGTGGGAGCAGGAGTTACGGACTTCGATGTAGGAATGAGGGTTGTCGCAACCAATTCTGCACCATGCGGAGAATGCTTCTTCTGCAAAAGGGATATGCCTAACCTCTGTAGTACACTGAAAGACAACTTGGTCAATGGGGCCTTTGCAGAATACATACGCGTTCCTGAGCCAGTAGTCAGATGGAATACGCATCAGATACCAGACTCACTCTCATTTAGAGATGCTGCGTTAACGGAACCACTGGCTTGCGTTGTTCATGGAATTGAGGAGTCGAATATCAGACTTGGAGATACTGTTGTTGTCATCGGAGCTGGGCCAATTGGTCAGATGCAGATAATGCTGGCCAAGAAAAATGGAGCCTCAACAGTAATCGCAGCAGATCTCGCAGAACTGAGAAGGACCATCGCAAAGAAGGCGGGTGCTGATATTGTCCTTGACCCATCTAAGGAAGATCCTGTAGAACGAGTAAAAGAAGAGACCTCAGGCATGGGGGCTGATGTCGTTATTGAAGCTGTGGGATTACGACAGACCTGGGAGCAGGCGATAGATATGACCCGAGATGCAGGGACAACCGTCCTATTTGGTGGTGCAGCATCAGGTACAAAGTTCGAGATTGATACGGAGAGGTTTCACTATGGCCAGCTCACAGTGAAAGGCGTTTTTCATCTCAAGCCGAAACACGTAGAACAGGCTCTAAAGCTCATTATTGCAAAGGATGTTGATCCCGACCTGTTAATATCACATGAGATGCCCCTGGAGAAAATCAATCAAGCGCTAGAAATGATGAGCCAGGGACAGACCATGAAAGTAGCCATTTTACCATAGACCAATCTGGTGCAGGTCGTGTCTGAAGAGAGAGATAGCTCACTAAGGGGCAAGGGTGAACTATGGAGAACGAAAGCTATTGAGCTAAGACGCTCTCGAAGGCTGAATGAGAATGAAACTGCCCTCGTTGAGTTCATCCAAACACTTGATTCAAAGTATGAGAATTTACTTGTGGTTGTTGAGGGAAAACGGGACATGACTGTTCTTCGAAATCTCGGTCTTGAGGCGCCAATCATCAAGACCCAGATAGGACTATCTAGAATCGAACTTATCGAGAAGATAGTGAAAGCCGCTGGGACAGATGGACAAGTGCTTGTTCTCACTGACTTTGATAAAGAGGGAAAGAAGATTTACAGGTTTATTGAGAAAGAACTAGAGATAACTGGAATCAAGAATCTGAAGAGAGAGCGACGCTTGATACGTAAATACATGGACACCTGGACCACTATTGAACAGCTTGTTTCTCTGTTCAAAAGAAGCGACTCACCAGAGGCAAGTCGCGGAGATCCTCGAACTAAACAGTGACTTGGCTCCCACAATTTGGACAGATGAACTTCCCACTTGGAATCTCGGAACCACAGACTCTGCAGATCTTCGCTTTCTTCTCACGCATCTGATCAACCACATCTCCCGTCTGGGGAACAAGTATGAACTTGTTATCCATGTAGCTAAGTCTGAACTCGCGCGGACTACCAGCTAGGTCAAGGAGGTCTGTTGGCATAGGAAGCCTATGCTTATCATCCAGTCTGACAATTCTGGTGGTATCGAGCATGTCAAGGTCAATTCCAGCCTGATGAAAACCAGAAATCACGCCATCACGAAGCTCCACTGTCACATCAGCTTTTGATGCTACTTGCTGACTATGTGTGACAATGAAGAATGATGTTCCAATGGTCTCGTTGAGCTCCTGAAACAGATCCAGTATCCGCTCACCGGTTTCGGGATCCAAGTCCCCGGTTGGTTCATCACATAGAACAAGTCCTTTCCCCTCTGTGTCAATGAGGTTTACGAGCGCGCTAGCAATTGCCACTCGTGACTTCTCACCGCCACTGAGTGTAGTTGCCTTGTTCCGTTTCCTCTCCTCAAGCCCAACAAGCTTGATGAGACGATCGACTCTTTCCTTCCGAACTTGCCGTGGCACTCCAGCAATCCGGGCTGCGAGTTCTACATTCTGCCAAGCATTGAGATGAGGCAATAGGTTGTTCAGTTGGAAGTGAAATCCAATGAAATTACGTCTAGCTTCTGTAAGAACGCGTTCGCTCAGTTTCGTGATGTCAGTCCGTAGGTTTGCCCAATAGACTTTGCCAACAGTCGCCTTGGTGATTCCACCAATCACGTTTATCAGCGTGGTCTTGCCCGACCCTGACGGACCGACAACCGCCATGATTTTGCCTTCCAAAATCTGAAGAGAAACTCCACTAAGAGCCACAACCTCAAGTTCCTGAGCCTTATAGATCTTATAGCAATCATTCACACTGACAACCACATCATCAGGCAAGTCACCGTAAAGGTCAAGTTCCTCTTCGATTTCATCTGTTGTAGTCATTTCGATTACCTCACATATTTCTCAATACTTCAGCTGGATCTGTGCTTCCAGCTCTCCGTGCGGGGAAGTAACATGCGGCTACCATTGTAACACATTCAAGTGCCACCGTGAAAACCATAACTACCAAAGGATATGTCAGTATTTTTGGCAGAATTGGCCACACGGATGAGATTCCGAATGTTAATAACGTCATTGTATAGCCAAACAAAACTCCGAGCCCGAGACTGATTAGAACTGCAGCAAGTACACTCCCTGCGAACTCGCCAAACACAAGCGAAACTATCTGCTTCCTTGTCCCGCCTACAGCACGAAACAGGGCATACTCTGGTTCTCGCTCCATGACCGCGGAACCTAGAAATAGTGCAATAGATGCAATGCCCATAGCGGCACACATTACAAAGGCAATCATTGTAAGCCCCTGCATTCCAGCTAGGAAGAGACCTGTTACTGTATCAGATCCGAACCCAATGGTAGCAGTAGTGTAGACAATAGAGTATGGAATTCCGGTTGCAAAGTCGATCAGAGAGGATGCTGCTTCGAGAGAAGTTGTTCCCACAAAGAAGACCTTCGTCGTATCTTTTCCGGAGACCGATTCTAAATAGTCGATATTCACTAGGGCAAATCCGCCTCTTCCCGGTTGAAAACCAAGGTACGCTCCGAAGGGAACACCAGCAAGGTCTCGACTTGACGCCATTCCAAAACCCGGCGCACTCTTCATGATACCCACTATTGTGAATGCAGCATCTACCGTACTACCCACCTTGATCGTTAACGAGTTTCCAATAGTGACATTCCATAGCTCCGAATAGACCTTGCTGATGACAATCCCATTATATGTGCTCTCAAGAGCAGTCAGGACCTCATCTGGAGTTCCACTAACGAAACTAGTAGATTTGAACTTCCCTATATCCCTATACACATCTGATTCTAATCCTTCAAGATAGAACGCCTCGGTTCCAATGTATGATAGGGATTCAAGAACTGGGGTTGCGCTAACAACTCCTTCATACGACTGAAGAGTGTCCGTCCAATTAAATGGGTGTGCAGCAACTTCAATGCGAACATCACACCCGAGTGCATAGTTAGCCTCATTTTTGAGTGTACGCTCGAAGCTGGCTGTCTGGATGAGCATCATGGTGGTAGTGGTGAGAGTAAGCGTAAGAATTACAAGAAGCGGTATGAACTGTCCCTTTCTTCTTCGAAGGCTCTGCGTCAAATACAATTTCTTCTGACCAAGGAAACGGCCTGCTTTCTCAGATGCACGAGCAGTGACTAAACGCATTAGTCGTGATCCCAGATATGTCGCAACGAAAAGGATGCCTGTCGAAATCAGGATTTCAATAAACGCCGTTTCACCAACTGGGCTAAAGAAATTAGGGACTATAAGAAGCACAGCCAAGGTAATACCGAGACTCACAACGTAGTACCAGATGTTGGTCTCCTCAGGAATTTCATAGGTCATCCTTGATGTGGGTTGTCCTATCTCCGCAACATCAATCCTACGAGCGACATGTACCAAATAAGCAGCTGGCAGGAACAATGCGATAGTTGCAGAGAGTACCAAAGCCTGAACTGGTATGGTCATCTCTGAAGCAAACTCTGCATAACGTACTTGATCAAAAGATAGCAGACCCGTTGAAGAACCCATCAACGGAGCAAAGAACAACGTGAGTAGAAGGCCTGCAAAAAATCCGAGTAAAGAGAGTACTAGTGATTCCCAGATGAACGAAGCAAAAATTTGGTTAAAGGAGGCTCCTTTTGCTCGGAGCGCACTGATTTCACCCTTTCGTTGAGCCACAGAGGTTTCTGAGGTGAATATAGTGAGCATCAAGCTCATTATCATGATAGGAAAAGCCAGGATTATCAAAACTTGACTATGGACATAAGTCGTAATATGTGTCTGAAGATTATTGACGTTGTCCAAGCCTATCACATTCAGAACCGAATCGCTCTCTTCAATCTGAGTCTTAAGATTCAGTAGATTCACGGCTGCATTCAACACTCCGCCGCGCAAAAGTCCTTCTTCAGATCCCCGAACGAACTCCACTGGTGAGAAGAAACCTTGATTGGTTATTGTGTCAACAGAAGCTTCTCCAAGCTCCTCAGGCAAAAGCATTATTGAATCAGATATCCCTAGTACGCTAGTGAGGTTTCCGAACGGGACATAGTTGACCCGGGATATGGACAGGAACGACTCCGCGATAACGGAGAGATGTAAGACATCATAAATCCCCGCGACGGTGAGATTTCGCAGTATCTGACGGTGGAGGAGTAGTGGATCAAAGGGTCTTCCTTCAGAAGGAGAGTAGTATGTCCTGAGAACATCAATACTAATCTCGGAGCCGATACCAATGTCAATAGTGGTATTGAGGGTTCTTTTCATCATATCCTCAGTGAGTTCAATAAATCGGCGAGACACCAAAACTTCACCGGGGTTAAGCGTTGTGTTACCAGTGAAATTCAAGTCTTTTGACATGATATTGAGAATCTCATTATTCGCAATGATTACTCGAGTGTCTTTGACACCCAAAACATAATTCGGGACATTAGTGTAGTACTCTTCCCATTCAGGGGTAATTCCGTCCATCCTGAATATCCCTACTGTGCTCGGTGTAATGTGCGCATACTCAGCGTAAGGACTTGACAGTATTAGGTCCTGTGCATTAAAGAGGTGAGTGTAATTGTAAGACCCAGGTGCGTTCTGAACGCTGAACTGATAGGAATTCGTGTCGAAATATGTTTCAACAGCAATGCGTGAGCCTGTGTTTGTCCACGCAAAGATAGTAGTTGGTATTGCTATGCTGATGGCTAGTATGAGAGCAATGCCAATATTACGCGTCTTGTTAATCTTCATTGAGGAGAGTGCATAGCCAATTGACCAGAGGGGATTGCCTTTCAGGATTTTCGTTTCTTTTTTCTTGGCCATCAAATCACCTCACATATTCCTTAGTACAACGGCTGGATCCGTTTCCGATGCCTCTCTGGCAGGCAAGTAGGCACCGATAATCATCGTTAGAATTTCAATAAACAGGGCAATGGCAAGAAAGTTCATTGGAAATGCAATACTTGCGCTTAGAGTTCTAGAGAATGGACTCATGACATTAACTAAGAATCCCATAACGAATCCGAATACTGCTCCCAGAACAAGACTGAGCGCTAGCGATGCTATAACCACGCCAGTGAACTCAGAGAAGACCATGCTGACAACTTGCCGTTTGGAGCCTCCAATGGCACGCATGATTGCATATTCTTTCCGGCGTTCTCTCACAACAGATCCAAGAGAAACAGACAATGCGAACACACTGAGTATCAGAGACATCACAAATCCAATTGAGAACAAGCCTTCGATGGTGTTTAGATAGAGAGCTGTTTGTAACGAGTTGGCTTTCAGATCAAAACTCCCAGGGGTGTTTGGAGTCACTCCGGGAAGCGCAGAAAGCTCCTCAAGCAGGAGTGTGCGATTCGCGTTGTCGGCAAGGTTTGCCATGAACAGGGTAGCCTCGTGCTTATCTATGACACTCTCTACGAAATCGAGGTTTGTCAAACCAAACCCATCATATCCAGCAGCAAAACCAAATCCGGCACCAAGTGGCGAGTAAGGAACATCTGTATGCGAGGCATAACCAAAGCCAGGAGCACTGAAGACCATTCCCACGACCTCAAAGGTCACAAGCTGAGTCGCACCAACCCCAGTCATCTCGAGTGTGAGTGAGTCACCCACTGTCTTGTTCCATCGCTCTGCATGATACTCACTTATGATGATACCATTTGGAACCGCAGCTAGTGCTGTGAGAACGCTACCTGAAGACTCTCCTCTGAAGCTCGATGGATCAAACTTCCCAATTGATTCATATTCAAGAGGTTGTAACGCCTCTATACTAAGCTCATCAGGTCCAAGACGAGCCCAAGTCGTTAGTACAGGCATAGCGTTGACAACGCCATTATAAGTTTCCAAATTGTGACTGAAGTTGAACTCTCGGTTTGTGCAGTCTATCCGAAGATCGGAGCCTATGGCATAAGTGACCTCACGGTTCAAATCGACCCTGAGACTTTCTGATTGGACAGCAAATGCTATGGTTGAAGACATCGTTAGAGCTAGAACGACCATGAGGGGAATGATTCTCCCTTTTCGCTTTCTAAGGTATCCTGCTGAAATCAGGTTCTTCTGACCTAGGAGAAATGACAGCCTTTCAGAAACCTTCGCAAGACCCGCTCGTGAGATTCTAGAACCGTTATAGGCTATGAAGAACCATGCAGCGGTTCCCAATCCAAGTTCCAACAAAAACAGAAATGGGTCTCTGGGGAGAATGTACATCATCACAATAACAATCAGCAACAGAAAAATTGATGCTCCAATAGTAAATCCATGAGACTCCGATTGCTCGGTTGAGTCATCACTTGCTTCAGCCAGGGTGAGACTGATCTCGGTTGAGGCAGCTTTTCTAGCGAGATAAAGGATGAATAATAGACTCGGAAGAACAATTAATCCGATTGCGCGGATGATTGTATTGAAACTTACAACTGTATTTGAAAGATAGAACAAATAGGTGTTCCAATCAAAGCTCATGAAGCTGTTAGTGGATGGAATAAGTGGTGCAAAGAGGACACTGAACAGGATGCCCAATCCCACCGAGAGTGCTGCGATTACTGCCGACTCCCATAGAAAAACACTCGAAACCTGGGAGTAACTGGCCCCCTTAGATCTGATAACTCCTATCTCAACACTGCGAGGTGCCATGAAGGTATCCGCAGCGAATACAGAGAAGAAGAGTGCCAGAAGGATGATTGGAAAAGCTAGTACTGAGAGGTTTAGTGTCGCAAGATAGGCATTGACAACACCTTGAAGTTCCCATATCTTGTCATGACCAGACCATGTGATATTATACAACTCCTCTGTTCGAACTGTCAATTCGAAGAGGTTCTTGGCCACGTTCCTTGGCCCATCAGCGGCAAGAGCGCCTCCAGAAACTCTGACCAACATTGTTTGAGGGAAGAAACCATTGGATGAAAGCGCGGCCGTAGGGATTTGGTCTTTGCGCATCAGGATACTGTCACGAAGACCAAGGACCGGATATCGTAGGTTGGTGTAATCCCAATTTGCGCGCCCCTGCTTATAGGAGGGGAGAGCACGTTCAATCATCGAGTCATAAGTCCGGAGGTCAAAGATGCCAACAATCTTGAGATTAGTAAGTTCCATGCGGCCCAATGTTCCCAAGGGTGCCGCAATCATGTCACCACTTTGTGAATAGACCACATCTCCAGTCAGGAGGTCCACATCTATTGTGTCATTGATCTGAAGAGTGACATTGAAGACTTGCTCAACATAGGCGATGAACATTCGCGAAACAATGACCTCATTTTGTCCAAGTTCAAAAGCACCTTCGTATGTGAACTCGAAGGCAGACCTGTTCAGGAACTCGTTGTCCACAAAGACCACTCTGCAATCCTTCACACCACTGGAGTAGACTGGATTATCCATATCGTAAATCCAGCTGTCCGAGATGTTGTTGGCCCAGACCAGTCCGACCGTAGAGTTGATTCTATATGTTTCCTCAACAAAGCGACTGTGATCCATGTACGTTTCAGCCTGAGTAAGAGCTTGAGGAACTCCAGGGTCAGAAGTGACCTGAACCTGATACATATGGTCACCGAGATAGTCATGGATGCTCACAAATATTCCCGTATCGCCCCAGACCATTGTGGATGCGAATAGACTAATACCAAGACTCAATGTGAGGGCAAGGGTTACAGCTCTAAACGGGTTTGCTTTGAGAGCACTCAATGCGTAAGAGAGCCCATACGCTCGGTTCCCTTTGGTCTTGATGTTCCGAGAGTTCTTTGATGCACCCACGAAGATTCCCTCTATGTCGACGGTCCCTCACTGATTTCCTTGTCATGGTCTCTGGTGCTCACATCCACACCGCTAGATTTGAAGAAGTCACTAACAAGCTCATCCACGAGTACACCATCTCTGAGAAGGAGAATTCTGTCAGCCATCCGGGCAGTTTCAGGATCATGCGTAGCAGCCAGTACTGCAAGGTTCTTCTTTTTTGCAAGAGCTCGCATCAGTTGGATAATCTCTCCACCCGTCTTGTGGTCCAAATCCCCGGTTGGTTCATCGCACAACAAGATAGCGGGGTCATTGGCAAGAGCACGAGCTAGCGCAACGCGTGAACGCATTCCTCCGGATAGTTCATGGGGCATGTGCTGGGATCTGTGGTCCACAGAAACCATCTCCAAAAGTCTGATGGCGCGTTCCTCTCGCTCTTTTGGAGGAACATCATCGAGAAGCATTGGCACCTCGACATTCTCGAGAGCTGTGAAAATGGGGAGGAGGTGTTGGTCTTGGAACAAGACTCCAATCTTATGCCGACGTACTTCAGACATCTGTTCATCATTCAGTTTAGTTATGTTCTCACCATCAACGAGGATAGTACCTGATGTAGGTTTGTCAAGGCCACCTATGAGATTGAGAAGGGTTGTCTTTCCTGAACCAGATGCACCAACTATTGCGACAAACTCGCCCCTATCGACAGATAGATTGGTTCCCTGTAAGACCTTTATCACTCGCGAGCCATCTTGGAACTCACGACGAACATCGATGCATTCAACTGCAACCTGCTTCTCGTCGGCCAAAAGTATTCACACCGATTTCGAACGTACATGACCCCGTTTTAAGGGTACAGCTTCAAGCATGTTCTTGATGAGCTTACTCAACAAGAATTGACAAAGCGAAACTACCTTATGTGGTAGAATGTGCTTGAGAGCAAGATGCGTGTATTTGCTGTTTCAGGATACTCAGGCACGGGCAAGACTACGCTTATTGAGAAGATTATCAGGTCACTGGTCGAGAGTGGATACTCAGTTGCGACCATAAAAAGTTCAATACACCATGCTGGCCCAGACCAGGGTAAAGACACACTGAGACATCTGCAGGCAGGGGCGTCAATGACAATCTTTCTAGACCCGAGCTCGGCGTCAACTATCATTAGAGACCGGATTGACCCTGACGAGTGGACTAAGTTGACGGGTCATGATTTTCTGATTGTTGAAGGCATGAAATCTGCGGACATGCCAAAGTTTTGGTGTGTCGGAAATGCGACCATAGAACCAAGAGATATGCCCATCAACACAGTAGCTATAGTGAGCTGGTCCGATCGAGAAGTTGATTGGCAAGAGACCATCCCAATCATAAGCTCGGAAAAAATCGAAGAGTTAGTTGAGCTCATCAAGCTTAAGTCAGTTGACCTCTCGGTTATTGAGTAGAAGGTGCGGCTCAGATACCCCTTAGGTCGATCATTTGTTCATAATCTCTCAATGGAGGTTCATCACTGCCGCGGAGTAACAGACACTTTGCATTCATTTTAGTATTATCTATTTGACTTCAGATGTCACAACACAATACTCATTTCAAAACAGAAAGGGAATACAATGATGAAGCGTCTCCGGGTCAAAGACTTCAGCCTCGTTGACACCCTTGAGTGTGGACAAACATTCTGCTGGGTGAAGGAGGGTGGAGGTTACATAAATGCGGACATTGGACAGGTCGTGTATGTAGAACAGAGAGGGGACAATCTCATCTATGATTCCTCAGAAAGTAATGTTGACCTTGCAAGCATGTTCCGGTTGAAGGATCCATTGAATCAGATCCATCATGAGATAGTCAAAGATGGAATAATGAGGAAGAGTATAGACTTCGCTCCCAACCTGCGAGTCATTAATGACCCCTTCTTTCCATGCCTTGTTTCATTTCTCTGTTCAGTTTGGAAGAATGTTCCCGCTATCCGGGGAATGACTAATGCTATCAGAGAAAAGTGGGGACCGACTTACGAGTTCAGAGGGACTGTCTACCACGGTATGCCATCACCAGAGATGTTGTCCAGAGTATCGATTGACGATTTGAAGCAGCTGGGATTGGCATGGCGAGGAGAGTTCATTATTAGATCAGCCAGAGCCATAGTTAGTGGTGAGGTGACTGAAGAAATGCTTCGATCGATGGATTACCTTGAAGCACATAAGCTCTTGAAAACACTATACGGTGTGGGCAACAAGGTCGCAGACTGTGTGAGTCTATTTTCACTGGGCTTCCTAGAAGCTTTTCCAATTGATGTCTGGATTGAACGAGTGATCCAGGAGCACTATGGAGTCTTCACGACTGCTGGAAAATCATATTCAAAGAAATCTGGAGCGGCCAGAAGGTACTTTGGCAGATATGCAGGCTATGCTCAGCAGTATCTATATCATTATACAAGATGTGTAGTCTAGAAGTTCTGCTTCTTGTCTCGTTTTTTAGCGTACCATGAGTGGTCCTCGATACCTTTTGTCAGCTCCCAAGCTCGTGTCTGATAGAAGCCGAGAGGGTTCAAGATGTACTCACACAGGGGATCAAACTCCGTACCCAGATAGACCGGACAGAGGTTGTTCACCTGAAGTTTCTTGCACCCGGGAGGATTGTAGCCTTCATCATCAGATCCCATGGACCTCTTAGATGCGATATGCCGGACCTGATATTCGATGAGGCTTATGTTCCTGTCTGGAGAGTTACTGAAGACCTTCTGAACCTCATCCGCCTCCATTCCAATCTTTAGGAGAAATGCGGCTAAAGCAAACCGAGCGTCATGAGAGAGATTGACAGCACCTTTGAGAGACTGATCATACATCCTCTGGATACAGGGAGGGAACGCTGATGCAAGGGTTTCGGTCATCTTTACGGGCTCGACGTGGCGTATCTTGCCCTTCGACTCAGCCTCAATTCGTTGAACTGATTCAATAAGTCGCTGGGACATCGGGGGAATATCGAATCTTCCCTGCATGACCAGCTGTCTAAACTTCCCTGAGATAAGGCGGTCCAGCTCCGACCGTCTAATGAGAATCCAGCCCTTGTCAAGATGACGGTTGATGAGATTCCACTCTTCGCTATGGAAACTGGGAGCTACTTCAAGGTAATTCTCAAAGAGAATCCTCATCTCATAGGTCCGTAGCATCAGAGGAAGTTTAGCTCGTTCAGATATGTCGCCCATTGACTTGATGTTCCAATTGAAGGAGGTCTTGCATAACGTAGTCACGAGGCCACTATCTTCTTTACCGAGCTGTCGATTGGCCTCCTTGGACTCTGCCTCGGCTTGTAGTGCACGGAGTTGCGGAAGTCCGATTTTCTCAACAATGAGTCGAGCAGTAGGATAGATGAGAACATCTGACTCATTTTCCATAGAGGGATATCGAATCTGAGACTGCGTGAGTGCAGCATAGACTCTATCTTGAGCTTCTTTCACAATATACTGATATTCCGGGCGGTCCAGCAGACTAACAAGTGCCCCTAGGTCTCGAGCAAGTTTCTGTGAGGCCTGTCTTGCTTCAAACGAAAAAGGAAATCTCAATAGTTGAAGCCTGCTTGACATGATTTTCGCCTCTCTTTCTGCTCATCGAATGAATGTGGGTCTATAATCATCGTAGCCTCGCTCGTAGAATCTCTTCCCACACGATGTGCACTTCCACATCTGAACACCTCGAGGTCGAGAAAACGAGTCGAGTATCCGGGCTATTCTTTTGCTCCCACACCTCGGACATACTAGTTGTGAATTATCTTGCGCCCATGGGGATGACTTCCGAGAGGATGACATGATGTTCGACGCCTTGATTTCAATCGTTTGTATGTATACTTACCTCTTTAGTCCTACTGCAACTGCTCGAAATTCATCAATTATCTGGGACTGGCAGTTAGAGAATCCAGAGGTTTCAAGTATCTCCTTAATGTCGGCAGCTGAGTGCTTACACATATGTGGGTATCGTTTTCGTGCGTGCTCCTCACTAATTCCGTTTTTGACCATTGCCTTGACGAACTTCTCCTCATTCCCTGAAACATAGTCATAGACTACATATGTTCCCCCCAATTTGACTAGTCTATGGACAACGGAAACAAACTTTCGGGGATTGGCAACCTCATGAAGCATGAATCCAGAAAAGGCAAAATCAATGCTGCTCGATTCGATGTCTATCTTGTCTGTGTCGAAATTCACTAATCGAATCTCAATTGATTTGAGCTTGGCTAATCCCTTGAGATTGGTTTCAGCCACAGCAAGCATCTGAGAGCTCTCATCAAGAGCGATAGCTGTATGAGCGTTGAACCTGTTTGCAATATCTACAAGGAAGAGCCCAGGTCCGCAGCCAAAATCAGCAACTACATGTTTAGGTTCGCTATTTGTGAGTGAGAAGAGTGTTTCCCAGAAAACACTGTCGTATCTCATTGTGTACGTTTTAGCCATTCGTTGAACACGTTCAATGTCTGTCCAGTTATCCTTTGCTAGGTGATCGGCCATCTTCAACTTCTTCCCAAAATGTAGTCGGCCCTCAATAACAGATTCATGAACTCTCTCACACTCTGTCTTTGGATCTCTGTATCACTATAGAGTTTCTTCAGCTCATTCCTTCTGTTCTCTAATGAGGGATTTGTCGCCTCATTGATAATCTTGTAAGCAGCATTTGGTCTTTCGACCCACCGGCACAACTCTTCACCTTCTGGACTCATGAATAGGACAACGGGGGTCTTCCTCTTTCCATTGACCTTGAATTGTTGATGGTATTTTGCGTTGGTATCACTATCGAGAATGCGAAGCTGCAGTTTGGTCGATATGTCTGTAAGTTTTGCTAAGACTGGCAGATTTCCAGCTGTGTCATTACAGTGGTCATTGCCTATGACAAGTATCCGAATTGGATTCTGAAGACTTCGAAGGTTTTCGAGATCCTGCTCCGTGATTTGGAGGTCGTTGTACCTCGCCTTCATTAACTCGACGTTCTCACGAGCACCTTTCAGGAAGTTCTTGTAATCCACTGCCTTTTCCCATTCTGCATTCTCAGTCATACGTACCATCTCTTAGATACGAAAGAAGACGTTAGTTTCAACTAACACGTAGGATTAGTAGTCGACGAATAAAAGCATTGCTTGACCTGCAGATTTGAGGAAAAGTCTTAGAATTAGTTTCGGTCATCTGTCGAGCTTTTATTCTATCATTAGACTATAGTTCAGTATGAACGAGAACATGATTGCATATTGTGGACTCGACTGTGCGGTGTGTCCTGCGCACCTTGCTTTGTTGAATGACGATAATGAGTTGAGAGCAAAACAAGCTGCGAAGTGGGGAAGCCCAGAATATCCTCTTGCAGACAAAGATATCAACTGTGTAGGATGTAAAGTCGATGCAGAACCTAGATTCAAATTCTGCAGAGAGTGCGCTGTTCGAGCATGCGCAACTGGACGTGGTGTGGAAACATGCGCTCACTGCGAAGACTATGAATGCGGCACACTAGAAGGTTGGCTCAAGCAGGCTGGAGATGAAGCAAGGGAGAGGTTGGAAGCAATAAGGTCTACCCTGTATTGATCTTTGGGTCCTTTATCTATACTAGCAAAGAACTAGACTTCGGAGCAATCACTATGAAACGAGGCGGCGTTGCAGACCTCAAACTGCATCCTGGCAGGGCACCACCTTGGCTAGTAAAACGGATGATTCCCATGGCCCGCACGCTCTGTCAGTTTATCGTTGACGAGTTCGGCACAGCTGAACTCCTCCAGCGACTAGCTGATCCCGTCTGGTTCCAGGCGCTATCCAATGTCCTTGGTTATGACTGGGACAGCTCAGGTTCTACGACCGTCACATGTGGAGTACTGAAGACAGCACTGGATTTCGAACAGCACGGAATGATTGGTGTTGGAGGGAAGGGACTGGCTTCAAGAAAAGTTCCTACTCAACTGCGTGCCCTTGAGGACTATGGTCTTGATGGTGCAGGTCTTGTGGACATAAGCAGGTCGGTGGCAAAGGTCGACAACGCAGGTATCCAGGACGGCTACAACCTCTATCACCACATGTTCTTTGTGGACTCTGGGGAGAACTGGACTGTTGTACAACAGGGAATGGATTATGATAGCAATGATGCACGACGCTATCATTGGTCATCATTCGATGTTGCAAGCTTTATCGAAGAGCCACACTCAGGGCTCATCTCAGGTCAGGTCAGAGATTCAGCTCTCGATATGACCTCCAAGAATTCCGCAGAGTGCCGAAAAATCAGTGTTGACATTGCCAAGGAAGACCCAGCTCGAGTCAGAAGATACTTCGAGAATATCAGAGCCTATGGTCAGAGTACACTCATACCCTGGATAGAGGGGACAGGATCACCCCAAGAGCTGCCCTCTTACAAGGTCACTCCAACTCGGATGGACTGGGATGCGGTCCGACGTGCCTATGAAACCCAACCGTCAAACTACGAAGAACTCTTGTTCATGAACGGAGTCGGTCCTGCTACCGTGAGAGGGCTGTCGCTTATCTCGGAGATGATATTTGGTACTCCAGCTTCGTGGGCAGACCCTGTGAGGATGTGCTTCGCATTTGGGGGGAAAGATGGTGTTCCGTTTCCCGTTCCAAGAAAAGCATATGACAGCGCCATAGCTTTCATGGAACAAGCGCTGAATGACTCAAAGGTGGGAAGGCAAGACAAAGTCCTTGGTTTGAAACGACTCAGGAATTTTGCACCACCAGTACTTCTTGTTAGAGAAACGACGACATAACCATACCGAAGGAATCAAGTTAGGTATTGCATGCACACCTCTTATGTTTGAAATTGAGCACTTTAGTGATGATGTGACTCTTATCAAGACAGCAACGCCAATGGAAGATAGAAATCCGATAATGTGGGCTATCGCTTACCGCGTTGGAAATATTCTGATTGATGCAGGGTGCCCAAATGCACTTGATGACATAGAAAAGTACGCAGCCACAGAACAGATCGAAGAGGTGTATGTCACGCACCCGCACGAGGACCACTATGGAGGATGTTCTGCATTTGCCCCTGGATCAACAATATATGCAGCCGAACCCGACATCGAGATTCTTAAGAATCCCCCAACATTACCTGAATTTTTTCAGTTTGTGTGGGGCCAACCAAAACCACTTGAAGAAGTAGAGAAACTACCTTCGAAGTTCTCTGTGGGAGACCTTGATTTTGAAGTGGTCCCTCTCCCTGGTCATATGCAACACATGGTCGGCTTTTATGAACCTCATCGAAAGTGGCTCTTCTCGGCGGATGCGGTCCCCCTTCCAACTCGTAAGTTCATTGCCATGCCCGAGGAGAACATCCCGGTGATGGTACAGACTATGCAGAAACTGGTTCAAATGGACATCGAGGTGCTCTTCGATGCTCATAAGGGACCGGTCAGATCTCCAGCTCAGCACATTCAAGCTAGAATCGACTTCATTGTGGAAACTCAAAAGAAAGCACTGAAACTCCATGTGGAGGGCAAATCAATTGAAAAGATTCAGGAGATTCTGGGACTAGAGGGGCCTTGGTATATTGGGCTTACGGAGTATCGATTTCGAATTGACCACTTCATCAAATCACTACTCTTCGACAAAGCAGAAAAGTGAATTTTAGAAAGTAATCATGCCATGTTTGTGGTATATATTGTAATGATAGTCCTCATTGCAGTCATGATTCCATTCATCCCATCGCTAGCAATGGACATGATGGCCATTATGCTAGTGGATAGGCCGGAGGATATCGAAGGATGGTACTCCTATGGTAAGCTACTTCAATGGAAGGGATATGATGTTGCCGCACTTGCAGCGTACCGTTCTGCAGTGTTACTGAATCCTCTTCGCAAAGACGTATGGAAACGGATGGGGGACTTGCTCACCAAACTAGGTGATTATGAGGGAGCTGATGAAGCGTATAGACTTTCGGCCTGAATCATATAGCCTACCTATCTTTTTTCCGTCTTCGACTATGACGACCTGAGAATCGCTTTCGGTGTTTCTCTACTTCGCGTTGTTCCTTTACAGCTTTCTTCTGTCGGTGACAGTTTATTCTAGCTGCGCGCCCAAGAACTGTGACTCTCTCAACCTCAGCAGTGTTTCCAGTCTTTTTGTACAGCTTCCGAGCGTGTTCCCAGGCTTCATAGGCAGAACAGAAATCATCCAAACGTGCATATGCCGTGGCCTTTGCATCGAACATATCGGGGTCGTCCTTCACATGGGTTGTGTAGCTCTCAAAAGTCCTCGCAGCCTCAGTCCAATCCTCAAGCTCCATGAGAATGAGTCCAAGGTTTCTTAATGCTGTAGGGTACTCCTTTTTTCGAATTAGCGCTCGTCGCAGATGTTTCACAGCATCTTTTACTTTCCCGTCTTTATATTCTGCCATCCCCATTGTGTTTTCGACTGCAGCATTTTCGGGGTCTAGTTCTGAGGCTTTCTCGAGTGCCCTCATAGCGGCATTATGTTTTCCAGCTCTGAGATTTACGTCACCCCTAATGAGCCATGCTTCAGAATTGTCCGGAGCAAGCTTGGTAGCGGTCTTCGCGGATTTGAGTGCCTCTTTCCATCGTTCAAGCAGTCCGAGTGCAATGGCTCTATG
The DNA here is from genome assembly GCA_011364905.1 of Candidatus Thorarchaeota archaeon. Taxonomy (GTDB): domain Archaea; phylum Asgardarchaeota; class Thorarchaeia; order Thorarchaeales; family Thorarchaeaceae; genus SMTZ1-45. Next base: position 47,150 of record RDNZ01000018.1, read on the forward strand.
GACATAAGCGGAAATCAAATCTTCCTTCAATTCAAGAGCAGTGTCATAGCTCTTGACAGCTAGTTCGAAGCGGCCAAGCTCAAGTTCGATATCTCCTATTCGGACCCATGCGCCCCACTCCTTTGGAGCAAGCTCACTAATCCGTCGGAAACACGAGAGCTCCTCTTCCGTACGACCCATGACTTGAAGAGCTGTTGCCTTGTCATACAGAATCCTGACATCGTCGGGAGTAAACTTCAACGCGTTATCGAATGAGTGTAGCGCCTCATTTGCCTTGTCTGGTCCCAGAGCCAACAGAATACGACCGCGATTTGCGTGCGCCTGTGGCAGATCAGAATCGATTTGCAGCGCTCTATCAAGACTACGTAGAGCCTCTCCAAACTCGCGTTTCTGAGCATGAAAGACACCTTTTGCATTCCATGCTGAAGCATCATCAGGATTTGCATCTAGATGCTTGTCCACTGCTTCCAATGATGCGTCAACCGGGTCCATATTACGTCACTCATTCACAATATGCATCACTGAAAAGAGTTGAGATGTCAACAAATCACCTTGCGATGGATACAAGAGTATGTATGTCTGTTCTTAGTAAGTCATGAAATTGTCAAACATTACTGGTATCATCTTTGATCTAGGGGGGACTCTTTTTAGGCCGGTCTCAGACATGTGTGGACTCACTAGAGATTTCTTGAGCGAGGCAGGTCATGGAGAGGCTCGTGATTTTCCTGATGAGGCCATTATATCAGCGATAGAAAAACCAGATGAATGGCTTAACAACTACATGATTGAGAATGATGTGGACATCCACTGGGAACCACAACGCGAGCATTGGATTGAGTATGACCGGTTACTTCTGCAAGCACTTGGTGTGAAGGACCACGAAAACATCGTTCATGATTACCAACAGGAGTGGGACACATTCCATGAAGGTGCAAGCCACGAGCTTGTTGAGGGATGTCATGAAGCTCTCGAGAAACTCAAGAGCAGAGGATTCAAACTTGGAGTTGCTTCAAACAGATTCACAGACCCAGAGCGACTTCTCAGGGATTCGGGGATTCATCATCTACTCGACGTAGTAGAGTACACAAATATCCCCGGATATCGAAAGCCATCTCCCTATATGCTTGTGAAGGTAGCAGCAGAGTTTGGAACCAATCCCCACAGATGTGTATACGTTGGGAACATCGTTGAGAAAGATGTGGTAGCAGCTACTCGTGCGGGAATGATTCCGATTCTATTGACATGGTGCGACCCTGAAGAGGAGGAAAAGGTCACATCAGACACCATTGTAATAGAACACATTAATGACCTTCTAGAAATACTCTGATTTCATGTATGAATACCTTCATTACTTCGAAGGATAAGCATGAGAGTCGAGATGAAATCTAGACTCCTCATTTCAATCCTGTTCTTGGCAATCTTTCCTACACCGATGGTTAGTCTTGCCCTTGCTCAGTCAAATCACACTCTTGAATGGGGAGTCAGTCCAGGGGAGGAGTTCACTTACGTCCTGCAAAGGGCGTTTTATGCAGGTGATAATAGTAGGACGTTCGTAGTGTCTCAGTTACCATTCCTTGCTCAAATGCAGGCAGGTCAGAAAGTGTTACTAGAAGTCAACTTTCTTGAGGAGATAGCGAGTTCAATTAATGAGTCTGCGCAGCTGCCTCGTTCCTATTGCAGTCTATTGAGGGAGAATGACTCAGCCCTGATCATGTCAGACCTACCAAGCTTTGTCATCCCAGTTGGTGACTGGGAATTTCTGAGTGGGATTGAGAACATCACAGGAACTCCAGGATTGACTCTGATAGACACTGAGGATGAGTGGGGAACAATCGGAGTGGGTGTCATTTCTGGTTCAGGTGGTAGTGATATCAATGTACGTATCGAAACGAGGTATGAGAAAGAGAATGGCACGCTAAGTTATCTAAGACAGAGGTACACAACACTTGGGAATGACCTCATTGATGTCATCTTTGTTCAGTGGCACCCAGGAATGCCAACTATTGTGGGAGGAGGTATACAGACATCAACCCTCGTGATCATAGCTGTGTGTGGGATTACAGGCGTGACTGTGGCATTTATTGTGTACCGGATGATAAAAGGTAAGAAGCCAGTGATACAACAACTAGGTGAGTAGATACTAAAATGAAACCAGACGAGAAAGAGTCCAGAAGAGTTGAATGTCAGAGAGATGGAGAGGTTGTCAATCTCTCAAAGGGTGAGGTGATATCGGTCGAGTTCTTTCGACACGAGTCTGTTGGAGAGAACACGGAATTCGCAATAAGCAACGGGTCTGTTCTCAAACATCTCCGGACTGAAACAGAGTACATTAATCCGGAGAAGATGAAGTATCCTGAATGGACTGGTGGAGATGCAGAGAAGGGATTATGGTTCTTTGAGGCTGCAGAAACAGGAAAAACAACACTAAGCATCAATAAAATTCTCAGAGGAATCATAGAGAGCAAGTGTGATATCAAATTCGTAGTTGAATAGGATTACTCCTTTGTAGCCCAAACGTAAGTATATCCGGCAGAGTAGGTCAATTCCTCGCCATCAGCAAAAGCAGCTCTGAGGGCTTCCACACCTCGTTCATAGTCGTCTTGACTTATCTTATGAAGCATGGAATAGC
>RDNZ01000019.1:0-4343 GCA_011364905.1 Candidatus Thorarchaeota archaeon
CTCGTCGTGGTTCAGCCAGAGGTGTGGATGGAATCTCTCTCAGGCTTGAGAAGAATAAGACTCTTGGCTTGGCAGGAGAGAGTGGCTGCGGGAAGTCCACTCTGGGAAGATCTATAATCAGACTTGTTCCTCCCCCCGGTGAGATTGTTGCAGGGGATATTTTTCTGAATGTGGAAAAGGAAATTAAGTACGAAGATTGCACAATCCCGCAAGGGGAAGTGAACATAACAGAGCTAAGCGAGAAAGAGATGAGGGCCCTTAGAGGAAAAGAGATCGCATACATTTTCCAAGATCCCATGACCTCCCTGAACCCTATGCTGAATATTGGCAATCATTTCGTTGAAACTATTCAAGCACACGAACCTGATATGGAAGAGGAGGAGGCTCTTGAGATAGGAGCGAAAATGCTCGAGAGTCTTGGAATTCTGCCTGAACGAATCAGCGATTATCCACATCAGTTTAGCGGGGGAATGCGTCAGCGTGTCATGGTAGGCTTGGGCTTAGTCCTACGACCCACATTATTAATCGCAGATGAGCCTACAACATCCCTTGATGTTGTTGTAGAAGCTCAAATCCTCGAGGAAATGGCTGAGCTGAAGGAGCAGTTTGACCTCACAATGATTCTAATAACGCACAACCTTGGAGTTTTGGCTCAAACCGCTGACAGTATAGCCATTATCTACTGCGGAAGAATCGCAGAATTGACATCCACCGAAACCCTCTTCGAAAGCCCACAACACCCCTATACACAAGCTCTTCTACAATCCGTACCCGATGTGACGAAACCTGACAAGAAACTCACTTGGATTCCTGGTGCACCACCAGATTTGATAAATCTTCAACCTGGCTGTGCATTCTATCCCAGATGTACTCACGCCATGGATATCTGTAGGAGCGAACAGCCGCATCTAAGAGAAGTGAATGGCAGTCTTGTGGCATGTCATCTCTACGGAGGCTAAGAATTGAAACTCGTAGAATTCAAGAGCGTCAAAAAGTACTTCCCGATTCAGAGAGGATTTCTCGAGTCAATGCTCACCAAAGATAAGACCTTTGTAAGAGCCGTTGATGACGTCTCTTTTGATATCGAGAAGGGAGAGGTCCTTGGCCTGGTTGGAGAGAGTGGGTCGGGAAAGACAACTATTGGCCGTCTCGGCGTTCGTTTGATAGCACCAACTGAGGGGCAGATTTTCTATGGCGGTAAGGACATAGCAAAAATCAAGGGTGCAGAACTTAGAAAGATGAGACGAAAGATCCAATTCACTTTCCAAGACCCAACATCCTCACTCAATCCAAGAATGCAGATTGGAACAGCAATCTCCGATGCACTAAGATTACAGGGCATAGGAACTAACGAGGAAATGAAAGAGAGGACAGAGAAAATACTGGACCGTGTAGGTCTCCATCCACCATCGACCTTCTATGACAGGTTGCCACATCAACTCTCAGGCGGACAGAAACAAAGGGTGGTGTTTGCCAGAGCCACAATACTGAATCCCGAATTTGTTGTCACGGACGAACCCGTGGCAATGGTGGATGTATCCATTAAAGCTCAGATTCTGGAATTGATGATGGACCTCAAGAAGGAGTATGATTTGACATATCTCTTTATCACGCATGATCTAGCCACTGCTCGGTATGTATGTGATAGGATAGCTGTGATGTACCTGGGTAAGCTTGTGGAGATGGGGGACATACATCTTGTCTATGAGGACCCCTTGCATCCGTACACATTGGGTCTGATAAGCGCAATACCGGTTCCAGATCCGAAGGCCAAGAAGTCAGAGGCTATTCCAGAAGGCGAGATTCCCAGCCCGATAGATCCGCCTTCCGGTTGTAGATTTCACCCACGATGCCCAAGAGCCTTTGAACGATGCCCGGTGGAGGAACCAGAACTCGTAGATGTTGGAGACGGCAGACAGGTCGCATGTCACTTGTACACCTAAGGTTCAAGGTCCGCCCCACGAGCAATGGTCGGACAGGTTTATGAGTGCAGTTGTCGACATCATCAAGTGAGAGAGAGATGAAATGGATTACACGGAATCATGTGCATGTTGATCGTGTGGCATGCCCCTGGCTCATTCATCGCTTCATCGACCAAGAGGCCGAATTCAACTTCATAACGTGGCCAGGTCAAGTGCCTGAAGCGACTGAGGGCATACTCTTTGATTTCCCTGATTTGGATATACCTTTCACTCACCATGATGGCAAGTGTACATTTGAGGTACTGATCGACCACTATGGATTAAGAGACCCTGTTTTGTTGGAGATGGCGAAAGTCATTCATGGCGCAGACGTGGTGAGGGACTTGGACTTAGTACCCGAGTCCAAAGGAATAGAACTCACACTCAGTGGTGTTTCTTTCTTAAGCGATGACGATCACCAAGCGATTGAGAAAGGGTTCATTATTTGCGACTCTATATATGCTGGTCTGCTTTTGAGGAGGCTTAAACTACAGATGAAGGGAGAACTAGAAGGAAAGTCCAGAGAGGATGCTTTTCGTCTTCTCCAAGCTGAGTTAAAGGGGCAACTCCCACGAACAATCAAGGTTGGACCAATGATATGAAGGAAGGTTCAGCCCATGTAACATCAAGGATGTTACTGCTCTGTGTCTTAGGAGCTCTCGCAATATTCAGTTCTACTATGGCCAAGTCACCGGTTCTTCCTTACTTCGCCTCTGATCTTGGGGCCACGGATTATGAGTTAGGATTCATTGGAGCAGCTTCACCTGCGACTGGCATATTGATTAGTGCCCCAATTGGGATTCTGATGGACCGCAGAGGACCAAAAATCCTTCTTTGGGCAGCGGCGGGTCTGTTTGCGTTTGTACCATTCCTTTACTTTTGGGTGTCCACAGCGCTCCAGCTTGTCATCGTTAGGTTCATTCATGGAGCCGCCACAGCAATTCTAGGGCCTGTTGCTTTGGCAGTTGTTGCGGGCTGGTCCAAAGATCGCCGCGGCGAGCGAATGGCTCTTTACTCCTCTTCAACTAGAGTTGGTCGTACATTGGCTCCGCTAATGGGAGGATTCCTGCTAGCAGTGCCCGTGTTTCAACCATATGGCATTGATGTATATCGGGGCATCTACTTGGTCTGCGGGCTATTCGGAATGACTGTCCTAGCCCTGACCATGATACTACCTATAGATACTAGGTCCGCAGCAGAGATTTCAGATGTTCCAGTCAGGAACTCCACACGGAAACCAATTAGGGAGGTGCTGAAAAGAGATGTTCTGCTCATTTGCGCAACGCAGGCTGCCACATTTTTCCTCTATGGCGCATACGAGTTCTTCATGCCCCTCTACTGGAACGAAGTCATTGGTGTTCCAGAATGGGTTTCAGGGCTCATGTTCACTCTATTGACCATCACAATTCTGATATCAGGTCCGATTATAGGCAGGATTTCTGACAAAAGCGACAGACTGCCTTTCATGGTAAGTGGAATAGTATCTCTTTGTGTTTTGGTCACTCTCGCTTCCGTACTCGGCAACTTCATTTTGCAGGTTCTTCTTGTTGTTTTTATTGGCCTAGCAATTGCAGCAACTGATTCGACAACAGCCCCATTTGTGACAGAGAGGGTGGATGCAACACTGAAGGGTTCTGCCCTGGGCTTACTAAGCACAATAATGGATGTCGGTCACTCCTCTGGACCATTGGTTTTAGGTATGTTACTCGCCGTTGGGGGCCATAGTTATTCTTTTGCTTTCACTTTGGCATCAGCAATACTATTCATAATACCAATCCTAGTTTTTCTTGGTATCCGCGGCATACCAGGAAATAAGCAAAAGGAGTTGGACTAGTAGTGCCAAGTGATCGGTGGTCAATCTGATGTGTACTTCCCATAATAGTCCCGGGTTTACCTGAAATCTCTAAAAGGGGAGAAAGTGTATTGACTGATTCAGAAGCAGTACTGCAAGTATGATATCGACAATTCCAGAGAGAACAAGCCAAGCTCGCGTTTGTATAACAGGTAGTGTCTTCATCATTTCTTCCGAATAGACTATCTTGCCCTTCTTCTTCTGTTCCTTCATTTCAGGAATTGCAAAGGGCAGATGGATACGGTATGTCCCTTCAAGCCGCTCGTAGACTTGAGCTCCAGTAATTCCTTCAAAGAACCACCGCGCTGGAGCCATCACGCCACCCTTCATGGTTCCCTTGACTTTATCACCGCTACCCTTCCAGACTGGAAACAGGTCCAAGAAGAAATGGCTCGCGTTGGTGATTAAGAACGCGCTGATCACGTAAGCGACTAGCTTTATTCCGAAGTAGCTGCCATATTGGTAAGCGAAGAAGAATAGGATTGCAGCTGGCAACGCAGAGTGTGTAAACCAATCGCGGTGATGAAAAA
>RDNZ01000019.1:4353-48794 GCA_011364905.1 Candidatus Thorarchaeota archaeon
GCCATATTGGTAAGCGAAGAAGAATAGGATTGCAGCTGGCAACGCAGAGTGTGTAAACCAATCGCGGTGATGAAAAATCCGGTCGGCCACCTGATCAATGTCGGGGACCTCAGAACCGAGGGCTGCGATTAGTCCTAAACCTACAAGCAGGATGTCCTCTGGATACTCAAAATGGGTATGCCAGAAGTATATCATGCTATAAACAACAAAGAAGAAGAATCCAAACCACAGATGCCATGTTCTGCATGCCATTGTTTTGCACCAGCATTTTTCAGTTTGCCACTGAAATGTGGTAGACGTAAACAATCAGATTGCTGACTCACCTATAAAGCTTCTACTACGACCCACCTATTTTGTAAGTCAAAACCTATGTGTACGGGATTATACCGAGTCAAGGGATCAGGAAGGAGTACTGCTTCTACTTGTAGCAAAGTAATATGCGACAACTGATGCAACGAAACTACCAAGCACTCCCATGATTGCGCTAAACTTATCCAACTCAATCTGGTTGAATACAGTCATGACAACAACCAGTGTGAATAGTGCAAAGATCCAGACTGCCAACACAGCTCTCATGTTCTTGCGCAGACTCAACATCTGCACTGCGCTCTCGCCTGCTTTCTGGAGAGCATGGATTGTTGTCAGTATCAATGTCTCGTTTACTACGATGATGAATGCAATGCCTAGCCCTAGTCCAATGCCAAGCGCAAAGACCACAGTAGTGATAGTATCTGTCATAAACCAGAAGAATATGACTACAAGTGTGAGAAGCCAACCGACGACAAACCAGCCGACGAGAGCAGTCCTCTTATGTGAATTCGTTTCAGTCATCTTTTATCATCTCCCCTTGCATCCCCAGTAATTGTCATGCACTTCGTCCTAAAACATCTTTCCTCAACTCGTAATCCCAAGATTATTCCACCCAACCAGAGTCTTGTGAATGATGGCATAGAGCCTTATCGGTTTGACCACCGAGTTGTCGCAGGTTTTAGATGAGAGAGCTATTTATTATCTCAATCTGGAACATCTTGGCATCATTCCAGAGTTCACACGTCTTATACAAGCCCCATAAATACGTACCATCCCAGGTTATCCCCGAAACTCCTCGAGCAACATCATAGACTTTACCTTCAATGGTCCCATCCTTTGTGAATGCAAAGAGATACTGTCCATTACCAGTCCAGAAGTGAGTACCATTCCAAGTGATCGGACCCACAAGATCCAGACCAGGCATAGCGATTTCCCTATTTATTGTCCCATTCTTGAAGAGCTCAAACATCTTTGTGCCTTGTCTGTTAGGGATGTAGAGATAAGTGCCATCAGTCGCCAGGCTCTGACGAGCACCTGTTTCATTTTCTGGAATAGAGAAGGAGTCATAGACAGTAACGCCGGTCTCATTGACCTTGAACTTCACAATCTTTAGTAAAGAGTGATCTTGCGTCCAGAAGAACTCACCATCAAAACAGAAACCTCTCGGTCCCAAAATCTGAGAAGTGCTAAAGGTGAATGTAGTAGAGTTGCCCGTCGCGGGATCTACCCGGACTAGGTCTCCCGTACCCAGTTTCCAGAGGTAGCCATTTGCATATTCAAAGGCCCACCCAAAACCTAATCCTGCACCGACTCGGCTCACAACCCTTCGAGTTTCATCCTCCTCTGGGAAGACATACATGTATTGATCCTCAGGGTCCCCGGGAGTATAACCCAAATCATGGTCCTTGAGGTCAGCAAAATCGAGTTCGGGAATAGGAAAGGACACATTGCCAAAATCATTGTTGGACTTCACAAGGGTGCTTGTTGGTTGTAGTTTCAGAATAGCGGTATCATTATTGAAGCCATCAAACTTGTTTCCGGTTACATTTGCTTCTGCGATACCTGCAACCGAGATTGCAGGTGACTCCGGAGCATGATAGTTATAGAAATAATTGCCCACGACAGTGACTGATGAATCAAACACTATGAAGGGTATGTGCCCCCCAGCGAATATGTTGTTACGAATGACCACGTCATAGTTGTATTGCTCCAGGGCAATCTCATGATAACCATTTTGATACAGAAGATTGTATTCAATCACAGGGGATGATCGTTCCATGTATATGCCCTCAGCGTTTACCCAACGCACAATCGAGTGGCTGATATTAACTTTCGAATCAAACTGAGAAATTCCAAGACCAGAGAACTCCACTATCACATACTTGAAGACCGATGAATTGGTGTTGTACAGGTCGATGCCATTCCAATCACCATTAACTGGTACGTCTGCATCAGATGTAAACCAGATTTGCTTGTCTGGTGTTCCAATGGCCTTCACTGTACCGCCTACAACAGTAAAACCGATGGTACTTTGATTCTTGTAGTCACGAGAAGGCGCAAAATGAATTTTTGTTCCAGGTTCTATGGCCAGGGTAACGCCAGAAGGTACAACAATAGACGCATTCACGAAAATCGGTCCCGACCAGGTCTCATTTTGAAAAATTGTTCCACCTTTAAAAACGGGCTCTTCCACAAGCTCTGGTAGGAACAAGTAATAGTAGTAAATGAGAAGCGATGAACAAGCAATCGTGCAGATGAGAATCACGGCTAATACCTTTCTCCTATCCAAAAAGAACATCTCCCTTACTGCATCCAACCTACATACGCGTTATTTGTGTCTTTTCACAAAATGAGCTGCATATGTTCCTTGAATATATGCAATGACATCTTTGAAAGGCAATATTGAAATGGTACTTGACGAATCGTTCTCGAAGGATTCTAAAACAGTGAACAACCATGGATGAAGCTCAAAGGGAAACGTTGTTTCTAACCATCAAGTCCGTGATTGACGGGATTATAGCAGATAAGAGGGAAAATCCAAAGAACACCAAAAGACTGGATTCCTTCAAGGGCAGAATCAACATCGGACTACATGTGGAGGAGAATGAGATTGTGTGGATCAATCTCGTCGCAAAAGATGGCGAGTACACTGTATCGCCAGGGCCTCTTGAGGAATGGGATCTTGAGTTGATAGCCGACCCTGAGGATCTGATGTTTTTCTGCAATGGTCAGTATTCAGTGACCCACATGATGATGAAGAAGAATCGCTTTGGAGAGAGAAAACTTCGGTTCAAAGGGAGGGCATATGGCAAGCTCCTTGCTTTGCCCAAAATACTTGTGCTAGACAAAAAGGAAAACTGAGAGGTATTATGAATGGTTAAATTCGGAAGTCCAGAGTACGCGGAACTACTCATTGATGCCATAAACTCGAATGAGGCATATGCAAAAGCAGCAGATTGGTGGGAAGGCGACTTCGTCTTCCAAGCTGAGCCATACGGTGGTCTTAATCATACGATCAAGATATGGGTTGGTCTTTACCATGGTAAATGCACCGGTTCTAAAATTCTAACAGAAGGTGAAGATTATACGCTCCTAGAGAAGGGGCATGAATCTTCAGGCAAGCCATTTGAGGTAGAATTCGTCTACACTGCGAGGATTGACGTCTGGGAGAAGATTCTAGGAAAAGAGCTGGATCCAATCAGAGCTCTCCTCTCCGGGCAGGCCAAGATTCAAGGTGACATGGCCAAAGTACTAAGAGCAACAGACGCAGCAAAAGAACTGGTGGCTAGTGCTACAGCAATAGAAACGGAGTTTTATGACTGATTTAACTGACAAGAGAGTTCACGCTAGACGGATGGATGTAAATGCTGAAGGGGTATATGGGCAAGATATTACGAGTCAACCTCACTGATGGGACAATAAAAGAGGAGTTTCCTGATGACGAAATCCTCAGGAAGTATTTGGGCGGTGCAGGACTCGCCACATACTATTTGATTAACGAGACTGAGAAAGGGATTGACCCACTGGGTCCTGATAACAAGCTCATTTTCATGACTGGACCACTGACAGGAACCCAATCGCCTAGTGCCGGGAGATATAGTGTAGTGGCCAAATCACCCCTGACAAATCTCTGGGGGCAAGCCAACTCTGCGGGTTTCTGGGCGAAGGACTTCAAACGGGCGGGCTTTGATGGTATAATCTTTGAGGGAAAATCTCCCAAACCTGTGTATCTCCTGACTGAGGAGGGAAAAGCTGAACTCAGAGATGCAACAGATATCTGGGGAAAGAGCACATCCGAAACTACAAGGATTCTGAAGGAAAAGCATGGGCCAAAACACAATGTATCCTGTATCGGTCCAGCAGGAGAAAACCTTGTCAAATATGCTGCGATTATGAATGACTGCGACGAGAAATATTTTGGCCGTGCAGCAGGAAGATGCGGTCTCGGAACTGTGATGGGCTCAAAGAACCTGAAGGCAGTCGTGGCATACGGTAAGGCAACAATCCCGATTGCCAATCCAGAGGAATACAGGACTGAGGCCAAGAAACGGTTCGATTGGGTAAACCAGAGTATGCTCAAGATGACTCTGGAGGTCTATGGAACTGCGACTATGGTCGACCTCTGCCAAGTTGTTGGGGGTCTCCCTACCCGTAACTTTCAGACTGGCGTCTTCGAAGGAGCCGATAATATCAATGGCACAGCTCTGAATGACACCATCCTCGCATCACGCAAACCATGTTTTGCATGTCCCATTGCTTGCGGCAGGATTGTAGAGATTAAAGATGGTAAGTTCAGGAGTAGAGGAGAGGGACCGGAGTACGAATCGATAGGTGCATTTGGCAGCATGTGTGGGATTGATGATCTCGAGGCAATCTCGATGGCGCATTTCCTATGCAATGAGTATGGCCTCGATGTAATCTCAGCTGGAACAAGCATGGCCTTTGTAATGGAGTGTTTTGAGAAGGGAATCTTAACAAAAGATGACACCAATGGAGTTGAATTCAAGTTTGGGGACAAGGATGTCATTGTGGACATGGTTCCAAAGATAGCCATGCGTGAGGGATTCGGGAATGTCTTAGCAGAGGGAACCAAGAGAATGGCTGCAAAGTTCGGCAAAGGTTCTGAACATTTCGCCATGCACGTCAAGGGACTTGAACTACCAGCATATGACAGTCGTGCCGCAAAGATCACCGGTCTTGCCTATGCTACTGCAAATAGAGGTGGCGACCACATCACTGCATGGATAGAGGGACCAGCGTTTCTCTCAATGCCATTCATGATTGTGGATGATGCTGATGTTGGAGACGGCCAGAAGGAGATTCCTGAGAAATCAGTGATACTGAAGGACTTTGAAGATGCCTTTCAGATCTTTGACGCTGTGGGTGCATGCAAGTTCATGGGCATCGTGATGACCGCGGATGACTGGGCGGTGCTGTTGTCCAAGCTCATGGGAATCGAGTATTCAGCCACTGACTTTCGGACGACTGGAGAGAGACTCTACAATCTTGAAAAGGTCTACAACATCCGTGAGGGAGCCACACGGGATGACGACACCCTTCCCCCAAGGTTGCTGGAAGATCCACTCCCCGAGGGTCCTGCAAAGGGCTTGGTCGTTGATCTTGAACCTATGCTCACAAGCTACTATGAGTTTCGAGGATGGGACAAAGAGGGGATACCTACAAAGAAGAAACTCACTGAACTTGGGCTGGAGTGGGCCATTGACCAGATTTATTGAGCTCAAGTGCACCAAAAAGAGATGGTTGCGATGACGACATCATATCAGGACAAGCCCTGGCTCAAGGCATATTTCTTGGGCCCGTACAAGCTTAAACATTCGATGGAACCGTATCCCGAGATGAATGTCTATTCCTTCTTGGAGGAGTCTACAAAGGAGTTCCCCGGGAACATCGCCTGCGTGTATGCGGACGAGGAGATGACTTACAAGGAACTCAAAGACAAGGTTGACAGGTTATCCTCCGCCCTTATTGACCTTGGAGTGAAGAAGGGGGATCCTGTGGCAACGGTCCTTCCGTCCTGTCCTGAGTTTATCATTGTGGACTATGCCTGTATGAAGGTTGGAGCCATCCATGTACCGTTGAGTATCCTCCACAAGGCAGATGATCTTCTGCATGAACTCAAAGAGAGCAAGACTGAGGTGGTCGTGTGTTCCTATCGACGAGTACCTCGTGTGAACGAGGTGAAACCCAGCACAGAAGTGAAGACAGTAATCTACACCCCCACGAAGATTTTTCCAGATTATGCAGCCCCAGAGATGGATGAGATTTCTGAGCCTGGCTACTACCTGCTCAACGACTTGCTGGAAAAACACAAACCTCACACTGAGCAGGTTGAGATCAACCCGAAAGAGGACATCGCCCTTCTCCCATTCACCGGGGGGACAACCGGAGTCCCCAAGGGCACGATGTTGACACACTACAACCTGACGTCTAATGTCATCCAGACAATTCACTGGATGATGGCTCCTCTGAAAGTGGGTATCGTCGGTAAAGGCGCGACTGCGATTTGTGTACCCATATTTCACATGTATGGACACTGGGCAATCCATGCAAGTATCTCTTGGGGATTGAAGATTTTTCTGTTGGACCCAAGAGACATAGAGAAGATTGTGGAAGTAATCAATGAATACCGACCAGCCATTGTCTTTGCAGTACCAACTCACTACACATTCTTCTGCAACATGCCACTGAAAAAGGGACAGATATTCTATTATTCAGCTGCTGCTGCTTTGCCTCCGGACCTTGCTGAGGAGTTCGAAAAGATCTCTGGTGTACCTATGGGTGAAGGTTACGGGGCTACAGAAACCTCTGGAGGCGCAACGGTCAACATCTCTGCGTTCTCGAAAGTCACAGGGTTCATGAAGCAGGTGAAGCGTGGTGTTGGTGTTCCCCTGCCAGATACAGAGATACGAGTAATCGACCCAGAAACAGGAAAGGAGTTACCTGTTGGTGAACCCGGTGAGTTATGGGTCAGAGGTCCCCAAATCATGGCTGGTTATTGGCCAAATCTAGGTTCAGGCTTAGAGAAAGACGGCTGGCTGAGGATGGGGGATATAGTGGTCATGGACGATGACGGATATTTCAAAGTGGTGGATCGAATTAAGGACATGATCAACGTATCTGGCAATAAGGTGTATAGCCGGGTCATCGATGACCTCCTCTATGAACATCCTGCGGTTGAAATTGGAGGAGTGATTGGTATTCCAGATCCAGATAGAAAAGGCAGTGAGAGGGTGAAAGCGTTCATTCAATTGAAACCCGATTTTAAAGGCAAGGTCTCGCAGGAGGAGATCATAGACTATCTGAAGGACAAAGTCAAGCCCTATGCAGTTCCGAAATCTGTGGAGTTCCGTGATGAGCTTCCGCTAACGCTTATCATGAAGCTGCACAAGAAAGTGTTGAGGGAAGAGGAGCTAGCAAAACAATCGTAGCAGAGAAATATAGGAGGAGTGAACTGAATGCTGGACTTCCTAGTCGGTGCGTACTCTATTGAGGAGTTCAAAAAGTACTATAGCACATTGTCTGACCTTCAAGAGTTCTATGTGAGGCGCACTCACAGAGAGCCGGGACCCTTCGAGCTTGGTCCAGATGAAGAGCAGCATGTTTTGAGAAACCCAGATCACCTGATTATATTCACTAATGAAGGAGAGATTGTTGGTCATTGCATCTGGCATGAAACGAGTACTGAAGATATGATTCCGGGTGACCCCCGGGAGGATGAGGATAAGGATTGTCTGCACAATCTCTTTGAAGGTGAGAGAAACAATCTTGTAGAGCTGCATGAGCTCTGGTTGAGGACTGATTACAGAGGGAGGGAATACGGTCGTCAGTTCTTCAGCTTTTTCGAGGCCTATATAGAAGCGGCTGGATTTGATGGTATAGTGTACTATACAGACAATGAAGCAGCCATTGCCCTCTGCAGAAAGAGAGGCTACCGAGAAGCATTTCTGAAGAGCGATAAATGGTATGTGTTTGCTTTGCCATTCTTCCTTCTAAAAGAGTAGACTAATTACGGACTTCTTGCAACAACGGAAACTTGAAAAAACAGGAGACTTCGCCATGGTTGATTTGAATAGAGAATTTCTTGGGAAGGAGTATCGCTCTGGTCCTCAACTTGTAGACCCTGAGAGCATTCGACAATATGCACTCGCCACTAATGAAAAAAACCAACGGTACCAGAGCGATAAACTCGATGAACTTGTACCGCCTCCAATCTATCCTGTTGTGTTCCTCCCTGGAATACTAAGCCAGCTTGTAGATGATGCAGAAGAGATGAACTTCAACATCATGAGAGTAGTTCACGCAGAGCATCATATGATGTGGAAAAAGCCACTTCATCCAGGAGACAAGATTCAGACCACTGCAAGGATTGTCACTATGGAGCGACGTGGAATAAATGAAATCCTAGACCTGTCAATTCAATGCAAACGAGATGATGATATAGTAGTGGAGATGACCTACAGGCTTCTCTCGAGGGGTGAGAAGAAGGAGGGAGAGAAGAAGGCCTCTTCTGATGTTGATGTTCCTAAGAAAGGAAAACTCCTAGTAAAGCAAGAATCTGTGGTCACAGCAGATCAGGGGCTGCGGTATGCTGAGGCATCAGGCGACCACAATCCCATTCATAAAAGCGATGACATTGCGAGAAGCGTTGGACTTCCCAGAGCAATTCTTCACGGACTGTGTACTATGGCACTTGCATCACAGGCTATCGTAGATGGACTCCTCAATGGTGATCCCACGAGAATGAAGAGCATGGGTGTTCGTTTTGCACGACCTGTACTACTTGACCAGACCCTGACCACCGATGTGTATGACGCAGGTGAGAGTAATAAGGGAGTGAAGGTCGTTCACTTCGAAACAAAGGATGAGAATGATGCCCCGGTTCTGACTCAAGGAACTGCAGAGCTCATTGAGTGATGCCAGCCCTGTTTTCTAGATAGACTGATTACATGGTTGTTCACTCTCTTCAGTCCAGAGAAGCATTATCCGAGAGGCGACTTAGTTCTATGACAGCACCGTTTAGAGTGATACAGATTGGATTTGGATCGCTTGGCAAGCACATTTCGAGTTCGATATTGAAAAGAGAGAATCTTGAACTGGTATCAGTGATTGATGCCAATCCAGAATTAACAGGCAAAACTCTCAGGGAGCTACTTCAAGATGAGACTGACAGTGAGGTTTCATTGACTGAAGATTTGCATACAATCCTGAAGACGGGTGATGCAGACATTGCCCTGGTGGCAACCGCTTCGTCAATCAAAGCGGTCTTTCCAACCATAGAGGCGTGCCTCAGGTCCGGACTAAATGTTGTTTCAATCTGCGAAGAGCTATCATATCCCTATCAAAAGAGCCCTGACATTGCAGGGAAACTAGACCAGATAGCCAAAGAGAATGGCAAGACCGTGGTGGGAACTGGTATCAACCCAGGGTATCTGATGGACCTACTTCCAATCGTTCTTACAGGACCATGTCAGACAGTGGACACAATTCGCGTGACCCGCCACATGAACTCAAGCTACCGGAGACCTTCATTCCAGAAGAAGATAGGGACCGGAATGACCAAAGAGGAGTTCAGAAAGAACATTGACGAGGGAAAGATCACAGGACATGTTGGGCTCGTTGAGTCAATTCAGATGATTGATGCGGCATTGAATCTCGGACTGGATGAGGTCAAGGAGCTACCAACTGAAGCAATCATCGCAAAGAACAAGATCACCAACTCTTTCACGACCATTGAGAAAGGAAATGTCCTTGGTCTGAGGAGTAAGGGTGTGGGTAAGAGAAAAGGAGTGGAAATAGTCACTCTTGACTTTCAAGCATACGCTGAGGCAACACCGCAGTATGATGAAGTAATCATAGAGGGCATTCCTAGAATGCATCAAAGAATCGAGGGAGGAGTTCAAGGAGACCAAGGCACTATCGGGATGCTACTGAATATGATTCCCATGGTGATAAAAGAATCACCAGGCTTCAAGACGATGAAGGACATTCCAGTCCCCAGAAACACAATGAGATATTGGAAAGAAGCTTAGTTTGGAGGAAAACAAAATGTTAGAGGAATATAATGCAAGAACTCCAAAGTCTGCAGCACTCTGGAAACGCGCGGTCAAGCTATTCCCAGGTGGCGTGAGTCACAATATTCGGACTTTTGGCATGCCAGGATGTGGTTCTTATCCACCGTACATTAGTCATGGCCAAGATGGACACATCTGGGATGTGGATGGAAACGAGTACATCGATTGGTGGATGACGCACTACTCCCTCATTCTGGGACACAATGACCCGAATGTTAAGGAGGCAATCAGAGACCAGATTGAGGCGGGACATCACTTCGGCACTCCAACAGAGCCTCAGGTAAGGTACGGTGAGCGCCTCAAAGAGGCGATTCCTTTCCTGGAGAAGATGAGGTTCACTGCCACAGGAGGCGAGTCTACGATGTATGCCGTTCGACTAGCGAGGCTTTTCACAAAGAGAAAACTCGTGGGCAAATCCCTAGGAGGATGGCATGGAGGAAACGATGCCCTCACCTATCACATGAGCTATCCATACTCTGACGAACCATTCTACAATGGCGTGTCCTTTGATTACAACAACCGAGAGAGCTTTGACCAAATGCTGAAGCAGTATGGGAAAGACCTGGCAGCGGTAATCATAGAGCCGGTCATTGGTGCTGGTGGAGGGATCCCACCTGAGGGAAACATTCTCTCATACATGCGTGAGGAAACTGAGTCTCGTGACATCCTCCTCATCTTTGACGAGATCATCACTGGGTTTCGACTGAGGTATGGTACAGCAGGTGACGGTGTGTTTGGTGTCACGCCAGACTTGGTCACTCTTGGGAAGGCAGCCGCGGGAGGCATGCCTCTAGGGGTCTATGGTGGTCGTGAGGATGTCATGACGCTTGCAGCGCCTGGTGCGCAGGGCGGCAGGTGGGTTGGTGGAGGAACCTTCTCCAGCCATCCCTTGACAATGGTGGCCGGACTGGCTGTGCTTGATCGACTGAGGGAAAAGAGAGACCAATATGACCGGTTAAACAGGATGGGGGACTCGTTTAGGAAACGATTGAATGACATGTTGCAGGAGATGAACGCGCCTTTGATTGGCACAGGATATGGCTCTATCAACTTCGTCAGCTGCCTTACTTCAGCACCGTCCAAGCCATTGAGAACACCAGGACAGCTTGGTGCACTCTTTGACCACAAGAATCAGGACCTCTTTCAAGGATATCTCATGCAAGAGGGAATATTTGGATACCATGGACTAGGAGCCTTGTCTTTCACACACTCAGATGAAGATATTGAGAGAACTCTTCAGGGAATTTCGAATGCTGTAATGAACATGCAACAGAGATAGAGGACTCCTCGTTTCATACAAAACCCTATTCGTTCACTATCTAATCCGAAACGGATAGGGGTGTTTGATGAATGTTGCCCAGACGGTCGAAAGTCTTGAGATACCTTAAGTTCCAGTTGGAATCTAAGAGGAAACAGTTTCAACACCGAATTTTGGAAGTGAGGGCGAGAATATGAGAATTAGTTAGCTAGCTTACTTATATTCATTCATAATTCCTGAGTGACGAGGCTGAAATATGAAGAAAGCCGCAACACTACTTATACTGGTATTTCTTGTCGCACCCCTCTGTGTTACAACAGCAGTGCCAAGCGCTTTGGCACAATCAGCTGTTAACACGACTGCGATGCAAGACAATGTGCCTATGAACACATTTCAGGAGGCTTCGGACATTCAACGGGATATCCGAGTCGCCCTGTATGATGAGTCAAATGCGACCGCACCCTCATACTCTTACAGTGGATTATGGACTACTAATGTCACTGAGATTGAGATTTTTCTCAACAATGCAGGATTTGATGTCACAAGACTGACTGCAGCAGAGATTGATGGGTCTGACACCTTAAGGACTGCTCTCTTTGATGTCTTCGTCATGGTTGACAACAATCCACGTGAATCAATAACAGATGAAGTTCTAAACTTCTGGAAAGCTGGTGGTGGAATTCTGAGCTTTGATGGAGCAATCAGTTTTCTATGTTATTTTGGGGTGATGGTCCCCGACTCCCTGAATGATAATGGGATTGGGACTTATTGGACATATTCATGGTCCAACAATCAGACTGTCATGTCACGTCACCCAGTGTCGCAGCACCTGATGATCGGTGACAATATTACGGACAATCTAGACTGGGCGGCATTTGATTGGTCCGCCTTGCAAGGATTCTCCTACTCTGATGAATATACACCAATCACACACGCAACGACAGGTACCAATTGGGTCAACACATTGGCTCGTGACACTGTCCTAGGTGGAAGAGTCGTTCAGACCTTTGGAGATGCCAATCCTATTGCAGACGGTCATGACCAGATTATCATTGATGCCATCAACTGGCTCTGTCCAAGACCTAAAGCCAGAGTAGCATTCGATTATACACATCAACCGTATTACGGAATTGACGCTAACGACCCATATCTGGGTTACAATTCAGCTGACAGATACGCACAGTGGCGAGATGCTCTTGTGAATCGCACATTCACTGTCGATAAGCTCTATCCTTCACCCGAGGGAAATCTGACAGCGGAGAAACTTGCTCCCTATGATGTGATTGTTATTAACACCCCTCTTGTGAATTTCAGCGCTGCTGAAGTACAGGCTGTCACTAACTGGGTTTCTCAGGGAGGCGGTCTGATCCTGCTTGGAGACTATAACACATTCTCAGAGCAGAACGCCAATATGAACTACTTACTCTCAAACTTCGACATGAGCCTTACATCAACAATGTACACAGTGGGCTCATTTACTACTTCAGAATATGAGATACATCCGACTGTTGAGTCCGTGACATCCACTTATTATTCGGGTGGTGTCTACCTCAATATTACAGGAGCTGCATATCCACTCTGGTACGACGGTCCTAACATCGTCAGCGCTGCGCGTGAATATGGTTCAGGACGCGTGTATCTTTGTGGAGACATCAACGCCTTTGCAGTCGATATCGATAATGCAGCCAATATGCAGTATTCGATCAATCTCGTCAACTGGATTTCCAGTGGATCAGCACCAGTACTGCTATATGTTGATGAACCATTGAGTGCAAACTACTACAGAACTCCTGTGGCTTTGGCACTCAACGAGCTCGCACTAGACTATTATCTGACTTCTGATGCTCCGTACTTGAATCTCTCACTGAGCCTACGAGAATGGTATTTGGTGATTGTTGACAATCCTTGGCCGTCAATTACCGGGTTTTATCCTGATTTCGATGAATACATTCAATCAGGCGGCAGATTCCTGATGTCAGGGTATCAAGTAAATAGCCGTCCGAATAGTCCTCTATGGTCAACGCTCGGGTTCGGATTTGCAGGTCCATCGGCAGATAGCGTTCCGCTCTATGTTTGGGATGAGAGTGCACCAATCTTCAATATTCCACATCAGTATGGTGCAGCAAACTTCACACCATTCACAGATTACGGTGATGAAGGCGATATGCTCACCGTTCTTGGAAACGCCACAGCTATTGCAGGCTTTTCACCCACATCTCAGAGTGGAAATGCGTCCATTGTTGTGAGAAACGATGGGATGACTGTCTACAATGGTTATCTGATTGATGAGTTTTCGAATGACCTTGATGACTCAACCTATGCTGACAACTTCGAACTTTGGCTGAACGAAATCGCGTTTTTGCTTAGACCAAGCATCGATCACCCATCCGATGTCGAATTCACCGAGGGAACACCAGGACATAGCATTACGTGGACACCCACGAGTGTCTACCCAGCAAGCTATCTCATTAGGATAAACGGCAGTCTCGCTGAACAAGGGCTATGGCATGGCGCTCCTATCGGATTCAGTGTCGACAATCTTGTGAATGGGACCCATGTTGTTGTCATCACAGTTATGGATAAGGCGGGGTACACTGTAGCTGATGAGGTGATTGTTACAGTCACACCGACAACGCCCACTACAACTGGAGGACTACCACCAATCAATCCAACACTGGTGATAGTGATCCTTGCTGCTGCTGGAGTTGCAGTAATCATCATCATAGTTCTGATGAAACAACGCTCAAGAGAATAACCAATGACTTGAAGCCCAGCTGGCCTGGGCTTCCCCTCTCTTTTTTCTAATTTTATTCTACAATAACAACAATGGTGAATGCTTCACTATTGAGCATGAAGTCTTTTATGAGCTTGAGGTATCAGACCTTGGGATTCATCTTGCGGCCATATAGATCTCTACCAACCCTAAGACTAACAGCCAATCAGGCGATAGATGAGGCTGATTTTCTTGCCATTGAATCAGTTCTGGAAGTGAGAGTGGACAAAGAGTTCGTCGCAGCTTTTGTCTGCAGCCCAGGACTTGAAGAAGAACTCGCAATAGGCTATCTCCTCTCTACTGGAATCATTGGTTCGTTCACTGATATCAGCAAGATTCGACATGCCAATCATCGATGCGACATCAAGGTTCGAGAGGGTGTGACTCCCGAAACGCAGAGAGGTTTCTCTCAGGTGAGAAGATTCATCGGAACAGAGTGCAGTGCTCCGGAGGTCTTAAGAGAACTCAGAACAGCAGAGGGAGTTCCATCGATTAACAAAACCATTGACATCGAACTTGGCACCTTGATTGAGATTGCAGGGAAACTGCGAAATGCTCAGACTGATAGAAAGCGGACTGGAGCCTTCCATGGGGCCCTCATGCACAGCTTTGCTGACAATGAGTATGTGTTTGCAGAAGATATAGGACGTCACAATGCTGTCGACAAGACGATAGGACAGGCTGCACGACAGGGATTCGATCTCACCAAGTGTCTGGTCTTCACCTCTGGTCGATTGACAGCAGACATCGTTAGTAAGTGCGCGTGGACGTCTATCCCGTTATTAGTCTCGTTTGCAGTGTCGACAGACGCAGGTGTGAAGTTTGCTCAAAAGGCCAATCTCACTCTTGTTGGTGCATTCAAGGGGCGAAGTGCAAGAGTCTATAACCAGGGAGCCTGCAAGATAAGGACTTCCAAAGAGTGATAAAAGCAGATGTTCTTTCATTCCGCAGCAGACCATAGGTCCGAGAAGATCTGCGCGAAGAAATCCACATACTCCTTGTTTTCGGAAAGTATGACCTGGTCTGTTTCTGTGGAAGATGAAAACAGGAAAGTCATGACTGCATCATCCACAAGTGCAAAGGAGAGTGGCACATCGGAGAGGAGTTTTGTTCCAAAAGGCAGCGGGAACGCAGTGTCGGAAATGAATCGAATATCCGCATTCAAGGAAACAAGCTGTTCCAACTGAGGGCGAAGAAGGTACCAATCGACAACTCCTCCTAAGGCTCTCTTAGAAACCCAAACCCTGGACTTTGCTTTTTCAAGGAGCTTCGAGAGCTCAGTGACAACCCCTTCAAGGGGAATCAGTTTCGTTGTTGATCGTTCAGTTAGAGGTCGTGTCTTGTCATGAAGAGATTGCAAAGCAAGCGAGAGAGCTGATATCTGATACACACGTTGTGTATGCGACCTGTTAAGCTGCTCCACAATCTTTGCCACAGCGAGTTCTGGTGAAACAGCCTCATATCGAAGAGGGCTCATATCGGTCTTCAAAATCAGTCCTTTGGATTCAAGCCCTTTCAAATTGTCATATATTCGTGACCGGTGAATCTTAGTGATTTGGCTAAGAGCGCCTGGAGTGATAGGGGCTCTACCAAGTAAATGGACATAGGCTCGAGCCTCATTGGGAGTCAATCCCAAGACATGGACTAGGTCATGATGCAACGTTTCCGAGTCATTCTCGTGGATTCGTGATAATGCATCAATGCTTGGTTCCTGCTTCATTCATGTCTCTCCGTGTTGCAACAGCAGCGTGGTGCTATCTTATTAACTGTGCTAAAGAGCACAATCAAAGATGATGTCTAATGGCTACGATTTTGTCAGTATTTCCAGTTGTCACTGTTCTCGTTGCTGTTGTGTTTGCCTACCTAGTCGCTAGGCAGTGGCAACGGAGGCATAGGATATACCAAGTTCTATGGTTCATATCTTTGATAATGTTCGCAGTGGCTGCAGGATTCGAGGCGTATTCCGAGTTCTTCAGCTGGAACATCGAGATCTACAAGGTTTATCTTGTGCTCTCTGCGTCTTTGGTCGCAATAATGGGCGCTGGAGCACTTTATCTGGTTCTCGCGAAGAATGTGTTCTCAAAGCGCGGCCTTTTCGTAATTGATGGTATTCTGTTCGCCATCGTCGTCATGTTCTCATATATGATGACGCTGAGTACCCACACAGACTTTTCAGCGCTGGCACTTGGAGCTATGGAGTATCCTGTTGCAGGTATCGGCACTTATGGAATACTGATTCTTGTAGCATACATTCTTAGTCGCAATAAGGATGTCAACCAGACCAAGATGCTCCATGGGCATATCTACCTGGTCTTCGCAATCGTGATGACACTGTGGATGGGAGTATATGCTGCAGTTGCTCAGATTTCCACCGAGAACTTCGTCGCAGGGATTGCAGTGGCAGGAAACGCAATGCCACAACACGTGAGGAACTTCTCACCGATGCTATCGGTGACTGGGGCCTTTCTTTTAATTGGAGCAGCCTTCTTCTCATTTATCAAGACCAGGTTCAACTACAATCTTTGGATTGTTTTGGGAGGACTAGCGATTTCCATCGCTGGAGCAATCGCGAGGTCAGGAGTTGAGTATGGCAATGTTCTCTACATTGGAGAAGTCATTGGTATTTTCCTGTTGACAAAGGGATTCATAGACTCAGACAAAATTATCAAAGAGAGAGAAGAGCGGTTACAGAAGAAACCAGAAGAATAACAAGTGGTCTCCAAGAAACTGAAGGAGGAACTGAGAAGCGATACGGATATCTTTGTAATAACCAAGAGTCCGCTAGACCTACTGAATCCTGCATTATCTCAGTATCTTGACCAACGGGTCTGTCAATCGTTCAACAACGGATGCAGTGGCAACTCCCATAGATCCTCCCTTGCGAAGAAAATATTGAGCAAGTCCTTTGTATTTTGCCAAGCGTAGTTTGGTTTCTGAAAAGTCACCCGAGAAGAGAAGTTGATGTCTACTAGCTTGGCCCCGTTGTTTTCTCCATTGAGGTCGGGTTATGCGCTGCTCGACTTTAGTGTAGAGTCCAGTTCCAAAAATGGGGTATGGAAAGGAGTATGAGAGGTAATCAAGTGGAAGAGCAGATGAGAATCGCAGTGTGTCTAGCAGTGATGCGTTTGACTCTCCAGGATATCCAAGGATGAAAAAACCACCGGTCGCTATTCCTGCATGTTTTGCAGACTTGATGGCTTTCTCAACATCACTCAGGACAATCCGTTTATTCATGACCTTGAGCATCCTTTCGTTCCCGGACTCGATGCCAAAGAATATCTGTTTACATCCTGCCCTTGCCATTTTTGTGGCCGTTCGCTCATCAAGCCTGTCAGCCCTACTCAAACACATCCATCCAAGATCGAGTTTTTCGTGAATGAGAAGATCGCAGATTTCCTCCACTCTCTGGAGGTTCTGTGTAAAGCAATCATCTGAGAAGAATACACGATCATAGCCAAGACTCTCAATCTCCCTCATCTCATCAACGACATTTGAAGCAGAACGCTCTCTGTAGCTTCGTCCAAAGATTGGATTACTACAGAAGTCACATAGATAGGGGCACCCTCTTGTGGTGATTTGGTTTGTTACTGTATATCCATACAAAGTGCTCCAGTAGTGCTTGTAAGACTTGTTGGGAAACAGATCACGCGCTGGAAAGGGGAGTCTATCCAAGTTCTGCTCAAACGGGCGATCTTGGTTTTGGTGGCAGTTTCCTTCATCGTCAAGGAATGCGATTCCCAACACTTCTTTCCACGAAGCCCCGTTTAGATGATTTCTTACGACCTCAAGAAAAGTGTGCTCTCCCTCGTGTATAACCACGAGGTCAAACATGTCAAGAAACTCCTCAGGGACCAGACTGGGTAGAGGACCTCCAGCAACGAGAAGCTCTGTTTCTTCACGAAGAGCCTTGGCGAGTTCTGTTGCGTGGTGATTAATTGTAACCATGGAGTATATGCCAACAATTCGAGGATGTGACTGTCTAACTATTCGAAGTGCATGCTGGGGATCAATGAATGTACAGTCAAGAATCTGGACAGACACACCGTTCGTTCGCAGCATGGATGCGAGATATCCAAGTCCAAGAGGAGGATAGCGAAATATAGAGCGGTCCAGTTCTTCATTGAAATAAGGATAAATGAGAAGGACATCAACACTCATGATTCAATCACTCCATTCAAATCTGGTCTGATTGTTACCTTGTATCTCACACTCTTTGAGGACGGATGTATCTTGAGGATAACTCCGCTCCAGCAAATATGCTGCCCGATAATCTCTCTTCCACGAAATGCCTCAACCTCCTTTGGAATATCCACGCGGAATGCAATTTTCATAGATGGCGATTGAAACTCAGCCCATGTTGCGTGTATCTTATCCCATCCTTCGATAGAATCTCCCTGCAGTGTTAGCCCTGAGCTGTCTGTATACACATCGAAAAAAGTCCCCCCAAGTTCATTTGATACATAGATGTGCTGCAGACCAGAGGTTTGGACTCCTGAGAGGTCCAATTCTATGGCAATCGCATTTGAATCATGATCGATTGAGTACGAGGACAGTATCGAGCCTTTGCTCTCTACTTCGAAATACGCAAAGGAGTAGTTCTCTGAGATATTCGGGGCAAATCTGTTAATCAGAAGAAGAGAAACTCTCCTTCCAAAGCTTGTTTTGTAGATTCGGTTGTAAATCCTCTGGCTCACCCATGTGAACATTCCTGCGTGTGATGAGACCTTTCTTTGACGACGGTCAATTAGGTTCATGGTGAATTTCTTCCACGCTTGATGGTCTTCTATTCTCCCATCCTTTGACACCGTGGACTTGCCGGGGAAGTAGAAGTCTCGTTTGTACTGGAGAATCGGAACACCGAAACCAACCCCTTCTTCACAGAGAACTGCGTCGGAGTGATCCATGGAAAGAAGTAATCCCTTTTGAACGGGGGTTGTTTTCCCGGAGCGAGGCCATGGGCTACTACTCAAGTGGTAAGATACCACAGAGTCTTGAACCGACTCTCGAGACATTCCCTACAATTCGAAAGATATCTTCTAAATCTGCCGATAAAGCCAAAAATTTGCGGTTTCACTCGCATCGAACCGTTTTTGTGAAATCACGCTGCAAACGCGACTCAATCTCAGGGCTTTCTGAAATTCCACTGGGCAAAAGAGCGGAAGTTATTCCCCTCAACAATATAGTAGGTGCGACTCTCAAAACCCCCATAACTAAGCAGACTGTGCTCAATAATTGCGCCATTCTCAAGACGATGTGCGTAAACAGACCTCGAGATGAACTGTCTATCGAGACCCCACTTTTCATGAAGCCCCTTAATTCTCGCAATACGAACCTCCATCACGTCCCTACTATCGCGTTTCTTGGAGATTTTTTCAACAAGCCGCATTTCTGAAACCTCAAAACCCCCTTTTCCGAGAACATATGCAAGAACTGCTTGTTTAATCGTATCTGTTCTCTCAGGTTTTGTAGAATCTCGCTCTCCTTCCAAGAGACCACTGCCGACTATTCGGACCCCAGGCGTGATAGACCGCTCGTGTTTCCTTTTTGTATAGACAGAACTATCACGTACTGCTTTGGCACGTTTTCTAGCCTGCTCCTTTTTCTGCTCAAGTCCAGGCGGACCATCTTCTTTGTGTCTGTCCGGCAGGTCTCAGAACCTCCTTGAGATGCCTGAAGCAAAGAGATGCTGTAGATAATTCTTATCCATCAACCTAATGACTTGATATACAAACACTTAAGAGAAACTTAACTATTGATAAGTCAGAGGTTTTCGTATGAATATTCTAGGTACTAAGGCGTGGATGTGGATTGATGGTATAACATTGATCATTGTGGGTGCACTGTCGCTTGTACCCGCAGCAGCCGCGATAATACTGTTCGATGGCGGAACGGTTCTAAGTGTCATCAAGATTATAGTCGCTATAATCAATCTCGTCGTAGCAGTCAGAGAAACTGATGCCGAAATGGTCAATAGTAAGATTTGGCTCATAGCTGTAGCTTTGATTCTGCTCTTCATGGGAATCTTGCCCTTCTTCCCAGTTGCTATGGGAGCTATGGGAGGACAGGGTCTTGCAGATTTTCTCAACACAATGAAGGTCGTACTTGGTGCACTGACCCTCCTGATCATCATCGTAGACTGGTCTAAGCTTGGACCATAATAAAGCAGACTGGTGGCACTCCTCTGTGCCACCTTCTAGCCAGCTAATAGAGAGGATTCTTGCTCGTACTTTCAGTAATTGGTGATTGTAATGAACAGCACGCAAGACGAAATCACTGGTCTCAACCAAAAACTAAGGTCCATCATCGATCGATATAGGGATGCAGAGGGCAAGGTAAACTACTTCGCACTCATGGCGGACAAGTCGATGGTGGCTTACGCCGAGTCTCTGGCTGATTTTGACCTGAGCACCTTGACGACAAAGGAGAAAAAACTGGCTTTCTGGATCAACTGCTACAACGCACTTTCCATTTACGGAGTGGTTAAGAAGCTGGAGAGAGACCCCGACTTTGCTATTAAGGGGAATAAGAGCTGGTTCGGTAGGGTGCGGTTTTTCGCACTCCAGAAGTTCAATGTAGGTGGGGAAGAATACACTCTGAGGAACATTGAGAACAGCATCAGAAGGGACTTCGAGGATCCCAGGGTTCATTTCGCACTGAACTGCTCATCACTTGGGTGTCCGCTGTTAAAGGATGGACTCTACAGCGCTGAGAATATAAATGCTGAACTGGATGCATCCACAAAGCTGTACCTCAGAAGTAACGAAGGACTCAGATTGGACAGGGAAGAGGGGGTTCTGTATGTCAGCAAGATCTTCAAGTGGTACAAGAAGGATTTTGAAGCCACAGGAAAGAGTATCATGGAGTACATCAGAGAGTATGCACCAACGGAGATACGTGAGTTCATTGACGAGCGGAAAGATAAGGTCAAAATCAAAAATATTGAATACGACTGGGGCCTAAACGTGAGCGAGGATGATGAGTGATGGAGCGGTTCAGTGGAACCATCTTTGGCCTTAAGAGAGTTGGCAAGTATCTCACTGATGGCGACTTGAGAAAAGCCTACTCCGAATACAAAGAGTCTGAGGAAACAGCATTACGGCTCATTGTGAACACCATCCTTGCAGAGGGATGGATAATCACACTATCCAATCCAAAAACCATTGATGAGCTGGCTCAGGAGCATGGATACACAAACAAGATGCTCCTCGGAGATATCCTTACACTTCTTGTCAGAGAAAACATCGTTGGGTATTCAGGAGGAAAATACCAAATACGCGAGGTGAGGACAGCAGCCATTCGCCCGGAAGATGTGGGCTCTGCAATGACCAATTTCTATTACGACTGCTCGAAATACCTTCCAGCAGCTCTTGTTGGAAGAAAAGTTATGCTCAACGAGGTACCAAGGGTGGTGCTTGAAACCGTATTCAGTAGCACACTGACTGAGAAGGGTCGCAGTGTTCTGTTGAAGTCATTTTCACCAAAGAAAACAAAGGAGATTGGAGTATCAGCCTTTGCTGATGTTGGTCTGCCTTTTGCTCTGAAGCAGATTGATGACATATTCAATCCTGAGAGGATTCATCTGTTTCTCCAGGACTATCGATGGTATACACCATTAAGGACTATACTGCAGTTACTATCTGAAGACAGGACGCTCGACAAGCTTGTTCCTGACCTGCTTGGTAGAAATCCGGACACTCGCCTAGACTTGTTTTACGGAGAGGAGATCTTCTCCTTTAACCACGACTCGTTCGATGAGAGGGTCAAAACAGTTTCAGCCTACCTTCATCCGGGTGCAAGATTAGTAACAAATGACCCAACACTACCACCCGGAGAGACCGTGAGTACCCCAGCCTACGTGCTTATGCAGACAATAGAGGGCTATCCACAACCTCTAAACCGGGACACCATTGAGAGTGTGTTTCAGAAACATTCGCTGACTGTTCAAACCATCGGTGATAACTGGGTAATTGCAGAGAAGGGGGCTTCCTAAAATGGTGGAGAAACGCGCAGTACGAGAACTGTTTGTGATTCATAAGAGTGGTTTACCCATCACACATGTGGGAACTGGCCACGTCCAGATTGATGATGCGCTGTTTGGGGGTTTGCTGTCGGCAATAGAGAACGTGGGTGTGAGTCTTGGACTTGATGGAGACGTTTCGCTTGATACGATCAGGTTCAGAGCTTATGAGATGGTGTATTCGAGAACGGAGAATGCGCTCATTGTTCTTCTGACCGACCAGGACACCAAAGGATTCCTAGAGAAGGCTAAGCCCGAGCTGGAGAAGATTGGTAGAGAGATAGAAGCGGGATGTTTCATGGATGAATTCGAGATCAAGACTGCTGAGAGAACAGCAAGAATAGACTCAGTCATCACACGGCATGCAAGAACAATTTTTGCAGAGCAGGATGATGTGTTCTTCTGGGATGAAGACCATACATTTCAGCTCTGGGAGCACGAGAATGAGCGTTGGCATGGACGCACTCTTTTCAAGAACTATCTGTTGCCGTCCCCCCTCATAAAGACACTCAACCTTCCAATGGAGGACCTCATTGATATCTGTGACTTGCTAGAGGAGAAACGACGACCCTCAGAGATACTTCATCACCCAGGATTGGTTTCCAAAGATGAAGATGAGATTATGAATGCGGTGAAACTGCTTCATATGTATGGTCTCGTCCAATGTTTCAGGTCCGCTGTCTGAAGGATTGTTTGGACATGAGCGATGTGACTGGAGAGAGGGTTCGACATATCTACAGTACGTCTGCACTTCACTATCAGATGCTCCTGAAGTTCTATAGGGGACTAGGAGTCAACCTGGCGAAGTGGAGAAAAGAAGCCATCAAGCGACTACCTGATCTGGAATCTCCGAGGATTCTAGATGTGAGCACTGGAACAGGAGCGAACATTCCACTGCTTGTCGACAGATATCCAGAATATAGTGCTATTGTGGGGATTGATTACACTCCAGCCATGCTGAAACAGGCAGCACGTCGAGTTCGCGACAATGAGTGGAAAAATGTCAATCTAAAACTCATAGATGCTAGAGAGATGTCCTCAAAACTTGACGGATGCTTTGACCTTGTTTTGTCCACCTATTCTCTCTCCATCATACCACGGTCGCCTCATGTCTTGAGAGAGATAAAGAAGCTTACCTGCAAATCTGGATTTATAATGCTCCTAGATTGCCAGAAGTTCAAAGGACTTCTAAGGATTTACAATCCTCTAGCAATCTTCCTTTCAACTAGACTGGGAGGGAACTCTCAGACATACTCAGTCCCAGTGAGTAAAATTGCCTCTAGGATGTTCCAGCCTGTTTCACGAAGACTGATGTATTCTGGTATGTTCTATGAAGATCTGTATAGACTGAAGTGAGCCTAAGACCTAGCGAGACTTGAAGACAAACATCCCATAGCCGATATTCCCTGATACAATCTGTGCCTTGATCAATCCAATTATTCGAACTGCATCGGTCAGTTTGCCTGTTATCTCCTTGTCCACACTGACCTCTTTGAAGAACCGCGCACGACCTTTTGCTTTATCAGCCAAGTCTTCAAGCAAGTCAGAGTGATTGGAGGATGTGAGGAGGCTGAATCCCTCTTTCTTGAAGAAGTCGATGTATCCGTCAGAAGACAACGCATCAGCTATGCACGCCACCTTACCCAGGAGACCTCTCAGTTCATCTTCCAGATCCTCATGGTTCTGAACAGTGACATCGTGTAGTCCGAAGATGCCCTCTGGTTTCAGCACTCTCCGTATTTCCTTCACAGCTTGGTCTTTGCTATAGAAAGTGCATAGTGAGCACTCACTAAAGGCAGCAGTGAACGAATCGTCGTCATAAGGAACCTTACCTGCCAGAGCCACCTTGAAGTCAGTCCTATTCTTCACTCGTAAGTCCTCGGCGAGTTGCTTTGCTGAGTCAATCATAGCTTGACTCGCATCTATCCCTGAAACTTTGCAGCCAAGGCTCCTTGCAAGATAGGTGGCAGTTCTTCCGTCGCCGCATGCAATGTCAAGGACCGTGGACTCACTGTCAATTTTCATCCTGTCCGCCATCAGCTTGCTCAATGCAAGTCCTCCCGGATGGAAAATACCATCCAGTAGCTGTGATACTAAAGGGTGATTGTAAAAATCTCCACAGCAAACTCCCAGCTCTTGCTCGGTCTTTTCTTCATCTTGCATGGCTCAGTCCTCCCTTTGTCTATGGAACATATTGTAGTTGCAAAAAGGAATCATCCTTCCATCTGGTTGGATAACATGAATACAGCACTTCTGAGCTCGCTCCAGCTGGTAAGTATGTCGGTCCATGAAGGAATGGACGGATACTATCTTGACCGATTTACCAAGCACTTCTGGAATGGTCATGCCGCAAGCCTCACAGAACGCCTCAAGGTTGCTCTCGGTTCCCGGGACTGCCCTCGTGGAGAACAGCTTGGTGAAAGCCTCATCCATCAGGACAGCCTCCTTTACGAGCGTCCTGTCTTTGGCGTAGTCAATATACTCGTCCACATTCACAATGTCGGTGAGAGGCGTGACAGTCTTATCATCGACGAGAATGTAGGAGATTGTAGTGCAGTGAGGATGGGGACATGGGATAGGACGAAAGTCAGAGGCCTCAAGGACACCATCTGTCTGCGTTTCGATTTCCTGAAGGACTTGTGGTATTGTGGGCGAGGTGATATCAGGGAGGTTCACGCGCCCAGTGAGCGATATTGGCTGAAAGTTCACACCAAAGACCTTCTTCTGAGCCAGTGCATACTCAATCAAAGTTCCAATTTCATTCGTGTTCACCCCAGCAATCAGGGTTGGAACCAGAACTGTGGTCATGCCAAGGTTGTTGCAGATGTCGACAACTCGTTTCTTCTCCTCGACGAGATTCCTACCTCGAATCATTCTGGACACATTAGGGTCGAAGGTATCAAATTGAAGATAGATCACAGGGTCGGTCTTGGCTAGTTCTTCGGCGAATCCCTCTTCCAGTAGCTGGAGACCATTGGTGGAGACTGCTACATCCTGGATACCAAGATGTTTTGCATAGTTTACGATCTCGATGATATCAGGATGGAGGGTTGGCTCACCGCCACTTACTTGCAGAAGTTCGGGCTCAGTCTCATAAGACACATACGCATCAATCATCCTCGTTATCTCATCAAGAGGCACATGCTCGCCTATGGAGACATCTGCAAAGCAGATATTGCAGTTCAAATTGCACTGTCCGGTGATTTCAATGATTCCCACACATGTATGCTGCTCGTGAGCAGGGCAAATCCCACAATCATCGGGGCAGCCTCTGCTTACTTCAGAGGACCACACAAGAGGCGCTGTGCCGGGGCGGTTATACTTGAGAGACTCCATCCAGTACCTGGCATCCGTTGACACGAGGGCCTTTATAGAACCATGTTCAGGACAGGTTTTGACCGTGTAGACCTTTCCAGACTCCTCTATCTCACTGTTCTTCACAAGACGACCGCAGGTGGGACAGAGTGATTTCATTCAGAGGTCACCGATACAGTATCTGGTCTATGAAAATTCGCTAATATCAATATTCATAGAACGTTCTGTATGCGATTTTACTAGTTCGATAAAAACCAGAATAATTATGTATCATGAATCACTGTCTTCCGCTCGATGACACAGAGGGAACATCCATGTCTGAGTACATTCATGAACATCTTACAGGTGAGAAACCAGGCGGCCACCGTAACCAAATGATCTTGATGGTCATATTCTTCATAGTATGGATTATCGACTCCTTCGCTCTACGTTTCACCACATTCCTGTGGAGTTTCACATTCTTTTGGATCTATATTGGCTTCGGAGGTATTCTTATCATTGTAGCAATTTACTTCATTAACGCATCACACAAAGACCTCTTTGACGCGAAGGTGGATGAACTAGCAACTACAGGTGTCTTCGCTCATGTACGGCATCCAATGTATCTGGGGTCCCATCTTATCTACCTGGGACTGGCAATATCTACGTTCTCTCTTGCATCGATTGTCTTATGGGGGATAATCTTTGTTTTCTATGACTCGCTGGCAAATTATGAGGAGAACAAACTGGAGGAGCGATTTGGCAAGGAGTTCCTTGAGTATAGGAACAGCGTGAGGAAATGGATTCCAACCTAGATTGAACTAGTCGCACAGCTCAAGGATTCCTTTCAAGTTCTCGAAGTTAGTATCTACACCTCGCTTGATCAATCGAGAAGCAAGGAATGAAGGGAGCTTGTACGGCAGTCCATCTTCTTTGATTGCCCCATCGAGTTTGATGTGGGTCTTTCCATTCACAGTGTCAAACGTGTATTTGTAGGTGAATGGAGTTGGACCACTGACTGTTTGAATGGTCAGAACTCTGTTAGGCTTGTATTCAACAACCTCATAGACATTCACGACCTTGCCAGTTGGTAGTTCACGAGTCATTTTGTATCTACACTTAGGTGGGTTCTCGCACCCATCCACCTTTTCCACTTGTCTTACAGCTGAGTTCCAATAGCTATTGTTCTCGCCCCTCGACACGTAATTAAAAACCTCCTCTATGGGGCGAGAGATTTCGACTTCTGTACTAAAGGTGATCATTTTCTTTTCAGGCTTCAAGTTAACTATAGTTAAAAAAGCGTATAAATGTTCGGGATTAGCGTTTGAGAGTCTTGGCCAAGTCCGCATATTGCTCAGACAACCGAGCATGGGATTTTGCATCCTCCATGTTGCCCTCTATCTGATAGATACGAGCGAGAAGAGAGTGTGCTGTTCGAAGACCGGCGTAGTTCTCTATTCCACTGAGGACATCCAATGCTTGGTTCGCAAGCTCCTTTGCTTGGGAGTATAGATTCTTTCCAAGGAGGACATTCACCTTGACAATCAGAGTCCAGCCATAGACCTGAATCACTTCTCTGTTCTGGGATTCATCCTTTGCTTGAAGAATGATGTCAGCAAAATGGCGCTCTGCATCGTTTAGTCTACCCGAGTTTAATAGTGCAACACCAAGCGCAAGTTTTGAACGAAGGATCTGAACGCTGTTCTTGGATTCTTCGGCTAATCTCAATGATTCCTCAGCTCTTTCGATTGATCCATCCGTTCTTTCAAGATTCTCCAGAGCATCATTTATGCGCATTAAGCAGTACGAGAGGACTCTATCACGCTCTCGCTTGATCTCACCAGCATTCACATCAATTGACTCTAGTGCTTTCTTGGCTTTTTCATACTCTTGCAGCTCCTGCTCGTGATCCTCATCCTTCAGACTTTTCCACATCGCGTCATCAATGGAGATTTCTATCTCCTTTATTCGAAGTAGAATATCATTTCCGTCTTCCAACGAACATCCATCCTTTGCCTGCTTCGGTTGGTTTGCATTATACCTTTTTCCTATTCCCCAATAATCTTGATGAGAACCCGTTTGGACCTGCGACCATCGAACTCTCCATAGAAGACCCGTTCCCAAGGACCTAGGTCGAGCTGACCTTTGGTGATGGCTATGACGACCTCACGACCCATGATCTGACGCTTGTGATGCGCATCTCCATTGTCTTCGCCGGTCCGGTTGTGTTTGTAACGATTTATGGGCTCATGGGGCGCAAGCGCCTCAAGCCAAATCTTGTAGTCCTCGTGGAGACCGCTCTCATCATCATTGATGAAGACGCTGGCAGTGATATGCATGGCGTTGACGAGACAGAGACCCTCTTGGACCCCGCTCTCCTTCACGGCATCCTGCACATCAGAGGTGATGTGAACGAAGTCCATCCGAGTTGGTACATTGAAGGTAAGATACTTCGTATGACTTTTCATAATACTCCCATTTACGCTATCCTCTGAAATAGATTAGCAATTTCTGAAAACATGATGCTATAGATGAAGTTTCTAAAACCCTCGCATTTTGAACCTAAAGCAGAGCATATATGGTCGAAGTGTTTTGTTATACAGCTAGGTCCAGTTCATGAAAATAAAGGGATTCGATAAGGTTCGCGAAAAACTTCCAGCATATGCAGGAACCAGGATTGCAGTTCTTCCGCTCAGAGGAGCTCTGGCTGCATTGCTGGCCTACGTTTTTCTCGTTTCCATCAGTATTCTACCTCGTATGTTTAGCAGCATCACGCTCTTGGTGGTATTGGAACCCTTTCTGCCAATGCTTGGAGCGCTTTTCATTGCGGCATTGGGACTTTGGTTAATCTGGGGTGTCTGGAACAAGCGAGATCAAATGAAGAAGAAATATGGCAATCTTGGCTATCAGAAGATAATTCCTCGAGGAGTCACGGGCGTTTTCATGGTGCCTCCTCTGGTGTTTCTGGCATTCACATCCATTTCTGCTCTCCCACCCGTTCCCTCAACCAATCCTATCGTGATTCAGTGGTCAACCTCACTACTACAGCTCATTGGTATTGCACCTGTGGTTGATATATGGTTCAGGATAGTTGTTGCAGGAGTTCTAATCATTCTTGGCGTATTAACGGTACGAAGTGCCTTGGAAACATTCGGCATCGATTATATGTTGGTGGTCTATCTCTACTTCCCTGAAGAGTCAGAGATTCAAGAGCATGAA
This sequence comes from Candidatus Thorarchaeota archaeon, assembly GCA_011364905.1. Lineage (GTDB taxonomy): Archaea > Asgardarchaeota > Thorarchaeia > Thorarchaeales > Thorarchaeaceae > SMTZ1-45. The sequence goes on from RDNZ01000019.1 coordinate 32,817, forward strand.
ATATACTCCGTTGTCCGTCATCCAACATATCTAGGAGGAGTTCTTCTGGCGACTGCTGGTCTGTTCTTTGGACTCTCAGTCTACTCCATTTTCTTTGGTCTCCTGACATATCTTGTCTTTAGACTGCAGATCTGGAAGGAAGAGAAGGAACTCGTGGAGAGGTTTGGTGAGGGGTACAATGAATATAGAAAGAAGGTTCCAGCTCTCCTTATTCGGCCAAGTAAGATTAAGGCCTACTTCAGATTTCTGAGACCAGATTAGCTCTTGGAGAACCGAGTAGATAGACGATAGATAACACCGAATATCAGGGGAATCATCGCCCACACAGCAATACTCAGACGCACGTCAATGAGCGCTGCAGGTATGGCCAGCAGGAAAGAGGCAGTTGTAATCATAGAACGCCGCTTCTCATACTGAATGGTCGACTTAGAAACGGAAGGCGACACTAGCTTATTGTTTCGTGATGCATGGATCCACATCAATAGAAAAACAAACGAGGCACTTGCTACAACTCCAGAATAGAAAATCACAGATGCGGCGACAAACACTGTTGCACCAAGCACACCTGTAGCGAACGGTATTAAGGCAAGAAATAGCAGGAAAATAATGTTTAGCCATATGAGCCTATTGTCGTATTTCCTGATATATGAGAAGATGTCATGATGACGAACCCAGAAAGAGCCTATTATGAAAAAGCTAAGGGCATAGCTAGTGAACTTTGGAAGCATCGAGAAAAGAATCTCTGGTAATTGGCTTGCAAGCTCAGTAGCACTCAAGTCAGGCAACGCAAGTTCAATGACCAAGATAGTGGACACGATGGCCATGACTGCATCAGTAAAGAAGACGATACGCTCCAGTTCGAGACTTGTTTCAGTTGCTTCTCTAGTGCTCATCTATCAGTCCTCGATTTCCATTGAGTCCGAGAACGTCTTCGTATAACCCTTTGGTTACTACATCAACACCTCCGAAGTCCTTATTGGTATGTTCTTCAACAAATTTGTCACAATTGGCAGCCTAGTGGGAGGTTGTATATTGTCGCGTGGAAAAAGTGCCCTATTAGTTACAGTGTGTCTACTCGTTCTACTGAGCTCATTTGTCTGGATACAACCAGTTCATGTAGAGAGCCTACAGAATGAACCCGAAAATACTCGAATAATGACTCTGTCGAGCTATGCGCCGCATGAACCTATTGACATTAGAAATGACACCGCGCTGGCATTCTACGCAGTTTCAGGGACAGGAAATGCTGGTATGCCCTACATTCTCGAAGGATGGAACATAACGACTGGTGATGAGCCAGCTATACTGATATTCGGAACGACCAAGTATTTTGTGATTCGTAATTGCTGGTTGAAGGGGGCTAGAAGTGGATCGATTCATGGGTTACAGATAATCTCCGTTGCTGCTGGGACCGCAGTGATTGAACATGTCCATTGTGAGGATTGGGTAACGGGTATTGAGATAAGTTCAACATCCAAGGCTATAGTGAGGAGTTGTTCAATCCAAGACTGCAATTATGGATTACGGGTTAGCGCAAACAATAGTACTATCTTCAACAACACGATTTTCGAAAACGACGGATGGGGTATAGGGATCTATAGCCAATCAACTATTGTGGCAAACAACACACTCTGGAGCAACGCTCATGGAGTAGAGGTATATACGAATAATGTGGTTGTTGAGAATAACACCTTAATTGATGATGGCTTTAGTTTCCAGTTGGGTTCGGTTGCAGACTATGAAACCATCAGCCAACAGAACAATCTTGTAAATGGACTACCTCTTAAACTCCTAATAGACGAAGATGGAACGACCTATGACGGAGGGATAGGTCAGGCTATTCTGGTGAACTGCACCAATATCAAACTCTCAAATCAGAATCTCAGCTACAGTGAAACAGGAGCTTACTTGCGTTGGTGTACAGACTGCAAAATTAGCGATAGCCATATTGAACACAATGATGCTAGCGGGGTCTTTGTTGATCAGTCCCAAAGTGTCATCGTGGAAAATGCTGCCATTTCTAAGAACGTCTTGTATGGCTTTGAGCTTTCCAGCAGTACAGTCAACATCACTGGATGTGAAATGGCAGAGAACAAGCGAGGCATTGATTTGACATCAGGAGGAGCTGTGTCAATCAAGCAGAACAAATTTGTTGACAGTGCTGATTATGGCGTTTTGTTCAGTACTTCTTGGAGTATGAATGTCATAGACAACACCTTTACTAATGATGGAGTGTTTGTTGGTGGCGCCCCATTGGAAACCTATGCAAGCTACGTCAATAATGTCACTGGCAATCTTGTCAATGGTAGACCATTGACGTTTTATTTCTCCCTTAGGGACACGACTATCTCCAGTCCACATGGGCAGGTTTTCCTTGCCAATTGCAGTAATGTGGTACTTGATTCTCTCAACTGCTCGAGCACCGTTATTGGTGCAGGAATCGTATTCAGTAGTAACTGCGCTATCATCGACTCAGACTGTAGTTCAGCAAAACAGGTAGGTGTATACATTATCCAATCAAACTTCACTCTTGTTCAGAATGTGAACTGCAATGATTCAAAGTTGTCAGGAATCGGCTCAAGTGGAGCAAGAGAAACAGAGCTGTTTGATAACTCCTGTAGTGGTTGTTCAACTGGAATTCAACTCATATACTCGCAGTCAGGTCTAGTGTGGAGGAATACAATCTCAGGAAACTCCCGAAATGCAATCCGACTGTACAGTTCAGAAGACACTCGAATCTATAGCAATGTATGCGATTACAATCTTGGTGCTGCAATTTGGGTGGAATCATCGGTTGGCCTCAAGATTGCCAACAACACTTGCCGCTCCAATAGCGGATCTGGCATTTCCATCTGGGATTCCTCAGAAATTCTCTTGCAGGGCAATGAATGCAGTTTGAACTCGTATGCAGGTTTAGATGTAGAATTGGCTTGGAACTGCATTCTCACCTCAAATCGGATTGTTGGGAACATGTTGTGGGGAATCTTTGTTGGAGGTGCATTCTACAACGATATCAGTTGGAACACAGTTATAGAGAATTACGGCGAAGGAGTGCATATGTCAGGGTCACACACGACTCTTATGCACAACATCATCGCCCTCAACGACGGCTTTGGTCTCAATCTAGATACATGTACAAATGTATCTGTGCATCACAATATCCTTGTGAATAATAACGGTGGACTTGTCCAAGGCCATGACACTGACCATCATGTGAACCGCTGGTATGACCCGAGTACGGCGCAGGGCAACTATTGGTCAGACTGGGTTGGCTATGGACCATACTTTATAGACGGAAATCCAGAGGCCTTTGATCCCTACCCGTTAGGTGAATCAGACTCTGATTTCGATACACTATATGACTCATGGGAGATTGCAAATGGACTTGACCCATTCTCAGCTGATTCGGATTCTGACTCGATTCCTGATGGTTGGGAAGTGATGTATGGACTGAATCCTCTTGCAGATGACGCAACAGATGATTTGGACGAGGATGGACTTTCAAACATTCAGGAGTTCATATTGGGACTAAATCCAGCGAGTGAAGACAGCGATGGGGACCTTATGCCAGACCATTGGGAGTTGGAGAACTACCTTAATCCATTGTTCAATGATGCAGGTCTCGATCCTGATGGCGATGGGGTCTCTAATCTGAACGAGTACCTGGGAGGGACAAACCCACATGTTTCCGATATTTCACCTACAACAAGTACGACAACAATCCCAACAACAACATCTCCTGCTACGCCCAGTGACACATTGACCATAGCTGTGGCTGGAGTTGGAGGATTCGCACTCGCGATTTTTCTTGTATTGCTGATACAGAGAAAACCATTCCTCGGAAAGTCAAGCTAGATCATCTTGTGGCAAAGCATGTCTTGAACCATCCACCCACGGTGTCTATCATCTTAGTATTCAAGTGATAGGGAAACATGTACATGAAGAACGAAATTTGCACATTCCAGAACACCCGTGAGATGCTAACTAAATGAATGATCCAACCTTTTGTCGACTCTGGAGGCAGATTACTTAGTCCCGAAATATAATAACTAGGTGATAGAGTATCTGCCTTAATGGAGAAGAGGTAAGATGAAACATGAATCTGGACCTCAGTGCCCTGAGAGGAAACCGAATTCGAAAAGACACAATGTCCTCATTGTTGTACTGGTTGCTATTGCCAGTGCAATCTGGCTAGCCATCAGAACTGGATCCAAACCTTCACGGATTCTCTACCCATGCCAGCAGGCAGCTCTTGCAAACATCACACTCCTCAAGACAATGATGACTCTATCAATCCCAAGTGTTTCCAGTCTTCGAACAGCGGTTGCTTGGTTGAAACCCATAGTGATTCTATCCATTATATCTGTGGGCGGATTTGCAGTAGCAACGGATTCGTTCAGCAGTGGACCTGAACCTCTTCAAGCTGACTCAAATCATGAGCGTGTCCCCATCGTTCTCAATCCTCAGACCGCTTTAGTTCAAGAGAACGCCTCAAATCTCTTTTTCGTGCAGAACGCCACAGGACTAGAAGGAAATATGGACTTGTCAGTGGCTGAACTTCTTGACCTGATGGAATCAGAAGGTTTACACTTCTATCAAACCTCAAATACACCTGAGGGTCTGATTGCTAGTGATGATGTGATAATAATCAAGATGAATGGACAGTGGGACTACAGAGGTGGTACGAATACTGACCTTATCAAGAGTGTGATTCAGATGATTATTGACCATCCAGATGGATTTACTGGAGAGGTGATTATATCTGATAATGGCCAAGGTCTCGGAAATCTAGATAGACGTTTCCCCAACTCATATTATCAGAATCAGTCTGCAGCGGATCTTGCCGAATTCTTCAGTCCAGAGTGGGACGTAAGCACCGTTCTTTGGGATGACCTAAGAAGCACCACTGTTGATGACTACAACCTAGATGATTTCTCAAATGGTTATGTTCGAAGTTCAGTATGGCATGAGGACACTGAGTTATATGTGTCCTATCCCAAGTTCCAGAGCCCGGCAACTGGAGCTTATATCAGCTTCAAACAGGGAGTCTGGACCAACAGTTCAGGCTTTGATTCAGACCGTTTAAAGGTCATTAACATGCCTGTCCTGAAGACACATTTCCGGTATGGTGTGACTGGATGCATCAAGCACTACATGGGAGTTCCCCAGGGATACATTGCAGATGCTGTCGACACCTCAATCCCGCATGAACACTTCTCAATTGGATTAGGCGGAATGGGGACGCTTATGGCTGAAACCCGATTCCCAGTCCTCAACATCTTGGATATGGTCTGGATCAATGCCAATCCATTAGAGAGCTCCTATATCGTGGGACCATATTCAAGCTATCCAGTTGCAAGAGCCACAGACATCATTGGCGCAAGTCTTGATCCCGTTGCCATGGATTACTGGGTTGCCAAACATGTTCTCATACCCACGACAGAGTATCTGAACTATACTGATTACACATCCCTAGATCCAGACAATGATACAATTCACCAGAATTTGGGAAATGGTATGATTATGCAGGACGAGTCCTTCCATAACTACTTGGAGCGGTCCATGAATCAGTTGATTGATGCTGGATACCAAGTCACGATGAATGAAACTGAGATGAATGTTTTCGTGTCAGCCATGGCGGCACCAGGCCCTGTCACTCCCACTACCCCTACAACCTCAGGGACCATGGATTATCTCCCAATTGCCATAGGGGCAATAGCGATAGGATTGTTCGTGGTTGTGTTGATTGTACTGAGGAAACGTGGAATTTATTGAACTTGATTCTTCCAGCTACAAATGTCAAAGGTTATGGTTTCCACTTCTTGGTGAACCAATCAACCACAGTCTTCATGGTGATCTCAAATGCTCGAGAGTCTGAGAGGTTATGATCGGCTCCCTCTACAATGACTAAGTCCTTAGATTCTCCAGCTAGTTCGTAGAGCCTCTTTACTCCCGCCAGAGGGATGCCAACATCATCTGTACCATGAATTATCAATAACGTGCGAGAAGCTATCTTTGCTATCTCGTTCATTGGATTGTATATCTTCGCATCATCGACCATTGCATGAAGGATTTCCTCCCGTATCTCTGGATTCTCGATACCACGGATCTGGGCTGAATCTGTTTCAAAAATTTGTTCAACAGAGTGGCGTATCATTGGAGATTCCGAGAACCAAAGTGTGTCAAAAACAGGTGCCCTCAAGCAGACTGCATCACATCGCGAGTCCTCAGCAAGAGCACAGATGGCAACTGCTGCACCCCAGCTTGCTGCGTATATGCCAGACCAGGAATCCAGAGTCAAATCAGACTCCAGAAGATGAGTTATTGCACGTTTTGCATCCTTGATCTGACCTGACAAGGTGAATATTCCATCACTCCGTCTGAACCCACGGAAGTCAAAGGTCAGGACTGCAAACCCAGCCTCTGCGAGCTTTGTTGCAAGACCACCAACTATGTCGGGCCCACCTGGGAGACCGTGGAACTTGCATATCCCGGGGAATGGACCCTCTCCGGAGGGTGTAACAAAGTATCCTCTGATTGTTTCCCCTTCTGATGTGAACTCAGTCGGAATAATCTTCACATCTGCCATGCCTAATTCACCGAACTATAAGCTGGATTCCTTTGCCTTTTGATACGCGTCGTTGTACCATTCCCTGAGCTCTTTTTCAGGCTCCAGAGGTCGGCTGATACCTTCTAGCGTATCTTTTGACATCTTGCCTTCTTTGATGAGTTGTGTTCCAGCTTTCCTTGTCTCACTGAGAACTTCTTCTGCCTTTTCCTTGTATTTATTCATAAGAAATGCATGAGGTCTCAGAACAGCTCCCGAGAACTCAACACTTGCATCCTTGGCCATATGTTCCACAAAATGGACCACTAGGTCCATGTTCTCCTTCTCCCACCAACCCCCGGTTGAAACCAATACTATCTTGGATATCTTCACATCATCATGGAACTTCGCGCGAGTGCGACCATCACGAAACTCTAGGATGGGCTCGATGAGGGGCATTAGTCTGTTTAGTAGGTTCTGTATTTCTCCTGGAAGTGGAAAATAGATTGGTATTGCAAGTACAAGGATGTCAGCTTCTCGAAACTTTGGATAGAGCTTCTCCATATCATCAGTCTGGCTGCATTTCCCTACCTTTTCATACCAGCAGTCGAAGTCTCCGAGACACGGTCTAATCTTGAAACGCTTAGCAAAAATGGTTTCAACCGTTGCACCAGCTTCTTCCATGCCCTCTACAAAAGCGGTCAGCATCTTGTGTGTGTCCCCCTTTTCCATTCGGGCACTCCCATTGATCGCGAGCACTCTCGTCACTGTATCACCACGCTGAGCAACCTTGAGAATGGTGCGCTAAAAACAATTCGACTAAGGTTCCATGTCCTCCATCGTGACACTTGGATTTGTATAACGACCTCTGCTTTCCGTTCCAGATCCAAACTGAATGGCACTCTCTGGACACCAGTTGATACAGGCAAGACACTGCTGGCATCCATGTAACCACTCAGGTCTACCTTCTTTCATCCGGATATTTTGAACTGGGCAAATACGTACACAGGTTTCGCACTCTGTGCAATTCTCATCAACCCAGAACTTTTCATCGGAGCCATTCACACGCTCTATGAACTGCTTGTAGCTGCGGGAAGGCCAGGAGTAGGACGAGAGTTGGGAAGATGGGAGATGGATTGTCCGATTCCGGAGTGTGACCACGATTTCCTCGATGGCGTTGGCTGCGTTGCAAAGGATTCTTTGAATACCGCTTTCAGATGGAGCGTCATAGTCGATAATATAATTGGAGGGCATCCTCAGGGGAAACCCTGCCGAAAGATCAAGACCGATTTTCTGGAGTTCGGCTCTGAGTTGAGCAAGTGCAAATTCTGGTTCTCCAGCATGGGTTACAACTGCAAAGATGTAACTGGCACTATGACCTTTCAATGAGCGGATGAATTCTAGAACTTTGAGTGGTAGCCCACCCCAATACACTGGAAAAACAATGCCTAGAATCTCATGTGGCTCATCGTAATCATTAGAATGGGCATGTGCAATCGGGATGACATCCGCATCTCCAAGAGCGTCAGTGATCGCCTTTGCCACCATTAGGGAGTTTCCAGTTCCTGTAAAATAGAATATTCTATGCTTCAGGTTGATTTCCTCCAATCGGACCTGCTCAGTGATTTTCGATTAAATACATGTCTTATACCTTCACATGTCGGTGAATTCAGAAATATTACGCATCAGGGTGGCAAATGAGTGAAATAAGTCTTGGACTAGTTTATCCTTTCTGAGGAAACATGGAAGACAGAATCAAAGGACTGCGCCACAGTTCCTGCACAGGGTGCTGAGTGCAGTGTTGTCATAGTTACAGTATGGACACTCGCGTACATCACCTATCCGCTCGAAGGCCATAGTAGAGTTGTAGTCTTGGCCCTTTATCTCAAACACCTCATCCGACATTGGGTCATAAATCCGTATTGTATAGATTGGTCTATTATTACTCCTGTGGGTGACCCGAGACTCGAGGAACTGCCCAATGGGTTTACCTGCGAAATGATGAAGGGAAATTTCCTTGATGATATTCGCACCCCTGACCTCAAGAATTCTCTCACTTGTTAGATAGTATCGTGTCCTTTTGGTTTGGATAAACAAGGCTACTTCGCCGATTATTCCAGCTGCAACTAGTATGGCAAAGAGAAATGCCAATGGAGAGCTAAGTTCCTGAATGACTCCGAAGAGTACGGCTGGGCCTCCTATCACAATGATAAAACCAAAAAAGATGAGCCAAAATCCAGTCCCGGCTCTCCTTGTCCACACAATGCTCTCTCCCGCCAAGAGCCCTTCCTCTGGCGGGTCGAAACGTCCTGTGATGGAGTAGGTTCGGGATTCGTCCATAGCGATGTTCAGCCCCTTAATTTCACTATATACTCGTAGGCTGCACTTTTAATCCATGTTCGTAGGTCGGTCACGCTATTCTGCTGGGTTTTCCATTGATTTGCATCATGAAAACTCATACTTGATTATGAAAATTCAGCTTTGGGCTTGAGGAGCCTATTTCTTAGTTTGAGTGCATGTCTATCGTGGTGATAGATGATGAATAATCGCGTGAACGAACATGCATTCTCGATAGAACTTGATTCTAAGAGACACCTGAGCCTCGAACAACCCAAGGATGTCGATGGCCCAGTACTAGTCGAAGGGACCCTTGGCAGACTTCTCAGCAAGGAGTTTGTAGAGGGAGCGATGCTTGAACTCAAAGGAACAAGGGGTGTCCTGAGATTGGACATCACCGAGTCGGAGTGGAACAACCTAGTTCGGATGGAGGTGGATGTGTAATGGCAAAACCACAATTCGATCTTGTAGAACAGAAAGTGAGAGAGAAGACCTTTGCAGTCTTGAGCACAGTCGACTCAAAGAACCGTCCGCACTCAACGGGAATCATCTTTGCAGTTTCGCCTCCTGGTGAAGAGTTGGCATTCTATGTTGTGACCCAATCAAAATCAGCAAAGACCAGGAACATCAAAAGGAACCCCAATGTCTCACTTGTGGTGACCTTCCCTCACCACTATCTTCGTTTTATCCCGGACAGCACGGTCATGTTCAGGGGAACAGCTGAAATAGTTTCACTCCAAAACGAGGGGGCTCAAGCAGCCTTTGGACAGAAGAAGATGACACAGATGAACCTCGAGGTTGACTCAGAAGTCCTGAAAGCTTCTGTTGTCATTCGTATTCGACCGAGTAAGACAGTCTACTGTTATGGGGTGGGCATCGGACTAAATCAGATGAGGAAAGATCCGACCTCTGCCAGGTATAAAGTTGAGATTCCATCGGAGCGGCTTGCCAAAGCGTCACTTGTAATGGAGTTGGTCTAGAATGGTGAGAGATTGGATTCAGAGAAATGCTGTAGCATCCTATGTGCTACTCACCTATGGAATCACATGGTCGCTTGCTATAGTCTTAGCTCTATCATATCACGGTGTGATCAGTCTTCAGATTCCTTTCGCTCTGCACTACATCCTTCCGTACGGTCCCATGCTCTCTGCGCTCATTGTGACCTGGTTGAGAGGTGGGACTCAGAGTCTTCATGATCTTCTTGGCAGGATGTCGAAGTGGAGAATCAGACCAGTCTGGATTATCATAGCTTTGTTCTCAGTCTGGGTATTCTACATCGCCTCAGCACTCATGATGGTTGCCATGGGACAGCCTTGGCCAGATTTGAGCATATTTGGTCAAGTCATGTATCTCCCATACCTGACCTTCTTTGGTGCGTGGGCTCTTTGGATCTTCACCTATGGAATCGGTGAGGAAACCGGTTGGCGTGGCTATCTGTTGCCCCATATCCAGACAAGATACAGTGCCTTCGTTTCCAGTCTGATCGTGGCCATCATATGGGCAGGGTGGCACGCTCCAATGTTCCTCTACAATGAGAACCTCATGTCGTTGGGACCTATTGGGACTGTCTTCTGGACCATTGGTCTCATGTTCGGTTCTGTACTGTTGACTTGGATCTACAATAACACTGAGGGGAGCATCCTCATGACTGCGATCTGGCATGGGACATTCAACACTTTCTCAGCTGCTGCAGGTCAGGCAGCAAGCGTCCCTTCGGGTATCATCAGCATGTTAGTGATGGTCGTAGTGGTCCTAGTTGTCATCATTTACAGGCCCAAGAACCTGTCACATCTAGAGAGGCAACAAGCCACAGACTAGTTAACCAGTACTCATTCTGAGAGAGGGTCATCCTCTCTCGGTGACTCTTTTGATACTCGCACGAACGTAAGATTCCTCATCGACTGTGAAATGACTCAACTTCAGTTGGATTTCCAGTCTTTCTCCGTCGAAGGTCTTGATGTCCCATCTCAGATCCTGCTGCTTCCCACTTGTGACCTTGCTCATCAGTTGTTGGCTCTTCTCTTTTGACGATTGTTTGTCAACCTGGTTACGAGGTGAGAGTTGCCAGAGCGTCTTACCCAGTAATTGTTCCTTTTCGCAATTGAAGAACTTGAAGGCCGCAGTGCTACAGTCTACCACTTGCTCATCTTTGAAGACGAGGACCGCCTCTTCAGCGGCGTTAAAAAGCAGGCGATACTTCTCCTTATCCTCCTTGAGAGTTTTAAGAAACCGCTGGTTTTCTGTCACGTCCATGACCTGTGTAATATACAAGGATACAGTGCCATCCTCCTCTCTGAGTGCTGACGAGATTACTTGGACATCTATCGTGCCGGATTTGGATGATCTAAATCCTCCTTTTGCAAGGTCGTATCTAATTTCACTCTTCACCACCTCGCCTCGTTGAATACTCTCCAACAGTCCTTGAGGTACATTTTGATCTCGATCTAATCGGTATGATTCATAATCGCTTGGGCCTGAAACTCCAAACATCAGTCTAGCAGTTTCATTAAACTGGATAATCCGACCGTTTGTGTCATACAGAACAATGCCGATAGGAGTATGCTCAAAGACTCCTCTGAACCTCTTCTCACTCTCTTGCAGTGCAATTTCAACCATGTGCTGCTCGGTTATGTCAACCTCAAGAGCCTGCATGGCTCGTTGTCCATCGTGTTCAACGACATTGACATAGGAGTCTACCCATCTTATCTCGCCATCCGGTCGTATGTAACGAAATCTCTGTTTCGGAAGTTTTTCTGCTCCTGATGCGACCAGTTTGTTTCGCATTTCTAGTTCTTTTCTGTCATCGGGATGAACCAAGGTCCAGGTTTCTTCAGCAGACATCGCAAGCAGTTCTCCGATTGTCCGCCCCACAGTTTCAGCGTAGGCTTCGTTTGCAAAGACAATTTTCCCATCGACAAATATAACGATGCCCTGTAGCGACTCTTCGAAAAGTCTGCGGTACCTCTCCTCGCTTCTATCTAGCGCTTCAAGCATGAGCTTTTCGTGAGTGACATCAAGCAAGGTACCTGCTGAGCGGAGTGGTGTGCCGTCCTCATCTCTCTCGACAACACGACCCCTGTCCAGCACCCAGACAAAGCGTCCGCTCTTGGTTACCAAGCGATGCTCTGAGGAAAACATCGGGGTTTTGTTCTTCAGGTGTTCGTCCCACCTGCTCTCGACAAGTCCGAAGTCATCAGGATGGATTAGTTTCATCCAGTCGTAGGCAAAGGCATTCAACTCCTCAGGAGTGTACCCCAACATCTCAGCGATGCGGTCACTGAATACCATCCGGCCAGTTGTGTGCTGCCAGTCCCACGGCGCAAGATCAGCCCCGCGGAGGGCAAGTTCAAGTCGCTCCCGACTCTTTCGCAGTTCTTCCTCAGTACTCTTCTGTGCGGTTATGTCTCTGACGACGGAAACAATACTCTCGCCATCATCATGAAGACTCATCGTGACTGAGAACCAATAGGTGGAGCGTCCTATCTTCAACTGGTATTCATAGGCATCAGCACGTCCAGTCTCCTTGACCTGTTGCGCCAACTCAACGGCTTTCTCCGTGATCTCAGGAGGAAGAACATCTCGCTCTGTCAGGTCAGGAGAGATCTCAAAGGTCGTTGGGACAAAGAACTTCGCAGTGGTCCTGAAGTACATCCCCCTGACTCTCTTCGAGGACCCTTTCTCACCCTTCTTCGGGGGAGGATACTGCTCGACAAGTCCTTCTTCCCGCAGTTTCCTGAGATGGTAGTAGCAGTTATAGTTAGAGATCTTGAGCTTTGGCTTGTTCTCCTTTATGGTATCAAGCACCTCAGCAACACTCATCCAAAGCCTGCGAGACGGTGTTCGAGTGGTGACCTCCTCAGTGATCACTGTTCCATCATCCATCTGCTTCTCAGTCGTTTTGACCTCAGTCTGGAAATCTTCAACTCCTTGATCTAGTGCTCTAAGAATTTCAAGACGAATAGGATGATAGAGAGACTCCTTCTGCTCGTGGGTTTCCAAGACCATGAAGTCCTTTCTCTCTGTGTCAGGGAGTCCTGATGGTATGGATTCGTTTTGCCCCATGGTGCCGGTTTCCTCAAGCTTGTCTGTAGAGAGCGCAGAACGCGTTTTCATTAGAAGTCATGTCTACGGATTCACTACATTGTGTAATGCGCAGTACTAGAATAAAAGGTTTTGTTATTACACTGCAATACATTACAAATCAGTACTATTGCAATAGGCTTAAATAGTTTTATTTTTTTATTGCAACTCGTTACAATAGCGCTTGGCATCAAGTGATTAGATGCGCCGGAGTGATACCTGTGACAACAAATGCAAATGAACAGACTCAGAATCAACAGATGGAGAGTAGTCCGAGAATCCTGCTCCTGATCGAGGACGATGACCAGAAAGAGTCACTCCATCACCCAATTAGGAAACAGATTCTCAGGGTCCTGTCAGCAGGTATTGATGACTATGAAACTGAGGTCACTACTGACGTGCGGACGCTCGAAGATGGCACGGGCCTCACTCACTCAGTTGAGGTGAGAAGACCCATACAGAGGTACTGGATGGCAGTGCCAGAGATTGTTGAGCGTCTTGAACAGAGATATCCAGAACATGAGATCACCAGTTATCAGTGCTACTATCATCTGCAGAAGCTGGAGGAGCAGGGACTTGTCGAACAAGACCCTCCATCCGAGTTCGATGATAAGGGCAGGAAGAAGAGAACGAGAGGTATACAGTTTCGTTCTGCCGCGCGGTTCTTTATCTATCACAAACCAGGATTCTCAAAAGAAAGTCCAAACCCATGCCTTGACTTTCTGCAGGATGGATGGGGGCTGGAACCCTCTGAGGAAGACTGTGAAGAACTGACACAACTAGTCGCAGAACAGGACAAGACTCTCTTCAGAACTTTGGAGAATCTGGTGAGGCACATGGATGGCTCAGCTGTCGACAGCGTGTCATTCTCCATTCTGCTTGACCGACTGGCTCACATCCTTCTGTCAGACAATGAGGAGTTCATTGAACGCTACAGAGATGCAAAGAGAATCTTGGTACGGTCGGGCGGAGAACACTTGGTCTCTGATAAAATGCAGTCTAATGGGACTGAAGATGTCAAGAAAGAAGAAACCAGAGGTAAAAACGATGATTAATGCGACAACGCGAGCTCCGATCTTTAAGACGGTTCTTGTGGGTGAAGGGGGTGTCGGAAAGACAAGTATCACCCTTCGCTACACAGAGGATCGTTTTGATGAGAACATGATGCTCACTATTGGTGCAAACTTCGCCTCCAAGAGGGTAGAACTCAATGGCTCGGCCATGACCCTGATGATCTGGGACCTGGGCGGGCAACCACGTTTTCGAGATGTTATTGGGGATTACTTCAAGGGAGCTAAGATTGCCATTGCAGTCTGTGATGTAACTCGTTCATATTCGCTTGCACGACTCACTGACTGGCTTGATCGGCTGAAGGAGTGCGCCCCAGAAAGCGAACTTCTAGTCGTTGGAAACAAGACTGACGAGAGAACCAATGGGACTGGAGTATCTCCTGAAGAGGGACAGCAGTTCGCGGAGAAGTACGGTGCTCAGTACATCGAGGTGTCGGCAAAGACTGGTGAGGGAATCAATGGCATGTTCGAGATGGTTGCTCAACAACTTGCGAAGAAGTATCTCGGACAGACAGAGGGATGCGCAGCATGACGAGAATATCCTTGAATCCATTCAATTGCCCAGTGTGCAAGGATGGAACAATAGTGAGGGTGGATGTCGATGAAGACTCCATCATAAAGGCGAAGCGACTGCCGGCCATGGTGACGGTCACCTGTTCGAAGAACCACACGCTTGTGTTGTTCGTTGACAGGAGCTTTCAGGTCAGAGATGTTGAGGCGGCAGTGGGAGCAACTGGCGGCGATAAGGACGCCATAGACAAGACAGAGGACTGGTTCAGTTCGTTGTAACAAATTGATCATGATAACACAGTAAATTAGTAATTGGAGCAAAAAGAAATGTACGGAATAATGTTGGTGAACCAAGCAGGGGAAACAGTTGCCTCAGCAGGCTGGGAAGCCTTCGAGGGCGACGTGACCATGTTTGGGGGCTTTGTGTCAGCAGTTCAGATGTTCATCAAGAAGGTCGCTGGTGGCACACGAGTGGAAGAACTCCGCTTCGGTAACATGAAACTGCTAATCGGCAGCTCTGATGAGTACCATGTCGTCACACTTCATGAGTCCGATGAGAAATCAGCAGAGGCTGAAAACCAGGAAGTCGTCAAGCTCGTGCGCGAGAATGGCGGGAAGTTCACTGATGGTTTTCTCGCCCTGGTGCAGGAACTCATTACAACGGACAAGATCGCCTCCGCAGAGGTCAATGAGAGTGTGAAGGAATGGACCCAGTCACAGGTTGACAAGGCTAAGAAATCCGCTAGTGATTGGGGAAAGACTGTGTTTTAGGATGTGTTAGCTATGGGAGTATATGAAATAACTCAACTCTATATCGGATTGGCAACACTCTTGGCAGCTCTGACAATCGGTCGTTACAGTTGGATCAAATCCTCTGAAATGGAGGCTGATTCTCGAAGAGCATTCAGGCCATTGTATGTTGTCGCTATTGGATTTGTTGTCTTTGGCCTCGGAGCCTTAGCAACATATATTGAAGAAATAACTGGACAAGCAATCCTGGTAGACACCTACTATGCCTTTTATGCAGCAGCTGCTGTGGAGGTTGTCCTGCTCGGAATTGCTGCGGCCATGATCCTTGACATAAGACGTTTCTACGCAGTTCCACTATCTACTGGACTCGTATCTATCCTGCTCTTCTATCTCGCAGAGGTCTTTCCACAGACATCAGATGTCCTTCTGTTGATAGGAGTGTTGTTTCCTTCCATTATACTGGCCAGCATTGGTGGAATATTCTTGTGGATCACAAAGGAAACAAAACGTGGAACAAGCGCGGCCTTGGCATTTGCCCTTCTTGTCCAGATTGCAGGACTACCAGTACTGTACTTCGACCTGCTCATCGGACCGGAAGCATTGCTTGCTCTGTTCATAGCCCTCATGGGACCTGCGATGGTCGTATTCGCATTCCTCCGTCCTGACCAAAGAATCACCTTGGAG